>DASXOW010000001.1:0-21892 GCA_036493955.1 Gaiellaceae bacterium
AAGCGGCTCCGAGCGACTTGCAACCCGGGTCGACACGCCGTACCTTCCCTCTTGCACCGAGCACGGAGCGCGAGTAGGTCGAAGCCGCTCCCGAGGGCCGTAGGCGGAAGCCGAAGGTTCACGGGGAAGGTGGACAAAAGCGCAACCGGCTCGGTGAATTTTTTGTTCGTGACCCGGTTCTCAACCGGGTCACTGTCTTTTCGAGGCAGGTAGCATCGCGCCGTGCATTTTCCGCGCCCGCCCGCTTTCGATCACGGCGTCATCTCGTTCATGTGGGCCCTCTTCTTCGGGCTCTTCGTGTGGATCGGCGGAGCGGCGGTCGGCTACGGCAACGCCGTGTGCTTCATCATCGGCGGGGTCGTCGGCTTTCTGGTGTTCGTGTTCGTCCGTGTCTACGGCGAAGACGAACCACGCCGGCCGTGAGAGCCGGTCAGCGCGAACATCAGGAGCCGCGTCAGCTCTGAGCCGATCTTTTCGACGAGGCGCGCGTACGCCGGCGGACGCTCGCGTCCGACATTCGCGCAGTGCACGAGGATGAGGTGATCACCCCGCTGCTCGCGATGGGGCTCGAACTCGGATTCGGCGACGCTCAACATGGCCTAGTTGAGTTATCGGTCGGTCCTACCGGTCGAAAAACCCTCTTGGGAGGGAACGTCTCAGGAAAGAGTCAGGCGGCGTGCGTCGAACGCCGCCGACCACAGCTCTTCGTGGAACTCGGCAAGCGTCGCCGCCGCATCGTCGTCGAACAGGTGCTGTACGACACCGATCTCGCGATCGTTCACGAACGGCACATCGACATGCGCGCGCGACACAAGGTTCACCGAGACCTTGCCGCAGACCGGGCAGCGCACGGCGAGCCCGACGCGATCGCCGCTGCTTGCGGGCGCGAGCAGCATGAACGCCGACGGGAACACCGGGCGCGGCCGTTCCTCAGGCCAGCAGAAGAAACTCCACGGCCACTCCCCCGCCTTGATCCGTGACGCCGCGAACTCGACGAGCTCACTGCCGATCGGCTCACTGCGTGACGTCATCAGGTTGATGAACGTCGTCTCGTCCTGCAGTCCGAGTGGCGCCCAGTCGAGCTCGTCGTGCGTCAGCAGGCCAGGGTGGTCGTGACCGCAGCCGCACGCGAACTCCACGCGGTAGACGGCCGGGTGATGCGGGCCGGGCAACTCCTCGAGCCGCCGGAACCGCGAGAGCACGACGTTCGTCTCACCGTGCACGGGACAGGAGAAGGTGTAGGAGGTCGTCAGCGAGTCGTACATGAGGGTTCTCTACCCCATGTATCGGACGAATCCACGTGATCAGTAGCCGTACCCACCGTTGCCGCCGCCCATGTCATTGCCCGAGCCGGTCGACTTGACAGCCTTGCCCGCCCCGTCCACGGCGTACCACGCTCCCCCGAACGTGTTCAGGCCCTCGCCTTTCGTGCTTCCCGACGTCGGGCCGTCACCCGAGTAGGTGTAGAGCGGATGGCCGTGGTAGGTGACCTGCTGCGTACCGCCGGGTCGGCTCGTCGTGGCCAGTGAGCCGCCGTCGACGCCGCTGCCGGCGCTCGGTGACGCGGCGGTGAGCGGTGGCCAGGTGGCCGCGCAACTGCCGCTGCAGGCGCTCTTGCCGTTCTTGTCTGCCTCGAACAGGTAGAGCGTCCGCCCCTTGTTGTCGACGAGGATCTGGCCGAGCTTCGAGCTGAAGACCTTCACGGTCGAGGACTTGTCGGAGCTCTTCGAGCCTCCGCAGCCCGCGACGGCGACCACTAGCACGAACATCAGCACCCATCTCATGCCGAGAAGTACGCGGCCGCGCCGCGAGCGGTTTTCAGTAGGTGATGAGTGCGTGCAGATCGAGGTCTGCAAGCCGCTCACGGCCGCCGAGGAACGTCAACTCGATGATGAAGCACGCACCGACCACCACGCCGCCGATCTGCTCTACGAGCCCCTTGATCGCCTCGACCGTCCCGCCGGTCGCCAGCACGTCGTCGTGGATGACGACGCGGGCCCCGGCCGCGATCAGCTCGGGATGAAGCTCGAGCGAGTTCTCGCCGTACTCGAGCACGTAGCTCGCGCTGACCGTTTCCGGCGGCAGCTTGCCGGGCCGGCGCGCAGGTACGAAGCCGACGCCCGCCTCGATCGCGATCGCAGAGCCGATCCAGAAACCGCGGGCCTCGGCGCCGAGGACGATGTCGGCGTCCTTCGAGCGCACCCAGTCGGCCAGCTCGCCGACGGTCTCGCGCAGGAGCTGCGGATCGGCGAGAAGCGGCGTCACGTCCTTGAACCCCACGCCGGGTGTCGGGAAGTCCTGGACCTCCCTGACCTTCGCCTTTAAATCCGTCACTGCGCCAAGTCTCGCAGGTCGCGCCAGAAGAGCTGAGAGGAAAGCTCACCGGCGAGCTCCGCGAGCTGGTGCAGGTCACGGAGCGCCTGGGCGCGGCGCTCGGGATTGCGACCGCGCAGCGCCGGCGCGACGAGCTGTTCGAGCAGTGCAGCCTCACGGCCGGTCGCGGTGCGGAACGTCCGCAGGTTGCGCGGTGCGACGCCGTAGCGCGTCAGCTGAGCACACGTGGCGGCGACATCCGCATCCGACTCGGGGTACCGCTTCGCGGAGCCGCTGCCGTGCGGCGCGAGCAGCCCGAAGTCCTCGAGCTCCTTCGCGAGGTCGGGTGCGACTCCCGAGCGCTCGCACAACTCGTCGAACGTGATCGCCTCCTCCTCCGAGCCGAGCGCGGTCGGCCGCTTGCGCTTCCGCTCCTTCGCGCCGGGTGCATCCAGCTCGTCCTTGATCACGCGCAGCGGCAGGAACTCGTCGCGCTGCAGGCGGAGGATCTTCTGCAGCCGCTCCAGGTCATCCTCGCTGAAGAGCCGATAGCCGCCCTGTGTCCGCCGCGGCGCGAGCAGGCCTTCGTCCTCGAGGTAGCGGATCTTCGAGATCGAGATGTCCGGGAACTCCTCACCGAGCCGCCGGACAACCTCGCCGATGCGCAGGAACCGCTCGCGGTGCTGCGGAGCGGTGGACGTCATGCGATGAACGTCATCCGGTACTTGCCGACCTGCAGCTCGTCTCCCTCGTGGAGCGGCACCCGGTCGATGCGCTTGCGGTTGACGAACGTGCCGTTCAGCGAGCCCTGGTCCTCGACCACGAACTCGCCGCCGTCGTCGACGAGCACTGCGTGGTTCCGCGAGACGGTGACATCGTCGAGAAAGATCTCGCAGTCCGGTGAGCGGCCGATGCGCGTCCGCGGGCCGGTGGGCCTGAAGCTCTCCCCCGCCCTGCCGCCGCCCGCGCGCACGACGAGCGCCGGCCCCTCGAGGCCGTGCTCGTGGTGCTCGGCGAGCTCCGCGACGTCTTCAGGCGTGAGCGACTGCGTCGCCTCGGACACCGGCTCCGCGCGCGGCAGCATCGCGCCGCAGCGCGCGCAGAAGTTGGCGGACTCCGGGTTCTGGAAGCCGCACTCGCTGCAGTACACCTGTGTCATGTGCTCGGCGCGGTCTTCCCCGTGAGGATCGCGGTCAGCCGGTCGACGTCGACCTGGTCGAGAACGCTCTTCCCTCCGCTGACCTGCAGACGCGCGACGAGCTCCGCGCGCAGGATGTCGATCTTGCCGTGGAGCAGGCGGCGCTGGTAGCTGACCTCGTGCTCCTGGTGCTCGAGATCGTCGATCAGGGACTTCAGCTCGGTCTCCGAGAGTGAGCCGAGATCGGGTAGCGGTTCCACGCTGCCGCCTTTCGTCGGGGTCTGCATCCGAATTCCAGCAGAGGAGCACGAAACCGTCAACCTCTACTTCAGGGTTCGTCGCTCCCCAATTCACCGGGCCGCGCCGATCTCCTCCCGTTCGATCAGATGGGTCACGATCGTGCGGAGCTCTGTCTCGAGCTCCTCCGATTCGGCCGGTGTTCCGCCCTCGGCGTACAGGTGGATCGTCGGCTCGTCGCCGTCCGGCAGCACCTGCACCCAGCCGCGCGAGTCGAAGATCTTGATCCCGTCGGTCGTGTCGACGTTGCCGTCGGCGTAGCGCTCGTTGAGCACGCGCATGACCGCACCTTTGAGCGCCCACGGGCATTGCACCTGGCGGTGCACGAGGGTTGGGCGTGGCAGCTCCGCGACGAGCTTCGACAGCGGGTCGCTCACGGGCGCGAGCAGCTCGAGCAGCTTGCAGAGTGCCGCAATCGCGTCGTACGCCGGCAGGAACGCCGGGAAGACGTAGCCGCCGCCCGGAGCGCCCGCGAAGACCACGCCGTCGCCTGCTGCGGCACGCGTCAGCTCGGGCAGCGTGGCGGGAGTCCGCACGACCTCGAACCGGCCGCCGACCACCTCCTCCACCTGGCTCGTCGCGGTGATCGGGACGACCACCTTTCCCGCTTCGCCCTTGAGCAGCTTGAGGTAAAGCAGGAGCGCCTGGTCGGGGCGGATCTCCCGACCCCGCTCGTCGAGCAGGTAGATCCGCTCGGCGGAACGGTCGAATACGGCGCCGAAGTCCGCGTTGACCGCGGCGACGAGGCGCTGCGCCTGGTCGATCGTCTCCGCCAGGCGGCCGGGCGTCGAGCCGGTGTCGGACTCGAACGCGTGCGAGGTGACTGCTTCGACGCCGATCGGGCCCAGGACGAGCGGCAGGACGAAGCTGCCCGCGGAGTAGCCGTAGTCGACCACGATGCGGAAGCCGCGCGCCTTGATCGCCTCGGTGTCGAGGTCGGCGAGCAGGTCGCTGGCGTAGCTCTCTCGGGCGCGCGCCGGATAGGTGATCGAGCCGACGTCGCCGAACGGGACGCGACGCAGCTCCTGCCGCGTGAAGTGCTTCTCGACCTCTTTCTGCATCTGCGACGACAGCGCGACACCGGGACGCTCGAACAGCCTGATCTGCACTGCCTCCGGATCGGTCGTCGACGCGCCGACGTGGAACGCTGCGTCGTACCCCTGGGTCTTCAGCAGGTGCTTCCCGACCGGCGCCGGCAGAGTGCGCAGGTCGGCGACGTTCACGCCGGTCGAGTGCAGGCCCGAGATCAGCGCGCGCTTGATCATTCGGTACGCCGGTGCGCTCTCGCGGCTCGCGACGACGCGTGCGCCGCGCTTCAACGCGGTACCGAGCGACGCACCGAATCGCAGCGCCGTCTCCGGCGTCAGGTCGACGTTGACGAGGCCGACGACGCCGTCCTGGGAGAAGACGCGCGTCGTGCCTCGCGACTCCCAGATGAGGCTCTCGAAGATCTGCGCCCCGTAGTCGACCTCCTTGTAGGGGTAGATGCGGACGTCCGGGTAGATGACCGACTGGTCGCCGATCGTCACCTGGTCGCCGATCGCGACCCCCTCGTGGATCCGGGCGTGTGCGCGGATGTCGCAGTTGCGCCCGATGATCGCGCCCTCGACCACCGCGCTCCGCCCGATGTAGCAGGACGCGTCCAGCACCGTGCGCGCGATGCGCCCGCGCTCGCGCAGCGTCGTCGCCGAGCCGAGGACGGTGTACGGGCCGACGGACGCCTCGGGCGAGATGCGTGCGTAGTTGCCGATGAACGCCGGGCCTTCGACTCCCTCGACATCGTCGATCTCGACGCCTTCGCCGATCCACACGTCGCCGCGGATCTTCAATCCGGGCACGTTGAGCCGGACGCGCTCGTCGAGCGCGTCGAAGTTCGCCTGGCGGTACTGGTCGAGGTTCCCGATGTCCTGCCAGTAGCCCTCGCAGACGTAGCCGTAGATCGGACGGCCCATCTCGAGCAGGAGCGGGAACAGCTCTTTCGAGAAGTCGTATGGCCGGTCGGTCGGGATGTGCTTCAGCACCTCGGGCTCGAGGACGTAGATGCCGGTGTTGATCGTGTCCGAGAACACCTGCCCCCACGACGGCTTCTCGAGGAAACGCTCGACCTTCCCGTCCTCGTCGGTGACGACGATCCCGAACTCGAGCGGGTTCTCGACCGACTTGAGGCCGATCGTGACCGCCGCGCCTTTCTCCTTGTGGAAGTCGACGATGCGCTGCAGGTCGATGTCGCAGAGCGCGTCGCCGGAGATGACGAGGAACGTGTCGTCGAGCGCGTCCGAGGCGAGCCGCACCGAGCCGGCCGTTCCGAGCGGGCTCTCCTCGACCGAGTACTGGATGTTCAGCCCGAGGCTCGTGCCGTCGCCGAAGTAGGAGCGGATCGCCTGCGGCAGGAACGCCACGGTGACGATGACGTCCTCGAACCCGTGGGTGCGGAGCAGCTCGAGGATGTGCTCCATGCACGGCTTCCCGACGATCGGGACCATGGGCTTCGGCTGGTTCGAGGTCAGCGGCCGCAGCCGGGTGCCCTCGCCGCCCGCCATCACGACGGCCTTCACGCGAACGCCTCCCGCTTCGCCTTGATCGCGTACTCCGCCAGCGAGACGAACGCCAGGCCGAGCCCGGTCCAGAAAATGACGAGCGGCCATGCTGCACCCTTGTGGGTGACCATCACGAAGCCGAGCGACGCGTAGAGAAGCCAGGTCGCAGCCTTGCCGAGGAGATTGACCCTGAACTCGTAGCCGCGCCCCATCAGGATCGGCGTCCCCGCGAGCGCGACGAGATCACGCGCGGGGATCAGCAGCGCGAGCCACGGCAAACGTCCCGCGTAGGCGAGGAGGATGACCGCGCAGTCGATCATGAGGCGATCGGCGAGCGGGTCGGCGATCTTCCCGAACGCCGACTCGACGTGCCAGAGCCGGGCCAGGTACCCGTCGATCTGGTCGGTCACTCCGGCGACGCCGAACACGATCGCCGCCGGCCACGACCGGCCGCCGTCGCACGTCGTGATCAACCACACGTACACCGGGATCAGGACGATCCGTCCGATCGTCAAGGCATTCGGGATCCGGCTCCGCACACTGACAGGATACGGGGGTGCAGCTCCCGGGCTTCGTCGACGCGCACTGCCACGCGTTCCAGCGCGCGCTGCGGGGCAGAGACCGGGGCGGCGACTTCTGGGCCTGGCGGGACGGGATGCTCGCGCTGGCGGAGACGCTGACCGCGGAAGAGATCAGGCGCGAGTATGTCGAGGTCTACCGGGAGCTCCGCGTGAACGGCTTCACCGCCGTCGGTGAGTTCCACTACCTCGGTTTCCAAGAGGCGCACGAGGCGGCCATGGCGGCGAGGGAAGCCGGGATCGCGTTCGTTCTCCTCTACGCGTGCTACCTCCGGGGCGGCATCGAGCGCTTCCGGCAGGAGTCCGTGAGCGGCTACCTCGAAGAGCTCGAGGAGCTTCGCAGCGAGGGCATCCGGGTGGGTGTCGCTCCCCACTCCGTGCGCGCGTGTCCGCCGGATGCGTTGCGGGTGCTCGGCGCGTATGCCGCCGAGCACGACCTCCCGCTGCACATTCACGCCGACGAACAGCCGCGCGAGATCGAGGAGTGTGTCGCGGAGACCGGCCTGCGGCCGATCGAGCTACTCGACGAGACCGGATGCCTCGGCCCGCAGACGACGATCGTGCACGCCACACATGCCGACGGGCACGAGCTCGACCTGCTCGCCGCGGCCGGCTCGCGCATCTGTGTGTGCCCGACGACCGAGGCGAATCTCGGTGACGGCTTCCTCCCGGTTGCTCGTGTGCTGCACCGCGGGGTCGGGCTATGTATCGGCAGCGACTCGAACGTGCGCATCGACCCGCTCGAAGAGCTGCGGGAGCTCGAGGGGATCGCGCGCCGCCAGACGGGGAAGCGCGGCGTGATGTCGCTCGACGCGCTGCTCGCCGCCGGGTCGGCAGAGGGTGCCGCAGCACTCGGTCTCACCGAATGGCCCGACGCGACGATCGACCTCGCTCACCCGCAGCTGCGGGGCGTCGACGAGGAAGGGGTCTACGACGCGTTGGTCTTCGGCTGCACGGGCGGCGTCTTGTGGAAGACGTCCGACCAGTAGCGCGTTCGAATGAGGTACGCGCTCTCCGCCGCCGCGCCGCGGAGCCCCCACGCGCCGTCGTACGACAGGTACCGGTAGCGGGCGCGGCGCCGCGCGACGGCCGGCTCGATCTGCGTGCCCTCGTGCCACTCGTTGAACGACGTGATCGTGACGTTGTCGGCGCCGCTCACGAGCGCCGCGCGCCACATCGCGTCATACGTCTGCCCGCGCCTGCGCGGCTTGACCACCGGATCGCCGTTGCCGCGCTTTGCGTTGTAGCCCGGCCCAACCGACGGAGCACACAGCAGGTGCATCGCATGCGCCTCGGCGCAGAGCCGATGGAAGGTGTTGCCGCCGTAGGTGACGATGTCGTACGTGTAGACCCCGTCGAACCGCGCCGAGGCTGCGGCGCCTGCGAGTGCTGTTTGCGCGTAGATGGTGATGTCGGGGACCGGGTGGAGAAGCGGATGGTTGTCGGCCCAGTCGCTCGGCGCGAAGTCGAAGGGCTCGTAGATGTAGAACGTCTTGATCCCGTACCGGCCTGTGAGATAGGCGATGTCGCTCGCGATCGACTCGACCGTCCGCCCACGGTACGGCTCGATATGCGCCGCCACGAGGATCCCGCGCTTGCTCGCCGCGGCTGCGATCGCCGGCATCCGCAGATCCTCCGGCGAGCCCTTCCCCCACCACGACACCGCGATCTCGTCGATACCCGCGCCGCGGATTTCGCTCATCTGCGCGTCGATCACCAGATTGTCGGACGACGAATAGAGGCCGATCGCCGGGTAGTACGACGACGCGATGTCGTTCGGCGGCGCGTGGCCGTCCTGCGACCAGTGCTCGTAGGAGCCGTCGGCCGACGATGTGCCGTACCACGGGTAGTAGAAGGCGGACACGCGGCCGCCCGCGACCGCATTGGCGGGCACGACGAGCGCAACCACGAGGCCGAGTAGGAGAAGCCGCATACCGGGGGGTCCAACTAACGATCATCTACCACCCGGGGGCGACGGACAATGGGCCGTTCGGCCTGTTTGAGCTAGACGGCAGCCGTGATGGTGATCCCGCCCCGCGCCTTCTGGCGGAGGGTCACGTGGACGCGCCCGCGCTCGAGCTGGAGCGCCTCGGCTACCTCGTTGCGGATCTGGACGGCGAGCGCCTCGCAGAACACGCCCTGGTCGTGGAAGCGCGAGAGATAGATCTTCAGCGACTTCGACTCGAGGCAATGCTCGCCTGGCTCGTACGTGATCGTCGCGGCGTAGAAGTCCGGCTGGTGCGTGATCGGGCAGAAGGCGGTCAGCTCGTCGCTCACCAGCTCGACCCGCTCGACGCCCGGGTTCGGGAACGTCTCGAGGCCCGCGTACGCGTCGCTTCCCGCGTGGCCGAGCGCGACGAACCGCTGCTCCATGCGCTCTAGTCTAGGCCGATGCGCAGGGTCTACCTCGCCGGGCCGCCGTTCGCGGACGAGTACCGGACACGTGCGACGGCACTCGTCGCCGACGCCGGGCTCGAGCCGGTCGATCCGATGCGCCGCGACTTCCGCGGCTCGACCGTCGGTCACGAAGCCGAGATCGTCGAGGGGGATCTCGGCGACATCGACTCGTGCGCGGTGATGCTCGCCGCGTTCACCGCTCCCGACGAGGGAACCGCGATGGAAGCGTGGTACGCGCACTCACGCGGCATTCCGGTGGTCGGCTACACCGGTGGCACCCCGGCCCACCCGTGGGCGGTCTACGTGACGCGGTCGCTGCACGCACAGCTCGAGGACGCGGTCCGCGCGCTCAAGGTCTCCTACTCCTAACAGGGGCCTGGCCCGGGGGCCGCGCTGCCCGGCCCCCGGACGCTCGCGGTGACACCGTCGACCACGCTCTGGATGCAGTAGCCGTCAGCCGTGGCAGTGACGCTAACGGTCGGGCTCAGCCCGGGTTGCATCGTCCTCAGCGAACTGGTCGTCGCGCCCGCGTAGCTTCCGTTCGCAGCGAAGTACGCCGCGATGGTGGTGTTCCCATCCTGGGCGTTCGACTCGGCTACCGCGAGCGCCGCGTTGTTCGGCGTCGAGACGACGAGCTGCGAGACGTCGTTCGACGCGCCGCATCCCGTGAGGAGCACGATGCAGCCCCCGAGAATGAGGAGCGTTCTCATCACCGCCGGTTCTCGTCGCGCCGAGCGTTGCGGGCGTCACTCGGAGGAGGGAACCCCCTCGGCGAATCACTCGAACGAGTGTCGGAACGATGACCTCTTCGTCCGTAGAGTGGTGGAACATCACGTCGGCGTTGCGGCCGCCGGGAGTCCTGAAAGGGGCACGCCCATGACCGCAACTGCATTCGACGTACCGACTACCCGTCACGGCGACGTGGCGATGGCCCTTCTCTCGGCGATCGACGTGCGCGACCTCGAGCGTCGGGAGGCAGAGCTTTCTGCACGCGAGGCCGAACTGGTTCGCCGCGAGAAGGCAATCGATGCCGTGGAGCGCGTCCACGAGCTGAGAGGGCGCAACGGGAGCGAGGCCGCCGTCGCGGCAATGATCGATGACGATTCGCCACAGCGTGAGGAGCAGCGTGCTCGCCGCTCCGGCATGAAGGACGCGCTGCGCATCCGCGAGCGCGACTGGTGGATCAAGATCCTCGGCATCGCCCCGCAGGCGTAGTGACCTAGAGGCACGGTCGCGCGGCGCCTATCGCGTCGCGCGACCGTCGGCTTTCACGGCTCCCCGCGTCAATGGACGTGCAGGTTGATGCCGAGCAGGATCAACGGCCACAGGACAGTTGCGAGGACGGCCGAGACGATCGCCTTCAGCGTGTGCAGGTTCGACCAGTAGTCATGGGTCGCGGCGACGATGCCGCCCGCGATCAGGTAGATGGCGACGAGCCAGTTGACGCCGAACCGAGGCCCGACGGTTGCAGTCCTGAACATCGTTCGTACCTCCCTTCTTTCCCGTCGGTTCCCAAACGGGCGACTTGGACTGCGAGGTACGCAAGGTGACGCCTCAAGACGTCGCTCCAGTCGGGGCGCCGAGATTTGAACTCGGGACCTTCGGTCCCCCAGACCGACGCGCTAACCAGGCTGCGCCACGCCCCGCGACGGGCCAACCGTAGCAGCGCCGCCCGAGCGATCAGCCGGGGGCGAGCCCGCCGAACAGCTTCTGCTCCGTCAATCCAGGTTCGCTGTCGATGAGTATGCGAATACGTGCTGCAAGATCCTCGTCATACATCGCGCCGAAATCTTAGGCACGACACAGCAGGGCCCGGCTACCTTGCCGCGGTGCGCGTGCTCCTCGCCTTCATCCTGCTTACGGTCGGCGCGACGGCAGGGGGCACTGCGACTGCGAGCTCGACGACTCACACGTTCGGCGCACGGGCGGTAACCGTGAATCCCGAGATCAGCTCCAACTGGTCGGGGTACGCGGCGATCTCTTCCGATCCCGAGGTGCAGGCTCAGTTCACCGACGTGACCGCCACGTGGAGGGTGCCGAAGAGCACGTGCACGGTCGATCGAATCTCGTCTGCTGCCTTCTGGGTCGGGCTCGGCGGCTACGACCCCGACTCGAGCTCGCTCGAGCAGCTCGGCACCGGCGCAGACTGCGACGGCGCGACCCGGCTCCCGACCTACTACGCCTGGTGGGAGCTCGTGCCTGCCGCGTCGGTGCGGATCCCGCTGAAGATCAACGCAGGCGACACGATCAGCGCCGCCGTGCTCGTGAACGGTCCGAAACTCAGCTTCTCGCTCAAGGACCTCACGCGGCACACGCGCTTCTCGAAGGTGCTGACGCCGACCCAGGCTCTCGACACCGCGTCGGCCGAGTGGATCGCGGAGGCACCGTCGAACTGCTCGATCTCAGGCCATTGTCAGCCCGTGCCGCTCACCAACTTCGGCACTGTCACGTTCTCGAACATCGCAGCGATCGGCGACACGCATCCGGGCACGCTCACCGATGCCGCCTGGACGGCCAGCGCGATCGAGCTGATCTCGAGCGGCAGCACAGGCCGGCTCTTCGGGCTAGGCGACCCACTCGGCGACGGTATCGGAGCGCTCCCCGGCGAGGCGAGCACCGACGGGCGCACGTTCTCCGTGAGCTGGCAGCGGAATCTCACGCCAGGCTGAGCCGGCTCTCTAGCCGCCCGTCAAACGAGCGGTGGGGCCCCTAACCCCCCAGTGGTCGCTTGCCGGGACCCCACCGGCTCATGGTCTAAGACGACCCGGGAAAACGCGGGTTAGGCTCAGCCGTTAAGGCGTTTGTAAAGCCTGTCGACCAGGTCGGGCATCGCCTCGAGCTTCTCGGTGATCACGCGGAGGCGGTATTCCCGGAAGAACTCGGGATCGACGTCGAGGGCGTGCGCGAGGGTCTCCACCACGTCGTTCGACGGCACCGGACGGTTCCCGTGCACAAGGTGGTTCAGGTAGCCCGCGGAGAGGTTCGTCTTCGCGGCGAGCGCCCGATACGTGACACCGGTTTCGTTCATCAGCCGTTCGACAGCGGGGCCGAACGATTCCGCCGCATAACGCCTGCGCCGGGCCATTACCGAACTTCCTTGCCCAGGTCGGGGACGCTCACACGTCGCTCGTCCCCGCTCGCGCGGTCGCGGACGTCGACCATCGCATCCTCCAGGCTCTTCTTGCCGGCGGTGATCCTGATCGGCAGACCGATCAGGTCTGCGTCGGCGAATTTCTCGCCCGGCCGCAGGTCGCGGTCGTCGAGGAGGACGTCCAACCCCGCCCCGTCGAGGGCGGCAGCAGCCTGCTCGCCGATCTCCTCCGCGCCCTTCAGCACCACGAGGTGGACATCGTACGGGGCCACGGAGCGCGGCCAGACGATTCCCTGCTCGTCGTGCCTCTGCTCCACGAGCGCCGCCATCACCCGGCCCGGGCCGATCCCGTAGCTGCCGCCCAGCAGGGGCTTCTCCCGGCCATCCTCGTCGAGGAATGTCGCATCGAGACCGTCGCTGTACTTGTCGGCGAAGTAGAAGATGTGGCCGACCTCGATCGCGGGCTCGAAGGTGAGCGCGCCGCCGCACTCGGGGCAGCGGTCGCCGCCGATCGGCTCGCGCAGGTCGGCAAACCGCGGCTGGTAGTCGCGGCCCGCCTCGACGCCACGAAGGTGGAAGCCGTCCTTGTTCGCGCCGGCGACGAATTGCCCGGCGCTGAGCGTTTCGTCGGCGACCACCTCGCCGTCGAACCCGACCGGACCGAGTGAGCCGCCCGACGCGCCGAAGGCCGAGCGGATCTCGTCGTCGGTCGAAGGGCGTGAGCCGATCCGCAACGCCGACAGCAGCTTCGACTCCGATAGGCGGTCGTCGCCACGGATGAGCGCGAGCACGACGCGTCCGTCCTCGGTCGTGACCGGCATCGCCTTCGAGGTCGTCGCCAGGTCGACGTCGAGGAACTCGGCGAGGGCCTCGCAGGTCGTCACGCCGGGCGTCTCGATCTCGTCGGGGGCGCCGAGCGCCGGCGTCGGTTCGGGGATTCGCGGGATCCCGCGCGCGACCTCAGCGTCGGCCGCGTAGTCCCCGTTCTCGCAGCGGACGAGCGTGTTCTCGCCCGACCCGGAGGGCGCGAGGAAGTCGTACGTCAGCTCGCCGCCCATGATCCCGCTCTCCGCTTTCACCTCTTGCGCGTCGACGCCGCACCGCTCCCAAATGCGGTGGTAGGCGACGCGGTTCCGCTCGAACGATGCGTACGCACTTTGTTCGTCGCGGTCGAAGGAGTAGGCGTCCTTCATGATGAACTCGCGGACGCGCAGCAAGGCGCCGCGCGGACGCGGCTCGTCGCGGTCCTTCGTCTGGAAGTGGTACCAGAGCTGCGGCAGCTCCTTGTACGACTGGATCTCGCGCGCGTGGAACGTGAACGTCTCTTCGTGCGTGATCGGCAGGATGAACCGCCGGCCCGCGCGGTCGGTGACGTGGAAGATCTCCGTGATCTTGTCGCGGCCGGTTGCCTCCCAGAGCTCGATCGGCGTCAAGACCGGTGCGAGGAACTCCTGCGCGCCGATCGCGTCCATCTCTTCGCGGATGATCTGCTCGACCTTGCGGTGGACCCGCCAGCCGAGCGGGAGGAACGACCACAGCCCCGCGCCGACCTGCCGGATGTAGCCGGCGCGGACGAGCAGCTTGTGCGAGACCGCCTCGGCGTCGGCGGGCGCGTCCCGGAGAGTCGGCAGAAAGAGCTGTGAGGCGCGTGCGATCATCGTTGCCATCCCAGGCTACCGAGAGGCGGTGGCACGCGCGCCGGCTCGCTATTCGAGGGGGATCGCAGAGGCTTCGGCCATGGCCAACGCGGCCGGCTTCGCCATCTTCAGGCGCTTCGGGCGGAACATCCCGTCCGCGATCCAACGGTCGATTTCGTGGAACAGCTCGTCGACCAGGATGTTGCTCGAGACCTTCTTCAGCACGCGGCCGTGCGCATAGATGAAGCCGACGTCACGGCCGCCGGCGATGCCGAAGTCGGCGTCACCGCTCTCCCCCGGCCCGTTCACCGCGCAGCCGAGCACCGCGACCTCGAACGCCTCGGGATACTGGGCGAGACGCGTCTCGACCTCCTCCGCAAGCGTGTGAACACCGACGTTGTCGCGCCCGCACGACGGGCACGCAATCATCACCGGCCCGCGCTCGCGGAGCCCGAGCGCCTTCAGGATCTCGAACGCCACCTTCGGCTCCTCGACCGGATCGGCAGCGAGTGACACTCGAATCGTGTCGCCGATTCCCTGCGCGAGCAGCGTCCCGATCCCGACCGAGCTCTTGATCGAGCCGCTGAACGCCGTGCCCGCCTCCGTCACGCCAAGATGCAGCGGGTACGGAACACGGTCGGCGAGCATCCGGTACGCGCGAATCATCGTCGGCACATGGCTCGACTTCACCGAGATCTTGAAGTCGCGGTAGTCAAGCGCCTCGAGCAGCCGCACCTCCTCGAGCGCCGCCTCGACGAGCGCCGACGCCTGATCCTCCTGCGCGAGCTCCTCGAGATGCTTCGGCAGCGACCCCGAGTTGGCGCCGATCCGCATCGGGATCCCCGCCTTCTTCGCGGCCAGCACCACCTGCTCGACCTTTTCCGGCCCGCCGATGTTGCCCGGGTTGATCCGCACCGCAGCGACGCCCTGGTCGATTGCCTTCAGCGCCAGGCTGGCGTTGAAGTGGATGTCCGCGATGATCGGCACCGGCGAGAAGCGGACGATCTTCCCGAGTGCCTCCGCATCCTCGGTCTTCGGGACCGCAACGCGGACGATTTCGCAGCCTGCGCTCACGAGGGCCGCGATCTGCGCGGTCGTCGCCGGGACGTCGTGCGTCTTGGTGGTCGTCATCGACTGCACGACGACGGGCGCCCCGCCGCCGATCTGGACGCCGCCTACGTTGACCGAGCGTTCGCTAGCCACCAGGTGAGGTTAGCCGCCGGACCCGAACAAGTCGTTGCGGAGCCCGAAGTACATGAGGACCGCGAACAGCGTCAGGCCGACGACGCTGTAGCGGATGTAGACCGACTGCGCGAACGTCCGACCGCGAACCTTTTCGAGCAGCGCCAGGACGATGTGGCCGCCGTCGAGGGGCAGCACGGGGATGAGGTTCATCAAGGCGAGCGCGAGGCTGATCAGCCCGAGCACGGAGAGGAAGTCCCGCAGGCCCTGGCGCCACGCCTCCGATTGCGCCTTCACGATCCCGACCGAGCTCGACACGTGGTTCGTGTCGCGGCCGGTCACGAGGTGGCCGAGGCCGCGCGCCGTGTCGGCGGTGACGGCCCACGAGAGCGACAGCGCGTCCCTGGCAGCGGTGGGCGGCGACTCGCCTGGCCCCGCGCGCCCTTCGATCGCGATCCCGATCCGGTAGACGCCGTCGGACAGACGGGCGTGCGTCGGGCCGATCACGACCCGCCGGCCCTCGCGCCGGACGAGGAGCCGGAACGGCGCACCGTTCGTCCCGCGGATCGCGTGCGCGATGTCGTCCGGTTTCACGGGCACCCCGGCCACGGAGACGATCCGATCGCCCGCATGCAGGCCCGCAGCCGCTGCCGGGGAGCCCGACTCGACCCGCGCGATCACGCTGGTGCTCTTCGTCGTCGAGAGCATGAACAGCGTCGTGAAGAGCACGAATGCAAAGAGCAGGTTGATCCCCGGCCCCGCGCCGATCGCGACGAGCCTGCGCCACGTCGCCTGCCGCCAGTACGCGTCCGGCTCGAGCGACCACTCGAGCTCCTGGACGTACCGCGACTCGCCGATAAGCGGACGGAGTGACGCAAGCTCCGCGCGAGCGTCGTCCAAATCGTCACGGGCGATTGCGTCATCGAGCCGCGCGAGCTCCGCCCGATGCGCCTCTCGCACCTCCGGCGGCAGCGTCGCCTTCAGGTCGCCCGGCGACGGGCGGCTCATGCCCGGGATCTTCACGTAGCCGCCGAGCGGCAGCGAACCGATCCCATACTCGACCTTGCCTCGCGTCGTCTTGACGATCGGTGGCCCGAACCCGAGGTAGAACTTGCGCGGCGTCATGCCGACCGCGCGCGCGGCGAAGAAGTGTCCCGCCTCGTGAATGAGGATGAGCAGCGCCAGACCGACGATCGCCGCTACGAAGCCCATGCAGTCTCCACGGACTCGCGCGCGCGCCCGTCGGCCTCGCGCAGTTCGGCGAGGTCGCGAGCAACCGCGCCGTCCGCACGGTCCAACGCGTCCTCGACGAGCGACGCGATCTCCAGGAAGCCGATGCGTCCGTCGAGGAACGCTGCGACTGCAACTTCGTTAGCGGCGTTGAACGCACACGGGAACGTCCCACCACGCTCGCCCGCTTCGCGTGCCAGCGCGAGCAAGGGGAACGTGTCGGTGTCCGGTTCGAAGAACTCGAGCGGCCCGGCGGTGAGATCGAGCGGCGGAATACTGGTGGCCGCGCGTTCCGGGTAGGTGAGCGCATACGAGATCGGCACGCGCATGTCCGGGTAGCCGAGGTGCGCGACCGCCGCGCCGTCGCGGAACCGCACGAGCCCGTGGACGATCGACGTCGGGTGCACCACGACCTCGATGCGGCTGTACGGCAGGCCGAAGAGAAAATGCGCCTCGATCACCTCGAGACCCTTGTTCGCGAGGGTGGCCGAGTCGATCGTGATCTTCGCGCCCATGCTCCAGGTCGGGTGCGCGAGTGCCTCGGCCGGTGTGACGGAGGCGAGCTCGTCACGGGTGCGGCCACGAAACGGGCCGCCGCTCGCGGTGAGGACGATGGCCTCGGGCTCCCCGGACAGTGCGCATTGGAACAGCGCTGAGTGCTCGCTGTCGACGGGGATCAACGCGCCCCCGCCGCGCTCGCGGGCGGCGAGCGCGAGCTCGCCCGCGGCGACGAGGCTCTCTTTGTTCGCAAGCGCGAGCGTGACGCCGTGTTCCAGGGCCCACATGGTCCCCGGGAGGCCTGCGAAGCCGAGCGTCGCGTTCAGCACGAGGTCCGGTTCTGCCTGCTCGAGCAGCTCGGTCGGGTCGCCGCCGACCTGGGTCAGCGGCGCGAGCCCGTCGATCGGAGTGGAGCCGGAGGTCGCGGCGACGAGCTCGAGCGCGGCGTTGCCGGCGATGACTTCGACCGCCTGCCGCCCGATCGACCCGGTGGCACCGAGGAGCGCGACCCGCGTCATGGGCACAGTGTGCCCGCCGTCAGGTCGTAAACGCCAGGATCGCGAAATAGGCCGCGGGCGCCGCGAAGAGGAACGCATCGAGGCGATCGAGCATGCCGCCGTGCCCGCCGAGCAGCGTCCCGCTGTCCTTCACACCCGCGTCGCGCTTCAGCAGCGATTCGAAGAGATCACCGAGCGGACCGGCGATGGCAATGATCGCACCGAGCACGATCGACTGCGGGATCGAAAGGAAGTCCTGCTTGTACATCGCGACGAACGCGACGAACACCGTCGCCGCCGTGCCGAACACGAATCCCTCCCACGTCTTGCCAGGCGACGTCGACGGCGCCATCTTGTGCCGGCCGAGGAGACGGCCGCCGAGGTACGCCAGCGTGTCGCCGGCCCAGACCGCGAGCAGAACCGTGTAGAGCGCGAGGCGGCCGTGGGTCGGAAGATGCCGAAGCAGGATCAGGAAGCTGAGGCCCCCGCCGATCCACAGCGCGCCCGTCACCGTGCTGCTGATCGCTGCGGTCGCTGCGGCCCGCGCTTCCGAGATCGCCTTGAGCAGGAACGCGAGCGCGAAGGTCGTCAGGGCGCCGCCGAGCATCCAACCGATGCCGTCGAGTTGAGCACCGACCAGTGCGAGTGCGCCACCGATGTAGCCGGCCGGCGCGAGTGGCGAGAGCGCCCGGCCGAGTAGCCAGTACTCGTGCAACGCGATCGCCGCCGCGATCGCGACCAGCGCGAAGAGATACCACCCGCCGAGGTACACCGCGCCGAGGACGATCGGCAGCAGGATCGCGGCGACGACAATCCTCGAAAGCCAATTGCTCATCGGCCGCCGAATCTTCGACGCCGGCTTGCATAGTCGGCAAGCGCGGACCGCAGCTCCCGAGCGTCGAAGTCGGGCCAGAGCTTGTCGGAGAAGACGAGCTCCGAGTACGCGAGTTGCCAGAGCAGGAAATTCGAGATGCGCTGCTCGCCGCTCGTGCGGATCAGCAGGTCGGGATCCGGTAGCTCCGGCGCGTACAGGTTCGCCGCGAAGACGTTCTCGTCGATCTCGGCCGGGTCGACACCGCTCTCGACGATCCGCCGTGCTGCCTCCACGAGCTCCGCCCGGCCGCCGTAGTCGAAGGCGACCCACAGGTTGATGCGGGTGTTGAGCGCGGTGCGGTCCTCCATCGCCAGCATCCGCTTCTGCAGCTCGGCGGGCGCCCGGTCGCGGCGGCCGATGAAGCGCACGCGCACACCTTGCTCCGCGAGGTCCGGCAGCTCACGCTCGATCGTCTCGGCGAAGATCTCCATCAGCGCGTCGACCTCGTCCTGCGGTCGAGACCAGTTCTCCGTCGAGAACGCGAACACCGACAGATCGTGGATCCCGAGATCGATCGACGCCTCGACTGCACGCCGCACGTTCCGAGCACCGGCCCGATGTCCGGCGGCGACCGGCAACCCGCGGCGCGAGGCCCAGCGGCCGTTGCCGTCGAGGATGATCGCGACGGAGCCGGCGACCTCCGGCAGGTCGGGCTGGGGAACGGCGCGAATGCGAGAGAGGGTGCGGAAGCGGGAGAGGATGCTCACTGGTGGTGCACCACCCCGTCAGACCTCCATGATCTCGGCCTCTTTGCGCTTCAGCAGATCGTCGATCTTCGCGGTGTGGTCGTCGGTGAGCTTCTGCACGCGCCCTTCGGCCGCGCGCTCCTCGTCGTCGCCGACGTCGCCGTTCTTGACCAGATCCTCGAGGTGCCGCATCACATCACGGCGAACGTTTCGCACGGCCACCCGACCCTCCTCGGCCATCGACCGCACGACCTTCACGTACTCCTTGCGGCGCTCCTCGGTGAGCTGCGGGATCGGCAGGCGGATGAGCTTGCCGTCGTTCGACGGCTGCAACCCCAGGTCGGACTCCTGGATCGCCTTCTCGATCTGCTTGATCGACGACGGGTCGAACGGCTGGATCGTCAGCATCCGCGGCTCGGGCGCGCTGATCGTCGCGAGGTTCTTGAGCGGCGTCGGGGTCCCGTAGTAGTCGATCGAGATGCGGTCGAGCAACGCCGGGGCCGCTCGACCGGTGCGCACGGAGTTGAAGTGGTCGTGGGTCGTCTCGACCGACTTGTCCATTCGCTGCGTCGCGTCACGGATGAAGTCCTCGATCACGGCGTGTCTCCTTCGGGGGTCGAGATGATCGTGCCGACGCGCTCGCCCGCCGCCACCCTCGCGACGTTACCGGGCGCGAGCTCGAACACGTGAATCGGAAGGTTGTTGTCCATGCAGAGCGACAGCGCGGTCGTGTCCATGACTCTCAAGCCTCGCTCGATCGCCTGCAAGTGCGTCAGCTCGGGGATCAGCTTCGCCTCCTTGTTCTGACGAGGATCGCCGTCGAGTACACCCTCGACACCGTTCTTGGCCATCAGGATCGCCTCCGCGCCGATCTCGAGCGCACGGAGCGCCGCTGCGGTGTCGGTTGTGAAGTACGGGTTCCCGGTGCCCGCCGCAAAGATGACCACGCGGCCTTTCTCGAGGTGGCGGACCGCGCGCCGGCGGATGTACGGCTCAGCGACCTCTTGCATCGCGATCGCGGAGAGGACGCGGGTGTCCGCTCCCGCGCGCTCGAGCGCCTCCTGCACCGCGAGGGCGTTGAAGACGGTTGCGAGCATCCCCATGTAGTCGCCGGTAGCGCGATCGATGCCCTGCGCCGCCGCAGACATGCCGCGGTAGATGTTGCCGCCGCCGATCACGAGCGCGAGCTCGATCCCGTTCGCCCGCACGTCAACCAGCTCCTGCGCGAACCGGTCGAGCGTGCCGGCGTCGAGGCCGTAGTCCCGCGGACCCATCAGGGCCTCGCCGGAGAGCTTCAGCAGGACGCGGTTGAACCCCATTCGAGGCTCGTTACGCGACTGCGTACCAGGCGTAGTCGAGGAGCTCGATGCCATGCTCTTTCAGGTACTGCGCGACCGTTCCGGTCGCCTCGTCGGCGCGGTACCACGTCTGCTCGCTCAGCACAGCCTCGCCGAAGAACCGCTTGCTGAGCTGGCCCTCGACGATCTTGTCGCGGACGTTCTCGGGCTTGGCGAGCACTTCGTCCGAGTGCGACAGGATCTCGCGCTCGGCGTCGACGAGCTCTTGCGGCACCTCGTCGCGCGCGCCGTACGTCGGTCGCGCGAACGTCAGGTGCAGCGCGAGGCTGCGGGCCGCCGCAGGGTCACCGCCCTTCGTCCTCACGATCGCACCCACCTTGTTCGCGGGCGAGTGGACGTAGTACGAGATCGCCTCGTCGCCCGACGCCTCGAGCCGCTTCGCGCCGACGACCTGGATGTTCTCGCCGAGGCGCGCGGCGAGCTCGACCCGCTCGTCCTCGAGGGTCGCAGGGTCGCCCCCGTCGAAGACGGTGCGCAGCGTCTTCTCCGCATACGCAAGGAAGTCGTCGTTGTTCGACACGGGTTCGGTCTCGCAGCCGATCGCGGAGATCGCGCCGACCTGCTCCCGCACCATCACGCCGACCTTGCCTTCACTCGTCGCGCGGTCGGCGCGCTTCGCAGCGGACGCCATCCCCCTCTCGCGGAGAAGCTTGACCGCTTCGTCGAAGTCGCCCTCCGTCTCCTGGAGCGCCCGCTTGCACTCCATCATCCCGGCGCTCGTCGCGTCGCGGAGCTCCTTCACCATCGCAGCGGTGATGTCGGTCACGCGCCTCCCTCCTCCGTCGCCGCGGTCGTCTCTTCGGCCGGCGCAGGGGTAGCCTCGGCCTCGGGCTCCGGCTCGGCGGCGGGTGCGGGCGTTGCGTCAGCCTCTGCCTCCGGTTCGGCGGCCGGCGCTTCCTCTTCCTGCTGCTGCTTGCCGTTGCGCTTTGCGCCGGCCATCTCGCCCGGCGTGACGCGTTGCTTGCCGGCGTCAATGCCGTCGGCGATCGCCCTGATCACGAGCGCGCAGGAGCGGATCGCGTCGTCGTTGCCCGGGATCACGAACTCCGCCTCGTCCGGGTCGCAGTTCGTGTCGACGAGAGCGATCACGGGCAGCCCGAGACGCTGCGCCTCGCGGACGGCGAGCTGCTCCTTGCGTAGGTCGACGATGAAGATCGCGTCGGGCTGGCGGCGCATGTCGGCGACGCCGCCCAGGTTTGCCTCGAGCTTCTCGAGCTCGGCCTCCATCGAGATGCGCTCCTTCGCGGGAAGCAGGTCGAGCTGCGACTCGGTCTTCAGCGAGCGAAGCTCGTGCAGCCGCTGGATCCGGTCGGAGATCGTGCGCCAGTTCGTCAGCAGGCCGCCGAGCCAGCGGTGGTTGACGTACGGCATGCCGACGCGGCGTGCCTCGTCCCGCACAGCGTCCTGCGCCTGCTTCTTCGTGCCGACGAAGAGCACCGAGCCGCCGCGCTCGGCGATCGCGCGCGCGAAGTCGTGCGCCTCCTGGAGCAGGCCCTGGGTCTGCTGCAGGTCGATGATGTAGATGCCGCCCCGCTCGGTGAAGATGAAGCGCTTCATCTTCGGGTTCCAGCGGCGCGTC
>DASXOW010000002.1:0-53412 GCA_036493955.1 Gaiellaceae bacterium
CCTCCACGCGACCTTCGTCGACGCGATCGCCACCGTGTTCGCGCCGCGCGGCTTCGCCGTGCCGTCGCCCTCGCTCGAGGTGTTCTCCATCCTTCAGAGACACGTGCTTGCAACCGGCGTGGGCTACGTCGCTGAAGACGACCTCGGCGTGGCCGGGTTCGGAGCCGCCTGGACGCGCGGCGACGACTGGTTTCTCGCCTGCCTATTTGTTCGCGACCGCGCGCAGGGACGGGGTGTCGGGCCGCAGTTGCTCGACGCCGTGTGGGGCGACGCACGGCGCCGCCGAACCGTGACGGACGCGATCCAGCCCGTCTCGAACGTGCTCTACGGCCGGCGCGGGCTCGTTCCGTCGACGCCGCTGCTCACGTTCACCGGCGCGCCTCGGCTCGCTGCATCTGCGGCGGAGGCGCCCGCCGACGTCGCTGCAATCGACGCGGACGCCTATGGATTCGACCGCACCGTCGACCACCGATACTGGGAGCTGCACGCACGTCGTACCGAGTGGCGAGACGCGTACTCGTACGCGTTCCCCGGCGGTGACATCGGGCCTGTTGCAGGGGCGACGCCCGCCGCGGCCGCCAGTGCGCTCGGTGGCGAGCTCGCGCGCGCCGGCGCGCCGGTGCGGGTGCGGATCCCCGGCTCCGCCCGCGAGCTCGTCGAGGTCGCGCTGCAGGCCGGCCTGCGGCTCGACCCGGTTCCCGGGCTCGTGCTGCTCTCGCCCGGGGTCGAGCCGCCGACGGCGCTCGCGCCCTCGGGCTACATGCTCTTCTGACCCGGGCACGATCGGGATTCGGCCGCCCGTCATCGGGGTACAATCGGCGGATGTCGGGTGAAGCATGGGGGTTCGTCTTCTTGATGCTCGCGCTCAAGATTCCGATCGTGTACCTCGGCGTCGTCGTCTGGTACGCGATCAAGGCCGAGCCGGAGCCGGGCGTCGACGAACAACAGGAGTTCTCGATGTGGCGGCCGTGGCGCAAGCCCGAGAGCCCGCGCCCGCGACGCGGCGGCCCGCACGGCTCGCGCGACTCGGCCCGGGTGGAGCGGCCGCGGCGCGATAGAGTCCAGACGTGAACTCGACGGCACGCGACTCGATCCGGCCCGCCGAAGCGGTTGCCGGGTTCATCGCTGCGTCCGGCCTCTTCCTCGGCTGCCTCGAGCTCTTCTACCGCCCGTTCCGGCTTGCTCCGGTCGCGGTCGTCCTGCTCCTCGTCGCCACCGTGATGAGCCGGGACCAGCAGCGCCTGGTCAGAATCGGGTTCGCGGCGACCGGCATCTGCTTCGTCGCCGGGGCGGCACTGCAGGTCATCACGCACCATCCCTTGTACTAGGGAAGACGAGAGGACATCCGGCACGCCCCTGGTACAACACAGGGGTGAGCACGCACGACGTCGACGGCCTGAATGCCGGCTACGCGCGCGCGCTGCTCGACGACTACCTCGAGAACCCGGAGGCGGTCTCGTCGGAATGGCGCGCGCTCTTCGAAAGCGGTGATTCCGCGCTCGTGGCGACGCACCCGGGCATCGCCCGGCTGCTCGAGAAGCTGCCGTCGAACGGGGGCAACGGCCACGCCGAGGCGCCACCGCAAGTCGCGCCGCCGCCCGCCGCGGCGCCGACACCCGTCACCGCGACCGAACCACCGGCGCAGGCACCCGACGAGCGCCTGCTCGGCGGCGTCGCGGCGGCGATGGCGCTCGTCAAGGCGCACCGCACGCACGGCCATCTGGCCGCACGCCTCGACCCGCTGGGCTCGGAGCCCGTCGGCGACCCGGCGCTCGAGCCGCTCCGCCTCGAACCGAAGCTGACGCCGGAGCTGCAGGCGCTCATCCCTGCGTCCGTGCTGCGCGTTCACGTTCCCGGCGAGACGCTCGCCGACGTCCTGCCCCAGCTCGCGGAGACCTACTGCAGCACGATCGCCTACGAGCTCGAGCACCTCTCCGACCACCAGCAGCGCGTCTGGCTCCGTCAGGCGATCGAGTCCGGGCGGTACCGGCAGACGCTCGCCGCCGCGGAGAAGAAGTTGCTCTTCCGCCGCCTGTGCGAGGTGGAGGGAATGGAGCGGTTCCTGCGTAAGCGGTTCCTCGGCCAGAAGCAGTTCTCGGTCGAGGGTCTCGACGTCCTGATCCCGATGCTCGACGAGACGATCGAGCTCGCTGCCGAGGCAGGCGCGCACGACGTCGTCATGGGCATGGCGCACCGGGGACGACTCAACGTGCTCGCGCACACGATCGGCACGCCGTACGAGTACATCCTGCGCGAGTTCGAAGGCGAGCGGACGATCGACGCGGTCGCCGCCGATCCCGAGGGTGGGACAGGCGACGTCAAGTACCACCTGACCGCCGCGGGCACGCGCACGACGACGAGCGGCAAGATCGGCGTCCGGCTCGTCGCGAACCCGAGCCACCTCGAAGCGGTCGACCCGGTCGTCGAAGGGCGCACGCGCGCCGAGCAGACGGACCGTTCGACGGCCAACGGTGCGCATGATCCCTCGATCGCACTCGCGGTCCTGCTGCACGGCGACGCGGCGTTCGCCGGTCAGGGCGTCGTCGCGGAGACCTTCAACCTGCATCACCTCGACGGCTACTCCACGGGCGGCACGCTGCACCTGATCACGAACAACCAGATCGGGTTCACCACCGATCCGAGCGACGGCCGCTCGACGCGGTATTCGTCCGACCTCGCGAAAGGCTTCGACAGCCCGATCATCCACGTCAACGCCGACGACCCCGAAGCGTCGATCGCCGCCGCGCGGCTCGCGATGGCGTACCGCCGCCGGTTCGGCCAGGACGTCGTCATCGACCTCGTCGGTTACCGCCGGTTCGGGCACAACGAGCAGGACGAGGCTGCGTACACGCAACCGCACATGGTCGCCCAGATCAATGCTCACCCGAGCGTCCGGGAGCTCTACGAGGAGCAGTTGATCGAGGAAGGCGTGATGACGCGGGAGGAGGCCGACGGCCTCGTCGCCGAGGTCGAGGCGGCGCTGCGCGCGGCTCACGATCGGCTCAAGGCCTCGTTCGCGGAGCCGCAGGAGATCGACCACAGCGCCGTCGGGCACTCGAGCACCGCTGCGATCGACACGGCAGTGCCGAGCGTGACGCTCGAGGCGCTGAACGAGCAGCTCTTGCATACCCCCGACGACTTCACCGTGCATCCGAAGCTCGTGCGGCAGCTCGAGCGCCGCCGCACGGCGATGACCGGCGGCGGCATCGACTGGGGGCACGCGGAGGCGCTCGCGTTCGCGTCGCTACTCGTCGAGGGCATCCCGATACGGCTCACTGGCCAGGACGTCCAGCGCGGAACGTTCGCGCAGCGACACCTCGTCCTGCACGACGCGCACACGGGCGAGACATTCACGCCGATGCAGCATCTCGACGACGCTTCCGCGTCGTTCGAGGTGTTCAACTCGCCGCTCTCGGAGTATGCGTGCGTCGGTTTCGAGTACGGCTACTCCGCCGCAGCGCCGGAGGCGCTCGTGTTGTGGGAAGCGCAGTACGGCGACTTCGCGAACGGCGCGCAGATCGTCATCGACCAGTTCATCTCCTCGGGCTTGTCGAAGTGGCGCGAGACATCGCGCCTGACGCTCCTACTGCCGCACGGGTACGAGGGCAACGGGCCGGAGCACTCGAGTGCACGGCTCGAGCGGTTCCTCCAGCTCGGGGCGCAGGAGAACCTGCGCGTCGCGAATTGCACGACGGCCGCGCAGTACTTTCATCTGCTCCGGCGTCAGGCACTCGATGCGACAGCGCGTCCGCTGGTGGTCGTCACACCGAAGGGCCTATTGCGCCTGAAGGAAGCGACGTCGACGATCGGCGAGTTCGTCGGCGGCGGGTTCCGCCCGGTGATCGACGACACGCGGCCCGACAAGCGCCGCGTCTCGCGGCTCGTCCTCTGCAGCGGCAAGGTGTACTACGACATCGTCGGCCACGAGGCGTACGCCGAGGCAGCCGACACCGTTGCCGTCGCGCGGATCGAGCAGCTCTATCCGTTCCCGACCGACGCAGTGGCGGCCGCCGTTGGTTCGTATCCATGGCTCGAAGAGATCGTGTGGGCGCAGGAGGAGCCGCAGAACATGGGGCCGTGGCGGTCGATCCGCCATCGCCTCGAAGAGGCGGCTTCCGGACGGAAGCTGCGCTTCATCGGCCGTCCGTGGCGCGCGAGCCCGTCCGAGGGGTATCCGACGGCGCACCTGATCGAGCAGAACCGCATCGCCCGTGAAGCACTTACGCGCCCCGCATGAGCGACGTTGCGGACGGAACCCGGAAGGTCGTGCACGCGCACACCTCCGCGCCGGTCGAGATGGCGACCGGCAAAGTCGGCCTCAAGCGCTGACGGCTACGGCCGACGGCGCCGACGAGTCCGCTGCGCCGCAACCGCCTGCTTCGCGAGACGCGGTCCGTGCTTGCGCGCTTGTGACGCGACCCACTTGCGCTGCCGTTTTGGCAGGCGGCGCCAGAGATCCCACAAGGTGAGCGCCGTCCCGATCGGGCCGAGGCGCCGGCTGAGCTTTACGCGGGCCATCCGACGACCATTGTGCCTGGCAGCCGGTTTTCATGATTCGAAAGATCGTCTAACATCCTCCGTCTGGGGGAAAATGAGTCGGAGCAGGAGGATTTCATGGCCGTCGACACTGCGTCGATGTTTGCACAGGTCATTCAGGAGCACCTCGAGCTGAAGCGGCGGAACTCCGCCCTCGAGCACGAGATGCCACTCGAGCGGTACCTCACCGCCGACCCCTTCGAGAACCATCCGCTCTTCAAGACCGAAGAGCAGGCGAGGTTCGAAGACACGATGGACGGTGTGCAGGGCATCGAAGCCGAGGAGACGCATCTCGACTGGCCGACCACCGACGACACGTTCATCGCCGCTCCGGCACCCGACCCCGACGCCACCGTCGAAGCGGTGCTCCCCGACGCGGCCGATCCCGACCAGCCCTCGGACGAGAACCTCTGGACGCGCTCGCGCGACTTCGACTGGGGCGACTAGCGCACGAGGCGACCCGGCCGCGCGAGGTCGCTGTTGTCGACGACGATCGTCGCTCGCGATCGCGGATCGCAACTCTCGATGTACAGCCGCTGGCCCTCGACGTAGCGCCGGTTCGACGGAGCTTCCGGGTCCGGGCTTCCAAATCCGTACCCACGTGCTGCCCCGCGTGGGACGGAGACGCCGAACGGCACTTCGAGCCAGATCGAGAAGTCCCAGAGCCCGACGAGCTCGTCGCGATGCAGAAAGATCCCGTCGGCGATGACGACGGCGGTGTTCGCATCGGCGATTGCTCCTTTGAACCGGTCATAGTCGAAAGAGTCGACGAAGAAGCCCTCGGGCGAGTCACGACCCAGTCGGTACCGAATCTCCGGCGGGTTCAGGAAGTCGTCTACGCGTATCCGCGTTGCGTGCTCGATTCTGTCCGCCAGTTCGTCGGCAAGGCTGGTCTTGCCGGCGCCGTCCACTCCGTCGACACCGATCCGTCGTGCGCCGCGCGTGTGGACCTCTTCGGTGAGCTCCGCGAGAAACGCGGCCCGGCTCACGGTTGCGAGAGTCTCGCCCAGAGGTTGTCGAGCATGCGCTTGACGGGCCAGAACGTCGACGAGCCCCCGAAGTCGAGCGTGCCGGCTGCGAACACCTTTGCTCCTGCCGGCGTTTCGTAGTAGCTCATCTGGGCGGTGACGCCTGGGCCGAAGAGGTCGGGGATCTGCGCGAGCACGAGCGTTCCCGGCGGCGACTCCGACGATGTTCCGTCGATCTCGATCCCGTAGCCGCCGACGAACTGCCCCAGCAGCGATCCGTCGTCGAGCCCGGTCCCGTCCCAGAGCCACGGTGCCGCCGCCGTGTTTTGCACGATGTAGACGCCCTGCTTCTGCCCGTCGTCGTTCGCGCGGTACTGCACACCGATCAGCGCCGCCTCGGGCCGGCCGGCGACACGCCACTCGCCGATCTTGCGCAGCACCGTTCCATGCCGGTCTACCTTCCAGAAGAAGTTGTTCGCGGAGAGGAACATCAGATTGCCGCCGAGGTCCCTGAAGCGCTGCACGACGTCGTACTCGTGTGTGGCCACGTACTCTTCGTGGCCTTCGAAGATGACGAGGTCGTAGTCCTTCGCGAGCTCGTCGCCGTTCGCGATCTGATCGAAGTCGGAGTCGGAGATGAACTCGGCCGACTTGCCGGACCAATACAGCCAGTGCAGGAACGGCAGGTCGTACTTGTAGAACCGAGGCGGCACACCTCGTGCGACGTACGTGCGCGACAGGTCGACCATGTTGTTCGGCGGGCCTGCGTACCACGTGTCGCCGTAGCCGTCCCCGTCGACGTCCTGGAAGTTGTACGCCTCCCAGGTGTTCGTCGGCAGGACGACGAGCACGCGGCCCGTTGCGCCGAGCGCCGCGGGGCGAACGACGAACGGTGCATAGCCGATGCGTCCGTCCGGCCCGGTGAGCTGCGCGTAGTAGAGACCGCTCCGGACGTCAGGAACGCGAAGGGTGATCGATCGCTGCTCGCTCTGCCATTTCGCCATCGAGATCTCGACGGGTGCCTGGCCGGTGTCGACCCCTTGCATCACGTTGTCGGCGCGCGTGGCCACCTTCTCCGGGCCGGACTGGAAGATCTTCAGCTCCAGAGACGGCTCGTCGGATGCGATGTGGAGCGACGCGAGCTGACCCGGCGCATAGCTCGTGCGCGCGAACCCGGCGTCGATCCCCTGGAGACGCACGACGAGGCCGCGCAGATGGCGGTTCACGAACGCATCCGGTGATCCGTAGATCGTTCGCTTGCCCGCCTTGTTCGTCGCGGTGATGCGAATCAGGTATGTGCGCGGGTTGAGATTGGCCGCCGGGCTCCAGCTCATCGTGTGCCCGCCCGCGCCCAACGACTCGGTGATCGTGTAGACGACCTGAGGCACCTTCACGGTCCTGGTCACGTCCATCTTCACGACCGCCGGCGCGGTCAGCCGAAAACGGACGCGCGCGACGTCGCGGAAGCCATCGTCGTTCGGGCTGATGGTCGTGAGCAGAGTCGAGTCGCCGGCGAAGCGCGTCGACCCGTTGTCGACACGCAGGTCGAGGAGTTGCGGCGCGACCGGCTTGTGGCCTGTTGCCTGCGCGACTCCGGCGACGAGAAACGCCGCGAGAGCGGCCGGGACGAGACGGCGCACGGGCCAAGGCTAGCTAGGCCGTCCGTTGTTCCAATTCGTCCGCCGTGTCGGTCAGCGTCGCGAACGCGGCCTGTAGGAAGTCGTTCGCGCCGGCGGTGGCGAGCGTCCAGGTGAGAAGCCGGCCGAACCGCGGCACGATGATCTGCGTGACGGCCAGCCCCGCGGCGATCCACGTGCCGATGCAGCGCGAGCAGGTCACGAGCTCGCCGATCGCCTGCCGAACGTCACCCGTCTCGACCGGATCCTCGGCGCCTTCCTTTGCCTGCCCCTCGACGAACGGCTCGCGGAGGAAGCTGGTCACCTCGTCGCGCGCCACCGTCCGCGCCGCCTTGAACGTCGCGAGGCCGAGCACGGCGAGATCGAGCGCCGATTGCTCTCGCGCGTCGCGATCGAGCAGCTTCGCGAGCCCGCCGCTCGCGACCAGGCCGCCGACGAAGAGCGACATGATTCCGGCGTAGGCGCGGTAGGGCGGGGTGGTCTGCACGAGTACCCTGTCTCCCACGGTGGCGCCGTTGAAAACATCCACGTCGTACGCGCCGACCGGCGATCAGCCGCAGGCGATCGAAGCTCTCTCCGCCGGGCTGCGCGCGGGGGAGCGCTACCAGACGCTGCTCGGCGCGACCGGGACTGGCAAGACCGCGACCATGGCGTGGATCATCGAGCAGGTCCAGAAACCTGCGCTCGTGATCGCGCACAACAAGACGCTCGCCGCGCAGCTCTGCAACGAATTCCGCGAGTTCTTCCCGGGCAACGCGGTCGAGTACTTCGTCTCCTACTACGACTACTACCAGCCGGAGGCGTACGTCCCGCAGGCCGACCTCTACATCGAGAAGGACAGCTCGCGGAACGACGACATCGACCGGCTTCGCCACGCTGCGACGTCGAACCTGCTCTCGCGCCGGGACACGATCGTCGTCGCATCTGTGTCGTGTATCTACGGCCTCGGTTCGCCCGAGGAGTATGAGAAGAAGCTCGTGTTCCTCGCCGTCGGCGAAGAGACGGACCGCGATCTCGTCCTGCGCAAGCTGATCGACATCCAGTACGCGCGCAACGACACACTGCTCGGCCGGGGGCGCTTCCGCGTCAAGGGCGACATGGTCGAGATCCAGCCGTCGCACTCGGAGACGGCGTACCGCGTCTCGTTCTTCGGCGACACGGTCGAGCAGATCACCCACTTCGACCCGCTGACGGGTGAGGTGCTCTCGAAGCTCGAACACATCACCGTGTTCCCGGCGACGCAGTACGTGACCTCCGCGCCGACGATCGAACGTGCCCTCGTCGAAATCCGGCACGAGCTCGAGGAGCAGGTGAAGCACTTCGAGGCGAAGTCGATGATGCTCGAAGCGCACCGGATCAGGCAGCGCACCGAGTACGACATGGAGATGATGCGCGAGCTCGGCTTCTGCAACGGCATCGAGAACTATTCGCGCATCCTCGACGGCCGCCCCGCGGGCTCGGCGCCGCACACGTTGCTCGACTACTTCCCGTCCGACTACGTGGTCTTCGTCGACGAGTCGCACCAGACCGTGCCCCAGATCGGTGGCATGTACGAAGGCGACCGTTCGCGCAAGCAGACGCTGGTCGACTTCGGCTTCCGCCTGCCGAGCGCGCTCGACAACCGGCCGCTCCGCTTCGATGAGTTCCTCGAGAAGGTGCCGCAGGCGGTGTTCGTTTCTGCGACACCGGGCGCCTGGGAGCTGCGCCAGTCGACGCGCGTCTCGGAGCAGTTGATCCGGCCGACCTATCTCGTCGACCCGGAGGTCGAGCTCCGTCCGACGCGCCACCAGATCGATGACCTGCTCAACGAGATCCGGCGGCGCGAAGAGAAGAACGAGCGCGTGCTCGTCACGACGCTGACCAAGAAGATGGCCGAGGACCTGACCGACTACCTGCTCGAGGCGGGCGTGAAGACGCGCTATCTGCACAGCGAGGTCGACACGCTCGAGCGCATCCAGATCATCCGCGAGCTGCGACTCGGCGACTACGACGTCCTCGTCGGCGTGAACCTGCTCCGCGAGGGGCTCGACCTGCCCGAGGTCTCGCTCGTCGCGATCCTCGACGCCGACAAAGAGGGCTTCCTCCGCGGCAAGACGGCCTTGATTCAGACGATCGGCCGCGCTGCGCGCCACGTCGACGGCAGGGTGCTGATGTATGCAGACAAGGAGACGGAAGCGATCCGCGGGGCGCTCGAGGAGACGAACCGCCGGCGTGTCACCCAACTCGCCTACAACGAGGAGAACGGCGTCAAGCCGATCTCGATCACGAAGGGCGTGTCCGACATCGCGGAGTTCCTGGCACTCGAGCAGCCGAATGTCCCGAGATCCCGCCGCCGCGGCGGCAAGAAGGTCGAGGGCCTCGACCGCGACGAGCTGGAGAAGCTGCTCGTCACGCTCGAAGAGGAGATGTTCCAGGCGGCCGAAGAGCTGCGCTTCGAGTACGCGGCGAAGCTGCGCGACGAGATCAAGGAGATCCGCCGTGACCTCAACGCACTGGTGGAGGCGACAGCATGAGCCTGGGATTCGTGTTCGCGATCGTCGCCAGTGGGTTCATCACGGGTGGGCTGGCGCGGTTCGCCCTACCGGGTCCGGATCCGATGCCGATCTGGCTGACGATTGCGATCGGCCTGACGGGCTCGATCGTCGGTGCAGTCGTCGGCCGGGCAATCTCCGGGGACGACAACGGCTACGTCGTCTCGTTCCTCTCGTTCGGTGTCGCGATCGCGCTCGTCGCCGCCTACCGGCGGTTCGTCCAGCATCGCCCGATCTTCGGGCCGGGCGCGATGGCGTTCCCCCAGCGCGGGCTCGGTGTCGCCGAGACGCGCCAGAAGCTGCGCTCACTCGGCTTCGACCCGGACGCGATGCGGCGCACGCCGCGCCAGATGGAGAGCGCGCGCCTCGAGGCGATGCTGCGCGAGCTGCACCGGGCCGGCGTGCTCGACGACGACGAGCTGAAGACGAAGCTCGGGAGTTTGACAACGACGACGGAGGAGAAATAGGGGTCATGCACTGGGTATGGCTCATCATCGTCGGCCTCGTCGTGGGCGCGCTCGGACGGGCTCTCCATCCGGGCAAAGACCCGTTGGGGTGGATCCTCACCCTCGTCCTCGGCGTCGTCTCACTGATCATCGCCGGGGTGATCTTCTCGAACGGCGTGCTCGAGTTCGTCGTCGGGATCATCATCGCCGCCGTGCTGCTCGCGATCTGGGCTCGCCTGGCTCCGCGTTCGGCTCATTGACGCTTGCGGCCGCGCGGGAACGTCCGCACGGCCGTGAGCGCCCACTCCCCTTCGCGCCAGATCGACGTCTCGACCGCGATCGAGTGGTCGTCGGCGTTGTAGACGACGCACCCGCATGCCTCGCCTCGGCGATGCGGCCGCGGGCGGCCGAGCCCGGGGGCGATCGAGACGACGCCACCGCGCGCGGCGCCGTCGAGCACCTCGAACTCGTGGCGTTCGCTCACCGTCGCCTGGTGGATGTGGCCGCCGAGGATCAGCTCGGCGCCCGCGTCGATCAGGAAGGCGAGCACGTGGTTGCGTCGTGCGACGGGTTTCTTCCGCGTGCGCCAGGGCGCGCCGATGAGCTGGTGGTGGAGAGCGACGACGCGGAGCGCACCGGCAGGCGCGGCCGCGAGGCGCTCGCCGACTCGCGCCAGCTGCGCGTCATTGACGCCGCCCGACTGGTGGCGCCAAGGCCGAACCGAGTTCATGCCGACGAGGTGCACGTCCTCGGTCGAGTAGACCGGCTCGGTTGTGTCCCACTGGCGGTCGAACTCGCGCCACGGCTGCGTGAACCGCGCCGGAAACGAGTAGGGGATGTCGTGGTTTCCGGGCACTGCGACGACAGGCGCGCCCAGGCCGCGCAGAAAAGCAGCGGCGCGGTCATGCTGCGCGGGTTGGCCGCGGTGCGTCAAGTCGCCCGTCGCCACGATCAGCTGGGGCTGTGTCCGGGCCACGAAAGCCGCGATCGCCTCGTCGATTGCAGGGTCGGCGCGCGCCCCGAAGTGCAGATCCGAGAAGTGCAGGATGCGCGTAATCACCGGCGAAGCAGGCTATACAGTGAGTGAAATGGCCGACGAACCGACGACCGAGATCTTCGACGACCTCTACCTCGGCTTGAGGGCCGGCGGAGCGCTGCGCAAGCAGCGGCGCGGCGAGCCGCTCACCGAAGAAGAGCAGGAGGCACTCGGACGCTGGCAGCGTCTTTCGACCTGGCGCAAGGGCGTCGCGATCGGCGGCTTCGCGGTCGGCACATTCGGGCTCGGCTTCACGCTCGGCGGCCTCATCTTCGGCCGCTGGCGCAAGGCCTGACGCTCGAGATCGTCCGCGGCGACCTGACGGCCCAGGTGGTGGACGCGATCGTCAACGCCGCCAACAACTCACTGCTCGGCGGCGGTGGTGTCGACGGTGCGATCCACCGCGCGGGCGGGCCGGCGATCCTCGCCGAATGCCGGCTGCTCGGCGGCTGCGACACCGGTGACGCGAAGGCGACCACCGCGGGTGAGCTGCCGGCGCGATTCGTCATCCACACCGTCGGGCCTGTCTGGCATGGCGGTGAGGCAGGCGAGGCGGAGCTGCTTGCGTCGTGCCATCGCCGCTCGCTCGACGCCGCGCGAGAGCTGGGCGCGCGCACCGTCGCGTTCCCCGCGATCTCCTGTGGGCTCTACGGCTACCCGGTCGAGCGCGCAGCCGGCGTTGCGATCACCACCGTCCGCGCACACATGCACGACATCGATGTCGTGCGGTTCGTCCTCTTCGGCGACGACACCTACGATGCGTTCGCCGCAGCGTCCGGCTGAGCCCGCGTCGCCGCCACGGCGAACAGCCCGGCGAGCGCAGCCGCCGCCGAGACGCTGCCGGCAACCCAGAGCGTGCCGCGGCCGCCGATCGTCGTCACGAGGCCCGCGCCGCCCGCGAGTGCCGCGAGCTCCGCCGTGTTGCGCAACCCGTTGAACGCCGCGAACGCGCGACCGTGCTGGGCGGCGTCGACCCGCTGGTGGATCAGGGTGCGGAAGCCCGTGTTCTTGATCCCGTGCCCCATGCCGCCGATCGCCCATGCGACGAGCATGACGACGTAGAGCTGCCAGAACGGCGCCACGAACTTGGCCAGGCCTTGTACCGCCGCGCCGATCAGCGTCGCGGATGCGACCGCGGCGAGCGGCACGCGCGAGAACAGGAAGTTCGACGCGAAGATCATCCCTACCGCCCACGCGCTAAGGACGAAGCCGAAGGCGAGCTTCCCGATGCCGAGCGAGTGCGTCGCGTAGGCGAAGTCGCCCGGGATCGACGCCGACATGAAGACGAGCCCGATCGCACCGGTGCCGAGCGTGACCGCGAGCACGCGCTCGCCGAACAGCAGCTTGATCCCGTCGCGCGCCGCCGGCTTCGCGCCCGGGTCGAGCTCGACCCGCCGCCGGACCGGGAGCGCCGCGAGCACACCGGCGATCAAGAGGAAGGTCGCCGCGTCGGCCAGCATGGCGTACTTCGTTCCGGCACTTCCGGCGACGATCCCGGCGAGCGCAGGCCCTGCGACGAAGCCGATGCCGCGCGCGGATTCGACGAGGCCGTTCGCCTTGCCGATCGAACGCGTGCCGGCGAGCAGCGGCACGAGCGCGAACTCGGCCGTCGACGAGACGGCCACGCCCACGCCGAGGACGAACGCGAGCGCGAGGATCGCCGGCAATGACGAGACGAACGCGAGCGCGGCTGCGATGCCCGCCTGGAAGACGCCGGCGGCGACGGCGAGTGTCCGCGTCTCGACCCGGTCAACCAGGATCCCGACGTGCCCCGCAAAGAGCGCGATCGGCGACCACAGGCAGATGAGGAGCAGCGCGACGCCGCCGGCCCACATGTCATTCGCGCGGAAGCCGAGGGCGATCACGGCAACCCAGTCACCGATCGCCGAGATGGCGATTGCCGCGGCAAGCGTGCGGAGGTGAGAGTCGCGAACCGCCACCGTCACGGACTGTAGGACAGTCCGGGGCGGGAATCGTTACGCCTCGGCCTCCTTGGGCGAGAAGATCACCGCCGGAACGTCCTCCTCGGCGGGGTCGACGTCACGGAGCACCACGTCGAACAGCGTCGTCGCGACCGCCGCGATCGGCACCGCGAACAGCACCGCCCAGCCACTGAACAGGATCCCGACGGTCGTCACCGAGACGAGGACGAGCAGAGGGGACAGTCCGACCGCTTCGCCGAGCACGCGCGGCATGACGAAGTAGTCCTCCAGCAGACGCACACCGAGCACGCACGCGGCGGCCAGCACCGCGACGTGCACCGACGCGGTGAACCCGACCGCGACGGCGAGCCCGCCCGCGACCAGCGGGCCGATCACCGGAACGATCTCGACGACGCCGGCGAACACCCCGACGAGGATCCAGTACGGTTCACCGACCATCCAGAAGAGCAGCGAGAGCGTGAGTCCGACGGCGGTGATCAACAACACCTGCCCGCGCACGAACGCTCCGAGCCGCAGGTCGATGAGCGTCCAGGTGTCGCGCACCTTCTTGCGCCGCGGTCGCGGGATCAGCGAGCACACGAGGTCGACCGCTTTGTCACGTTCGAAGATCCAGTACGCGGCGGCGGCGAAGGCGAAGAAGAAGCCGATCACGACCTCGAACGCCTTCACGCCGATGCCGACTGCAGGCTTCACGACGTCCGACCGCGTCGGGAGGTTGTCGAGGCGCTTCTTCAGGGCCGTCAGCACCTGGTGCTTGACGCCTGTCGAGTGCTTCGCCGCCCGGGCGACCTCGGCCTTGCCGCTGGGGCTCAGCGCGTGGTCGACCTGGTGCACCGCGGCCGGGACTGCGAACGCGAGTGCGACGGCGATCGCGCCGACGAGCGCGAGGTAGTGAAGCGCGAGCCCGACTGGGGCGGGCACGCGACGGCGTGCGAGCCAGTCGATCGACGGCCGGATGGCCGCGGCGATGATCATCGCCGAGAACAGCAGCCCGACCACGAGGCGCAGCTTCCAGAGCGCGAGCGTCGCGACGACGATCCCGACGACGACGAGCGTTGCAATTGCGGTGCGTTTGGCTGTCTCGATCATGGCGGCCGCTCCTTCCCTGGTAGAGCCATTTCTAAGCCCTAGGCGAACGCCTGTTCGCGTAGTACACTGGTCGTCCCATGGCAGCCGACGAGCTCGTCGTCCACGGCGCCCGGGAGCACAACCTGAAGGACGTCACGGTCCGGCTCCCGCGGAACGCCCTCATCTGCATCACCGGGCTCTCCGGCTCGGGTAAGTCGAGCCTTGCGTTCGACACGATCTACGCCGAGGGACAGCGCCGCTATGTCGAGTCGCTGTCCGCCTACGCGCGGCAGTTCCTGCAGATGATGGAGAAGCCGGACGTCGACTCGATCGACGGCCTCAGCCCGGCGATCTCGATCGACCAGAAGACGACCTCGCGGAACCCCCGCTCGACCGTCGGCACGGTCACCGAGATCTACGACTATCTCCGCCTCCTCTATGCACGCGTCGGTCGTCCGCACTGCCCGATCGACGGCCGGCCGATCACGGGCCAGTCGATCGACGCCATCGTCGAGGAGATCCTCTCGCTACCCGAAGGGACGCGGTTCACGGTCAACGCGCCGGTCGTGCGCGACCGGAAGGGCGAGTACCGCGAGCTATTCGAGTCGCTGCGCAGCGAGGGCTTCTCGCGCATCAAGGTCGACGGCGAGCAATACACGCTCGAAGAGCCGCCCACGCTGGACAAGAAGTTCAAGCACACGATCGAGGTGATCGTCGACCGGCTCGTCATGAAGGAAGACCTGCGCACCCGGCTCACCGGGTCGGTCGAGACGGCCGCGGCCCTCGCGGAAGGGCTCGTCGTCGTCGATCAGGTCGATACGGGCGTGGTCAAGACCTACTCGCAGAACTTCGCGTGCCCGGAGCACGGCAGCGTGCTGCCGGAGCTGCAGCCACGGATCTTCTCGTTCAACTCGCCGCACGGCGCGTGCCCGCGCTGCACCGGCCTCGGCGCACAGCAGGAGATCGACCCCGACCTGCTCGTCCCGGACTCGACGCTGTCGATCGAAGGTGGTGCGCTCGTGCCGTGGGCTGTTGGCGGCAGCGGCTTTTACGAGTCGGTCATCCAGGCGGTCGCCGATCGCTACGAGATTCCGACCGACATCGCATGGCGCGACCTGACGAAGGAGCAGCAGGACTGGTTCCTCTACGGCACGGACGGTGACAAGGTCTACGTCCAGTACCGGAACACGATGGGCCGCCGGCGGTCGTACATGATCGCGTTCGAGGGGATCGTCTCTTCGCTCGAGCGCCGATACCGCGAGACCGACTCGTCGACGCAGCGCGAGCGCATCGAGGAATACATGTCGTTCCGCCCCTGCCCGGTGTGCAAAGGCGCTCGCCTCAAGCCGGAAGTGCTCGCAGTAACCGTCGGCGAGCGGAACATCCACCAATTCACGAAGCTGTCGATCACCGCAGCGCTGCGGTTCCTCGACAGCCTCGACCTGACGCCGACCGAGGAGCTGATCGGCCACCGGATCGTGAAGGAGATCCGCGAGCGGCTGACGTTTCTCGACGACGTCGGCGTCGGCTACCTGAACCTCGACCGGGCGAGCGCCACGCTCTCCGGCGGCGAAGCGCAGCGGCTCCGGCTGGCGACGCAGATCGGCTCGCAACTCGTCGGTGTCCTCTACATCCTCGACGAGCCGTCGATCGGGCTGCACCAGCGCGACAACGACAAGTTGATCGGGACGCTCGAGCGGCTCCGCAACCTCGGTAACACCGTGGTCGTCGTGGAGCACGACGAGCAGATGATGCGCTCGGCCGACTGGCTCGTCGACATGGGGCCGGGGGCCGGCGAGCACGGCGGCCACGTCGTCGCCGAAGGAACCGCGGCGAAGGTTCAGCGCAACAAGAAGTCGATCACGGGGCAATTCCTGTCCGGGACGCGCGAGATCGCGGTACCGGAGCGCCGCTTGGAGGACAACGGCTGGTTCACGATCCTCGGCGCCGCGGAGAACAACCTGAAAGGGATCGACGTCGAGTTCCCGATCGGCAAGTTCGTCGCCGTCACGGGCGTGTCGGGCTCCGGCAAGTCGACGCTGGTGAACGAGATCGTCTACAAGGCGCTCGCGAACCGGCTGCAGCGCACGCGGACGAAGCCCGGTGCGCACGCAGGGGTGGAGGGGATCGAGGCGTTCGACAAGGTGATCGAGATCGACCAGCGGCCGATCGGTCGCACGCCGCGCTCGAACCCCGCGACGTACACCGATCTGTTCACGCACATCCGCGAGCTGTACTCGCTCACGCCCGACGCGAAGGTGCGCGGCTACAAGCCGGGGCGGTTCTCGTTCAACGTGAAGGGTGGGCGGTGCGAGACGTGCAAGGGCGATGGGCAGATCAAGATCGAGATGCACTTCCTGCCCGACGTCTACGTGCCGTGCGAGACGTGCAAGGGGAAGCGCTACAACCGCGAGACGCTCGAGGTGCGCTTCAAGGGCAAGACGATCTCGGACGTGCTCGAGATGTCGGTCGAGGAAGCGCTGCAGTTCTTCTCGAAGATCCCGAAGATCCGCCGCCGGCTGCAGACGCTGCACGACGTCGGGCTCGACTACATGACGCTCGGTCAGCCGGCGACGACGCTGTCGGGCGGCGAGGCCCAGCGGGTGAAGCTCGCCGCCGAGCTCTGCAAGGTCGCGACCGGCCGGACGCTCTACATCCTCGACGAGCCGACCACCGGCCTGCATTTCGCCGACATCGAGAAGCTGCTCGAGGTGCTACAGCGTCTCGTCGACGGCGGCAACACGGTGCTTGTGATCGAGCACAACCTCGACGTGATCAAGCAGGCTGACTATCTGGTCGACCTCGGGCCGGAGGGTGGGGAGGCGGGCGGCGAGATCGTTGCCACCGGCACGCCCGAAGAGGTGGCCGCGGTCGACGACTCGTACACCGGGCAGTTCCTGCGGCCGCTGCTCGAGCGCGCCGCCGCTGTCGCGGCATGAACTGGCGCAGCAAACGGTCGGTGCTGATCGCGCTGGGCGCCGTGTGCTTCGTCGTCTTTCTCGGCGGGATGGCCGCTGCGTGGAACAACCGCCACCACACGATCTGCCCCGACGGCAAGGCACCGGTGCGCCAGCGCGGCGGGCTGCTCGGTCAGACCGAGTACCTCTGCCACGACGGCCGCGTCGTCACCACGGCAAGCTAAAGAGCTCATGAGGGACTGGTGGCTCCGCACGCTGCTCGTGCTCTCGCGGCCGAGGCCGGTGTTCGTCGCGCTGCGCGACGACGATCCCGACGCGGCCGGCGACCGGGCTGAGCCGGTGTTCCTGATCATCTGGCTCGCAGGGATCGCGGCGATCCTCGCGGACGCGACCACCTATCTCGACGACGGAACGCGCGACGGCGTCGACCTCGCACTGTGGGCGTTCACCGCCGGGGGGATCACGGGTGTGTTCGGGTACTTCGTCGTCGGCTGGATCCTGTACCGCGTCGTGCGGGCGCTCGGCTCGCAGGGCAGCTACCGCCGCGCGCGGCATGTGCTCGCGTTCGCAGCAATTCCGATCGTGCTCTCGCTCGTCCTCTGGCCGTTCAAGCTGGCCCTCGACGGCGACGACTGGTTTCGCTCCGGTGGCCGCGACTCCGGAGCCGAGCTTGTCGCGTTCGACGCACTGTCGTTCGGCCTCTACGCCTGGAGCATCGCGCTCCTCGTGATCGGCGTGCGGTCCGTGCACGGCTGGACGTGGCAGCGGGCGCTGGTCGCGTCCGCCGCCACGCTCGTCCTGCCGGTCGGGCTCAGCGTCCTGCTGGCTCTCTGACCTCGGCCAGCGCGTCCTCGAACAGCGCGAGCTCCTCGTCGCTGATCGCGTAGGTGTGCTTCGCCTCCGGGAACGCGCCGTCGCGCACTTCCGCGGCGTATTGCGCCAACGCATCGCGGATCGTCGGTGCGAGCTCCGCGTACTGCTTCACGAAGCGGGGCGACTTGCCTTCGTAGAGCCCGAGCATGTCGTGCCACACGAGCACCTGCCCGTCGCAGCCCACGCCCGCGCCGATCCCGATCGTGGGGATCGACAACCCCTCGGTGATGCGGGCCGCGACGGGAGCCGGCACCGCTTCGAGCACGATCGAGAAGCAGCCCGCAGCCTCCAGCGCGAGCGCGTCCTCGTAGAGCTGGATCGCCTTCGCGGCGTTGCGGCCCTGCGCCTTGAAGCCGCCGAGCATCGTCGCCGTCTGGGGCGTCAGCCCGATATGGCCCATCACCGGGATCCCGGCCGACGTGAGTGCGCGGACTCGCGAGAGCATCGGGCCTGCGCCTTCGAGCTTGACGGCGTCGGCCGCCGCTTCCTTGACGAACCGGATCGCAGTCTCGAGCGCTTGCTGATCGCTCACCTGGTACGAGCCGAACGGGAGGTCGGCGATCACGAGTGGGCGCCGCGCCCCGCGGTTGACCGCACGGGTGAGGATGATCATCTCGTCCGTCGTCGCGGGAACCGTCGAGTCGTGACCCAGCACGACCATGGCCGCGGAGTCGCCGACCAGGATCAGGTCGACGCCCGCGTCGTCGGCGATCCGGCCGGACGGCGCGTCGTACGCGGTCACCATCACGATGCGGTCGCCGCGGCGCTTCATCTCCGCGACCTCGGGCAGCGCCAACTTGCCCGGAGCGGGCGTGCCGGGTGCGGGCTTGCGTGGACGCGTGGTCACGAGCGAGCTCCTTTCGGGAGGGGGACATTGTCGATCAGCCGCGTCGAGCCGACGCGGGTTGCCACGAGCAGAGTGGGGCCGTCGAAGTCCGCAACCTCGACGTAGTCGGGCTCGAGGCCGGCCGCCTCGAGAACGCTTCGAGCAGCGAAGACGTCGCGTGTCTCTAGGGCGCGCGGAATCGCGCGTGCGATCGCGCGATCCTCGTTCGACAAACGGGCGTTGCGAGACGAGAACGCGAGGCCATCCTCGTCCCGTGCGGTCTCGACGACGCGGATCTCGACGGGGACATCGAGGTCGCGGACGAGCTGCTTCACGACCGCCACCTGCTGCGCATCTTTCTGGCCGAACCACGCGATCTGCGGGCGGACGATGTTGAACAGCTTCAGGCAGACGGTCGCGACGCCGCGGAAGTGGCCGGGGCGGATGCCGCTCTCGAGCCCTTCCGCGGCGCCGCCGGGCTCGACCCAGGTGGCAAAGCCCGCCGGGTACATCTCGTCGGCGGGGGGTGCGAAGACGACGTCGACGCCGTGCTCGGCGGCGAACGCGGCGTCGCGGTCAGCCTCGCGCGGGTATGCGGTGAGATCTGCCGGCTCGGAGAACTGGGCCGGGTTCACGAAGACGCTGGCAACCAGCACGTCGCAGTCGGGCCGCGCGGCCTCGAAGAGCGCCGCGTGACCGGCGTGAAGTGCGCCCATCGTCGGGACCAGGCCGACGATCCCGTGGCGAGGGAGGTCGAGCGCGCCGATCGAGCGCGCGACGATCACGGGCGAGTCGCCTCCGCGAGTGCGTCGTACAGCACCCGGTAGTCCGTGTCCTTCAGTACTGCCCGGTGGCGGTCGACGGTCGACCAGTCGCCGCGGGCGATCGGGCCGGTCAACTCGAAGCCGTTCGCGATCGTGCGCTCCATCAGCGGGACGAGCGCTTTCGGAGGCGCGCCGGCTCGCTCGACGAGGTCCGCCGCAACGCGATACAGCGTGACGAGGAAGTTCGACGCGATCGACGCACCCGCGTGGTAGAGCACGCGGCGGTCGTCGTCGAGGATGAATGGATGAAGGCCGAGCGTCTCGGCCAGCCACAGCCCGCGCCTGCGAGCTTCTTCCGACTCGGCCGTGACGCCGCCCCAGGCGCCGTCGAGCTGCGCCGGGCCGCCGTCCTTCGCGAGCGTCTGCAGCGGGTGCACCGAGAAGCGCCGCGCATGCGGCTCGAGCGCCGCGAGCGGCGTGGCGCCCGAGACGTGGGCCACCCACGGCCCGGGTTCGATCGACCGCGCGACCTCGGCGATCGCGCGGTCGGGGACGCAGAGGAGTCGCAGCTCGCCGCGCTCGCCCAGGCGGATGCCACGCTCGCGCAACCGCGCGGCAATTGTGGTGCCGGCGCGCCCGGCGCCGATGACCGTGATCTCCTCGAACATGTCGTGCTCCAGTCCCTCGCGGGTACCGGGCACTGGAAGCGTACCGTCCGCGCGGCTCGTCAGGATCACCCGGTGCTAGGTTCTGTCCGATGCCGATTTACGAGTACGTCTGCATGAGCTGCGAATGCCATTTCGAGGAACTGGTGGGGATGTCCGACCCCGATCCCGCCTGCCCCGACTGCGGCAAGGCCAAGGTTGCGAAGCAGTTCAGCACGTCGTTCGCGGCGCACGGCACCTCCGGACAGCCCAGCTTCGGCGGCGGTGGTTGTTGCGGCGGTAGTTGTGGCTGCGGCTGAGCTTCTCGCCTACCGCGACGAAACCGCGGACTGCACGAAGTGCGCGCTCTCGCAGGGCCGGACGCAGGTCGTCTTCGGCGCTGGCTCCCCGGCCGCCGATCTGATGTTCGTCGGCGAAGCGCCGGGGTTCCACGAGGACAAGCAGGGCGTGCCGTTCGTCGGCGCCGCCGGCCAGTTGCTGACCAAGCTGCTCGCCGAGATCGGCATCGCGCGCGAGGACGTCTACATCAACAACGTGCTCATGTGCCGGCCACCCGGGAACCGCGATCCACAGCCGGAGGAGATTCAGGCGTGCGAGCCGCACCTCTGGAAGAAGATCGAGCTGATCCAGCCGAAGCTGATCTGCACGCTCGGCAACTTCGCCACGAAGCTGCTGTCCGGCCGTCCCGCAGGGATCACCCAGGTGCACGGGCGGCCGCAGGACGTCGTGCTGGGCGGCAACGCGGTCACGCTCTATCCGATCTTCCACCCGGCCGCCGCGCTCTACACGCCGCGCATGCTCGCCGTGCTGCAGGAGGACTTCGCGCGGATCCCGGAGCTGCTCGGTCGCGCGGTCGCGCCACCGCTTCCGCCGCCGGAGTCTGAGCCGGTTGCGGTCGCCCAGCCGGAACAGCTCGGCCTCTTCTAGCCTTCTTGTATGGAGGCGATCACCGCGTCTCCGGCGGAGACGGAGGCGCTCGCTGCTCGATTGGCGGACCGTCTGACGCCGGGTGATGTCGTCACGATCTCGGGCGAGCTCGGCGCGGGGAAGACCACGTTCGTCCGCGGCGCGGCACGAGCGCTCGGCGTCACCGGGCCGGTCTCCAGCCCGACGTTCACGATCGGCCACCGCTACGAGGCCCCGACGCCGGTTGCGCATCTCGACCTGTACCGGATCGCCGGGCTCGACGCGGAGGAGTGGGGGGACCTCGAGCCGTACTTCGACGGCACCGTCGCGTTCGTCGAGTGGCCTGAGCACGGCGGTAACTGGCTCCCGGAACCGCGCGCCGTCGTTACTCTCGGGCACGTCGACGAGTCACACCGGAGCGTGAGGATCGACTGTGATCTTGGCTTTTGACACTGCCACGTCGTTCGGCGCAGTCTGCGGCGTCTCCACTGGCGCATCTGACCGTGCCGAGCGGGCGGGCGACGTCCTCACCGCCGTCGATCGCCTCGTTGGCGATCCCGCGCACATCGAAGGAATCGTCGTTGGTCGAGGGCCCGGCAGCTTCACGAGCATCCGGATCGGCCTCGCGGTCGCGAGAGCACTCTCGCTCGCGCTCGACGTTCAGGTGGCGGGCGCGTCGACACTCGACGCGTATCGCGACGGTCTGCCGGTGATCGATGCCCGGCGCGGCGAGGTGTTCGCACCGGGACCCACGGTCTGCCGCCCGGAGGAGCTCGACGTCGTCGGCCGGACGCTCGTCGGCGACGGTGCGATTCGGTACCGCGACGTGTTCGAGGCGGCCGGAGCCGACATTCCGTCGGACGACGATCCGCGGCACCTGCCGAATCCGTTGTTGCTGCTGGAGCGGGCCGGATCGTTCGGCGATGCGGCGCTGGTCGAGCCGTTGTACGTCCGCGAGCCGGACGCGAGGCCGCAGGCATGACCGCGGTCGCGGTCTACATTCGCGTCTTGGAGCTCGGCGACCTCGCCGACATCGAGGTGATCGAGCAGCGCGCGTATCCGACGCCATGGTCGCGCTCGATGTTCGCGTCCGAGCTCGCCAAGCCGACGTCGATCTGCCTGGGCGCCTTCGAGGGTGACGAGCTCGTCGGCTACGTCATCAACTCGCGCTACGTCGACGCCTGGCACATCATGAACGTCGCGGTCGCGCCCGAACGGCAACGGCGCGGCATCGCGACCGCGCTTCTCGACCGCCTCTTCGAGCTCACCAGGCACGACGAGCGCCGCGGCTTCACGCTCGAAGTGCGCGTCAGCAACGAGGGCGCGATCCATCTCTACGAGGAACTCGGCTTCGAGGCGCGCGGTGTGCGGCGCGGGTACTACACCGACAACCGTGAAGACGCCTTGATCATGTGGCGCGAACCGCGATCCACCGAATGATTCTGGGGATCGAGACGAGCTGCGACGAGACTGCCGCAGCCGTCGTGACCTGGGACGGCGAGATCGTGTCGAACGTCGTCGCGTCGCAGGCGGAGCTGCACCGGCGCTTCGGCGGCGTCGTCCCCGAAGTTGCGTCTCGGCGGCACCTCGAGCTGATCGCGCCGGTCGTCGACGAGGCTCTCGACGGTCACGAAGTGGAAGCGATCGCGGTCACGAATCGACCGGGCCTCATCGGTGCCCTGCTCGTCGGTGTGTCGGCGGCGAAGGCGTTCGCGTGGGCGCGCCGGCTGCCGCTCGTCCCCGTGAACCATCTGCACGGCCACGTCGCGACGCTCTACCTGAAGCCGCTCGACCTGCAGCCGCCGTTCACCTGCCTGCTCGCGAGCGGCGGTCACACGATGCTGCTCGACGTGACGGAGCGAGGTGGCTACGACGTCCTCGGGACGACACTCGACGACGCCGCGGGCGAGGCCTTCGACAAGGGCGCGCGCCTGCTTGGGCTCGGGTATCCCGGTGGACGTGAGCTCGACCTGCTCGCGCGTGAGGGCGACCCGGAGGCATACGACTTCCCCGTTGCGCGCGTCCCTGGGCTCGACTTCTCGTTCTCCGGTCTCAAGACCGCGTTGCTCTACGCGGTGCGGAAGTTGAGCGACGACGAGCTCGCGGCGCGGCGAGCCGATCTCGCAGCGAGCTACCAGCGGGCGATCGTGCGCGCGCTCGTGGAACGGATCGGCGCGAGCGGAGCAGAGCGCGTCGCGGTCGTCGGCGGCGTCGCTGCGAACTCTGAGCTGCGCGCCTCGCTCCCGGGTGCCGCGCTCGCACCGTTGCCGCTCTGCACCGACAACGCGGCGATGATCGCGTCGGCAGCGAGGTACACGGACCCCGTCTCATACCCCGAGTACCTTTCGCTCGATGCGCGTCCTACCGCGTAGCATCGCCGTCCTCGCGCTGGTCGGAATCGCGGTCGCGTTCGGCGTGATCGCCGCCTCGCCCGGTGGCGGCGGGACCGTCTCGGCCTCGTCGGCCGGAAGCTGGCGCGGGCTCGTCGGCGAGCCGCGTGCGGCCGTCCCGACCGGGTCGCGGATGATCGTCGTGCTCTCAAGGCCGTCGGTCGCGCAGAAGCTCGCCAAGGTGCGTTACGCGACAGAGTCACAGGAGCGGGCGTGGTGGGCGAGCGCGATCGCCGCGCAGAAGCAGGTGCTGTTGAAGCTCGCCGCGCTCGGGATCAACGTCGTCCCCGACTACAGCTTCTACCGCGTCCTCGACGGCTTCTCCGCCGCGCTCGATCCACGAGCAGTGTCGCTGCTCGAGCAGATGCCGGAAGTCTCGGGCATCTACCCGGTGCGCGCGACATTCCCGGCGTCCGTCTCCGCCTCGCAGCTCCAGTCCAAGGCCTACGGACCGGAGAGCGGGCACCAGCCCGACGTCGGCGTGCCCGGCTTCGACGGTCATGGAGTCACGGTCGCGCTGCTCGACACCGGCGTCGACGCATCGCACCCGTACCTGCACGGTCGCGTCCTCCCAGGCATCGACGTCCTCGATCGCGGGGCCGACACGTCCGCTCGCGCGAACCCTGAGGACCATTCTGAGTTCGAGCGCCACGGCACCGAGCTCGCAGGCATCCTCGTCGGTGCGAACGGCCCCGCAGGTCTTCGCGGTGTTGCGTCGGAGGCGAGCATCCTGCCGATCCGGGTCGCAGGTTGGCAGGCGGCCGCCGACGGCCGCGAGCTTGTGTACGGACGGAGCGACCAGTTGATCGCCGGCCTCGACCGGGCCGTCGACCCAAACGGCGACGGCGACGAGCACGATGCGGTCCGCGTCGCGCTGGTCGGAGTCGTCGAGCCGTACGCGGCGTTCACCGACGGGCCTGAGGCGCAGGCCGTCCAGGGTGCGCTCGACCTCAACACACTTGTCGTCACACCCGCGGGCAACGACGGCGGCGCCGGCCCGGCGTTCGGCTCGGTCGCCGGCCCGGCGGGCGCGACCGGAGCGCTCGCAGTGGCCGCGACGGACGCGCGGGCGGAGCAGCCGCAGGTGCGTGTCGTGCTCCGCCGAGGGCTCGACGTAATCCTTGACCAGCGGGTACCGCTGCTCGGCGCTTCGGTTCCGTCGCGTGCGGCCAACCTGGAGGTCGTCGCGCCCCGCGCGACCGCCGGTGTTCCCGGCGCGGCGCCGATCGACTTCTTCGACCGGAACGGGTTGAGCCTCGTCGCCGGCAAGGCGGTCGTGCTCCCCGAGGGTGACGATCCCGAGTCGACGGTCAGCTCGGCCTCGCGGGCCGGCGCGGCGGCCATCCTGCTCTACGGGGATTCGCTACCTGCCGGGTCGCTTCGTCTCTCGGAGGACGCGACCGCACCCGCCGTCGTCATTCCCTCGGCCGACGCGGTCGACTTGCTCGCCGCGCAGCGCGCGCGGCTCGACGTCGGCATCTCGGTCGGCGCCGTCCATCCGGTGACGAACACCGGCCAGGGGATCGTCGCGAGCTTCTCGTCGCAGGGCCTCGCCTATGACGGTTCGCTGAAGCCGAACATCGCGGCGCCCGGCGTCGCGATCGCGACGTCCGAGCCGGGGTCGGCCGCCGACCAGTCGGCGTTGTATGGGACGGTCAACGGCACGAGTGCCGCCGCGGCGACCGTGGCCGGCGCTGCGGCACTCCTCGCGCAGATGCGTCCCGACCTGGACGGCGGCGGTCTCGCTGGGCTGCTCGCCGGTTACGCGCAGCGCGGGCACGCCGAGCCGACTGCGGTGGGTGGCGGGCTGCTTCGACTTGGTGCGTCCGCGGTGGGCGAGCTCGCCTCCGCACCGACGTCGCTCGGCTTCGGGATCTGGGAGGGGTCGCACTGGCATGCGACGCGTTTCCTCACGATCCGAAACGTGTCGAGCCGCAGGCTCGAAGTGTCCGCGAAAGCGGTCGTCCGAGGTGACTCGGAGGCGTTGAAGTTCAAGCTCACTCCGAAGGACTTCGTTGTCCGCGTCGGGCACGCGCGGCGGGTCAAGGTGACGGTGCGCGCGCCCGCGGCCGCAGACTCCCGGCTCATCACGGGCACGATCGACCTGCGCGCGGCCGGCCACACGATGCACGTGCCGTGGGCGATGCTCTTCCGCGGCGACACGGCGAACCTGCTCGGCAGCGCGACGATCAGCGCCAAGTCGTTCGCTCCGTCGGACACCGACCCCGCGATCCTGAGCGTCCAGGCCGGCGCGCTCGTGCGGGACGACGGCCTGCAGATCGAGCCGGTCCGGCGCCTCGACATCCTGCTCTATAGCGGCTCCGGGAAGTTCCTCGGCGTGATGGCGCGCCTGCGAGACCTCCTGCCCGGGAGCTATAGCTTCGGCATCACGGGCCGGGGCCCGACGAGCACCCGGCTCGCTCCGGGCGCCTACGAGCTGCGGCTCGCCGCTTGGCCGACCCTGCCGCTCGACGCGAAACCGGACCGGCTGCAGGTCTCGTTCGAACTCGAATAGACTGCCGCCGCCAATGGCGACTGCGGCACCCGAATCGCACCTGCGCGAGAACCCGTTCCGGATCGCTCAGCAGCAGCTCGAGAACGTCGCGCGCACCTTCGGCATCGACGACCGGCTCGTCGCGGTGCTGTCCCAGTGCAAGAAGGCCGTCGAGGTCTCGATCCCGACATCGCTCGACGACGGCTCGGTGCGCGCGTTCACCGGGTACCGCGTCACACACAACATCGCGCGTGGCCCGTCGAAGGGCGGCATCCGGTACCACCAGGACGTCACGCTCGACGAGGTCAAAGCACTCGCGATGTGGATGACGTGGAAGTGCGCGCTGATGGGGCTGCCGTTCGGTGGTGCGAAGGGCGGCGTCGTTTGCGACCCCAAGTCGATGTCGCGCAGTGAGCTCGAGCGCATGACGCGCCGTTTCACGTCGGAGATCATCAACGAGATCGGTCCGGAGAAGGACATCCCGGCGCCCGACGTCGGCACGAACGCCGCGACGATGGCGTGGATGTTCGACACGTACTCGATGAACAAGGGTCACTCGGTGCTCGGCGTCGTCACCGGCAAGCCGTTGACGATCGGGGGCTCACTCGGCCGCGAAGAGGCGACGGCGCGCGGAGCGATGTTCTCGCTCTCGGCCGCGCTCGCCAAACAGGGGCGCAGCATGGAAGGCCTTCGGGTGGCGGTGCAGGGCTTCGGCAATGTGGGCTCGTTCTTCGCGAAGTTCGTCTCGGAGCTCGGCGCAAATGTCGTCGCGATCTCGGACTCGGGCGGCGGCCTCTACAACGCGAACGGGATCGACATCGCTGCTGCGTTCGCGCACAAGCGCGACGGCGGCGCGCTCGCCGAGCTCAAAGGCGGCGACCGCATCAGCAACGACGACCTGATCACCGTCGACTGCGACGTGCTCGCGCCCTGCGCGCTCGAGCAGGTCGTGTCCGAGACGAACGCCGACGCCGTCAGGGCGAAGGTGATCGTCGAAGGCGCGAACGGGCCGCTGACGCCGGCCGCCGACGACATCCTCGAAGCCAACGGTGCACTGATCCTTCCCGACGTGCTCGCGAATGCGGGCGGCGTCGTTGTGTCGTACTTCGAGTGGGTGCAGGGCCTGCAGGAGTACTTCTGGAAGGAAGACGAGGTCAACGCCCGTCTGAACGACATCATGAAGCGCGCGTTCGAAGAGACGTGGGCGACGCGCGCGGACCGGTCGACGTCGATGCGGCTGGCCGCCTACGGCCTCGCCGTCCAGCGCGTCGCCGAAGCCACGGTTACGCGTGGCCTCTACCCCTAGGTGGGTGCGCCTGACGTCGTCTTGTTCCATGCGCAGGGGTGCCATCTCTGCGACCGCGCCCGGGACGTGCTGGAACGCGTCGGCGTGCCGTACAAGAGCGTCGACATCACCGGTGACGCTGCGCTCGAGGCGCGCTACCGTGAGTGGCTGCCGGTCGTCGAGATCTATGGCGCCCGCGCGTTCGTCTACTACGTAGACGAGGCTGCGCTGCGCCGAAAAGTGTCACAAACGTAAGGGCTTGTGACAACCGAACGGCCGTCCGCGAGCCTTCGGCACAATGACTTCGTGATGTTGCAAGGGTCTGCCGGCGCCGGGGTCTCGGATCGTCTGACGGTTGGGGTCGCGGCCCGTCTGTCGCGCTACCTCCAGGTGCTCAGCCAGGCGCAGAAGATGGGGAAGGAGCGCATCTCCTCGCAGGAGATCGCCGACTACACGAACATCAACGCGACGCAGATCAGACGCGACCTCTCGAATTTCGGCAAGTTCGGAAAGCGCGGTGTCGGCTACTCGATCGACTCGCTGCTGTCGGAGATCCGCAAGATCCTGCGCACGCAAGGGCAGCACAACATCGCGCTCGTCGGCGCGGGGCGCCTCGGCCAGGCGATCACGAGCTCGCCGATCTTCGCCGAGCACGGCATCAACATCGCTGCGGTCTTCGACTCGAGCCCGACGGTGATCGGCTCCGACGTCGGCGGGATCACGGTCGAGGACGAGCGGAAGCTCAAGGACGCGGTTCGCGACAAGAACATCGTCGTCGGTGTGCTTGCCGTACCCGCAATCGCCGCGCAGAAGGTCGCGGATGATCTGGTCGACGCCGGCGTGCGCATCATCTTCAACTACTCGGAAGCGCTCCTCGCCGTCCCGAGCGAGGTGACCGTGCACACCTCGAACCCCGCGGTCGACCTACTGCACGCGCTCTATTTTCATCTCGCGTAGGGACGAACCCGGTTCCATCGGCGCAGCCGTGAACCAGGTTCATGTCTTTCAGTCTTGAACCTGGTTCCGGCTTCGCCGGCAACCAGGTTCTTCTAGCGTGAGTCGTGTGCGGATCCTTCTCTGGCACGGCTACCTGCTCGGCGGCACCGGGTCGAACGTCTACTCACGCGCGCTCGCGCGCGAGTGGAGCAACTCCGGCCACGACGTCGTCGTGGTCTGTCAGGAACGTGCACCTGAGCGGTACGACCTCGGCGCCGCGCGTGTTGTGAACGTCGAGCTTCCCGATCGTCTGCTGCCCGTGTTCGTGATGGACCGGTACGCCGGACTGGAGCCGAGGTTCCTGCAGGACTTCACCGAGGCGGAGAAGCGCGCATACGTCGACGCCAACGCTGCGACCCTCCGTGAGCTGCTGCCCGCCGACGTCGTGTTCGCGAACCACGTGCTGATGGGCGGCCCCGTCGGCGCGGCCAGCGGTGCGCCGTTTCGCGTCAAGGCGCACGGCTCCGAGCTCGAGTACTCGATGCGCGGCCGCTCCGAGCTCGAACACTGGGGAGCAGAGGCGCTCGCCGGCGCGGACGCAACCTACGTCGGCTCCGCGCACATCCGGGATGTGCTCGAAGACGTCGTCGGTCACGTCGACCGCGTGCACGAAGTACCGCCCGGTGTCGACGTCGAGGAGTTCAGGCTCCGTCCGCGCGACGAGGCGTTCGCGGCGCTGATCGAGGAAGCGCTCAACGATCCACCCAATCCGGGGAACGCGAACGAGCGCCTGCCCGACGAGGGCAACGGCGATCGCCTCGCGTCGTTCCTCGCCGGCGACGACCCGACCGTCGTCTACTTCGGGAAACTGATCGAGCAGAAGGGCGTGCAAGTGCTGCTCGAGGCCATGCACGGTGTCGACGCGCGTCTGCTCGTCGTCGGCTTCGGCCCGTACCGCGCGACGCTCGCGGCACTGGCGCCAAAGCGGACGCTCTTCACCGGCCCGTTCGACCATCGCCATCTCGCGCAGCTGCTGCCGCTCGCCGATGTGACGGTCGTTCCCTCGATCTTTCCCGAGGCGTTCGGCATGGTCGCAGCCGAAGCCGCAGCGGCCGGGTCGCCACCACTGGTCGCGCGCCACTCGGGGCTCGCCGAGGTCGCTGCCGGGCTCGAAGAGGAGTACCCGTCCCATCTTCGGCACCTCGCGTCATTCGAGAGCGGAAATGCCGAGGATCTGCATACGAAGCTGCATGAGCTGCTCGCCCTCTCGCGCGAAGATCGCGCGGCCATGCAACAAGCGGCACGACGCACGGTTGTTGAGCGCTGGTCGTGGGCCGGCGTCGCGCGTCGCCTCCTACAACCAGGCGGCTAGGCTCCCGCGAAATGGGCGAGGAACAACGAGGCACGTGGGAAGAGCTGCTCGCGCGCAATCGCGAGGAGTTCGAGTCCGGCACGGACCTGACGCTCGCGGTCGAAGAGGAGTTCGCGCTCCTCGACCCCGAGACGCTCGAGCTGGCGAACCGCTTCGAGTCTCTGAAGGCGGCCGCCGACCAGACGGACTTCGCCGAGCACGTCGTGGGCGAGCTGATCGCGTCCGAGGTCGAGATTCGCACAGGCCGCTGCACCGGGTTCCACGAGGCCGCGACCAAGATGCAGGAGCGCCGCTCGCAGATTCACGGGCTTGCGCGCGAGCAGCAGCTCGCGCTCGGCGCGACGGCCACGCACCCGTGGAGTCGCTGGCAGGACCAGCGCATCATCGACACACCGCACTACCGGCGAAACGACGAGCTCCTCCGTTACGTCGTCTGGCGTAACAACACCTTCGGACTCCACGTCCACGTCGGGATCGCCGGCGCCGACCGCGCGATCGCGGTGCACGACGCTCTTCGCAACTTTCTTCCCGAGGTGCTCGCGCTGTCGGCGAGCTCACCATTCGTCGAGGGCGTCAACTCCGGCCTGCACTCCGCGCGCACAGAGATCTTCACCCGGATGTTCCCGCGCTGCGGCATCCCCGACGCGTACGGCAGCTGGCAGGCGTGGGAGGACTACGTCGCGTTCCTCTACCGCACCGGCTCGATCACCGAGCACACGCAGATCTGGTGGAGTGTCCGGCCGCACCTCGCATATCCGACCGTCGAGATCCGCATTGCAGATGCGCAGCCCGACCTCGCCGAGGCGCAATCGCTCGCCGCGTTCTGTTACGCACTCGCTGCGCGCTGTGCGCGCGCACACGACGAAGCCGAGACGCTGCCCAGCCTGCCGCACCGTCTCCTCGAGGAGAACATGTGGCGGGCGATCCGCTGGGGGCTGGCCGGCGAGCTCCTCGACTTCGGGCGCGGCGAGCCGGTGCCGACCCGGGCACGCCTCGAGCAGCTCGTCGACTGGGTCACGCCGGTCGCTGACGAGATCGGTGTGGCGCCGTACCTCGCGATTCCCGAGCGCAACGCGGCCGAGCGCCAGATCGCCCGGATCGACGAGGGCGCTTCGCTCGAGGAGATCTATGCCGAACAGGTGAGGGCCGGCGAGCCGATCGGTGGCTGACGACCTCGCCTCGATCAGCGTCGGCGAGTTCCTCGTCTCGGCTGCCGCGGGTCTGACGAGTCTCGCCTATGCCCGGCTGGAGGCGAAGGACCTCACCCAGGCGAAGCTGGCGATCGACGCCCTGCAGAGCCTCCTGCCGCACATTCCGGGCGACGTCCACGCAGACCTGCAGCAGGCCCTGACCGGGCTCCAGGTCGCGTTCGTCTCGGCTGGCTAGCCGCCGCTTGTGATACATAATCGCCCGCGCCGAAGCCCTTCGGCGCTTGACTTTGTGAGGGAGCAAACTGATGGATTGGTTCAGTGACCATCCCGTGCTCCTCGGTCTCGTCGGTGCCGGCGTGGCCGTGGCGTACGGGCTCTACCTGACCTGGTGGCTGCTGCAGCAGCCGGCCGGGAACGAGCGGATGCGGGAAATCTCGGCCGCCGTCCAGGAAGGCGCGGCCGCGTATCTCAAGAAGCAGTACACGACGATCGCGCTGGTCGCGATCGTCCCGTTCTTCCTGCTGGGCTTCTACAACAAGCTCGGCTGGGGAACCGCGTTCGGCTTCCTGGTCGGCGCCACACTCTCCGCCGCTGCCGGCTTCATCGGGATGAACGTCGCAGTGCGGTCGAACTCGCGCACGGCGGAAGCCGCGCGTGGCGGGCTCAAGCCCGCCCTCGATGTCGCCTTCAAGGCCGGCTCGGTGACGGGTCTGCTCGTCGTCGGCCTCGGCCTGTTCGGTGTGACGGGCTACTACTGGTTCCTCACCGGCGCGCTGCACAACTCGCCGACCTCGGCGATCAACGACCTCATCGGGCTCGCCTTCGGAGGGTCCCTCATCTCGGTGTTCGCGCGCCTCGGCGGCGGCATCTTCACGAAGGCCGCCGACGTCGGCGCCGACCTGGTCGGCAAGATCGAGGCCGGTATCCCCGAGGACGACCCGCGCAACGCGGCCGTGATCGCCGACAACGTCGGCGACAACGTCGGTGACTGCGCTGGGATGGCAGCAGACCTGTTCGAGACCTACGCCGTCACCGCAGTCGCGGTGATGCTCCTCGGCACGCTGAGTGGCCTTTCCGACGCGCGGCTCTACCTGTATCCGCTCGCGATCGGCGGCGTGTCCGCGGTCGCGTCCGTGATCGGCACGTTCTTCGCGCGCCTGGGCAAGGGCGAGAACGCGGTCATCAACGCGCTCTACAAGTCGGTGCTCGCAGCGACCGTGCTGTCCGCGCTCGGGTTCATCCCGATCACGGCCGCGTTCGACGGCGGCCCGTTCAGCTTCGGCGAGCTCTACATCTCCGCGATGGTCGGGCTGGTCATCACGTTCCTGCTCGTCGCGATCACCGAGTTCTATACGGGCACCCGTTGGAACCCGGTCAAGATGATCGCCCGCGCGTCGCAGACGGGGCACGCGACGAACATCATCGAGGGTCTCGCCGTCGGCATGCAGGCAACGGCGGCGCCGGTGATCGTGATCGCCGCCGGCATCCTCGTCGCGCATCACTTCGCCGGGCTGTTCGGCATCGGCGTCGCCGTGATGGCGCAGCTCTCGATGACCGGCCTGATCGTCGCTCTCGACGCGTACGGCCCGGTCACCGACAACGCGGGCGGCATCGCGGAAATGGCCGACCTCCCCGAAGAGGTTCGCGGCATCACCGACCCGCTCGACGCGGTCGGCAACACGACGAAGGCCGTCACGAAGGGCTACGCGATCGGCTCCGCGGCGCTTGCCGCGCTCGTCCTGTTCGACTCGTACTCGAAGGGCCTCGCCGACAACGGGCTCGCGACGTCCTTCAGCCTCTCCGACGCGTGGGTGATCGCCGGTCTCTTCATCGGCGGCCTCATGCCGTTCCTGTTCGCGTCGCTCGCCATGCAGGCGGTCGGTCGCGTCGGCGGACAGGTCGTCGAGGAAGTGCGTCGCCAGTTCCGCGAGCACCCCGGGATCATGGAAGGCACCGAGCGGCCCGACTACAGCCGCGCGGTGAGCATCGTCACCGGCTCGGCGATCAAGTCGATGCTCCTCCCGGCGCTCATCCCGATCGGCTTCCCGATCGTGGTTGGGATCATCAACGCCCGCATGCTCGGTGGGCTGCTGATCGGCACGATCGTCACCGGCCTCTTCCTTGCGATCGCGATGACCTCGGGCGGCGGCGCCTGGGACAACGCGAAGAAGTCGATCGAGGACGGCCTCTACGGCGGCAAGGGCTCGGAGGCGCACGCCGCCTCCGTCACGGGTGACACGGTCGGCGACCCGTACAAGGACGCCGCCGGCCCGGCGATCAACCCGATGATCAAGATCGCCAACATCGTCGCGATCCTGATCATCCCCCTGATCGTCTCGATTCACGGCTAGACCCACTGGCGCGGAGGCCCGGCACGCCGGGCCGCCGCGCTAGATTCGTCTCATGCAACGTCACGTTGCGGCGCTCTCTGGATCGCTTGCCGCACTGACGGTTGCGACCGGGCTCGTCTACGCCGTCAAGCCGATCGCGCCGGTGCTCAGCCTCGGCGTGCTCTACACGCCGGCGGTGCTCGCCGTCGCCGTGTTCTTCGGTGCCGTCTGGGCAAGCGCCGTCGCTGTCGCGTCGATGCTCGTCTTCAACTTCCTGTTCCTGCCGCCGGTGAACACGCTGACGCTCACCGACGCGCGCAACTGGACCGCGCTCGCGGTGTACGTGATCACCGCGGTCGTCTGCAGCAACCTGGCGACGAGTGCGCGTCGGCGCGCGGCCGAAGCAGAGCAGCGCGAGCGCGAGGCGGCATTGCTCGCCGACGCGTCGGCGGCGATGCTGCGGGAGGAGCCGCTCGATGAGATTCGTGAGCGCGCAGAGCATGTGCTCGCGGGCGAGCTTGCGCATGCGCGTTTCGAGGCGGGCGTGCAGTCCCTGCTCGCGCTCGCCGACGAGCGCCTGCACGCCGAGGCGATCCGGCGCTCCGACGCGCTGAAGACGGTGATCCTGCAGGCGGTCTCGCACGACTTCCGGACGCCGATCGCGACGATCCGGGCCGCTGTGGACGGGTTGCAGACGCCCGAGCTCTCGTTGTCGGCCGACGACCGGGCAGCTCTCCTCGACACGATCGGGCTCGAGGTGTCGCGCCTGACACGACTCGTCGAGAGCGTCCTCGACCTCTCGCGGCTCGAGGCCGGCGCGGCTGTCCCGCGGACGGAGATGTGGGACGTGGACGACCTGCTCGCGCACGCGGTGTCGGACGTGACCTCCTCCGAGCGTATCCATGTCGGGGCGATGGACGAGCTGCCGCCGGTCGCGGTCGACGCGACCCACATTCAACGCGTGCTCGTGAACCTGCTCGAGAACGCGCTCAAGTACTCCGTCGCCGACGTCGACGTGTTCGCACGCACAGAGCCTGCGGGCGTGGAGCTCGACGTTCTCGACCGCGGCGGTGCGACGCCGGCGCCAGGGCTCGGGCTGGGGCTCGCGATCGCCCGCGGCTTCGCCGAGGCGAACGGCGCGACACTCGAGTTGTTCCCCCGTGACGGTGGCGGCACCTGTGCTCGGCTCGTCTTGCGGGTCGCGTCGTGAAACAACGCGTGCTCGTCATCGACGACGAGCCTCAGTTTCTCCGCGCGCTGTCGACGAACCTGCGCGGCGCGGGCTACGACGTCGATACGGCGACCACGGCCGCCGACGCGCTTGCCGCAGCGCCGCTGCGCCCGCCGGATGCGGTGATCCTCGACCTTCTGCTTCCGGACGGTTCGGGTCGCGACGTCTGCCGCGAGCTGCGCGCGTGGACGAAGGCGCCGATCATCCTCATCTCGGCCGTCGGGGACGACGACGAGAAGATCGCAGCGCTCGACGCCGGTGCCGACGACTACGTCACGAAGCCGTTCGCGATCGGCGAGCTGCTCGCACGCCTCCGAGCAGTCCTTCGGCGCGCGGGATCACCGGAGCAACCGGTCGTCGAGGTGGGGCCGATCCGCGTCGATCTGGAGAAGTCAGCGGTCACGGTCGGCGGCGAGCTCGTGCACCTCACTCCCCAGGAGTTCAAGATCCTGCGGCTGCTCGCGCTGAACGAGGGAAAGCTGCTCACACACCGCGCGATCCTGCGCGAGGTGTGGGGCCCGGCGTACGGCGACGAGTCGAACTACCTCCACGTATACGTCTCGCAGCTTCGGCGGAAGCTCGAGCCCGACCCGGCGCGGCCGCAATTCCTCGTGACCGAGCCGGGCGCCGGGTATCGCCTCGTTGCCCCCGCGGATTGAGATCTTCTTGAGCATCGCGCCGCGATCCTGAGTCGGCGCTGAGACGGGTCGGCCTACCGTCGAAGCATGAACGCCAAGCTTCTTGCCCCGGTGCGCTCGTGGGAGGCGCGCCGGGCGCTTCGCGACGCTCGCCGTCGCGCCGACGTGGAGCTCGCCGCGACCAGGCTCCCGCCGCCGCGACTTGCCTGGCGCGCCGCCGAGCTCGTCGCCGACGAGCACCGCATCGATCTCGCGCGCTCGCTGACCGACGTCGTCCACGCAGCGGACGAGCGGCTGCTACCCGCTGCATCTCCGATCGCCCGTGCCGCCGTGCGCGAATGTCGGCCGCAGCTGCTTGCGATCGCCGCCCGGCTGTTCGATCTGTCCAAGCCGATCCCGGCACGCGGGGTGCTGCTCGTCGAGCGGCTGCTGACCGGTGGAACGAGTCCGCTCTACGGCCGCGGCGATGCCGAGCGCTTGCTCGCTGCGGCGACCGACATCTTCGTCGTGCTCGAGGGAACATGAGTATCCGAGAGCTCGACCGCCGTACGCCGCGGCTGAAGCGGGTCGTTGTCGGCCGTCCGATGGCCTCGGACGAAATCGAGGAGACGCTGCTCCCGAAATGGCTCGCGCTGCCGATCTTCGCCTCGGATCCACTGTCGTCGGTCGCGTACGCGACCGAGGCCGCCTTGGTCGTGCTGATCGCGGCGTCGGCCGCGTCGGCGCATGTCGTGTTTCCGGTTGCGCTCGCGATCGCCGCGCTGCTGGCGATCGTCGTCCTCTCCTATCGGCAGACGGTGAAGGTCTACGAGAGCTCAGGCGGCGCCTACGTCGTCGCGAAAGAGAACCTCGGTCGGCTCCCGAGTCTCGTCGCGGCGGCGGCGCTGCTCACCGATTACGTCTTGACGGTGGCGGTCTCCGTCGCCGCCGGCGTGCTCGCACTCACGTCGGCGGTGTCGTCGTTGCGAGGTCACGAGCTGATGCTGTCTCTCGCGTGTGTCCTGCTGATCGCGATCGCCAACCTACGCGGAGTGAAGGAGGCTGGGATCCTCTTCGCGCTCCCGACCTACGCGTTCGTCACCTCGATCTTCGTTCTCGTCGGTGTCGGTATCGCTCGCTGCTCGGACGGAACGTGCCCGCAGGCGACCGCGCCGCACCCACTCGCAGGCGGCGTCGGTGCGATCACGGCGTTCGTCGTGTTGCGGGCGTTCGCATCGGGCTCGACCGCCCTCACAGGCGTCGAGGCGATCGCGAACGGCGTCAACGCGTTCCGCAGGCCGCACGGCCGCAATGCCGCGACGACGCTCATGGTGCTGGGCACGATTGCGATTGCGATGTTCGTCGGTGTGTCGTGGCTCGCCGTGCACGTGCATGCACGGCCGACGACGACCGGCACGCCGTCCGTCCTCTCGGAGATCGCACGCGCCGTCTTCCCGTCGTCATCGGCACTCGGCTTCATGTACTGGGCGGTGCAGACCTTGACCCTCGCAGTCCTCGTCCTCGCTGCGAACACCTCGTACCAGGGATTCCCGCGACTGGCCGCGTTACTGGCACGCGACCGGTTCTTCGCGCGGCAGTTCACGAACCTCGGCGACCGGCTCGTGTTCTCGAACGGGATCATCGTGCTGACGGCGATCGCGATGGCGCTTCTCTGGGTGTACGACGCGAGCGTCGACTCACTGATCCACCTCTACGTGATCGGCGTCTTCACCGCGTTCACGCTGTCGCAGGCGGGCATGGTTCGGTACTGGCTGCGTTCGCGGGAGCCGGGGTGGCGCCACAAGATCGTCATCAACGCCGTCGGCTCGACTGCGACGGGCGTCGTGACGCTCGTCGTCATCTGGACGAAGTTCGCCGAAGGCGCCTGGCTCGTGACAGTCGCGGTGCCGCTCCTCGTCCTCTCCTTCCTCGGCATCAATCGCCACTACCGCCGCTTCGCGCGCCGGCTCAAGGCAGGCATGGGCGCGGTTGCCGCTGCGCGCCGGCCGACCAACGAGGTGCTCCTGACGGTCGACGCGATCAACACCGCTACCGAGGGCGCGCTCTGGTACGCGCGGCAGATCGCGCCGCCGGACAGCATCCGGGCGCTGCATCGCCCGGGTCGTCACACTGACTCGGGCATCCGCGCACGGTGGTTCGAGTTCGCCGAGCAGCCGCGCCTCGAGCTGCTGCCGACGAACGAAGGTCGCGTGCAGCCTCTGCTCGAGGAGGTGTGGAACCTGCCGCGCGGCGAGTCCGACTTCGTCACCGTCGTCGTGCCCGAGCAGTTCCGGCGCGCGTCCCTCCTCTCGGCGGCGGGCGCCACCTCGTTCCGCCTCAAGCTGCGGCTGCTCTCGGAGCCGGGCGTCGTTGTGACGGACGTGCCGGCGGTCAGCGACCACCGCGGGCCGGAGGGCCGCACACCCAGCCGCCTCGCGGTGCGCGTGCTGGTCGCGAACGTCCACGCGGGGTCGCTGCGTGCACTCACGTACGCGCAATCGCTCGGCGTCGAGGACACGCGCGCGGTGTCGTTTGCGTTCGACGCCGACGAGGCCGCGAAGGTGCGGGCGGGGTGGACCGGTGCCGGCATCCAACTGCCGCTCGACCTGCACGAGGCCGCCTACCGTGACATCGGTGCACCGCTCCTCTCCTACCTGCGTGAGCTGACTGCGGAGCCGGACACCGTCGTGAACGTGGTCATGCCGGAGGTCGTCGTCCGCGGCTGGGCCCGGGTGCTGCACAACCAGCGGGCGCTGTACATCAAGCGGCTCCTGCTGTTCGAGCGGCACGTGATCCTCTCGAGCGTGCCGTACCAGCTGTTCCGCTAGGAGAGACGAAAGACTCGAAGGACTGGCGAACTCGGTTGCCGGCCAAGGGCCGGAACCGGGTTCATGTCTGAGGAGGGCCGGTACGGTGCGCTGGTGCAGAACCGGGTGCTCGTCTACGCCGACGCGCTCGACGTCGCCGCCGAAGGGGCGGTCTGGTACGCGCGCCGGGTCGGCGGCGGTCGGTTCGAAGCGCTCCACGTCTCGGGCAAGAACACCGACTCGGGCATCCATGCTCGCTGGTTCGAGTTCACGGGTGGCGACCCGCGCCTCGACGTCCGGCCCGCGGGCACCGACGCACAGCACGTCGTGCTCGAGGAGGTCGCCCGTCTCCGCGAGACGGCAGACGACGTGGTGGTCACGGTCGTCCTCCCGGAGCAGTTCAGCAAGCGGTCGCTGTTCGCGGCGGCGCAGCGCGCGCAGTTCCGCCTCAAGCTCCGGCTGTTGACCGAGCCGCGGGTCGTCGTCGCCGACGTGCCTGCCGTGACGTCCGAGCGGCGACCGGAGGGCCGCGTGCCCGAGCGCCTGGTCGTCCGCGTGATCGCAGGCGAGCCGGACGAGGCCACGCTGCGCGCGATCGACTACGCCCGCGGGATCGGCGCCGACGACCTGCGGGCCGTCCACTTCGGCAAGCGGAGCTTCGGTGACGACGAGCTCGGCCTACCGGTCGACACGGCTCCCCTCGACGGCCGTCTCGGCGAGGCGATCCTCGCCTACGTGCGCCGCCTCACCGCCGACGAGACCGCAGCGGTGAACGTCGTGCTCCCAGAACGGCTCCATGCCAACCTGCCGCGGCTGCGAGGCAGACGAGCGATCGCGGTCAAGCGCTGCCTGCTCTTCGAGCCGCACGTGATCCTCAGCAGCGTCCCAACTCCGGACTAGGCTCCCACGCGTGCCACGGCGTCGCAGGCAGAGCCACGGCCTCGAGCGCGTCCTCGGCGCGCCCGCGCTGTTCGCGACCGCCTACGGCAACGTCGGCTCGTCGATCTACTACGCGCTCGGGCTCGTCGCCGGGATCGCGCTCGGGCTCACCCCGCTCGTCTTCATTATCAGCGGGCTGATCTTCGCGGCGACGGCCGCGACGTATGCGGAAGGCACCGTCCGCTATCCGGAGGCCGGAGGCTCGTCGAGCTTCGCGCGCCATGCGTTCAACGAGCTCGTGTCCTTCGGAGCCGCCTGGGCGCAGATGCTCAACTACGTGATCACGATCGCCATCTCGGTGATCTTCGTCCCGCATTACCTCTCGATCTTCTGGGAGCCGCTGAGGACGAACCCGTGGGACATCGTCGTCGGGATCGTCTTCACCTGGATGCTCGTCGGCATCAACATCATCGGCATCCAGGAAGCGGCGCGACTGAACATCTTCCTGGCCGTTGTCGACTTCGCGACGCAGCTCCTGCTCGTTCTACTCGGGTTCGTCCTCATCTTCCACCCGACGATCCTGTGGAACAACGTCCACTTCGGTGTCGCGCCGAGCTGGTCGGCGTTCCTGCTCGCGATCCCGGTCGCGATGATCGCTTACACCGGGATCGAGACTGTCTCGAACCTCGCCGAGGAGGCGCGCGACCCGGTGCGGACGATCCCGCGGTCGATCTCGTGGGTCGCGACCGCTGTGTTCGCGATCTACTTCACGCTGCCGTGGGTCGCGCTCTCGGCGATGCCGGTGAAGCACGAGAACGGCAAGTACGTCACGCAGCTCGGGCAGAACCCGCCGCACGGGTTCAAGAACGACCCCGTGCTCGGGCTCGTCGAGAACCTCGGCCTTCACGGCAGCGTGCTGTCGGCGGCGAAGGTCTACGTCGGGATCCTCGCGGCGACGATCCTGTTCATCGCCACGAACGCCGGGGTGATCGGTGCGTCGCGCATCACCTATTCGATGTCGACGTACCGTCAGCTGCCGGAGGTCTTTCGACGTCTGCATCCCAAGCTGAAGACACCGTGGCTCGCACTGATCGTGTTCGCGGGCATCGGGCCGACGCTCTTCTTGCTCGCCGGCCAGGTCGACTTTCTCGGGAGCATGTACGCGTTCGGCGCGATGCTCTCGTTCACGATCGCGCATGCGGCCGTGATCGGGCTCCGCGTAAAGGGGGGCGGTGGTGAGGAGCTCGAGTGGCGCGCGCGTCCGAACTTCCGGTTCCGCGACGTCGACTGGCCGCTGTTCGCGATCCTCGGTGGGATCGGCACGGGCCTCGCGTGGCTATTCGTCGTCATCGAGAAACCCGGCCCGCGGTACGCAGGTCTCGCATGGCTCGTGGCAGGCTTTGTCTTCTACGTGCTCTACCGGCGCAGGCTGCGCGTTCCACTCACCGTCACGTCGCGGGCTCCGATTGCACTCGGCGCGGCGCTCGCGCTCGAGTACCGGTCGATCCTCGTCCCGGTGATCGCCGGGCAGGAGTCGCACGAGGCGGTCGAGCTCGCGTCGCGCCTCGCGACCGAGCGGGCCGGCCGCATCGTTCTGCTGCGCGTGATCGTCGTCCCACTCGAGCTGCCGCTCGACGCCGACCTGACGGAGCAGCTCGACGACGCGTACGAGCTGCTCGACGAGCTGCGTGCGACGGGGGAGGCCTACGGAGTGCGGACAGTCGAGCGCGTCGTCCGCGCACGCAAGGCCGGCCGCGCGATCGTGGAAGAGGCGGAGCGTCGGGGCGCGGAGATTATCGTGCTCGGCGCGCCCCGCGGCCGGCACCGCGCAATCTTCGGTCACACCGTCGACTACGTCCTGAAGCACGCGCCGTCACGGGTCATGATCGCGGCAGGGAAGCGCGTGGCGTGATGTACCGGACCCTCACCACGATCTCGGCCGCGCTGCTCGTAGCGCTCGGCGTTGTCATGTTCGTCGTCACGGCGTGGCACGGCGGTGGGGTTGGCCTCGTGCTCGGGGCGCTCTTCGTCGTCGCGGGCGCCGGCCGGCTCTGGCTGCTTCGTAGGAAGGCTGTGTAATGGCCCGCAAGCTTCCGGGTCTCAAGCGCGAGCTCGATGCGCGCGCGCTCTACTCGGTCGCGTACGGCGAGATCGCGTCGTCGATCTACTTCGCGCTCGGCGTCCTTGCCGCCAACGCGCTCGGCTTCACGCCGCTCGTGCTGCTCGGCGTCGGCGCCCTCTTCCTGATCGTTGCGCTCTCGTACGCGGAAGGGACGGCCGCGCTGCCCGAGACCGGCGGGGCGGCGACCTTCGTTCGGCGTGCGACCAACGACCTCTTCGGGTTCATGACGGGCTGGTCGCTGTTCCTCGACTACCTGATCGTGATCGCGTTGTCCGCGCTGTTCCTGCCGCATTATCTCGCCGGCGCCCTGCAGGTGAACGCGATCGACCGGTCGCCCTGGGACATCGTCGTGGCGGTCGGCGTGATCGCGGTTGTTGCACTGGTGCGCATGGTGCGCCGCCCTTCGCTGTACGGCCTCGGCATCGTCGTGCCCGCTCTCGACCTGCTGACGCAGCTGCTGCTCGTCGTGCTTGGGCTCCTACTCGTGTTCTCACCACATGCCCTCTCACACGGCACGTCGCTCGGCTCGAACCCGTCCTGGCATGATCTCGCCTTCGCGCTGCCGCTCGGGATGCTGGCGTTCACCGGGCTCGAGACGGTCGCCAACCTCGCCGCGGAGGCGAGGCGTCCGGGCGTCGACCTGCCGCGCTCGGTGTTCGGCGCGATCGCAACCGTGGTGACCGTGTACGCGGCGATCGCCGTCGTCGCGCTCTCTGCGTTTCCGGGCCCGAAGACCGAGCTTGGTACGAATTGGGTGAACGCGCCGCTGCTCGGTGTCGCCGATCGCATCGACCACAAGCTCCCGTGGGATCTCGGCGGCGTGCTCCGCTTCTACGTCGGCATCACCGGTGCGCTGATCCTGCTCGCTGCGGTGACGACGTCGGTCTCCGGGTTCTCCCGGCTCGCGTACTCGCTCGGCGAGCACGGTCAGCTTCCGCGTGCGTTCGGGCGGTTGAGTCGCCGCGCGCACGTGTCGCCGTACGCAATCTTCTCTGCCGCGGTCGTCTCGTCCGCGATCGTGATCGGCGCCGCGTCCGTGAAGAGCGACGATGTTGCGTTCCTCGCGAGCCTCTTCTCCTTCGGAGTTCTCCTTGCGTTCACCGCCGCTCAGCTCGCGGTCATCAAGCTGCGCATCGACGAGCCCGAGCTGCCGCGGCCGTATCGCGCGCCGTTCTCGGTGACGATCCGGGGTAGCGAGATTCCGCTCCCCGCGATCGTCGGTGCGGCGGCGACCTTCGCGATCTGGGTCGTGGCGATGGCGACCCACCCCGCCGCGCGCTATGCAGGCCCGTTGTGGCTCCTCGTCGGCCTCGTGATCTTCGTGAGCGTTCGGCTGTCGCGCGGCGAGGGCCTGCTCGAACGGGTCGAGGCTCCGGACGAGCGCCCCATCGTCCCGGTCGCGCAGTTCAAGCGGATCCTCGTTCCCATGAAGCTCGGCGTGATCGGCGAGGAGATGCTCGCGACCGCCGTCAAGCTCGCCTCGGAGCACGGGGCGGAGGTGCAGGCGCTCCACGTCATCCGCGTCCCGCTCGAGCTGCCGCTCGACGCTCCGCTCCTCGATCAGGACGAGCGCGCCGAGGCCTCAATCGCCGAAGCGAAGCTCCTCGGGGCGGACTTCGACGTGACGGTCGAGGGAACGACGATCCGCGCCCGGGCGATCGGTCACGCGATCGTGGCCCACGCGATCGAGGTGGAGGCCGACCTGATCGTGCTCGGCTCGGCGCCTCGCTGGCGGCGCCAGTCGCGGTTCTTCTCGCCCACGGTCGACTACGTCCTCCGCCAGGCGCCGTGCGAGGTTCTGATCGTTGCCTTCCCTCAGACCGTCATGGACGAGGAACTCGCCGCAACGTAGGTCGGCGGAGTACGCTGCGCCGCTGTGAAAGCGATCGTCGTCGGATGCGGCCGGGTCGGCTCGGCCGTCGCGCAGCAGCTGCTCGCCTCGGGCTGGGACGTCACCGTCCTGGACGAGAACGAGGACGCCCTCGGGCGGCTCGGTGACAGCTGGAACGGCGGCTTCGTCGTCGGCCACGGGATGGACCTGACGCTGCTCCGCGAAGCGGGGATCGAGGAGGCCGACGCGGTCGTCGTCACGACGAACGGCGACAACACGAACCTCGTGATCGCGCAGGCTGCGCAAAAGCATTTCGAGGTGCCGACGGTGATCGTCCGCGTGCTCGACCCAGCGCGCGCGCAGTTCTACGCGACGAAGGGTCTGCAGATCGTGTGCCCGACGGCGGCCGCGATCGAGACGCTCGTCTCCGCCGTTCGCCACGCAGAGGATGAGGTTCCCGCCTAGATGTACGTCCTGATCGCAGGCGGCGGCAAGGTCGGCGCCAACCTGATCCGCTCGCTGCTTCGCGCCGGTCACGAGGTGACGCTGATCGAGCAGAAGCCGTACCGGTTCGACAAGCTCGAGGCGGAGTTCGAGCACCAGGTGATCCGCGGCGATGCGACCGAGTTGTTCGTGCTCGAGCGCGCGGGGATCACGCGGCCGCCGGATCTCCTCGTGGCGGCGACCGGCGACGACGAGGACAACATCGTCATCTGCCAGCTTGCTCGTGAGCGCTACGGCGTCGGCAACGTGATCGCGCGAATCAACGACCCGCGCAACCAGGCGTACTTCGACCTCCTTGGCATCTCGCCGACGGTCTCGGCGACCGGCGCGATCATGGGCCTGATCGAGCACGAGGTGCCGGAGCACGGGCTCGTCCAGCTGCTCGAGCTGCGCAAGGAGAACCTCGAGATCGTCGAGGTGACGGTCGACAAGGGCGCGAACTGCCACGGGAAGCGGATCCGCGCGCTTCAGCTCCCCGACGGCGCCCGGCTGATCTCGGTCGTTCGGGCGGGCAAGGCCGAGATCCCGGACGAGGAGACCCAGCTTGAGATCGGCGACCAGGTGCTCGCGATCCTGGAGCCCGGTAAAGAGGACGAGCTCCGCCGCGCCCTGCTTTGAGGCCCGCTCCGATGTCTGACATCGGAGCCAGCTACGGTGTGACCGGTGCGTCGCCCGGCCACCCCACTCGCCCTGGCGTGGGCCGCCACGCTGGCGGGCGTGATGTCGATCGTCTCGGCGCTGACGCCCGAGTTCGCCAACCGCACTGACCTCATCGACGGCGTCCTGCCCCCGGGCGTGCCGGAGGCTGCACGGACCGTCGCGCTCGCACTGGGCCTTGCGATGATCTTCCTCTCGCGCGGCCTAGCCCGGCGCAAGCATCGCGCCTGGACGCTCGCGGTCGTGCTCGTGATCGCCTCGGCGATCGCCCATCTCGCGAAGGGCCTCGACTTCGAAGAGGCGACCGTCCACCTCGTGCTGCTCGTTGCACTCCTGCGCTCGCGCCGGCAGTTCGTCGCCCCGGGCGATCCGGCGACGCTCGTCCCGCTGCTGCAGGTCGCGGTGGCGCTCGCCGTCTCCGTGCCGATCCTCGTCGTCGGCATCTTCGACGGGGACGCATACTCGCGCCGGATCGAGGTCGCGCTCGCGCTGCTCGTGGGAGCACTCGGCTTCCGTGCGCTGTGGCTGTGGCTGCGGCCGCAAGGCGTGCCGCCCGCAGTTGGCGAGGAGCGCAAGCGCGCGGCCGAGCTCGTGCATGAGCACGGCTCCGACAGCCTCGCGTACTTCGCGCTGCGCCGCGACAAGAGTTACTTCTTTTCGCCGAGCGGCCGCTCGTTTCTCGCCTATCGCGTCGTCGGTGGAACGGCACTTGTTGCCGGCGATCCGATCGGCGACGCCGGCGAGCGCCGCGAGCTCGTGCGCGAGTTCGTCCGCGTCGCGCACGCGAAGGGCTGGCGCGTCGCCGTCGCGGGCGCGGCGAACGAGGCCCTCGAGGACTACGCGTCGATCGGTTTCAAGTCCATGTACCTCGGCGACGAGGCGGTGATCCGACCGGCGACGTTCTCGCTCGACGGGCGGGCGATCCGGAAAGTGCGCCAGTCCGTTTCTCGGTTGGAGAAGTCCGGGTATCGCGTCGAGGTCCTCTCGACTGCGGACGCCGACGAAGCGCTGCGAGCCCAGGTGCGCGCGGTGTCGGAGGAGTGGCGCGGCAATTGGCCGGAGCGCGGGTTCACGATGGCGATGGACGCGCTGTTTCTCTATCCGGACACAGTGCTCGCAGTCGCGGTGGCGCCCGACGGCCGGGTCGGCGGGTTCCTGCAGCTCGTTCCCTCGCCGGCGAGCGAGGGATACTCGCTCGCATCCATGCGCCGCCGCGGTGACACGCCGAACGGGCTGATGGAGTTCCTCATCACCGAGACAGTCGCGTGGGCTCGCAAGCACGCAGTCACCGAGGTGTCGCTCAACTTCGCGGTGTTCGCGGAGTTCGTTTCAGGCGACGACGCGACGCGGCTCAAGCGGGCGCTGCGTTGGCTGCTCCTCAAGGGCGACCGGTTGTTCCAGCTCGAGCGGCTTCACAGCTTCAACCGCAAGTTCTTCCCCGACTGGCGTCGCCGCTACTTCTGTTTCGAGCGGTGGGCCGACCTACCGCTCGCGGGTCTCGCCTACCTCCACGCGGAGTCGCTGCTCACTCCACCCGGCCCGTGGGTGCGCTCGCCCGACCTCGCAGCGCAATGAGGGCCGCACTCGTCGGCGTTCTCGGCCTGCTTCTGTTCGCCACCGGGGCCTCCGCGCGCAGTGATGCGCTGCACCTCGTGCGCATCGCGCACTTCAACGCGCCGGTGTACGCGACTTTCGCGCCGGGCGAGCCCGGCAATCTCTACGTCGTCGAGCAAGGCGGATACATCCGCGTGCTCACGGGCGGGACGATCCGGTCGACGCCGTTCCTCGACGTCCACTTGCTGATCGTCAGCGGCGGTGAGCAGGGGCTGCTGTCGGTGGCGTTCGACCCGGCGTACCAGAAGTCGCATCGCTTCTTCGTCGACTACACCGACAAGAACGGCGACACGCACGTCGTCGAGTACCGCTCGAACGGCACGCGCGCGATCCCGTCGTCCGCGAAGCAGCGCCTGTTCGTGAAGGACTTCGCACCGAACCACAACGGCGGGCAGTTGCAGTTCGGCCCCGACGGCCGCCTGTACTGGGGCAACGGTGACGGCGGTGGTGCGGGCGATCCCGGTGGGAACGGCCAGAGCCTGGCGCGGCCGTTCGCAAAGATCATGCGGCTGAACATCAACGCCAAGAGCCCGCGGTGGACGCTCGTCGCGTACGGCCTGCGGAATCCCTGGCGGTTCAGCTTCGACCGGAAGACCGGCGACCTCTACATCGGTGACGTCGGCCAGGACAACTGGGAAGAGGTCGACTACCTGAAGCGGGGCACGGCGACGATCGCGAACTTCGGCTGGAACCGCTACGAGGGCACGCATATGTACGACGGGATCACGAAGCTCCTCACCCGCGGGACGTACCACCCGCCCGTCGCCGAGTATTCGCACGAAGACGGCTGCTCCGTCGCCGGCGGGTACGTGTACCGCGGCACCAAGATCCCGTCGGCGGTCGGCCGCTATTTCTACGGCGACTACTGCTCCGGTCTCGTCTGGAGCCTGAAGATCGTCAACGGGAAGGCGACAAGTGTTCGGCGTGAGCCGTTCACGCTCGGGGGGCTGTCTTCGTTCGCGCAAGGAGCCGACGGCGAGCTGTACCTCATGTCTGTCAACTCCGGCGACGTCTTCGGCCTCTCCGCGTGAGGCGCGCCCTGCTCGTCGTGGCGATCGCGGCGGCGATCGCCGGGACAGCATCATCCGCGGACGCCCCCGCGAGCCACGACTGGCCGCTCTACGGCTACGACACGTCGCGGCACAACGCATCGCCCGACGCGACGATCAGCGCCACGAACGTCTCGCAACTCCACCGCCGGCGCGTGCGGCTCGACGGCACCGTCGACTCGTCGCCGATCTACGTGGCGAAAGGGGTGCGCGGGCGGGACGCGTTCCTGTTCACGACCACGTACGGGAAGACGGAGGCGATCGACGCGGCCACCGGTCGCGCACTCTGGCGGTTCACGCCGTCCACGTATGCGCACCTCGCGGGCTCGGCGCAGATCACGAATGCGACGCCTGCGTTGGCGACAGATCGCACCGCGGTGTACGCGGCTGCACCCGACGGCCGCATCAGGAAACTGCGGCTCTCCGACGGGCATGTCCTCTGGACGACGCGGATTACGTTCGACCCGACACACGAGAAGCTGACGTCGTCGCTGAACGTGTACCGCGGGCGCGTGATCGCCGCGACCGGCGGCTACATCGGCGACGCGCCGTCATACCAGGGGCACGTCGTGACGATGTCGGAATCGACGGGTCGGATCGCGCACGTCTGGAACTCGCTGTGCTCCGACCGGCACACGCTGATCGTCCCGAAGACGTGCACGTCGAGCGACTCGGCGATCTGGTCACGGAACGGCGCCGCCGTCGATCCCGAGAACGGCACGCTCGTGGTCGCGACCGGTAACGCGCCGTTCGACGGCAGGGCGGACTGGGGTGACAGCGTCCTCGTGCTCTCCTCCGACGCGTCGCGGCTCCTGCGCCATTGGACGCCCAGCGACCACGAGCACTTGAACACGGCAGATCTCGATCTCGGCTCGACGAGCCCGGCGTTCCTCAGCGGCGGGCTCGCCGTCCAGGGCGGCAAGGACGGGAAGCTCCGCCTGCTCGATCTGCACCACCTGCCGGCGCCCGGCCCGAAGACCGGAGGTGAGCGGCAGACGCTCCCGTTACCGGGCCGTCTCGACATGTTCAGCGAGCCGGCCGTGTGGAAGGGCAAGTGGGTCTTCGTTTCGACCGATGCCGGCACGGAGGCGCTGCTCCTCTCGGGCCGGCGGCTGCACGCGGTGTGGTCGCACCAGGTCGCCGGCACGTCGCCGGTCCTCGCCGGCGACCTGCTCTACGTCGCGGGCGGTGGAGTGGTCAACATCTATGTCCCGACGAGCGGTCGCCGCGTTGCGCAGCTTCCATCCGGAGACCTGCACTGGCAGAGCCCGATCGTCGCCGACGGCCGCGTCGCGGTCGCCGAAGGCAACGCGAACAACCACGCCACGACCGGCTACCTCGACATCTACTCACTTCCGTGACGAAGCTGACACGGCTTCGAGACGGTGCCTGGCACCAGGCATGTCCGACTCGCTCGCCGCGCAACAAGCGGCCCCTTCGCCGCCCAATTCACTTACGTGACGAAGCTGCCAGGGTTCCGAGACGGTGCCTGGCACCAGCCATGGCCCGAACCGCCTAGCCAGTGCGGCGGCGGCGCACTTGCGGGCCTTGCGTTCCGAGCGCGGCGTACGTGATCGCCTGCAGCGACTCGTTCAGGTTCCGCAGCTCGTGCGCGATCACGGTCAGCTCCTCGCGCCGCTCCTCGCGCCGGTTCAGGCGCTCGAGCTCCTCGACGATCCGGTCGAGGCGTCCGAGCAGCGCCTCGAGCTGGCGGTCTGTGACCTCTCCGTGCTCCACCCGCGAAGTTATAGTCGTCGCACACTGAAACGGGCGAACGGTGAGGGAACCCGGTGCAAGTCCGGGACGGTCCCGCCGCTGTGAGAGGAGACGCCCTCCGTCACCACGCCACTGGGCTACGGCCTGGGAAGGCGACGGAGGGGGAGCCTCGAGTCAGAAGACCTGCCGCCGCCCCTGAACCCCGAACCCCTCGCGGAAGGAGGATTCGTGGCCAAACGGCTCACACTGCTCGCGCTTCTTCTGTTTGTCCTGCCAGCCACGGCGTACGCAGCGACCGTCAAGGTCCGCGTCGAAGGCAAGACACGCACCCTGTTCGGTCCGACCGAGGTCACCGTCACCGCAACCAATGCGATGGAGGCAATTCAGCAGGCGTCGCTGCTCGGCGAGTTCTACTACCACGTCACCACCACCAGCTTCGGCTCGTACGTCGACCAGGTCGGTCTGTACGGCGGCGACGCGTCGAGTGGCTGGGTGTTCAAGGTGGACGACGCCTCGCCACCCGTCGGTGCCGATCAGGTGCAGTTGAAGGACGGAGATCGCGTCCTCTGGTACTACGCGACCTTCGGCCCAACAGGCGGACCGCCGACGCTGAGCGTGAAGGCGGCGGCGAAAAAGGGCTGCTACACCGCGACCGCCTACGACGACAGCGGGAAGGCGGCGAGTGTCTCGGGCGTGCAATGGCACGTTGGCTCGAAGAAGACCGTCTCCGCGATGTACGGCGCCAACTTCTGCCCCGGGAAGCACACCGGTCTGTTGATCCGCGCGACCGCGACCGGCGCGGTTCGGTCGAACGCCGTGGCGTGAAGCGTTCAGTCGTCCTGCTGCTCGCGCTCGTCCTCGTCGGTTGCGGCGGGGGCGGACGCGAGCACGGGACGGCGACGCTCTGGGTCACGCAGGACCGCGGGGAGCACGTGATGTACGTAGGTTCGATCCCCGCCGGCCTCGACGGCATCCAGTCCGTCGAACGAACGCTGAAGGTGACGACCCGCTACGGCGGCCGTTACCTGCAGACGATCAGCGGCGTCTCGGGCTCGCTGAGCGATCAGCACGACTGGTTCTTCTTCGTCGACGGCATCGAGGGTAGCCGCAGTGCGGCCGAGGTGCGCATCAAACCGGGCGACGTCCTTTGGTGGGACTTTCGCCACTGGACACCGAGCACGATGAGCATCCCCGTGATCGTCGGCGCCTATCCACACCCGTTCGTCGACGGCGGCAGCACCAACGTCGTCGCTACGGACGTCACCGTCGCGCGGCGGATCGCGCGGCAGGTGCACGGCGTCGTCGGCCCGAGCGTGGCCACGCAGAGCTTGATCATCGTCCGCGCTGCGTTCCCTGCTGATCACGTGGCGATCCGCAAGTCCGGGAAGGGCTACATCCTCGAGCTCGGCACCGCGATCGCGGCGAAGCTGGCGGTCGATGAGCACGCGCTGAGGTATCGGTTCTGAGCCCCGTTCCTGCAGCTGCGGTGCTTGCCGCCCTGGCCGTCGCGGCGCTGCTCGCTGGGAGCACGCTCTCGGTCGCTGTGATCTGCTTCCTCCTGCTGCTCGCCGCGTGGCGTGCGCCGGCGCAGCGGCGCTGGCCGTATCTGGTTGGGACGCTCATCACCGGGCTCACCGTCTTTCTGATCACGCCGTTCGTCGAAGTGATCGGCACGCATGTGCTGTGGACCGGCCCGACGATCCCCGTCATCGGGACGCTCGATATCCGCACCGAAGAGCTGCGCAACGGGCTCTTCCAGGGGCTCCGTCTGACCGCGGTGGGGCTTGCGTTCGCGGTCTATGCGCTGCTGCTCGATCACGACCGGCTGCTCACCGCGGCGGGATGGGCTCGCCGGTCGACCCTCGCCGTCGCGCTGGCGACGCGCCTCGTCCCGGTACTCGAGCGCGACGCGCGCGAGCTGCGGCTGGCGCTGCGCGGCCGTCAGGTCGAGCTCGGTCCGGTGAGGCTGCTCTCGCCGCTGCTTGCGGGCTCGCTCGAGCGCGGCCTCAACCTGGCGGAGGCGATGGAGGCGCGCGGCTACGGCCGTCCAGGTGGAACTCGTGCGCCGCGCTCCCCCTGGCGTGCGCGCGACCGGATCGCACTCGCCGTTGCTCCCGTGATCGTCGCAGTGGGGGCGCTATGGCTCTAGCCGAGGTCGATGGGCTTCGCTTCGCGTACGGCGGCGGTGAGCCGGTGCTGCGCGACGTGTCGCTGCGTATCGACGAGGGGGAGCGCATCGCGCTCCTCGGCCCGTCGGGATCCGGCAAGTCGAGTCTGCTCCGCGCGTTGGCCGGGCTCGTGCCGCACTTCCACGGCGGCACGTTCTCGGGCCGCGTCGTGGTGGCCGGACGAGACACACGCGAGACGCGCCCCGCTGAGCTGGCCGGTGACGTCGCGACGGTCTTCCAGGATCCGGAGGACCAGATCGTGATGGCGCAGGTGGCAAACGAGGTCGCGTTCGGGCTGGAGAATCTCGGCGTCCCACCGTCCGACATCTGGCCGCGGGTCGAGGAGGCGTTGCAGCTGGTCGGGGCGGGGCACCTGGCCGAGCGTCGCACCGCCGAGCTGTCGGGCGGCGAGCTGCAGCGGGTCGCACTTGCGTCTGCGCTCGCGCTCAGGCCGCGGCTCCTCCTGTTGGACGAGCCGACGTCGCAGATCGATCCGGCAGCGGCCGACGTGTTCTTCGATGCGGTCGAGCGCCTCGACTGCACGATCGTCGTCTCGGAGCAGCGCCCGGCGCGACCGCTGGCGCACGTACAGCGCGTTCTCTTCATGGATCGCGGCCGCATCGTGCTCGATGTGCCGCGCGACGATGCGATCGCGTGGCTGGCCGAGCATCGCCCGCTCTATCTCCCGCACACGCCCGCACGCGCCTGTGACGTGCGATCGGTCTCGTTCTCGTACGGGGAGACGCGCGTGCTCGACCGTGTCTCGCTGACGGTCGACTGTGGCGAGATCGTCGCGCTGACCGGCCCGAACGGCGCGGGCAAGACCACGCTCGCGCTGATTGCGTGCGGGCTGCTCGCGGCCGATCAGGGCGAGGTGTCGCACGGACCGGCGGCGTACCTCGCGCAGGACCCCGGCCGTCACGTCGTCACGGAGCGTGTGCTCGACGAGGTTGCGCTCACGGTCGGCGAGGAACGTGCGCGCGCAGCGCTCGCGAAGGTCGATCTTGCGGAGCTCGCCGACCGGCATCCGCGCGATCTCTCCTCGGGCGAGCGCGAGCGCCTCGCTCTCGCTGCGGTCCTGGCGCTCGAGCCGGCGCTGCTCGTGCTCGACGAGCCGACACGCGGTGTCGATCCGGAACGTAAGGACGCTCTCGCCCGTCTCCTGCGCTCGGAGGCACCGGCGCGCGGGACCGTCGTCGTCACGCACGACCTGCCGTGGGTGGCGAGCGTGGCCGACCGGATCGTGACGCTCGACGTTCGCGAGGGAATCCGTGCGTAGGCTCGTGCTGATCGCCGTCGGGCTGCTCGTGGCGGCGCTCGTGGTGAACGACGGCGCGCTCGCGACCGGGCTCGGTGCGGCCGCGCTTGTCATCGCGGGGATCGCCTGGTTCGAGGCGGGGACTGACTCGACGCGCGAGCTGGCGCTGGTCGGAACGCTGGCTGCGGCGGCAGCCGCGGGTCGCGTGCTGTTTACGGCGATCCCCGGCGTGCAGCCCGTGACGGTGATCGCGATCGTCGCCGGCGCGGCGCTCGGGATGCGCGCCGGTATCGCGACGGGCGCTCTTGCCGCATTCGTGTCCAACTTCTTCCTCGGCCAGGGGATCTGGACGCCTCAGCAAATGCTCGGCTGGGGCGCGTGCGGCGCGGTCGGTGCGCTGCTCGCCCCGATGCTGCGCAATCGCTGGGCGCTCGCCGCCGTCGCAGCCGTGCTCGGCTTCGGCTTCAGCGTGATGATGGACGTTTGGCTCTGGTACGGCTTCGCTCCGCACACGCCGTCGGCGCTCGCGGTTGTCGTCGGCCGCGGACTGTGGTTCGACGCCGCACATGCGGCAGGCAACGTCGTGATCGCGCTCGCCGCGGGGCCTGAGTTGAGGCGCATGCTCGACCGGTACGCGTCGCGCCTGCGGACGGTGGTCGTGTGGGCCTAGCTGCGGTCGCCGCTGCGGTGGTGCTCGCCGCGACGTCACCGGTCGCGTTCGTGCAGTCGCACGGAGCGAGCGGGGCGTTCTCCGAGAGCGGCGGGACGAGCGATGCGCTGCTGACGTCATGGGCCGTCCTTGGCCTCCGCGCCGCGGGCGCAACGTCCCCGGGTTCACTCACCTACCTCAAGTCGCAGGAGGTGAATCTCGCCACCACGACGGACTTCGCACTCGTCGCGCTTGCGGAGGAGGCGCTTGGCGACCGCAGCGTCACGCTGCTCGCGAAGCTCGTCCCGCGTGCGAACGGGCAGATTGGCCCGACGCTCAATTCGACGTACTGGTCGGTGCTCGCGCTCGGCCACTCGTCGGAGGTGACAACGCGCTTCATCCTGGCGCACCAGGCCAAGAGCGGTGGATTCGGCTGGGGAATCGGTGGACAGCCCGACTCGAACGACACCGCGGCCGCGCTCCAGGCGTTGAAGGTCGCGCACGTGCACGGCGGCTCGGTCACGCGCGCCGTTCGATTCCTCCGCACCTTCCAGAATCGCGACGGCGGCTTCGAGCTCACACACGGCCGCGGCTCCGACGCGCAATCGACAGCGTGGGCGATCCAGGGCTTCGTCGCTGCCGGCGTGACGCCGCCTCGCACTGCGTTTGCCTACCTCGCGAAGCTCAGGCGTGCCGACGGCAGCTACCGATATTCGACGAAATACGCGGCGACCCCGGTGTGGGTCACGTCGCAGGTGCTCGCGGCTCTGGCGAAGAAGACCTTTCCGCTCTGAGCGTCAGACCTCCATGGGGCCAAGCTATCTTCGGGGAGTGGCCGCCATCGAGCCCCAGAGTTACCTCGCGGACCTGAATCCGACCCAGCGCGAGGCCGTGCTCACCACCGAAGGGCCGCTGCTCGTGATCGCCGGGGCGGGCTCCGGAAAGACGCGGGTACTTACGCATCGCGTCGCGCATCTGCTCGCGACCCAGGGCGTGAAGCCGAACGAGATCCTCGCGATCACGTTCACGAACAAGGCCGCCGGCGAGATGAAAGAGCGGGTCGAGCGGACGCTCGGGCCGATCGCTCGGGCGATCTGGATCATGACGGTCCACGCCGCGTGCGGCCGCATCCTGCGCCGTGAGGCTGAGCGGCTCGGCTACCGCTCGAACTTCACGATCTACGACCAGGCCGATCAGGTGCGCCTGGTCAAGCAGTGCCTCGAGGAGCTCGAGCG
>DASXOW010000003.1:0-5608 GCA_036493955.1 Gaiellaceae bacterium
ACCCGGATAGGTGACGCTGCTGACGCCCGAGCCGGCATCGGTTGCGGTGTCGGTGAGCCGGAAGCTGCCCGCCGCCGAGCCACGGTAGTAGACCGTGCCGGTCGCCCCGCCCGGGCTCGGCAGGTAGACGCCGCCCGTCGAATTCGCGACCCCGAACGCATGTACCGGCGCCGTCACGTCGGGGTCCGCTGCGGGCGGGTGAACGACCTTGCTCGCTCCGTCGTTGACGACGAGGATCACCTGCCGCGCACTCGCGGTTGCGGAGTTGATGCCGGTCAACTGGCGCCGCCAGACGTCGAGGTAGAGCCGCTCGTTGGCCGCAAGCGTGAACGCGGGCAGCGAGTACGTGACCGTCGTGGTTTTTGTGCCGATGGCGGCGCGGATGTTCTGTGACGCCGGATCGGGGGTCGGCGTCAGAATGGTCTGCGTGGCGTGGAAGGCGCCTCCGGTGATGGTTCCTTTCCAGACTCCGACTGCGAGCACTGCCGTGCCGGCGACGAGCGTCGTACCGGGGACCTGTGTCTTGAACGAGAAACTCCAACTCCCGGCGGGAAACGAGGCGCCTCCCGCAAGATCCTGGACCCAGCCCGTGCCCGTCGGAGTCGAGTTGGGGTTCGTAGCACCCGTGACCGAAGCGCCCGGATGGAAGAGGTAGTACCCGGTGGCGTTCGATCCCGGGGTGGTCGAGGTCGTCGTGTTGGCGGCGCTCGGCGCGGTCGTGACGAGGCGCCACGAGCCGGATTCCGTCGTCGCGGCGCTCGAGAGGTACAGCGGCGACGGATAGTCGACCGCCGGGTCGATCACGTAGGGAAGCCGCAGCCCACGGTCGTTCAGACGGAGGACGAGCCACCAGGCCCCGTGACCGTCTGGCTGCAGCGACCACCGAGCGCGCGCGGGAGTGACGTCGGTCCCGTCGGAGGCGAGCACGCGCACGGGGGCGAGGCGCAGGTTCGTGATGCGCGAACCGCGCCGGAAGACGACGGCCCCGCTGCGGAGGAGGCGGGGTTGCAACGCACCACTCGCGAGGTGCCAGCGCCAGGTCTTCGAGCCCTGATGCGCCGCAACGGTCAGGAACTGCTCGGCACGCGCGCTGCCGATCTCGATCGTCTCGTGGCCGAAGAGCGCCGGGCGCGAGACGCCGTTGGCGAAGTGTGTCCACGGACCGGTCGTCCCGTCGAACCGAACATCGACCGCCCCGACTCCGGCAAGCGTCACCCGGTAGCCGCCGGCAGTGATACGAACAGCGACGTCATCGCTCGGGCTGCGGGTCAGCGAGGCGGCCGGCGTCGCTGAGCCGAGCGCATCGAGCAGGAACGTCGGGAGGTTGCGTCCTGCGGCAGGCGCTGCCGAACGCACGAGCATGAGCAGGATCAGCAGGGCGGCAAGCAGCAGGCCGACAGCCGCCGTGCGCGCGAGCGCGCGCCGACTCCCTCCAGTCGGATACCCGACAACGTTCAAGCTACCTGGCCCTCCTCTCCCCGTCTGTGTCCGCAGCCCACCGCCGCCCCCGATGGCGCCGACGTGCAACTAACAATCGTCGTCGTTGTCCGCATCGTGGGTCAATGGGCCGATCGGCCTAGATCCGTTCAGACGGCCTGCACGCGAGCCGCGCGAACAGCTCCAGATGAAGGCGTGCGAAGTCGTCGTGGTCGGTGCGCGCCGCAAGCTCGGCGACCGCTGAAAGGGCGAGTGTGTGCCAGTGATCAGGCGACGCGCCGGCCCGCTCCAACGCCCGGCGTAGAAAATCGCGAAAGATCGTGGGGAACCACCCGGCGCCGTTGAGGGCGAAGTCGACGGCCGCCCCCCACTCACCGGCCGACAGCCCGGCGTGACCCGCCGCGGCTCGGCCGGGTCGGGTGTGCCGGTCTAGGTAGAGCGCGTACACGTGTGCAAAGCGCGCGGCGTCGCGGGTGGGATCTGCGGCGTGCGACCCAGCCTCCCAGTCGACGACACCCGACACCTGACCGTCCGAGACGAGCACGTTGCCGAACCAGAGATCACCGTGGACGATGGTCGGATCGGGCACCGCCGACGCCAGGGCAGCGTCGAGCTCGGCGGCCCGTTCGATCATCCATTCCGGGGCGTCGAGGAAGCGACGGCGCAAGAGCTCGGACGAGTCGCGCGCCGCGGCAGGCGCGTCGCCCACAGGCGCGCTTTGGAGCGCGTCGGCCCAGCGTTCGACCACCTCGAAGTCGTGGGTCACGCGCGATGCGCTGCGCGTGTGTCGCGGAAGTGCGTACGCCGCTGCCATCGAACGCCCGCGGAGCGCCGTCGTCACGAGTGCTCTGCGGCCGTCGTGATCGACGGAACCCACGACCTGAGGGATCGTGAGCGCGAAGTCCGGAGATGCGGCGGCCGTGACCCGTTCGAGGATCTCGCGCTCCGCCTGCACGGCGGCCTCGGCAACGTCGGTGGTCGGCACCTTGACTGCGAGTACCGGCTGCCGCGTCGACGGGTCGACGAGCAGCAGCATGACCTTGGCATTGGGGTCCTTCGATGCACCGATGACAACCGTCCGAAGATTCGACGCGCGCAGGTATTCGGACAGAGGCTGCTCGTCGATCGCGGGCACGCCGACCATCCGGTGGTCGAGCGTCGTCGTCACGCGCGCCTCCCGACGAGCACCCGTCCCGGCGAGAGCAGTCTCACCACACGCCACGGTGACACTGCGCGCGCCACCCTCACCGCAGGGGTGAGCACCGACGTGAGCCGGCCGGCGGGCGGCGCGGTCAGCAGGGCCTGCAGGAAGTACGAGATCGACGCGGGATGATCCTCGACGAGGAACGCCGGCCTCTCGACGGTCGGGAGCGCCAGATACTCGGCATCGACGCAGACGCCGGCGCGGTCGGCAAGGTTGCGCGATCGACGGATCCCGAACGGCGCGCGGGCAGCGAGCACGACCGGCGTGCCTTCGGGCAGCCGGCGCAACATCGCCGCCGCATCTGCACGCGCCTGGCGTGACCACGGCACGTCCACACGGGTTGCGCCGGGAGGCGCGGCAACCCGCCAGTTCTCGCGCCAGCGCGATGTCCCGTCCATGGGCACTAGTTGAGGACCGCGAACGGCCGCATTCGCGCAACCGGACGCACGATGTCGTGGCGCTGGAGGATGCCGAGCGTCCCGTCGACACCGCGGTCGTCAAGGTGCTCGACGAGCTCTGCCTCACGGTGGGAGTACCGGTAGCGGAGCGTCGTCCGGCCGTGCGGGTCGGTTCCCGAGAGGTTGCGCGAGACGAAGCTCTTGATGTTGGACCCGGCACCGTGCGACACGGAGTAGAGGCTCGAGGCGGCTCCCTCGCCGGCGACGCACAGGTACGACGACGTGCGGTTCGTGCCGGGAAGGAGGAGCGGCTGCCCGGTGACTCCGAAGATCGGATGCTCGCCCATCAGCGACGCCGGATATGCGCGTGCGGCGTTGTGGCGGTGCACGATCGCGGGGACGCCGTCAATCGTCTCCTCGTAGATGGTGTTGTGCGGCGAATCGACGACGAGTCGCGCCTCGCCGACGCCGAGCGACGATCCGAGGAGCTGTGTCAGGATCGAAACGACCGCGAGGCGGAACGCGTAGCCGTAGTTCATCGCCATCACGTTGGCGAGCATGAGGCGGTCGCCTTCGATCCCGTCGCGTTCGATCGGAGGGAAGCCGCCCGTGAAGTAGAGCTGGTGGCGCTGTTTCAGTTGTGCGAGGGAACGAGAGCTCGCGAGGTGGTACAGCGGCTTCTGAACCGCCATCTGCGCGCGCAGTGCGCGCGGATATCTCTTGCGACGCCCGAACAGCACGCCGAGCTCGCCCGTCAACGCACCGCCGCCGCCATGGAACTGCAAGGTCGTCTGGCCCTCCTCCACTCCGAGGAGCCGCGCTGCTTCCGGGTCGAGCACCTCTTCGACCTGCTGGAGCTCCACGAAGTGGTTGCTCGGGCCGATCGTGCCGAAGCGGAGCCTCGACAGGTGCTTCACGGTCCACGGGAGCTCACGTCGAATCCGGTCGCGCCCGCCGAAGGGCTCGATGTCGATCCTCCCCTGCTCTTCCATGCGCTCGAGCGCCGCCGGGTCGGCGCCGAACCGCTCGACTGCGAACTGTGCGCCGTCTGCGGCGCATCTCAACACTTCGTCCACCGTCAGGTTGGGACGACGGCTCGCTGGGAAGGGAAGACGCGTTCGCACGCCATCGAAGAAATCCGCGATGCGCGTCTCGCCGGGCCGACCGATGTCAAGAGTGACGAGCGCCATGCCGCAGTTGAGCGAGCAGCACGTCATCGTGGGCCTGATCGTCTCGCGCGTCGCGACCGCGATGCTCGACGGCATCTCCTTGTCGTCCTTCAGGTGGAAGTCCGGAAGGACCACGGCGGGCGCGGCGAGATCCGCGTCCGCGACACCTTGCTTCAGGACCGCAAGCGCGTTGGCATCCGCGGGCGACTCGTCGTCATCGAACACCCTGACGAGATCGCTATCGGAAGGCATACCGGTGGGGACCGCGTCGGTCGCAGTGACGTTCACGCGGGAACCTCGGCGTGGTCGAGCATGTGGGCGAGGTTCGGACGCGTGCGGCCGATCGAGAGCGTGTAGGACGGGAGGTCTGCTGCGAATCGCCGGGCGACCTCTTCGACCGGCGGATGCGCAGATCGGCCGCCGAGCCCGGATGCGAGGAGCGCAGTGAATGCCCAGAACCGCTGGAGCTCGCCGGCGGCATAGGTGCTCGAGACGAGCGCAACCACAGACGCTCCGCCATCGCGTGGCTCGAGGCGAGTGTCCCCTACTCCACGCTCGACGACAATGATCGCCTCGGGAACGAGACCCGAGACGCGGTTTGGGAACGGCCGTTCGCGGCGGCCGTGGGCCATCCGGCGGCCGCCGCCGCTGTCGACCCGTAGAGGTTCCACCATTCCCCAGACGCGCTCGCCGTCGCCAACTCCCAGGTTGTCGCCGGTCGAACGGCTGCCGGCGGCCAGCGCGTCCAGCAGAAGCGTCGAACGGCCGACGCCACTGTGGGCGACGAGCAGCACCGACCGCTCCCCGACGGTGCAGCCGGATGCGTGCAGGGGAGCGCGTCCGCGCGCCGAGGCTGACCAGAGCGCCGGATATTGCAGGAGCGCAGCGCGCGCGACCAGATGGAAACGCGACCGCAGCACGGCGGCTGCCAAACGCTCGCGGCGGGGCGGACGCCAGCGATAGGTGAGGCGAGGACGGGCAGCGTCCGCAACATGCAGGTCGAAGCCCGATGTGCACACGTTCTCGAGCACGACTTCGCCGCGCCGGCGCCAGGCTCCGCGCGCGACGAGCTCAAATCCGTCGGTCGGAAACGCACGACGATCCGTCTCTATTGTGACCTCGAGCGTCGGCTCGTCGGATGGCGCCTCTCCGAACTCGCCGCCAAGCCCCTCGCGCACGAGATCGTCGACCCAGGGCAGCATCGACTCGATCGCCAGAACCTCGCCTGCTGTCGGGACGAAGCGGAGCATCACGCTGTTCTTGTGTGTGCGCGTCGGAGTGCGGTGTCGTAGACATCCATCAGTTCGGGGCCGATCCGATCAGGCTCGTACAACTGCCCGATCAACCTGCGCGCCTCCTCCGCCATCCCCGCCGCCAACTCCGGCTCCTCCAACATCCGC
>DASXOW010000004.1:0-2282 GCA_036493955.1 Gaiellaceae bacterium
AGCTCGTCGGCCGGGACGAGCTGCGTCGCGGACAGGAGGTCGGCCACGAGCTCCGCGAGCTCGTTGATGCCGTACTCGCCGCCGAGCGGCGCGCGCAGCCCGCCGCCCGTCGGCATGACGGTGCGGAGGACGGGGGGGTTCTCGCTCTGGTCGCTCATCCGATCCCTCGAACGAGGTATCGGCATGGGACGGCAGGGCCATTAGGGGGTTCGGCCGGTGGAGAACATCCCCCGCTTGAGTGGGATCCGGCCCTCGAGCCTAAAGCGGTCGCGTCCACGCGCCGAAATCGGAAGGAGCGATGAATGCGATCGCTTCGCGTCTGCGCCTCGGTTCCGACTCCGGCTTCTCCCTCGTGGAGTTGGTCGTGACCATGGGCATCATGGGGGTCGTCCTCGGCGGCCTCGCGAACGTGTTCGTGTCCGGCGAGCGTGCGAGCTCCGACGCGACTGCGCGGATGACGAGCCAGCAGGCCGTTCGCGTCGCCTTCGACCGGCTCGAGTACGACGCGCGCTGCGCGGACACCGCCACCCTCCTGAACAAGAGCGGCAGCAACGGCGGCGGCGTCTACCTCACCCTCCCCGCGCAGTGCGCGCACGCGAGCGGCACCGTCACCTGGTGCGTCACGAGCGGCTCGCTCACGCGGAACACAGGCACGACGTGCCCCGGCAGCGCGCAGACCTACGTGACGAGCGTGACGACGTCGACGCCCTTCTCCTGCTACTCGCCGGTGACCGGCTCGCTGCCCCAGCTGAAAGTGCTCCTGACCGTGAACCCGTCCACGCGGAACTCCGACAAGACCACGTCGACCGACTACATCACGATGCACAACGCCATCTCGACGGGATGCTCGTGATGCGCCGCGTCCTCCAGCGCCTCGCCGGAGAGGAGCGCGGCGTCGCCCTCGTGCTGGCGCTGATCATCATGGCGGCGCTCGCCGGGACGACCGCGGCCCTCGTCCTGCCGGGCGCGGTCAACCAGCGCAGCTCGCTCAAGTCCGCGGATGCGCGCCAGGCGTTTGCGCTCGCCGAGACCTCGCTCGCGTACGGCGAGGGCGCGGTCTACGCCGCCGCCGGCGTGATCCCGACGACGCCTCAGACCATCGTCTCGCAGCCCGGCGGAGGTACCGGCACGTGGCAGGCCGCGGAGGTCAACGACGGCTGCAACTGCACCTGGTCGATCACGGCGACGGGCACGGTGGACGGCGTCGACCGAACGATCACGGCGGTCGCGACCGACGCCTCGACGACGACGGTGACCGACTACAGCGTCTGGAACTACCTCTACTCGGACAGCACGTCGGTCTGCACGACGGTCAGCGGCGGCGTGACCGTGTCGGTCCCCATCCTCACGCGCGGCAACGTGTGCATCACGGGCGGCGGCCACTTCACCGGCAGCCAGCTCAAGGCCGGAGGAACGCTCACCGACACCGGCGGCTCCAACGTCGGAACGGTTGGCACACCCGTCGCCACGGTGGAGATCGGCGGCTGCACGGCCTGGAACACCGACGGGACCTGCAAGACGACGACGACGACTCCGTGCACCCTTCAGCCGAGCTCGACGGTCACCGTCGCGGTCGGAACGAACCCGTGCGACGGAAAGCACGCGCCGCTCTATGCCACGAGCATCGGCGGCTCGCTCGACGTCACGCCGCAGATGCCCTGCATCGGCCAGCCGACCTCGTGGGACCCGCAGTGCACCGGAACGAACGCCGGCTCGTGGTCGACGCTGACCACGGCGTACAGCGCACAGAAGGCGCTCACGAAGACGGGATGCCCGGCGAACCTGTTCGACAACGACACGACACTGAACAACAGCGACGCGTCCATCTCGTCCGCGATGTTCGGCTCGACCGCGTACGACTGCAAGGTCGGGACGAACGAGATCAAGTACACGCCGAGCGGCGGCTCGTGCGGCACCGGAACCATGGTCGTGTCCGGGACGCTCTACTTCGACGGCAGCCTCAGCATGGGCTGCGGCCTCAAGGTCGTGTACAGCGGGCAGGCGACGATGTACTTCACCGGCACCGTCACCCAGGCGGGCGGCACGCAGCTGTGCGGCATCGCGAGCTGCACGGCGTCGTGGAACCCGGCGACGGCCGGAATCATCTTCATCGCCGGTTGCTGGACGAACTCGACGGGCACCACGCTGGCCTCGTCGAAGTGCGTCTACATCACCGGCGGCTCGAGCGGCCAGTGGGGCGCCTACGCCACGACCGCGTACCAGATCGACGGCGGCTCCTCGAACATGGGCCCGGTGCTGGCGAACTCGCTCACGATCGGCGG
>DASXOW010000005.1:0-3668 GCA_036493955.1 Gaiellaceae bacterium
TGATCGAGTGGACCCATCCGACGACTGGAGCAGCAGCATGACCAAGATCGCGTTCATGTTCCCCGGCCAGGGCTCGCTGGAGGCTGGGATGGGCCGCGAGGTCGCGGAGGCCGTCCCCGAGGCGATGGCCGTCTACGACGAGGCATCTGTCGCCGCCGCGATGGACTTGAAGAAGCTGTGCTTCGAGAGCCCCGTCGAGGACATGGTCGACACCGAGGTTCAGCAGCCTGCGCTCGTCACCACGTGTCTGTCGCTCGACGCCGCGCTCCGCTCGCGCGGCATCCGGCCCGACGTCGTCGTGGGCCATTCGGTCGGTGAGTTCTCCGCGCTGGGCGCGGCCGGCACGCTGTCGGTCCGCGACGCGGTCGCGCTCGTCCGCGAGCGCGGGCTCGCGATGGCCGAGGCGGCGAAGCAGCATCCCGGCTCGATGGCTGCGATCCTCGGCCTTGCCGACGAAGCGGTTGAGGCGCTCTGCCACAAGATCCACAACGTGTGGCCTGCGAACTACAACTGCCCGGGCCAGCTCGTCATCTCGGGCGAGACGCCGTCGGTCGACGAAGCGATCGACGAGGCGACGCGCGAAGGCGCGCGCCGCGCGATCAAGCTGCGCGTGTCCGGCGCGTTCCACTCGCCGCTGGTCGCACGTGCGGCGGAGCGACTTCGGCCCGCTGTCGAGAAGGTGCATCTCGCCGAGAGCAAGGCGGCCTTCATGTCGACGGTCACCGCGCGGATCGAAGAGGCACAGCGGTACCGCGAAGGGCTCGTCGACCAGCTGACGGCTCCGGTGCGGTTCACGCAGGCGGCGCGCGAGCTGATCGCGGACGGCGTCACCACGTTCGTGGAGGTCGGTCCCGGCAACGTGCTCGGCGGTTTACTGAAGAGGATCGACAAGTCCGTGCGCACGTTCTCGGTCAGCGACCTCAAGACGCTCGACGAGGTCACCGAGGCGCTTGGCTGAGTTCGCGTCGCTGGACGGAAAGCTCGCGCTCGTCACCGGCGCCTCGCGTGGAATCGGCCGCGCGATTGCGGAGGAGCTCGCGCTCGCGGGTGCGTCCGTCGTCGTCGGCTACCGCTCCGGCAAGGACGAGGCGGAGGAGCTGGCAGGGAGGATCGGCGGCCGCGCGGTTCAGGCCGACGTCTCCGACCCCGCCGAGGCGAAGCGGCTCGTCGACGAGGCGGGCGACATCGACGTGCTCGTCAACAACGCGGGTCTGACGCGCGACGGGTTGCTCGCGCGCATGTCCGACGACGACTGGCGCACGGTGATCGAGACCAACCTGAGCTCGGTCTTCTACACGTGCCGAGCGGTGACGCGGCCGATGATGAAGAAGCGCGGCGGGTCGATCATCAACATCAGCTCGATCGTCGGCGTCCATGGCAATTGGGGCCAGACGAACTACGGCGCGTCGAAGGCCGGGATCATCGGCTTCACGAAGTCCCTTGCTCGCGAGCTCGGCTCGCGCAACATTCGCGCGAACGTCGTCGCGCCGGGGTACGTGAAGACCGCGCTGACGGAGGTGCTGCCGGACGAGGCGACTGCGGCGATGGTGCAGCAGACCCCGCTCGGCCGTGTCGCCGATCCGGAAGAAATTGCAGGCGCGGTACGCTTCCTCGCCTCCGACCGGGCCTCGTTCATCACGGGCGAGGTGCTGCTGGTCGACGGCGGATTGGGGATGTGACGGTGGAAAGACGGAGGGTCGTGATCACCGGGCTCGGGATGGTGAGCCCTCTCGGCAACGACGTGGAGTCGTCATGGTCGCGCCTGCTTGCCGGCGAATCGGGCGCTGACACGATCACTGCGTTCGACCACACGGATTACAACGTGCACTTCGCGTGCGAGCTGAAGGACTTCGATCCGACCAACTGGCTCGACCGGAAGGCGGCGCGGCGGATGGACCGGTTCGCGCAGATGATCATCGCCGCTGCTCGTCAGGCGGAAGCGGATTCCGGCGTCGATGTCTCCGAGGCTCCCGATCGCTACGGCGCGTCGATCGCGACCGGCATCGGCGGCCTGCACAGCTACCAGGAGTGCTACCACGTGCTCCTCACGAAGGGCCCGGACCGGGTGAGTCCGTTCTCGATCCCGTCGATCATCCCGAACATGGGTGCCGGCTGGGTGTCGATCGAGCTCGGCACGAAGGGGCCGTTGATGAGCGAGTGCACCGCGTGCGCTGCATCGAACATGGCGATCGGCGACGCGCTCGACATGATCCGCGTCGGCCGCGTCGACGTCATGTTCGCCGGCGGCACCGAGGCGCCGATCACCGAAGTCGGTATCGCGGGGTTCGATGCGATGCGGGCGTTGTCGCGACGCAACGACGAGCCCGAGCTTGCGTCGAGGCCGTTCGACAACGCGCGCGACGGTCTCGTCATGGGCGAAGCGGCCGCGGTGCTCGTGCTCGAGGAGCTCGGGCGCGCGCAGGCGCGCGGCGCGAAGATCTACGGCGAGCTCGTCGGCTACGGGACCTCGTCGGACGCGGCGCACATGACCGAGCCCGACCCGACCGGGCAGAGCCCCGCGCGGGCGATGACGATGGCGCTCGACGACGCCGGCGTCTCTCCGGACGACATCGGCTATGTCAACGCGCACGCGACGTCGACGCCGCTGGGTGACGCCGCGGAGACGCGCGTGATCAAGAACGCGTTCGGCGCGCATGCGAAAGATGGCCTCGCCGTGTCGTCGACGAAGGGCGCGACCGGGCATTGCTTCGGCGCTGCCGGCGCAGTCGAGGCCGTGTTCACGACGATGGCGATCGTCGACAAGAAGGCGCCGCCGACGATCAACTACGACGAGCGGGATCCCGAGTGCGACCTCGACTACGTCCCGAACGTCGCGCGCGACCTTCCCGACCTGAACGTCGCGATGTCGAACTCGTTCGGGTTCGGCGGGCACAACGCCTCGATCGTCGTTCGCGCGTTCGAGTAGGAGAACGTCCGACGCAGCGCGAATCATGCGCGCGTGCTAGACGTTGCCGTTATGGACATCGGCGGGAAGCAGGTCGAGTTGCAGGTGCGCCGGTCGAAGCGCGTGCGCGGCCATCGGATGGTCGTGCGCCACGGGCTGCCGCCCGAGCTCGTCGTCCGCCCGCGCGCGACGCAGGCGCAGATCGACGAGGCGATCGACTTCCATCGTTCGTGGCTCGAGCTGCAGCTCGCGAAGATGATCGAGCCGCGGCTCGGACTGGATCGGCTGCGGCTCACGGAGGAGCAGGGACGCATCGAAGCGCGCGCGCGGATCGCGTTGCTCGCGCAATCGGAAGCGGCGGCGCTCGGCGTGACGTACTCGCGCCTCACGATGCGCAACCAGCGGAGCCGCTGGGGCTCGTGCTCGTCGAGTGGCGCGCTGAGCTTCAACTGGCGGCTCGTGCTCGCGCCACACGACGTGCTCGACTATGTGGTCGTGCACGAGGTGTGCCACCTCGTCGAGTTGCACCATGGCCCGGCGTTCTGGCGCCTGGTCAAGAAGCGCCGCCCCGGCTATGCCGAGTCAAAGCAGTGGCTCGACGATCACGGCTGGGAGATCCTCGCGTACCAACCGCCGGTCGAAGACGCCGCCTGAGTTTTGTCACGCAATTGTTTTTCTTCTGCGCACGGTCCTCTGAGCTTCCTCTGAGCCGGCTCCGAGCGAGCTCTGACGCCTAGACTCGTCCCGTGGAGCGCTGGGCGAG
>DASXOW010000006.1:0-60616 GCA_036493955.1 Gaiellaceae bacterium
GTCGGCGAGCGCCTTCGTCAGCAGGTTCGACGTCGGGCAGATCTCGAGCGTGATCCCGGCCGTCGCGATCGCGGCCATCAAGGCGGTATCGCGCGCGGCGAGGATGCCGTGGCCGAGGCGCTCGGGGCGTAGCGTCTCCACGACCTCGCCGATCTCGTCGACGCCGTAGTCGCCGCCCTCCTCGCCGACATGGATCGTCACGCCGAGACCGGCGTCGCGCGCGACCTCGACGTGCTCGCGGATCTGCGTGTAGTCGTACCGCGCTCCTCCCGGGCGCGGGCCGGCGATGTCGACTCCAACGATGCCGCGCGAGCGATAGCGCAACGCCTTCTCGATGATCACCATGTTCTGGTCGGCGCTGAATGTGCGGTCCATCATCAGGATCAGTCCCGCACGCACCTGCGGGTACTCGAGCGACGCGATGTCGAGCCCCCGCGTCGCGGCGAGGATGATGTGGTCGAGGTCGCGCTCGCCGCCGCGGTTGCGCTTCATCGGATTGAACCGAAGCTCGAGTGTCGTGATCTTCTGCGAGCGATACGCGCCGCCGATCGCCGCGTGGACGCTCCGCTGGACGGCCAGCGGCGAGCTCTGGATCAGCTCGGCCAGGTGGTAGATCTGATCGAGCGAGTCGAGGTCGGGAACGCCGCGCGGGTCGGAGACGGTGACCATGCGGTCGAACTCCTCGTAGTCGCGCGTCGGCAGGTGGATCCCCTGCTCGTGCGCGAGGCTCCACATGATGTCCGAAGCCACCGAGCCGCCGAGGTGGGTGTGCAGCTCGGCGAGGCCTCCGTCGAACATGCCGAGCAGTCTATGGTCACCGCATGACCCTGAACGAGCTGTTCGACCTGGCCGGGGGTCGGATCCGTCGCTATACGCCGACCGAGGCACACGCCGCAGCACAGGCGGGCGCGGTCATCGTCGACATCCGTGATCACTTCTCGCGTGAGCACGACGGCGTCATCCCGGGCGCCCACCATGTCCCGCGTACTGTCCTCGAGTGGCGGATCGCGTCCGACGACTACCGCAACCCGGCGCTCGAGAACAAGCGGCTGATCCTCGTGTGCGATCACGGGTTCTCGACGGTCTTCGCCGCGTCGATGCTCGTCGACCTCGGCGTCGACGTGGGCGACGTGATCGGAGGCTTCGAGGCCTGGAAGGCCGACGGGCTCGAGACTGCGGTCGCGAAGCAGTACGACGGCCAGCCGGGCAACGGGCCGCCCGACTAGCTCAGCTGTAGTCCCAGCTCGGCTCTCGGAACATGAAACTGCGTCCGGGATGCGGCTGGCCGCGAAAGCGGACGAGCTCGACGAGCGTCTTCAATCCGCAACCGTGCTCGCCCGTAATGCTCGCGGGAAGCTCGCTGGGCCGGATCGGCACGTCGTACGGGGAGGCGGAGAACGGCCCGAACAAGACCACGTTCTTGGTGCCGGGCAAGGCCGCGCTCGGGGTGATGAGACCGCGCGTGCCCGACTCCCGCAACATGTCGCCGAGCTCCTGGCACGCGCTCCAGTCGTCGGCCACCCAGCGTTCGTCGAACTCGAGGTCGACGAGGCCCTGATCGGGAAGCTTGAGCGCCCAGGTGCGGAAATCGAGATGTCGCGCCGCTTCGCTCGTGCGGGTGCCGAACCGTCGCATCGCCTCGGCGTGCGGGCCGAGCGGATGGAGGCAGAGGTACTGCGTGGGCTCGTCCTCCGTCCCGCGATGGAAGCGGCCGGGCCGACGCTGCGCCTGGCTCGCGCGAAGAGGCGTGAGGTAGTCGGCGCTCCGGTAACAGATCACGTCAGCGTCGTCGACCTGTAGTCCGACGCAAGTCCGATCAGCCGCGGCAGCTGCGCCGGCTTGTCCAGGAGATCGATCGGCCGTCTCCGACCAAGCTCAGGCGACGGCCACGAGAACCACTTGACGACGCCGGCCGGCGTCAGAGAAAAACGCAACTGGTTGACGATTCGAGCGATCACCCGTACCCGCCGGAGATCGTCTCCTTCGGGTGACGCGGACTCAGAAGGAGAGAGCCAGCGTTGAAACTGGCGCGGGCTCACCCCGATCAACCGCGCGATCTGAGCTTGCGGCGTTTCGGTTGTCGCTACCAACCAGGCGACGAGCTCCTTGCCGGTTCGATCGTCGGAGACCAGCTGATCCTCGGCGATCGACGAGAAGGCTTGGGCAAGCGTGTCGAGGGCCATCCGTAGCCGAAGGTGCGAGTCCGGGACGTCCGGCTCCATCAGCGCGATGTGTGCGCTGAGCGTCGCGCGCAGCACGACCTCGACGTAGTACGGATCCACCCGGCCCCAACTCGCCCGCTGCGAGTCAACGGCGTCGGTGAGCTCGCGGACCCGCTCCTGAATCTCCGGCGGGATCGTCTCGTGGTAGGCCAACTCCATGCTCAGCTCGTGCAGCTCCGAAGCTGCTTCGGCCGGGCGGGATAGATCCCGGATCGTCTCGAGTACGGCGTTCATCTGACGTAATGATACGTCAGGTGGACGACGTCAGCGAGGAATCGGCTCTGCCAGCTGCGACTCGACCAGCGCGGTCGCGAGCGCGATCGAGTCCTGCATCAGCTGCTCGTCAACCAGCGCGGGGGACTCGGTCGGCAGGTGGTACTCGTCGTAGGGGAAGTGGAGGATGCTCGCCGCCGGCACCTTCTTCTCCGCGAACCAGTGCGAGTCGACGCCGCCGGTCGCCGCCCCGGTCTCGACCTCGTAGCGCTCGAGCAGGCCGAGGCTCCGCGCGGCTTCGACGGCGCGGCCGAGCAGGGCGTCGGGCGACGCGAGCAGCTCGAGCTTCTCGCCGTGGCCGATGCAGTCGAGGTTGACGACGCCGAGGATGTTGTCGAGCTCCTCGCGCAGGTTCGCTTCGTCGACGTAGTACCGCGAGCCGGTCAGCTTGATCTCCTCGGCCGCGAAGGCGACGAGCCGCACGCCGTGCTCGAGTTCGCGTCCGACCAGCGCTTCCCCGATGCGGCGAACCCCCTCGACGCCGGTCGCGTTGTCGATCGCGCCGTTGCCGCGCCACACCGAGTCGTAGTGGGCGCTGACGATCACATGCTTCTCGTCGCGTCCGGGGATGTCGGCGATCACGTTTCGCTCGCGGCGGCCGGGGACGAAGCGTCCGCCGATCTTCGCCCGCACGCGCATACCGTCGACGAGCCGCGCCGAGTCGGCGATCGAGACGAACGCCGTCGGCGGCGTCGTGATGTGGATGTGCGCCGACATGAACGGGATCGCTCCGATCGAGAACGGGCTTGTCAGCAGCCGGGCGACCTCGCGTCCCGACGAGTCGACCACCGCGAAGTTCGCGAGCTTGCCGTCCCCGATCGGGTTCGGGGACGCGCCGATCCGGCGGACCGTGCCCTCCCCCGCGAAGGAGTGTGCGTACATGCACGGGCCGACCGGCCAGGATTCGCCTTCGACCTCGAGCTCCGGCTCGTCCGCTTCGTAGCCGACGAGGTCGAACTCCTGGAAACGCGGCTCGAGGCCGAGCTCGCGGAACGCATCCGCGACGACGTCGGCGGCGCGCGACGCGGCGTCGCTGCCGGCCATCCGCGGGCCGACGTCGACCGACAGCGCTTCGATCAGGGTCACACGGGCGAGTCTATTGTCGGGCGCGTGCCTGCGAGCCGCTGGTAGAAGAAGCCACCGATGAGCAGGACGGCGCCGACGGCCAGGAACGAGCCGGCGCGTGCAACGGAGCTGAGGAACGCGAGGTCGTAGATGAAGAGCTTCGCGAGGCTGAGCCCGAAGAGCGCGAAGCCCGCGATCTGGAAACGACGTCCCGCCTGCTTTAGGCCCGCGACGAGCAGCATCAGCCCGGCGATTCCCCACACCGCGCTGACGGCGGTGTGGCCGCGCTGGAACGCAGTGTCGATTCCGCCGCCCGTGTCCTCGAAGAGCTCGAGGATCGTGAGGGTGGCCGCATAGAGCGCGAGCGATCCGCCGAGCCATGCGAGCGGCTGGCGGAGCCGCGGCATCGTCACGGCGAGGACGGCACACGACACGACCAGCAACACGCCCGCCGGAGCACCTGCGCCCGGGTGCCGGTGCGCGACGAAGACGTCGCTCGGCTGCGCCTCGAAGACCAGCGTGTGCACGAACGCGAGACCGAGGTACACGAGCGAACCGACCTGCAGCCGCTCTTCGGAGGCGGCGAAGACGGCGAGCAGCGCGGCGGCCATCGTCCACGCGAGCACGAGCCACGTCCCGTCGAGCAGGAGCACGGATGCAGGAACCGCGACACCGAGCGCGGCTACGCCTACGGCGGTCGCGAAGTCGCGATGCTTCCCACTCAGCAGCTCGGCGAGCACGCCGTAGCCCACCGCCAGCGCCAGAAGGCCCGTGCCGAGGGCGGGCCCGTTGAGGAGGCCCCACAAGCCGCCGCCCGCGAGCCCCACGCTCACCGTGAGTGAGGCGAACGCGGGGAGATCGAGCGCGTCGGTCTCCGACCGTAGCTGGGTGACAACCGCGACGACGACTGCGGCGACGGACACCGCGACCAATGACCACCAGCGCTGCGGGTCGCCGATTTGCTCGACGTCGTAGCCGAGGGCGAGGACGGTCGCCGCGCCGGTCAGCGCGAGCGCACCGCGGCTCAGGCGGGCGGCCACGAGGCCGACTGCGGCGACCGACCAGAGGCCGGCGACCGCGACATGACCCCAGTCCCACGATCCCGGCAGCGTGACCACTGCCAGCGAGGCCGAGTACAGCGCGGCGACGGCCGCGAGTACGAGAGCTCCGGTGCGCAGCAGCGGCTGGCTGCGGCGCAGGTCTTCGATCATCCGGCCGAGGAGGCTCTCGCCCCGCGAGTCCCAATCGAACGTGCTGAGCCCGACGATCGCCGTAGCGACGGCAAGGGACGCGGCGCTGACAGTCGCGATCCAGGTATCGGTGTTCTCGACGAACAGCTTCGTAAGCGGTGCGTCAGCGGCAACGCCATGGACGTACGCGAGCGTCAGCCAGACAAGTGCGGCGAGCTGGAACTTCGGCTCGATGACGCGGCGCGCCAGGCGCGAGAGCACTGCTGCCTCCGCCGCCCAGACGATCGTGAGCGACACACCGGAGACAAGCAGGGCTGCTGCGATCGCGGCCAACGTGAGTGCGATCGCCCACAGGACTGCGGCCGCGTTCCGGTCGCGCCGCCAGAGAAGGACAGACACGACGCCGTACGCGCCGGCGACGACCAGGAGTGCGTAGCCGCGTGCGCCTCCGTGATACAGGACGGCAGCACTCCAGCCGGCGAAGACTGCGCTCTGCAGCGCGAGCGACGTAGCTGTCGACGTCAGGCGCTCACGCACCATGAGCCATACCGCCGCGCTGCCCGAGACGAGCCACGCCGCGATCGCGACCGCCGTCGCCCGCGGCTCGTGCGTGAAGACGAGCGCGAACGACTCGAGCGTCACGATCGCGCTCGTCACCGCGTAGAGCCGGGTCCAGTCGCGCGGCACTGCGACAGCGCCCGTTGCCGCGAGGATCAGCACGGCGAACGCTGTTCCGACCGGTGACAGGTGCCCGTCCTGGAGGGCGATCGGGATCGGAACGAGTGCGGCGCCGACCAGGCCCAGCGCCGCGAGGGTTTGCGTGTTCCACAGGATCGCGAGCCCCGCGCCGAGCGCGGCGATCCCGCCGGCCAGGGCCAGCGCCGCCGGCCGCGGGACGAGGTCGTACAGCGCCGTCGCGGCGAGCAACGTCGCGTAGAGCCCGGCGACCCCGACTCCAGCCGCCGACACGGCCGCGTAGGTGCCGCCGAAGCGGCGCTGCAGCCAGGTGCCGGCTGCGAGGCAGATGACCGACGCGGCTGCGCCGAGAGAGACCCGTGCGAGCGGGCCGATCCAGCCACGCTCGACCGCGAGCACGAAGAAGAAGACGATGCCGAGGAGCATCACGGCGCCGCCCGTCCAGGCAAGCGCACGCGCGCCGAGGAGCGCAGAGAGATCGAGCTCGCGGCGCGATGCTGGCAGCGGCGCTTTGAGCGGCGCCGTCACGGGCAGTTCCGGCCGGAAGATCGGCTCCGGCGGCGGCACGGATGGCGCGGGTACAGCGGGCGGTTCGGCATAGAGCGCCCAGAGCGGCTGCTCGGGCTCCGCCGCCTGCTTCCGCTCCGTGTCGGCAGCGAAGCGTCGAAGCTCGGCGAGCTCGTACTCCATCGAGTGCAGGCGGCTCTCGAAGCTGTTGAGGCGTTCGGTCAGCTCGGTCATGGCCGGAGCTTCCGACTGTCCCCATCGGACGTCAACGGACTGGTCGCCAAGCGGAGGGAAGCAGACGTTGAACGGCTGCGCCTGCCGATGAGCGGCACGAATACGATCACCGAGTGCGTCCGCGTCCCGCCCGCCTCAGGCGACTCCCGCCGCAGTACTTCGTCGCGCTGCTCGGCCGCGTCTCCGCGGCCGCGGCCGAAGCTGGCCCGCCGCTCGTCGACCTCGGCCGCGGCAACCCCGAGCTCGGGCCGCCCGCGCACGTCGTCGAAGCGCTCGTCGACTCGGCGCGCCGCCCGGACGTGCACGGCTACGCACCCATCCGTGGGCTCGTGCGAACGCGCGAGGCGATCGCCGAGCGCTACCGCGACGTCTACGGCGTCGAGCTCGATCCCGATCGCGAAGTGGCGGTGCTCCCGGGGACGAAGACCGGCATCGTCGAGCTCTCGCTCGTGCTCGCCGACGAGGGCGACACGGTCCTCCTGCCCGATCCGTACTACCCCGACTACCCGTCCGGCCCCGGGTTCGCGGGCGCGCGGCTCAAGACGTTTCCGCTCGACCCCGACGCGGGCTGGGCACCTCACCTCGACGGCGTCGAGGCGGCCGCGGCACTCTACCTCAACTATCCGTCGAATCCGTGCGCGGTCTGCGCGCCCGACGGCGTGTTCGCGGATGCGCTGCGCTGGGCCGAGCGGACCGGCGGCGCGATCGTCCACGACGCTGCGTACATTGACCTCGTCTACGACGGCCGCGCGCCGGCGAGCTTTCTCGCGACGCCGGGCGCGAAGGATGTCGGCGTCGAGATGTGGTCGATGTCGAAGACGTACGGCATGGCGGGCTGGCGCATCGGCTTCGTCGTCGGGAACGCCGAGATCGTCGAGCGGATCAACCTCCTGAACGACCACGAGCGCGTCGGGATCTTCGAACCGCTGCAGCGCGCGGCGATCGCGGCGCTCGAAGGCCCGCAGGAGTCGGTCGCGGAGCGCGTCGCGACGTACCAACGACGCCGCGACCTCCTCGCCAACGCGTTGCGCGCGCCGATCGTGTGCGACGGGACGTTCTTCGTGTGGCTGCGCCTTCCCGAAGGGCTGACCGCGGAGCAGCTGCTCGAGGAGTACCGCGTCGCGGTCGCACCGGGCGAAGGGTTCGGCCCGAGCGGCACGGGATGGGCGCGCATCTCGCTCGCGGTCGCCGACGACGTGCTCGAGCTCGGTGCCGAGCGGCTCGCGGAAGCATTCGCAGGCGTGATCGCATGAAGATCGGGATCATCGTCCCGTTCTCGTGGTCGTATCCGGGCGGAGTCGTCGAGCACGCCGAGCACCAGGCGGCGGCGCTCCGGCGGCGCGGTCACGATGTCGAGCTCGTCATGGGCAACGACCCGCCGGGGAAGTTCACGCGGTTCCTCCATCCGCGCAGCGGGCGGCACGGGACTCTGCCTGCGGGGATCACGCCGGTGGGCCGGTCGGTCGTCGTCCCGGCGAACGGCTCGCTGCCGAACATCATCCTCTCGCCGCGCACGGTCGGGCGGATGCGCACTGTGCTCGACGAGCACCAGTTCGACGTCATCCACCTGCACGAGCCGATGACACCCGCGATCTGCGTCGCCGCGCTCGCGCTTGCCCAGTGCCCGATCGTGGTCACGCACCACGCGCACGGGGACCTCGGGTGGATGCGCTACGGCCTTCATTTCTGGGGCTTCCTGATGGACCGGGTCGATGCGCGGATCGCGGTGTCGCCGATGGCAGCCGAGTCGGCTGCGCGGTGGATCAAGGACGACTACCGTGTGATCCCCAACGGCGTACTCACACCCGACGAGGCCGATCCCACCGATCGCGACCACGCAGTCGTCTTCATCGGCCGCCACGACCCACGCAAGGGCCTAGCGACACTGCTGCGCGCATGGCCTGCGATCCACGCCACGACCGGTGCGCGGCTTCGGCTGATCGGCACCGACCCGCTGCAGTACCGCCTGCTGCACGCGCGCCTGCGGTTCGACGAGTCCGGGATCGATGTGCTCGGCATCGTCACGAACGAGGTGCGCACGCACGAGTTGCTGCGCGCAAAAGCTTCCGTTACGCCGGCGCTCGGCGGCGAGAGCTTCGGACTCGTGCTCGCCGAGGCGTTCGCGTGCGCGACGCCGGCAGTCGCGTCAGACATCCCCGGGTACGCAGCCGTGGCGACGCCGGAGGCTGCGCTGCTCGTGCCGCCGTCCGATCCGAGCGCGCTGTCGGCGGCTGTCGTCGACCTGCTCTCCGACGAGAATCGCCGGGTGAAGATGGGACGTGCAGCGCGGGCGCATGCGCTCGCCAACTATGGGTGGGACGACATCGCGCGGCGGCTCGAAGAGGTCTACGTGGAGGTCGCCGCGTGAGGAGCCGCTGGGCAGTGGTTGGCGTGCTCGTCGCGCTGCTCGGCGTCGCGATCGGGCTCGTGATCTGGCGCGGCCCCGACTGGCACGCGGTCAACGACGCGTTCACCGCCGTGTCGTGGCCGTGGGTTGCGGTCGCAGTCGGCCTCAACCTCCTCTCGGTCGTTGCCCGCTCGGTCTCGTGGCACACGTGCATCGAGCAGTCGCTCGAGAAGCCGCGGCCGAAGTTCTCACTCGTCTTCTCTGCGTTCTGCGTCGGCCTGTTCGCGAACGCGGTGCTGCCTGGGCGCGTCGGCGAGCTCGCGCGCGCCGCCGTGTTGCGGCGCCGTATGCCGGGGGGCAAAGGCACGACCGCGACGCTGATCGGGTCGGTCTTCGCGCACCGGATGTTCGATCTCTTCCCGACCGTGACCCTTGTCATCTGGGTCTTGATCGCGGCCGACATCCCACCCTGGGCGTACCTGACGCTAGGCCTCGCGATCGGGCTCGGTGTGCTGCTGTTCGTCACGGCAGTTGTGCTCGCCCGTCGCCAGCATCGCGAGCTCGAGAGTCTCGGTTCAGTGCGGCTGCTGCTCGTCCGCGCACGGCAGGGGCTCGCCATCATGCGCAAGCCGGTGCCGGCGCTGAAAGCCACGGCGTTCCAGTACGCCGGCTGGTTCTGCCAGCTGCTCGCCGTGTGGTCGGCGATGAAGGCGTTCCAGATCGACGAGCCGCTCGCCGCGGCCGGTCTGGTGCTCGTGCTGATGAACGTCGCGACGATCGTGCCGCTGTGGCCCGGCAACGTCGGTCTTGTACAGGTCGCCGTCGCGACGCCACTCGTGAACTACGGCATCGCCTACGCGCATGGCATCGCGTTCGGGATCGGCCTGCAGGCGATCGAGGCGTCCGTCGGCATCGGCATCGGCCTCGTGTTCCTCGCGCGTGAAGGTCTGTCGTTCGCGACGCTCCGGCACATGGAGGACCGCGACGACTCGGACGAGGACGTGACGCCGATGGAGCATGAGCCCGCTCGTTCTCGCCTCGCCGGCTAGCCTCAAAGGCGTCCTCGACCCGGTGTCGGCCGCGGCATACCTCGCCGCCGGCGTGCGCCGATGGGTGAGCGCCGAGGAGTTGCCGGTCGCGGACGGAGGCGAGGGAACCGCAGCCGTGCTGCACGCCGCGCGTGGGGGCGGCTGGCAAACGGCGCGAGTCTCCGACCCGTTCGGCCTACCCGTCACCGCGCGTTGGCTCGCCTTGCCCGACGGCTCTGCCGTCGTCGACTCGGCCGAGGCGATCGGGCTGCCGCTCGTCGGAGCGAAGGAGCGCGATCCCCTGCGCGCATCGACGCGCGGGCTCGGCGAGCTGCTCCTCGCGATCCTCGCTGAGCAGCCGCGCGAACTGCTCGTCGGCGTCGGCGGCACGGCAACCGTCGACGGTGGCGCCGGCCTGCGTCAAATCGTCGGGGCTGAGCTTCGCGGCGTCCGCGTGCGCGTCCTCTGCGACGTGCGCAACCCGCTGCTCGGTGACCGCGGGGCCGCGCGCGTGTTCGGCCCACAAAAGGGCGCAAGCCCGGATGCGGTCGAGGAGCTCGAACGCCGGCTCGCATCGCTCGTCGAGCTCGAGCCGTTCCGCGACCTGCCGGGCGCCGGTGCGGGTGGCGGCCTCGGGGCCGGGCTCGCGGCACTCGGCGCCGAGCTCTGCGACGGGGCGTCGCTCGTCCTCGACACGATCGGCTTCGACGAGCGCGCGCGGCGCGCCGACCTGGTTGTGACGGGTGAGGGAACCGTCGACCGCACGACACTCGAGGGCAAGGCCCCCGGCGCCGTCGTGCGCCACTGCGCCGCGCTCGATCGGGCGTGCGTCCTCTTCGGTGGCGTCGTGCGAGACGGCATCGACGCGCGGTCGCTGTCGGGGGATGTCAGGAGCGCGGCCGAGGATCTGACCGAGCTCGGCGCGGAGTTAGGTCGAGCGCTCCTCGAGCGCGCGTAGCTCCTCGATCTTGCCCTGCACGACCTCGAGCTTCGTGGCGCAAATGCGATACAGCTCCTCGCCGCGCTCCCAGAGCTTCGTGAGCTCGTCGACTCCTGCGTCGCCGCGCTCGAGCCGCGTCACGATCGCCTCGAGCTCGTGCTGAGCTTCTTCGAACGTCGGCTCAGCCAACGGTAGCTCCGAAGGTGCCGTCGGCGACGCGCACGTCGATCTCGTCACCGGTTTCGACCTGCGTCGACGCACGCACCAACTCGTCACCGCGATGCACGATCGCGTAGCCGCGCTCGAGCGTCGCGACCGGGCTGAGCGCGCCCAGCCGAGCGTGCAGCGTGTCGAGTGTCGCGCGGCGGCGTTCGAGCGCAAGCAGCGGTGCGCGCCCCAGCCGGTCGTGTGTCGCTGCGAGACGCTGTGCGTGCCTTTCTGCCGCACGGTGCGCGCCGCGATGCAGTGCCTCGCGCGAGCGGACGACCGTCTCGCGCAACTCGTTGATGTCAGGCACGACGAGCCTCGCGGCCGCGGTCGGGGTCGACGCCCGAACATCGGCGGCGAGGTCGCACAGCGGCGTGTCCTGCTCGTGGCCCACGGCGGACACGACGGGGACATTGCAGGCCGCGACGGCGCGCACGACGCGCTCATCGGAGAACGGCAGCAGGTCTTCGAAGCTGCCGCCGCCGCGCGCGAGCACGATCACGTCGGCGCCGCGCTTGCACAGGTCGCCGATCGCGGTTGCGATCGACGCCGGCGCACGCGGTCCCTGCACGTAGGTCTCGGCGACGAGCACGTTCGCGGGCGGGAACCGCTGCACGATGTGCGTGAGGACGTCCTTCTTCGCGGCGGCATCGTTGCCCGTGACGAGGCCGATCAGCCGCGGGAAGCGCGGCAGCGGCCGTTTGCGCTCCGCTGCGAAGAGGCCTTCGGCGGCAAGGGTGCGCTTGAGGCGCTCGAGCGCTGCAAGGTGCGCGCCGAGGCCGAAGCGCTCGATCGTCAGCACCTTGAGCTTCAGCTCGCCGCGCTGCTCGTACAACTCGGCGCGGCCGAATACATGCACGCGCTCGCCTTCGCGCAGGTCGAGCTCGAGCGCGTCGAACTGCCCGCGCGGCATCTGCGCAGTTAGGCACGCACCGTCCTCCGGATCCTTGAGCGTGAAGAAGACGGACGCCCAGCGTTGCTGGCGCCGGAGCTCTGTCACCTCGCCCTCGATCCAGAGGGTCGGCAGGCGGTTCAGCCAGGTTGCGACGCCCGAGTTGAACGCCCGGACGCTGTACACCTTGCGCCCGTCGACCTCCGTGGCCTCGACCTTCATCCCGTCGATCGTACGTAAGGTTCCTCGGGATGCGAGCCCTTCTCGCCGCCCTGTGCGTTTCCGCCGTGGCCGCCGGTGCCGCGTTCGCCGCGACGGGCGAGAAGGAGCAGATCCACCTCACGAAAGCCGATCAGGCCGCGGCGAAGCGGGCGGTCGCGCTGCGGTCGGATCTCGGCGCCGGCACCTGGACCGGAGGCTTCAAGAATCCGGACCTGTCTTCGTCACCGGCGTGCGGCACCTTCCAACCGAAGCAGGCCGACCTCGTAGTCACGGGCGCTGCGGAGTCAGCGTGGAGCGACCAAGGCTTGCAGCTACAGACCGGTGCGGTGATCCTGAAGACGCGCGCGATGGTCGCGGCCGACTGGCGTCGCACGGTACTCGCGCCCGGCGCCGCTCAATGTCTACGCACCCACCTCCTGAAAGAGCTTGGCTCGGGAGTGACGTTCGTGTCGTTTCGACGAACGATTTTCGCGCCGGTCGCAACCAACGCCGAGGCGTTTCTCCTGGTCGTCGACGTGAAGACCACAGCCGGAAAGGTGCGCCTCGCCGTCGAGTTCGTCGCGATCGCACAGGGTCGGACCGAGCTGACGGTCATCTCGATCGTGCAGAACGCAGTTCAGAAGGTCGTCGGGACGATCGACACCCAGATCGCGCGGGCCCTCGTCGCGCGAGCGACCTGACGCGCTAGACCAGGATCTCGGCTGCGGTGTCGAACGCGCAGCCTTGGTGGATCAGTTCCACGGCCCGGTGAAGATCGGCCTCAGAGTGTGCGAGCCTCTCGGCGAGCGGCAGCGGATAGCCGGCTTCGATCAGCACGTGGAGACGCCAGGACTCGACCTTTTCGCGCTCCGACTGGGGTTGTTCGATGGTCTGAGGCATGGTGGAAGGTGATTCGCTCTGATCTAGACGAACCCTGCCACCGTAAAGTTGGAGCTCGACACGGAATCCTTACGTTCGGGTGGCGAGCTCGTCGAGGCGGCGTCCGAGCTCGTGCACACGGCTGTCCAGAATCGCGCGTTCCGACTCGGCGTCGGCGGCGATCTCGCGCAAACGGTCGCGGAGAGTCGATTCCACCTGGTGCGCACGCTCCTCCAGCGAGACGAGCGCCTCGTCGCTCTGCTGCTCGAGCGCGGAGCGCAGGCGTGACAGCCGCTCCTCGACGCGGGCCGACGCCGCATCCGTCAATGCGTTCAGCCGGTCCGTGAGCACGCTCTCGGCGTCACGTGCGAACCGCTCGACCGACAGGTCGAGCTCGCGTGAGAGCCGTCGCGCCGCTTCCTCGCGCGCGGTCTTGATCGAGCCGTCGAATGACAGCGCAGCCGCTTCGGCATACCGCGTCGTCTCACGCGAGACGGTCCGCTGGAGCTGCTCGACCTGGCGTCGCTCGATATCGCCCAGCGCCAGCTGGATGCGCTGCGCCGCGTCGTTCCCCTCCCGCTCGACGAGCTCCTGCAAGTTGCGCTCGCGGCGGCGAAGCCGGTCGGCGACGTCGTGCAGCGCATGGCGGCGCTCGGCGGCATGCTGCTCGAGCTCGGCGTTCGCCTGCTCCGCGACCTCCTCCGCGGTGCGCTTCAGCTCTCCGCGCATGCGCGCGATCACCGTCCGCTGCTCCTCGATGTCCGCCTGCAGCGCTTCGGCGTCCTGGCCGATCTTCGACTCGACGTCGGCCATGAGCTGCCGCTGCCGGGCTTCGATCCGCTTCAGCTCGACGTCGAGCCCTTGCTGCAGTTTCTCGACGTCGCTCTGCCAGTCCGTGAGCCGCTGCTCGACCGTTGCCTGCGCCTGCATCAGCTGCTGGCCGAGCCGAGCCGTCGCGTCACGCTCGCGTTCCGTGACGTCGCGCCGCCGTTCCTCCGCGATCCGCCGCTCCTCCTCCGCGAGCAGCGAGATCGAGTCGGCGCGTGCGCGCGCGAGCGTCGCTTCGAGCTCGGACGACCGACGTTCGACTTCCTGCGTCACCACCTCGTCGAAGGCAGCACGGCCGCGTTCGATCGTGCGGTCGAGCAGGCGCTCGTGCCCCTTCACCTTGCGCAGGACGAGCACGCACGCGACAAGCGCGATTCCGGCGAAACTTGCTGCGATGACGCCGACGATCGCGGCGGCGGTCAATTCCCGCTCCGGCGCCGCGCATGTCGGCGTCTCCGCTCTTTGCTGAGCTCTGTCGAGCCTACGCTCATGTCCTCATCGTAGGCGCGCCGCGACGAGTCCGACGGCGAGCGCGACGATCGCCCAGGTCAGCAGTCGCAGCGCGCGCTCGAGCGGCTCGGTGCCGGCTGTCGTTCCTCGCTGTCGCCGCGCCTGCCTGACGGGTGTGGACAGCGTGCGCTGCGCGAGACTTGCGGCGAACGCGAACGCGGCTACCGCGACAGCTTCGACCCGGATCGTCTGCGCTTCGACGAAGTAGCCCGTCAGAGCGGGGAACGCTCCCCAGGCGACCGCGAACCCGATGTCGTTGTGGAACGCCAGTTCGAGGTTGTACGCGGGCACGAGAACGGCGCCGACCGCTACGAAGGCGAGGAGTCCCCAACCCCAGGCGATCGCAGCGCCGATGCCGATCGCCACCGAGCCGGCGAGCGACACGACGGCCAGCCCGATCAGCACCGAAGAAGGGATGCGCGTTTGCAGCGGCCGGCCGTGCAGCTCGTCCAGCGCGTGCGCCGCGATCCCCATTGCGAGGAAGAACGCGGCGATCCCCCAGACCAGCCGGTTGGTGTGGAAGTGCGGCGCGAGCGCCGCTCCGACCGCGACGTACGACAGGTGCCAGAGCGTGTACGGCGGATGGAGGAGCGTCACGTAGCCGCGCCAGCCGCCACCGCCCAGCGCGTACCACGCGGGCCTTACGTCTTCTTGCGTCCCCACGTCACGATCCCGCCGCCGAGTGAGAGCCGCTTGGCGCGGACGTCCTCGAGTCCTGCATCGCGCCACGCCTGCAGGAGCCGCGGCATGGGCCAGTCGGCGTAGTGGTCGCGGATCGACGGGCCGAGGAACGTCCCAACCTCGTGCCAGCCGTGCCCGATCAAGCGTCCGGCGCCCGGGAGCCCGACGCGTACCCACAGCTCCCAGGGTGGCCGCCAGACGCCGCCCGGAACGCCGAACTCGAGCCCCGCCATCAGGCCGCCGGGCTTGACGACCCGCGACAGTTCGCGCAGCGTCGCCCGCGGATCCTCGACGTAGCGGAGGAGGTAGGTGAACGTCAGCCCGTCGAACGTGCCGTCGTCGAACGGGAGCGAGCGCGCGTCGCCCTGCTCCAGCCGGACCTTCCTCGTCGCGCCGGCGAGCCGCACCTGTTGCTTGCCGACTTCAAGCATCTCGGCGCTCTGGTCGACGCCGACCACGTAGCAGTCCTTCTGGCGCGCGAGCTCGAGCGCGACCGCCGCAGTCCCGGTCGCGACGTCGAGCACCGTGTCGAACGGCTGCACGTCGAGCCGCGAGACGAGGAAGCGACGCCAACGCGGGTCCTGCCCGAACGAGAGGATGTTCGCCCAGCGGTCGTAATCAGGCCCGAGGGGCGCGAACAGGGTCTTCGCATCCATATTCTCGGAACCTTATGGGGCTGGAAGAGGATCTCGAGCGGATCGCCGCTACTGCCGCCGCGCACGGGCGGGTGACGGCGGTGCTCGCGGCCGAGCCGGCGAGCTCGTTGCGGCGGTACCTGGTGGCGTTCGGCGACGACGACCGTCGCTGGCTCGTGCTAGACGACGCCGGGGTGGTCGTCACGGCGCGCGACGAGGTGCGCGACACCGCATCGATCGTCGCGATGTGCGAGCTCGCCGAGGATCTGGCCGGCGGCGGCGACCTCGAGCAGCTGCGCGCGGAGCTCGCGCGAGTTCGCATCGTGGAGCAGCCGCCGGGGATCGACGAGGCGGAGGAGGCAGCGCTCGTGCTCGAACGCGTTCTTGGTGCGCCGCCGCGTCTCGCCACGCCGACGTTCCTCGACGACGTCGGAGTCGCGACCGTCACGCTCGAGCGCGCGCTCGGGGAGAACTCATCGCCGTTCTCGGCGGCGATCCGCGGCGCGACGGGTGCCGTAGACGAGTTCGTGCGCGAGGTCGAACGGGACTACGCCGTCTCACTCCTCTGAGCCGCTACCGTGGTCCGCATGGAAGGTGGATTCGGAGGATTTCCGTTCGGAGGCGACCCCGAGGATCTCCTGCGCGGGTTGCGCGAGTTTGCGGAGCAACAGGCGGAGTCCGTACAAGAGCAGCAGCGCGAGCAGTTCGCGACGCTGACGCTCAACACTGCCGTCGAGTTGACCGCAGCCGCGCTCGCGCAGGTGCAGGTGACGGGTGCCGCCGAAGAGCAGTCGATCGCGTTGCGCGACTCGATGCGCGTGCTGTTCCCTGAAGCGGTGGCGCTCGTCAGCGCCGCGCGCCAGGGCTTCATGCGCGAAGGCTGAGGCTAGGTGGCGACGGGGCCTGTGATCCCGCGCCACAGACCCCAGGCCATCAGCGCAAAGGCGATCGCCGCCAGCACGACGTCGACGGGCCGTCTCCGGTAGAGCGGATAGACGGCGAACACGATCAGCTGCGAGAGGTACAGCGTGATCAGCGACGGTCGCAGCACGTGCTCGTCGAACCAGTCCGGGTCGATCAGACTGAGGGCGTCGAGCGCGACGAACGGCACGGCGATCCAGCTGACGAGCTTGCGAACCGGGACGCCGGTGAACGCATGGAGCAAACGTGAGAGCGCGACGTACTCCGCCACGATCAGCCCGGCGACGCTGGCGGCCGCGCCGACGCCGACAACGATCGCAAGTGTGCGTCCCGAGTACGCGCCGGCGATCGCGTAGCCGGGGAGCTCCTCGGTGCGAAGCGCCGGGTCGACGGCGGCGAACGCGAAGACGGCGAAGAGCACGTACGCGGCGGCGACGACGCCCGCGAGCGGGAGCACACGGCGAATGCTGCGGCTCCCGCCGACAACCTCCGCGCCGAGGAACAGCGGCAGGCTGCCGCACACGAAGAGCAGCGCCACACTTGCCGCGCCAGGGCGAATGCCGTGAGCGTGCGTGAACGACGCCGTCGGCGCGCCGACGTGGTGGATGACGGCGGCGCCGAGCACGACGAGGATCCCGAGCTGCAAGACGGCCGACGCGGCGAGCACGCGCAGCGCCGGTGCTGTCCCGAGCAGCACCAGCGCGACGATCGCGATCGGGATCGTGACCTCGAGCAGCGGCCGCCACGGCTCGATGCCGGGGAAGACGACCGCGAGCATCTCGTAGACGATGTCCGTGACCGTGTACGGCAGATAGAGGAAGTACGAGAACGCCCACACCGCCGCCTGGACGAGCGCGAGGCGCCTTCCGGCTGCGGCCTCGACGAAGCCGGCGAGCCCTGCGGGCGAGACGACATCACGGCTGAAACGGATCCAGACGAGCAACGGCGCCGCGTAGAGCAGCGCTCCAAGGAGGGTGACGAGTCCGGCCGAGCGCAGGTCGATCGCGCCGGGGACGTAGATCACGGCGAGTGCGAGCGGCCCGCCGATCGACGCGACGGCAAACCCGCAGAAGAGCACGGGCGAGAGTGGGCGGCGCGCCGTCGGGTCCATGCCCGTCTCTACAGGTCGCCCGCGCACGTGGATTCCTTTACCATCCCGCGCGCTCGTGGCTCTACTCGACCGCGCGATCGTCCGGCTGCTGCCGGCAGTTCCGAGGCCCGTCGTCCAACGGCTTTCGTCGCGTTACATCGCGGGGCCGACGCTCGACGATGGGGTGCGCGTCGTCGGGCGGTTGAACGCAAAGGGAAAGGTCGCGACCGTCGACGTGCTCGGCGAGGAGATCGCGAGCGCGGATGAGGCGCGCGCGATCGCCGGCCAGTACCACGATGTCCTGGCGCGGCTCGACGACGAGAAGCTCGACGCGAACATCTCGATCAAGCTGACCGCGCTCGGCCTCGAGCTCGATACCGACCTTTGCCGCGAGAACCTCGAAGCAGTCGTCATCGATGCCGCGGCACGCGGCCGTTTCGTGCGGATCGACATGGAGGACTCGTCAACGACCGACCGGACGCTCGCGCTGCACCGGCAACTACGCGCGGAAGGGCATGACAACGTCGGCGTCGTCCTCCAGGCCTACATGCGGCGGACGCTCGACGACATTCCTGGGCTTGACAACGTCCGCATCTGCAAGGGCATCTATGTCGAGCCGGCAGACATCGCGTTCCAGGAGTTCGACGAAGTTCGCGCGAGCTACGTGCGGTGCGTCGAGGCGCTCGTCGCACACGGTGCGTACGTCGGCATCGCGACGCACGACGAGCATCTGATCCAGGAGGCACTGCGCGTCGTCAGCGAGGCGGGGCTCCCGCGCGACCGGTACGAGTTCCAGATGCTGCTCGGCGTGCGCCCGGACCGCGCGGACGAGCTCGTCGCGGACGGGCACCGCCTGCGTGTGTACGTCCCGTTCGGCACCGACTGGTACGAGTACTCGGTCCGTCGGCTGCAGGAGAACCCGAAGATCGCCGGCTACGTCGCCCGCGACCTCGCGACTCGCGCGTTCCGGCGCTAAAAGCTCGGCGGCGTCGGCTCGTCGATCTCTTCGACGACCGTCCGGCGACGTGCCGGATACATCCGTGCCCGCCGCTCGACGTACGTCGAGTCACGCCGGAGGTAGCCCGACCCCCATGACGACCAGAGCAGGACGTCGATGATGAGCCCGATCACTCCCACGACGAAGAGGATCCAGCCGACGGTGTTGACGTCGACCGACCCCTGGCTTGCTGGATGAATCGCGAGCGCCAGGACCAGCCCGGCGGCGGCGATGATGAGGCTTACGGCGACTCCCATGCGACCTCTCATGCCCGTTTGCCGGGTGTCTGACACGTTGAGATGTCAGACACCGTTTCGTGCTCGCAGGACGATCGTTCCGGGAATTCGGTGGTCGGTGCCACGCCAGCCCCCGGGTCGCTCGTCCAGCGACTCGATCCGCAAACCGGCCCGACCCAGCGCGGTCACGACCTGGCCGAGCCGCCAGAACCGCTCATGCTTCTGCTCGGTCGCCGGGACCCCCGGGAGGTCGAAGTGCTCCCAGCCGACGTCGGTGAAGACGGATTCGTCGAAGTAGTTCTCCGTCCAGCGAAGACCATCGACGCACGCGCCGACCGGATGCTCCTCGACGAGCACGAAACGACCTCCAGGCCGGAGCGCGCGCACGATGCCGTCGGCCCAGGCGTCGAGGTCGTGAAGCCAGGGAAGGACACCGCCTTCGGTGACGACAAGATCGAACGATGCTTGCTGAAGCGTCTCGGGCAGGTCCTGCACGTCCGCGCGCACGAACGAGGCCTGCGGTAGAAGCTCCCGCGCGATCGAGATCGCCTCGTCCGCAACGTCGACGCCGACGACGACAGCTCCGCGGTCGACGAGTTGCGTTGTCGTCTCGCCCGTCGCGCACTGGAGATGCAGAACGCTGACCCCGGCCAGCGGCTCCAACGACTCGAGCACGTCTGTCGGAAGCCCGATAATGTGGCGGGCTCGGCGCCGGCGCTCGTGAACCTCGTTCCATGCTCGGCGGTTGTGTTCGACGAAATCGCTCAAGTCGCGACGAGCAGCGAGAACCCGCCGTCGACGATGATCGTCTGGCCGCGGATCATGTCGGCGTCCTTCGAGCAGAGGAACGCAACTGCGCCGGCGATGTCGTCGGGCGAGACGAGCCGGCCGACCGGATTCGCTGCACCGGCGCGCAGCATCTCTTCGCGGTTGGGAAAGTGCTCCAACGCACCGGTCTCGACGACGCCGCCTGACACGGCATTGACGCGGATCCGCGGCGCGAGCTCGACGCCGAGGTAGCGCACGAGCGACTCGAGCGCCGCCTTCGACGTTCCCACGAGAACGTAGTTCTCGAGCACTCGCTGCGCCCCGAGCGACGAGAGTGCGACGATCGAAGACCCGTGCGGCATGTTCGGGGCGGCTACACGCGCAAGCTGGAGCAAGGCGCGTGCGTTCGCGTTCAGCGTCCAGTCCCAGTGCTTGTCCTCGGTCTCGAGTGCAGGCCGGATCACGCCGGTCGCCGCGTTGTGCACGAGGACGTCGAGCGGGCCGAGCGCTGCGACCTCGTCGAGGACACGTTGCGAGGTGACGTTCCCGCGGACGAGCGTCACCTCGACACCGAGCGCACGCAGCTCCGCCGCCGCCTCCTCCGCCGCGCTGTCGTTCCGGAGGTAGCCGATCGCGATGCGCTCTGCGCCGTCGCGGGCGAAGCGGAGTGCGATCGCGCGGCCGATCCCGCGTGATCCGCCCGTGACGAAGACGTTCACGCGCGCGGCAGGGGGTCGTCGGCGCGGGCCGACGACGGGATCTCGTCCCAGCCGAGTCGCGTCGCCGCTTCGCGCGGACCCTCGTCGGCCTTCGACGACGCGTGGCCCAGGCGGTCGAGGCGCTCGATCTGGATCTGCGCGTACCGGCGCACCTCGTTGTCGTCCGGAAGCGCCGCCACCAGCTCACGGACGCGCGCCCGGATCTGGTATGCGAAGTGGGGAGTCGCAGGCCCGACGAGGGCGTCGACGTCTTCGCGGGTCGGCTCGCGGTCCATGGCGCGAAGTAGCTTACTCAGGCCGATGCGCGTACGGACCGTCGACCTGATGCTGCTCGGCACCGTCCTTCTCTGGGCGCTCAACGCGACGGTCACGCGCTACGTGCTGACCCACGGCTTCCATCCGCTGGCGTACGCGACCATCAGATATGGGCTCGCGACCGGGCTCTTCTGGATCTTCACCTGGTCGCGAGAGCGATCGTTCCGCATCGCCGTGCGCGACCTCCGCTACGTCGCGATTGCGGCGGCGATGATCTTCGCGAACCAGGTGTGCTTCGTCTATTCGGTCGACAAGACCTCGGCCGCGACCGTGACTCTGTTCCTCGGGACGACGCCGATCTTCATCGGCATGGTCGCGAGCGTGATCGGCCTCGAGCGGATGGGACGCGGGTTCTGGCTCGCGACAGCCGTTTCGCTCGGGGGCGTGGCGTTCGTCGCTTCCGGCTCGGGCGGGTTCTCGGGGCGCGTGTTCGGCGACGGGCTCGCTGTGGCGACCGCCCTCACGTGGGCGATGTACTCGGTTGCGATCACGCCGCTGATGCGCCGGTACTCCCCTTTCCGGATCTCGGCTCTGGTGTTGGCCCTCGGATGGTTGCCGATCGCCGCGGTCGGGATCCCGCAGACCACGAGCCAGTCGTTCCACTTCGGCGCGCTCGTCTGGATCGGGTTCGCCTTCGCAATCGTCGGCCCGCTCTTCCTGACGAACATCCTCTGGTTCACCGCGATCTCGCGCGTCGGGCCGTCGCGTGCGTCGCTGTTTTCGAACCTGCAGCCGGCCCTCGGCGTCGTGTTCGCGATCGTTCTCCTCGGCGAGCATCTGACGCGCTGGGAGGTGGTGGGCGGAGCGCTAATCCTCTCGGCGGTGGTCCTCGAGCGCTCGAGGCGTCCTGCTGTCGAACCGCCCGGCGACTGAAGTTCGTTAACCTGGTTAACAGTGAGCCTTCGCGAGCGACTCCACAGCAAGCCCCCCGGCTACAACCTGACGATCGGCCGGATCCTGGCGATCTACGCCGGCCTGATGGTCACGCTCGCACTCGCCGCGCTCGACCAGACGATCGTCGCGACGGCGTTGCCGCGAATCGTCGGCGACCTCGGCGGGATCACGCAATACTCCTGGGTCTTCACCGCGTACATGCTCACCTCGACGGTGACCGTGCCGCTGTACGGCAAGCTCGGCGACGTCTACGGGCGAAAGAAGCTCTTCCTCTTCTCGATCGTCGTCTTCCTGATCGGCTCCGCGCTCTGCGGCGCTGCGCAGTCGATGACGCAGCTCGTCGTCTTCCGCGCGATCCAGGGCATCGGCGCCGGCGGTCTCTTCCCGCTCTCGCTCGCGGTGATCGGCAACATCGTCCCGCCGCGCGACCGCGGCCGGTGGCAGGGGTTGATCGGCGCGGTGTTCGCCGCCTCGTCGATCATCGGGCCGGCGGTCGGCGGGTTCATCGTCGACAACACGACGTGGCGCTGGGTGTTCTTCGTCAATCTGCCGGTCGGTGGCCTGGCGCTGATCGTGATCTCGCTGACCATGCCGAGCCGCGCCGCGCTGACCGAGCACGCGATCGACTGGCTGGGTGCGGGCGTGCTCGCCGCCGGGACGGGCGCTCTCCTGCTCGGCCTCGTGTGGGGCGGGCGGCAGTACGCGTGGGGGAGTGGGCACGTCGTCGCTGCGCTCGCTGCCGCGGTGATCCTGCTCGTCATCTTCGGGATCGTCGAGCGACGTGCGCCGGAGCCGATCCTGCCGTTCGATGTGCTGCGCAACCCGATCGTCGCAGGAAGCGTCGCGTGCATGGCGCTCGTCGGGATGGCGATGTTCGGGACGATCTCCTACGTCCCGCTGTTCGTGCAGGGCGTGATCGGGACGTCGGCGACGTCGTCGGGCGTCGTGCTCACACCGATGATCCTCGGTGCCGTCTGCACGTCGATCCTCACCGGGCAACTCGTCTCGCGCACCGGGCGCTACCGCTGGAACGCGGTCTTCGGCCCGGTCGTGCTGACCGCCGCGATGTTGTTGCTCTGGCGGATGAACGCCTCGACGACGAACGGCGAGGCGGCGCGCAACATGGTGATCGCCGGCATCGGGATCGGTTCGATGATGCAGGTCTTCGTGCTCTCGGTCCAGAACGCGGTTCCGCGCTCGCGGATCGGGTCGGCGACCGCGCTCACGCAGTTCGGGCGGCAGATGGGCGCGACGCTCGGTGTCACGGTAATGGGCGTGCTCGTGAATCACGGGCTGCCGAGCGGCGTCGCGGCAGGCGGCGAAGGCTCCCAGGTGCACCGGCTCCCGCTCGCTCTTCGCAGAGGGCTCGCGGGTGCGATCCATCCTGCGTTCCTGCTCGCAGCCTGCATCGCGGCGGCGGTCTGGGTGATCGCGGTGCTCTTCGTGAAGGAGCAGACACTGCGCGAATCCCTCGACGAGGTGGCGGCCGTGGAAGCTGCCGCGGGTACGCCGGCGGGGACTGCCCTAGAATCAGCCACGTGAGCGAAGACTTCATGCCTCTCGACGGGTGGGATCACGTCGAGCTGTGGGTCGGAAACGCGAAGCAGTCGGCGTATTACTACGAGCACGCGCTCGGCTTCCGGTGCACCGCGTACGCGGGGCCGGAGACGGGCGTGCGTGATCGCGCAAGCTACGTCCTCGAGCAGAACGAGATCCGATTCGTGATCTCGAGCTCGCTGCGGCGCGGTCACGAGATCGGCGACTTCGCGGGCCTTCACGGCGACGGTGTGAAGGACATCTCGCTGCGCGTCCCTGATGCAAGCGAGGCGTACCGCCAGGCGGTGCAGCGCGGTGCCCGGGGGATCATGGAGCCGAAGTCGGTGGAGGACGAGTTCGGCAAGGTCGTGCTCTCCACCATCGCAACGTACGGCGACGTCGTTCACACGTTCGTCGATCGTCACGCGTACGAGGGCGCGTACCTGCCGGGGTATGTCGCTCGCGAGCCGTCGGCCGATCCGGGCGTCGGACTGCTCGCGCTGGATCACATCGTCGGCAACGTCGAGCTCGGCCGCATGGAGCACTGGGTCGAGTTCTACGAGCGTGTCTTCGGGATGACCGAGATGATCCACTTCAGCGACGACGACATCTCGACCGAGTATTCGGCGTTGATGTCGAAGGTGATGACGGACGGCCAAGGGAAGGTGAAGTTCCCGATCAACGAGCCGGCCGAAGGAAAGCGCAAGAGCCAGATCGAGGAATACCTCGAGTTCAACCACGGGCCCGGCTCGCAGCACATCGCCATGCAGTCGGCGAATATCGTCGAGACGGTCGAAGAGATGCAGCGGCGAGGAATGTTGTTCCTCTCGACGCCCGACGCGTACTACGACGAGACTCCGGAGCGCGTCGGCGAGATCGACGAGAGCTGGGACGACCTGCGCCGGCTTCGCATCCTCGCCGACCGCGACGACGACGGTTATCTGCTGCAGATCTTCACGAAGACGGCGCAGGACCGGCCGACGCTGTTCTTCGAGGTGATCGAGCGGCACGGCGCGCGTGGCTTCGGCGACGGCAACTTCAAGGCGCTGTTCGAAGCGATCGAGCGCGAACAGGCGCTCCGCGGCAACCTCTAGGCCGGCACATGAGCCCGCAGCGGCGGTCCGCGCTCGTCTCCGTCGCGGCGGCAGCCACGCTCGTCGTTCTCAAGCTCTCGGTCGGGTTCGCGACGCACAGTCTCGGGCTCGTCTCCGAAGCGGCGCACTCAGGAACCGATCTCGTCGCGGCGCTGCTCACGTTCTTCGCGATCCGCGTCGCGGCGCGGCCGGCGGACGTCACGCATCAGTTCGGGCACGGCAAGGCGGAGCATCTGTCCGCGCTCACGGAGGCGGGATTCCTCGTCGTGGTCTCGCTTTTCATCTCGCTGCGTGCGCTCGAGCGGCTCTGGGGCGCGTCGAGCACGCACGTGTCGGTGCCGTGGTACGCGTTGGCCGTCGTCGGCGTCGTACTGGTGATCGACGCCACGCGGACGATCGTGTCGTACCGAACGTCGCGTCGCTACGAGAGCGCGGCGCTCGCATCGAACGCGCTGCATTTCGGCAGCGACTTCCTCGGCTCTGCCGCGGTACTCACCGGCCTGCTCGCCGCGCGCGGCGGCTACCAGGAGGGCGACGCGATCGCGGCTCTTTTCGTCGGCGTGCTCGTGCTGCTCGGCGCATCGCGGCTGATCAAGTTGAACGTCGACGTGCTGATGGACCGCGCGCCGGCGGATGCGGAGGCGGCCGCGCTCGCCGCGATCGAGTCGCTGAAGCCGTCGGTCGAGGTGCGCCGCCTGCGCATGCGGCAGGCCGGAGGGCGCCAGTTCGCTGACGTTGTGATCGGCGTGCCGCCGGGCGCGGCGGTGGGCCAGGGGCACGCGGCCGCGGACGCGGTCGAGGAAGCGGTCGAACGTGCGCTGCCTAACGCCGACATCGTCGTCCACGTCGAGCCGCAGGAGGACGCGACGTTGCGCGAGCGCGTGCACGCGGCCGCCGTCGCGGTACCGCGTGTGCGCGAGGTGCACAACATCTCGTTGGTCGATGTCGGCGGGCGGACCGAGCTTTCGCTGCATCTGAAGCTGCCGGGCGAGCTGTCGCTCGACGAGGCACACGACGTCGCCGAGCAGCTGGAGCGTGCGATCTGCAAGGCGATCCCGGAGATCGCCGGTGTGCAGACGCACCTGGAGCCGCTTGCGGAGACGAGCGCGGCGGCGGAGGTGGATGCGGACGCGGAGGCCCTCGTGCGCCGCGTCGTTCGGGAGGAAACGGGCCGGGAGCCACGCCAGCTGCGGTTCCTCCGGACCGACGGCAGCCTCGTCGCGTTCCTGACGCTTGGGCTCGACGGAACGAGTCGACTCGAGGACGCCCACGCCCGCGCGAGCGTGATCGAGGAGCGCATCCGCCGCGAGCGCCCGGACGTCGCCGACGTGATCGTCCACACGGAGCCCTGACGGCCGAGGCCGCGCGGGACCTGTCTCGTGGTCAGACCAAAGATCACCGAAGTGTCACGTGCTCACGGAGTGCAGGGACTTCCGCCGTCGGATCTGTGGACAACGGTGTTGCAGAGCTGTGACGAACCATCCACAGGCTAGGGTCGCGACGTGAAGCTCTGCATGTTCACGCCGAAGGAGCTGGCGCTCGAGCGGGGATGGCCCGGGCGGGTTGAGGGCGACCGGGTGATCCAGCTCGCGGCGCAGACGTTGCAGTCGTTCTTCACCGGCGGGGGGTCGGCTCGAGAGCACGCGGAGTACGCGCTGGCCGACATCGACTTCCGGCCGCCCGTCCTCCGCCCACCTTCCGTCCGCGACTTCATGGCGTTCGAGGAGCACGTCGCGAACGCACGGCGGCTGCGCGGCGGCGAGGTGCCGAAGGAGTGGTACGAGGTTCCCGTCTTCTACTTCTCGAACCCGCACGCAATCTACGGCGACGGCGAGCCCGTGCCGTACCCGGAGGGAACCGAGGAGCTCGACTACGAGCTCGAATGCGCCGCGGTGATCGGCGCCGAGGGGAAGATCGGCGGCTTCACCGTGATGAACGACTGGTCGGCGCGTGACATGCAGCGCCAGGAGATGCGGGTCGGGCTCGGCCCCGCGAAGGGCAAGGACTTCGCGACGTCCCTCGGCCCGGTGCTCGTCACCCCCGACGAGTTCGACGGGACGAGCGGCGCGATGATCGCGCGCGTGAACGGCGAGGAGCGATCCCGCGGCGAGCTCCGGGCGATGTTCCACAAATGGGACGCACTGCTCGCGCACGCAGCCCGCAACACGATCCTCGCTCCGGGCGATGTGATCGGCTCAGGTACGGTCGGCAACGGCTGCATCCTCGAGCACGGCGACGGCCGCTGGCTGCAGCGCGGCGATGTCGTGGAGCTCGAGATCGAAGGGATCGGCGTGCTGAGGAACACCGTCGCGTGATCGGGCCCGAAGACATCCGCAAGGCCGCGCGCGTTCTCGACGGCGTCGCGCACCGCACCCCCGTCATGCGCTCGCACGCACTCGGCGAGAACGTCGTCATCAAGCCCGAGAACCTGCAGCGGGTCGGTGCGTTCAAGTTCCGCGGCGCGTACACCAAGATCTCGTCGCTGCCGAAGGGAAGCGAGGTTGTCGCCTACTCGTCCGGAAACCACGCCCAGGCAGTCGCGCTTGCGTCGAGGCTGCTCGGTGCGCACGCGACGATCCTGATGCCCGAGGACGCGCCGCAGAACAAGGTCGACGCGACGCGCGGTTACGGCGCCGACATCGTCGCCTACGACCGCTACACCGGCGACCGCGAGGCGATCGCCGCCGAGCTCGCTGCAGAGCGCAACGCCCACATCGTGCCGCCGTACGACGATCCGCTGATCATGGCCGGCCAGGGAACCGCAGCGCTCGAGCTGATCGAGGACGCCGGCCTGTTCGACACGCTCGTCGTGCCAGTCGGCGGCGGCGGGCTGATCTCCGGCTGTGCGACGATCGCGAAGGACCTCGGCGTGCGACGCGTCGTCGGCGTCGAGCCGCGAGCCGGCGACGACTGGGTGCAGTCGTTCGAGCAGGGCAAGCCCGTCGAGATCGACGTGCCGCGCACGATCGCGGACGGACTCCAGACCCACGCACCGGGCGAGCTCACGTGGGAAGTCGCGAGCAGGCTCGTCGACGAGATCGTGACGGTGACCGACGAGCAGATCGTCGACGCGATGCGCTTCGTGTTCGACCGCATGAAGCTCGTGATCGAGCCGAGCGGTGCCGTCGGGATCGCCGCTTACCGCGAAGGGCTTGTCGAGGCGCCGTCGATCGGGATCGTGATCTCGGGCGGGAACGTCGACGCTCAGCGCTTCTCGGAGTTGATCCGCTCCGCCACGAGCGCGCGCTCGTAGCCAAGACGGAAAAGCTCGATCACCTCACGCACGTCGTCCTCGTCCCGGATCTGCTTCGACACCCAGTTCGTGTGCGGGAGCACATGGTGGGGTTGCGCTCGGCCTGTCTCGACCAGCATGTCTCGAACCCGCTTGTGGAACGCGAGGTCGGCCCAGCGCTCGCCGTGCAGATGACCCAGCTCGCGCCGGCCGAGCCGAAACGACAACCCGCCGAAGCGGTGCGGGTGCGTCGTGACGCCTTCCCACGAACCGACCTCGCGCTCGATCCGGGCGGAGATAGTCTTCATCTGTGCCGTTCTACCAGCGCCTCGGCGAGCTGCCCAGGAAGCGCCACATCGTGGCGCGCGACAACGGGACGCTCCTCACCGAAGAGGTGATGGGCTTCGAGGGCTTCTCCGGCCTCGAATCGATCCTGTACCACCTCCAATCGCCGTGCCGCGTGATCGCGTGCGGTGAGTTCGTGCCGATCGTCCGCGAGGAGTGGGTCCCGGACGCACACGCGCACCGGCACCTCCGCACGTGGGACGTGCCACCGGCGGGCGACGCCGTCGGCGGGCGGCAGCTCCTCATGTGGAACAACGACGTCGAGATCTCGCTCTGCCGCCCCACCGAGGCGATGGACTATTTCTTCCGCAACGGCGAGGGCGACGAGGTGATCTTCGTCCACGAAGGCTCCGGCACGCTCGAGACGATCTTCGGCGACCTGCCCTACAAGAACGGCGACTACATCGTCGTTCCGCGCGGCACCACGTATCGCTTCCGCCCCGAGGGTGAGCAGCGCTACGTCGTCTTCGAGACCCCGGGGCTGATCACGATCCCGAAGCGGTACCGCAACGAGCACGGCCAGCTGATGGAGCACGCGCCGTACTACCACCGTGACATCCACCCGCCGACCGAGCTGCACACGCACCGAGACAAGGGTGAGTTCGAGGTCAAGGTGCGCGTGCGCGGCGGGTACCAGACCTACGTGATCGACTACCACCCGTTCGACGTCGTCGGTTGGGACGGCTACGTCTATCCGTGGACCTTCTCGATCCACGACTTCGAGCCGATCACCGGTCGCATCCACATGCCGCCGCCGTCGCACCAGACGTTCGCCGGTCCGAACTTCGTCATCTGCTCGTTCTGCCCGCGCAAGCTCGACTTCGATCCCGAGGCGGTGCCGATCCCGTACCACCACTCGAATCTCCAGAGCGAGGAGATGATCTATTACGTCGACGGCAACTTCTCGTCGCGTAAGGGGATCGAGGTCGGGAGCATTACGCTCCACCCGTCCGGCTTGCCGCACGGGCCGCAGCCGGGTCTCGCCGAGAAGTCGCTCGGGATGACAGAGACGCACGAGTACGCGGTGATGTGCGACACGTTCAACCCGCTCCGTCTGACAGCGCTGGCCGCGGATCTCGACGACGGCCGTTACATGTACTCGTGGGCCGAAGACGCGGCGGGCGACGACCAAGCCGGCGTCACCTCGCACGTATAGCCCTCCTCGAGCTTCCTCCCCCGTACGACTACGCGCTCTCGACGAGCCGCTTCCAGGCGTTCGGCACCGACCTTGCGAACCGCTTCGTCGACGGCATGCTGCACCGCGCGATCGGCGGGCGTGACGTGACGATCGCGGCGGCGGCCGGCGGCGTCGACGTCGAGCCGCTCGACGACGAGACGCGGCCGGTGGTGATGACGCTCCTCGGGATGCCGTTCGACCTCCACCGGTTCTACGAGTGGGCGAGCGGTCCGATGGCCGAGCTCACCCGCCGCCTCACCGGCTTCCGCCCGCCGCTCCAGCCGAACCCGTTCGAGGCGCTCATCACCTCGATCACCGCGCAGCAGGTGTCGCTCTTCTCCGCGGTGGCGATCCGGAACCGACTCATCGAGCGCTTCGGCGAGCGCATCGGCGAAGCGTGGGCGTTCCCGGCACGCGAACGCATCGCGCAGGCGCACGAGGACGAGCTCTTCGCTGTCGGCTTCACGCACCGGAAGGCGGAGTACGCGGTCGCGCTCGCGCGAAGCGACGTCGATCTCGACGCGCTCGCGCTCCTGCCGGACGACGAGGTGCGCGCGACGATCACTGCGCAGCGAGGCCTCGGCCCGTGGACCGCGGAATGGTTCCTCGCGCGCCACCTCGCCCGGCCGGAAGCGTGGCCGGCGGGCGACCTGGTGCTCCGCAAGGCGGCGCTCAGTCTCTACGGTGTCGAGGTGCACGAGCTCGGCGCCCAGCTGCACCCCTTCCAGAACTTGTCGGCCCAGTACCTTCTGATGGGGACACTCGTCCCATGACGATCAGGCGCGCGACCGAGGCGGACGAGGCGATCCTCCGTGAGATCTGGGAGGAGTTCGAGCGCGAGGTGCCGGAGCCGATCGGCGACCCCGAGACGTGGGAGCAGGAGTGGGCCGACACGCTCGACGACATCCGCGGCGGCGGCGTCTTCATCGCCGAGGACGACGAAGGCCCGATCGGCGTGAGCCGCATCGAGGCTCCGAAGCGCGGAGTCGCGCACATCCAATTCGTCCATGTGAGGCCGCGCGCGCGCCGGCAAGGCATCGCGAAGGCGCTTGTCGCCGCCTGCACCGACGACGCGAAGGCGCGCGGAGCGGCGTTCGTATCCCTCGAGGTGCTCATGACGAACGAGCCGGCTCTCGTGACCTGGCGGCGCCTCGGCTTCGACACCGTTTCGCACTGGATGGCAACGCCGATCGACGCGCTCGAAGCTCGGCTGCAGCACGTGCCGGCGGGGCAGAATCGGGCAGCGACCCACGTGCAGACCGACGACGAGGTCTCCGTCCAGCGCGCGATCGCTCAGTTCCTGCCGCGGCTGGAAGCTCCCCAGGCGACGTCATCCGACAGCTGGATCCGCATCGCCGATCCGGCACTCGACGGCGACCGCGATGCGCACGGCCGATTCGCCAAGGAGCTCTCCGATCGGCTCGGCGCGATCACGATCGCGCTCGCCCAGGAAGGAGAAGTGGTTCGCTTTCGTTTATACGAGCGTGGACGGATGGTCGACGAGTACCTCTCGGTGCCGGCCTACTACGGGGCGCTCCCCAAGGGTGACGAGCTTGCGCTCGAGGCGAATCCGACGCTCGTGGCCCGGCTCACGGGCGCCGACCGCGACGAGGTCCGGCGCGTGATCAAGACTGCTGCTTCTCCCTCCGACCTGCCGGACGACCTGTACGAGCAGATCGCGGCGTTGATGGGGCTCGAGGCGTGAAGCTCGTCGACGCGGCGCGGTGCCCGTATTGCGCGCGCGTCCGGATCGCGCTCGCCGAGAAGGGCATCGAGCACGAGGTGACCCAGGTCGACCTCTCCGACCGCCCGCAGTGGCTCGTCGAGCTGAATCCGCCGTCCGGGCGTGTTCCGGTGCTAGACGGGCTGCCGGAGTCCGAGGTGATCATGGAGCTGCTCGAAGAGATCCACCCCGAGCCTGCACTCCTTCCGGCCGATCCGGTGGCGCGTGCGAAGGCGCGGCTCATGGTGCATCGCTTCGACGCGAATCTCGGCGACGACTACTACGCGTACCGTCGCGGCGACCCGAACGACCTCGACGCCAAGCTGGCTGCGCTTGACGTGGGGCAGAGCCTCTTTGCAGACATTGCATACCTGCCGTGGGTGATCCGGGCCCGCGACATGCTCGGCGTCACGCTCCCGCAGCGCATCGCAGACTGGCTCGCAGACCTCGAGCGGCGGCCATCGGTCGCAGCCGAGGTCGAGATCGTCCGCGGGCTCTAGCTCGGAAGCGCCTGCGCGAGGAACGCGCGGCAGAGGCGCCGCCCGAGGTCCTGCCAGTGCTCGAGCTTCTCGTCTAGTTGAGCCGAGATCTCCTCGGGCGTGCGGGGCGTCGTGTCGTCCTCGAACCACGTCAGCACGTGCTCGCGGCGGATCTCGGGATGGAACTGCAGCGCCCAGGCGTTCCCGCCGAGCCGGAACGCCTGCAGCACGGGACCTTCGGCGAGCAGTGTGGCGCCCGGAGGCGCCTCGAAGGTGTAGCCGTTCGCATTGAACGCCTCGAACCGGCGGGGCAGCACCCCGACGACCGGGTCGGCGACGCCGGCGTCGGTCAATGTCGTCTCGTAGAACCCGGCGAGCGTCTCCGGGACGCGCCCGACCGTCGCGCCGAACGCATGCGCCAGTGTTTGAGCGCCGAGGCACACACCGAGCAGCGGCGTGCCGTCGTTGACCCAGCGGCGCAATGCGTCGTACTCCTCGTGCAACCACGGGTGCTCGACCTCCTCGCCGACGTTCTGGTCGCCGCCGAACACCATCACGGCGTCGAAGTCCTGCGGCGGCGAGCCCTGCGTCCTGATGTCCCAGACGACGAGCTCGTGGCCGTCCTCGGCGAGCACCTCGGTGAACAGCTCGGGGCCGGCGTCGTCCGAATGGATCACTGCGAGAACCTTCATGCGGTCGGGATGTTCTCGTCTTCGAGCAACTTGCGCAGCAGCAACGCGCCTGCCGGTGCCTGCGCAACGCCTTGCGTCTGGTTGTTGTTGTTGAAGAACGCGTACGCCTCGGCCGCCTGCTCGGAGAGCTGCCGCAACGGGGGAACCCATTCGCGCAGCTCGTCTTCGCCGTACATGTGGTCGAACCGTTGTGCGGCCGAGCCGCCGCGCACGTTCCAGGTGCCGGCGTTCCGGCCGTGGAACCGGACGTACGCGGTCGGAGTCGTCGTCGCGACGAGCGTGTCCGGCACGTTCGCCGCGTCCGTCTTCGGGGCGTCGACGACGACCCAGCTCATCTTCCGTTCCTCGAGCCACTTCAGCAGCTCGGCGCGGATGTCCTCGGCGAACCACGAGCGGTGGCGAGGCTCGAAGAGGAACCCGTCGCCGCCGACCTGGTCGCGCGCCCATTCGAGGTAGTCGAGCGACGACGGCTTCCAGACGACGTACGGCGGCATCTGGAAGAGGATGCCGCCGAGCTTGCCCGTCGACCGCAGCGGCTCGAGCGCCTCGAGGAACATGCGGAACACGCCGGCGCGCCGGTCGCGCGGCGGCCGGTCGACCCGGCCGCGGTGGTCGATTGGCAGGCCGTCTCGGAGCTCGGGCGGGACCTGCTCGAGCTTCACCGGATGGCGCGTCATCAGGCCGAAGGCCTTGACGTGCATCACGAACCCGTCCGGCGTCCGCTCGGCCCACCCGCGCACCATCTTCTCGTCCGGGACGCGGTAGTAGGTCGAGTCGACCTCGACCGTCGAGAACCGCTCGGCGTAGTAGGCAAGCCGGTCGCGCGGCGGCGTCCCGGGCGGGTACCAGTGCTTGGACAGGGCGTCGTCCGCCCACGAGCACGTCCCGATCCGCACAGCCGCAGCCACAGTGCATCCTAGAATCCGTCGGATGGTCGACTCCCGTGCAATCGGCGTCTTCGACTCCGGCGTCGGCGGACTGACAGTTCTCCACGAGTGCCTCGTGACGATGCCGCACGAGGACTTCGTCTATCTCGGCGACCATGCGAGGCTCCCGTACGGCCCACGGACACGGGACGAGGTGCGCCGCTTCGCCCACGAGATCGGGCTCTACCTGCAGGCGCTGGGCGTGAAGATGGTGGTCGTGGCCTGCAACACCGCAACGTCTGTCGCACTGCCCGATTTGCAGGGTGAGTTGGAGGTCCCGGTCGTCTCGGTGATCGTCCCCGAGGCGCATGCCGCGGTGCAGGCGACGCGCAACCGCCGCATCGGCCTGCTCGCCACCGAGCTGACCGTGGCGAGCGGGCGCTACGAGTCGCTCGTGCGAACGCTGGACGCCGGTGCGCGGCTGACGTCCGTCGCATGCCCGAAACTCGTCCCGTTGATCGAGGCGGGAGACACATTCAGCGACGAGGTCGTGGCGGCCGTGCGCGAGTACGCGGCGCCGCTCAAGGAGGCGGGCTGCGACACAGTGATCCTCGGCTGCACGCATTACCCACTGCTGCGCCCCGTCTTCCAGCGCGCGTTCGGCCGCGACGTCACGCTCGTCTTCTCCGCCGACGAGACGGCGCGCGAGGTCGCCGAGACACTCGGCCGCAAAGGATTCGAGAACGACAGCGGCCGCGAAGGCGAGTACCGGTTTCTCACCACGGGCGATCCCGAGCTGTTCAGGACGCTCGGCGAGCGCTTCCTGCAGCTGCCGCTTGGCGACGTGGAGCACGTGAGCGTCGCTGAGCTCGAGGAGGCTGCGTGAGCCGCAACGACGGCCGGCGGCCCGACCAGCTCAGGCCCGTCACGGCGGACCCGGCGTTTCTCGAGCAGCCGCACGGGGTCGTCCTGTGGTCGCAGGGGAAGACGCGCGTGCTCTGCACGGCGTCGATCCAGGAGGGCGTGCCGCGCTGGCTGTACCGCTCGGGTCGCGGCTGGATGACGGCCGAGTATTCGCTGCTGCCGGCGTCGACGGGCGACCGTACCGATCGTGAGGCCGCGCGAGGCAAGCAGGGCGGCCGCACCGTTGAGATCCAGCGCCTGATCGGCCGGGCGCTGCGCGGCGTCGTCGACTTCCAGGCGCTCGGCGAGCGGACCGTGTACCTCGACTGCGACGTGCTCCAGGCGGACGGCGGGACCCGGTGCGCTGCGATCACCGGTGCGTACGTCGCGGCTTCGCGCGCACTCGACCGCTTCGGGCTCTCGAAAGCGCTGACCGGCTCGGTTGCCGCCGTCTCCGTCGGTGTTGTCGACGACGTCGCGCTGCTCGACCTCGACTACTCCGAGGACTCGAACGCGGACGTCGACGTCAACGTCGTCATGACCGGCGACGGGCGCTTCGTCGAGGTGCAGTCCACGGCGGAGAAGGTTCCGTTCTCGCGGGAGCGGCTCGACGAGCTGCTCGATCTCGCCGCCGGCGGGATCGACGTGCTCGCGGCCAGGCAGCAGGAGGCGATCGATGTACCTCGTGAGTAGCATCCCGTCGCTCGACGGCTGGGAGGCGCTGCTGCGGCTGTCGATCGCCGGCGCGCTCGGCGCGGCGATCGGCTTCGAGCGAGAGATCCGTGACCGCGAGGCGGGTATCCGCACGCACCTGCTCGTCTCGCTCGGCTCGGCGCTCTTCACGATCGTCTCCGCTTACGGGTTTCACGAGTTTCTCGCGAGCGGCGACAACATCGTCCGCACCGATCCGACGCGCATCGCAGCGCAGATCGTCACCGGAATCGGCTTCCTCGGCGCGGGCGCGATCATCCGCGACGGGCTGTCGATCCGCGGGCTCACGACGGCCGCGACGCTGTGGGTCGTCGCGGCGATCGGAATGGCGTGCGGTGCGGGCTACTACTGGCCGGCCGCGGCCGCGACACTGCTGACGATCCTCGCGCTGTGGCCCCTGCGCATCCTCGCGTATCGGCTGATCGAACAGATCAAGCCGGAGGAGAATCGCCTGACGGTCGAGCTGAGAGAGGGCGAGCCGTTGACGCGACTCCTTGCCATCGTGCACAACGTGCGCCACATCGAAGTCACCGACGAGGTCGACCGGCGCGTCGTCCAACTCGAGACTCCGGACGCCGACGAAGAGCTGGTCGCGCGGCTGTCCGACGCCGACTTCGTGATCGGCGTCAAGTGGCGCCGCTGAAGGCGACGGTCTGCTCGGGGAACCCGCACAAGCTGGCGGAGTTCCAAGCATTGTTCGCTGACTGGGACCTCGATCTGCTTGCGGGCGTCGACTTTCCACCCGAGGATGGGACGACGTATGCCGACAACGCGCGCATCAAGGCGCGCTTCGGCCGCGAGGTGGGGCGGGCGGACCGGTGGATGCTCGCCGACGATTCCGGGATCGAGGTCGCCGCGCTCGGCGGTGGGCCGGGCGTGGTGACGGCGCGCTGGGCCGAAGACCGCCACGTCGAGAAGCTGCTCGCGGCACTCGACGGAGTCGACGATCGCCGCGCGCAATACGTCTGCGAACTCGTCGCGGTCGCTCCGGACGGAGGCGAGGTGGTCGGCACCGGTGTGCTGCACGGCGCGATCGCGCTCGCGGCCGCAGGCTCGGAAGGCTTCGGGTTCGATCCGGTGTTCGTCCCGCACGATGAGACGCGAACGGTTGCGGAGCTCGGCGACGCCTGGAAGGCGGAGCACTCGCACCGCGCGCTCGCTGCGCGTGCGTTGCGCGACGAGCTCAGTGGGAGCGGGCGAAGCTAGCCACTCCGGCGGCGCACAGAGATGCAGCCGCCGCTACACCGAACGCGAAGCGGGAGCCCGCGGCGGACACGAGGAGCCCGCCGGTTGAATGCGGACACCGAGAAGGCGATGTGCGCCGCTCCTTCCTGCGCCGCGAACACGCGGCTGCGTACCGCGTCGGGCGCGTGGCGCTGGATCAGCGTGACCGCCGCGACATCGGCGAGCCCACGACCACCGCCGGCGATCGCCATCCCGGCGAGCGCGACCGCGATGCCGGACGCCGCTGTCGCCAACGCGAGGCCGATCGCCCCGGCGAGGAATGCGCCGGCGAGCACCGTTCGCGGCCGCCGCTGGACGACGAGGCCCGCAGCCGCTGCGCCGAGCAGGCCGCCGCCACCGAGGAGCGCGGTCATGCCGCCGTAGCCGACGGCGCCGCCGCCAAGGTGGAGCGAGAGCGGGTACGAGGCGACGTCGGCGATCCCGATCCCGAGCAGCGACACCATGCCGGCGGCGACCGGCACCAGGAGCGGCGTCGGCGGCGGAGCCGCCGCTCAGCGAGACCAGGCGCGCAACCGCGAGACGCCGGGCTGCCTTCATCGCCTGCGCCTTTACGTGGGCGCGACCTCCGCGAGGACGCGGTCGAGAGGTCGCGGCACACGCGCGAGGTCGACCGCCTCGACGAGCAGCACGGCGTATCGCTGCTTCCGGTTCCACATGAACCCGTAGAGCTGCTCGTCGAGCGGCCGGTCGCGGTGCGCAAGCTGCTTCTGGTACGTCCGGAACGCGCGCAGCTCTCCCTGTTCGTCGAGCACGCGCTCCATTCCCTGCGGGCCGACTGCGCGCGTCAGCTCGTCCTCGAGGTCGCGGGTGCAGGCGTAGAACCCGACGCGCTCGAGCTCGCTTCGGTCGCCTCGACCAAGCGCGCGAAGAAAATGCTGCTCCTCGCCGGCGTCGTACAGTCCGGCGGTACGGATGTCGCGATGTCGATCGAGGAACCGTGGCAGGTTCCCGTAGCCGCCCATCGGCACGACGGCGACCCCTTCGGCGTCGAGATCACGGCCGCGGCGGCGGGCGAGCGTCTCGACTGCGTTCTGGTCGCTCGTGCCCTCGACGAGAATGACTGCGCGCCCGTTCACCTCTGCATGACAGCAGTTCGCCGCCCGTCGATCGAATGACGCCGTCCATCGAGTCCGCGGTTGTGCGCGAGCCTCTGACGTGTGAAGGGTGCTGCATGACGAGAAACACGTACGACAAACAGACCGCCGCGGCTTACAAGGCGACTCGGGAGATTCCACGCGAAGGACTGTCCGAGTGGCGTGAGGCAGTGCGACGCCACCTGCGCCCGGCGTTGGGAATGGCGCTGGTGGACATCGGTGCCGGAACGGGTCAGTTCGCAGCAGCCTTCAGCGACTGGTTCGGCATCGGCGTCATCGCCGTTGAGCCGTCCGCCGACATGCTGGGACAGATTCCCCGCACGCCGTCGATCGACGTGCGTGAAGGAAACGCGCTCGCGCTGCCGTTGCCGGATGCGTCGGCAGACGGGGCGTGGCTCTCACTCGTCCTCCACCACATCCCGGACCTCGAGGCTGCTGCCCGTGAGATTCGCCGCGTGTTGCGCCCCGGCGCTCCCGTCCTCCTGCGCCAAGGTTTCTCGGACAGGATCGACGACCGGATCGAGATGGTCAGATGGTTTCCCGAAACCGCGCGGCTGGCCGGTACGTTCCCGTCTCTCGAGGAGACGTGCGAGGCGTTCGCCGCCGCGGGATTTCGGCGGGAGGCAATCGAGTCGGTTCGCGAGACGTACCCGACCAGCCTCGCCGAGTTCCTCGGCCAGGTCGACCTGCTTCGTCCGGCGGACACCACGTTGCGCAACCTCACGGACGAAGAGTTCCTCCGTGGAAAGGACCGTCTCCGCCGTGCGGTAGAACAGGCTGACGAAGAGCCACGCAGCAACTGGCTCGACCTGCTCGTCCTGCGCTGATTCAGACTGATTCTCTTTCGAGCGAAGAAGTTGACCGCAACCACGCTCCCGCACGAATCTTTCCGGCGGAGTGAGGAATCGGCTCATCGGCGCGCCCGCAGTCGCCCTCGTGCACGGGGCGTCCGCGGCATGCATCGCGCGAGCCAATGCCACGACCCATCCACTCCTGATCGGGAGCTCGGGGAGCGCGGTTGCTACGGCTTCCCCGACCAGGCCGGGCGGTCGGGGTTACCCACCTTCCAGACGAGGATGCTGTTGCGGAAGAAGACGACCTGGTGCGTCGGTCCCTTCGCTCGAGAGCAGAACAGATCCGGGGAGCCGCCTTCACCGGAGACCGAACATCTCTGGTTGATCACCGGAATCAAGATCTTGTCACCCGTGCGGAGTGTGTACACGTGCGCGCTCGATGCCCTGGCTGATCCCAGGCCGGACAACCGGCCGATGACGAATGACGTGATGGCTGTCGCGACGAACGCAGCGAAGATGACAAGCCATTTCACTCTGGTCATGACTGACAGATCCTCTCGATGTATTCACTTGTCGTCACCACGGTCGTTGAGCGGTTGCCGTCGATCGTTGAACGGCGCCAGCGCGGAGTGCGCGACCGTCCCGTCCTCACACCTGAGCGTCGATCGGCAACGCGCGGCCGGCGCGCCACCAATTCACCTCGGCGCCGAGGACGATCACGTTCGCCATCACGTATAGCCAGACGAGGAGGATCGCCGGGCCTGACAGCGTCTGCAGCACCGGATTGTGCTTCGAGATGTCGACGTACACCGGCAGGAACTGGAACGTCCCTTCGAGGATGATCGCGGCCGTCACGGCGCCGGGGAGAACCTCGCGCCACGTCAGGTCCGCGTTCGTCAAGACGTAGTACGCCGTCGAGAGGAACAGGAACAGGCCTGCGGTCGAGATCGCGATCGCGGTGATGCGCGCGAAGGTGTCATTGCCGCCGAAGCCGAGGTAGCGCTTCAGGATCTCCTGCCCGATCGAGCCGATCACCAGCGACACGAACAGCGAGACGAGCGAGCCGCCCATCATCATCGTCGCGAGCGCTTTGCCGTGGAGCCAGCCGCGGTTCGGCCGGCCGTAGACGATGTTGAACGCGCTCTCGAGCACCGAGAAGAACGACAACGACGACCAGAGCAGGAAGGCCCCGCCGACCGCCCCCAGTGCGGCGGCGTTCGACTGGATCGCGCGTACGGCACGCAGAATCGAGTCGAGCGAGGTACTCGGGAACGTCTTCTCGAGCTGCCGGACGAAGAACGAGCCCTCGTCCGCCTGGTGGACGAGCCCGAGCAGGGCCAGCGAGAGCAGGAGCAGCGGGACGAACGAGAGAAGTGCGAAGTACGCGATCATCGCGGCGAGGTGCGTCCCCCGGTCGGCGAAGAACTTGCGGACGACCGATCCCACGGTCCGGCAGTATGCTCGGAGTCGTGGACGCTGCCCAGGCAATTGCCGATCTGACCGAGATCTCGCCGCAGGTCCAGCGCGTCGTCGTGATCGCTGCGGACGGCTCACCGGCGGGGTCGAACACCGACCCAGGCGCGGCTCAGCGACTCATCGACGGCGCCCAGAGGCTGCTCGCCGCAGCCGAGGAGCTCCGTCCGGGCGTCTCGCAGCTGGAGGCCGCCACGGTCTCCGGGAGCGTCTTCGTCGTGCGCGACGGTAACCGCGTGATCGCGGCGACCACGTCGCCCGAGCCGACCGTCGGGCTCGTCTTCTACGACCTGAAGACCTGCCTGCGCTCGATCGATGAGCCGAAGCCGAAGGCAGCGCCGAAGAAGAAGGTCGACGATGCCGCGGCGTAAGGTCGTCACCGGCTTCCTGCTCGCCGCCGGCTCGCTTGCCGGCTCCGTCCTCGTGCGGCGCCGCGCCGCGCGCAAGCAGGCACACGTCGATCTCTACGCCTCGGACGGCTCCATGCATTCGTTCACCGACGGCTCGCCCGAAGCGGACCGCCTTCTGCCGATCGCGCAGGACCTGCTCGCAACATCGTGACGCGGGACGAGCTCGCCCGCGCGCTCGGCGACGCGGCCTACCTCGAAGGCGACTTCGTGCTCCGCTCCGGCCGCCGCTCGAAGTACTACCTCGACAAGTACCGCTTCGAGACACGCCCCGACCTGCTGGCGCCGCTCGGCCGCGCGATCGCCGACGCCGTACGCGAGCACGAGCCGGAAGCCACAAGGCTCGCCGGTCCTGAGCTCGGCGCGGTCGCGCTCGCCGCCTCGGCGTCCCTCGAGAGCGGCCTGCCCTTCCTGATCGTGCGCAAGGAAGCAAAGGACTACGGCACGTCGAAACGGCTCGAAGGGGTGTACGAGACGGGGGAGCGCGTCTGCCTGATCGAGGACGTCGTCACGACCGGCGGAGCCGCCCTCGAGGCGGTGCAGGCGCTCCGAGAGGCGGGACTTCAGGTCTCGAGCGCGATCTGCGTCGTCGACCGGGAAGAGGGCGGAATCGACGCGTTCGCTCGGCAAGCGGTGCGCCTCCGGCCGCTCTATCGCTCGTCCGAGCTCCGAAAAGACCCCGCAAATGCGCATGGTTGAGCGATATCCGACCCCGCTGTTAGCCTGGTCCGCCGAGGTCTAGCACCCAGTCCCCGACGCAGGAGGATGTTCGTTGACCAAGCAGGACTTCATCCAGAAGGTCGCCCAGAAGAGCGGGCTCTCGGCTCGTGACGCGGGCAAGGCCGTGGATGCGTTCATGGAGACCGTCACCGAGACGCTGAAGGCCGGCGACACCGTCAACTTCACCGGCTTCGGGAAGTTCTCCCCGTCCGCACGCGCGGCGCGCCAGGGCGTCAACCCGCGCACCGGCGAGCGCGTCCAGATCGCGGCGACGACCGTGCCGAAGTTCTCGGCCGGCTCGCAGCTCAAGGCTGCTCTCAAGAGCTAGGGCGTCCCGCAAGAAGGTTCATGGAGGGCGGCGCAAGCCGCCCTCCGTCGTTCCGGTTACCTTTCGGTTCGATGGCCGTGGCTGTGCAGACCTTCGCCGACCGGATCGCCGCCGAGGTCGAGCGTAAGCAGTCGCAGCTCGTCGTCGGCCTGGATCCACGTCCCGACCTGCTCCCCGTGGAACTCCGCGGCGACGCGGCGCGCTTCTGTTGCGGTCTCATCGACTCCGTCGCGCCGCACGCGGTCGCGGTCAAGCCGCAGCTCGCATTCTTCGAGGCGCTCGGGCCCGCGGGGCTCGCGGCGTTCGACGAGGTCTGCATCTACGCGCGCCGAGCCGGGCTGCTCGTGATCGCCGACGGCAAGCGCGGTGACATAGGCTCCACCGCCCGCGCGTACGCCGATGCGTATCTCGAGGGAGAGACGCCGCGCGCCGACGCGCTGACCGTCAATGCCTACCTCGGCCGCGAGTCCGTCGAGCCGTTCATCGCGGCCGCGCGCCGGAGTGGAACCGGGATCTTCGTCCTCGTCAAGACGTCGAACGCAGGCGGCGACGTCCAGGACTTGCAGCTGAAAGACGGACGGCCGTTGTGGCACCACGTCGCGTCGCTCGTCGCGGAGTGGGGCGAGGAAGTCGTCGGCGAGGTCGGGCTCTCGTCGGTCGGCGCGGTCGTCGGTGCGACCCACCCGCGCGCGGTCGCCGACGCGCGTCGGCTGATGCCGCAGGCGATCCTCCTGCTCCCCGGGATCGGCGCGCAAGGCGGCGCCGTGTCCGACCTCGTGCGCGCGTTCCAGAGCGGCCCTGCCAGCGCGCTCGTCGCGGCCTCGCGCTCGATCGACTACGCCTTCCGCGAGACCGGCGGCGACTACCGTGAGGCAGCCGGTGCGGAGGCGGCGCGGTTGAAGAAGGAGATCTGGGCCGCGTCAGGCTGGTAGTGCGCCGGCAACAGGACTGGCGGCGATACGCCGCGCCGACAGCGTTCCTGCTCGCCGTCACCGTTGCCGTCGCGCTCGTGCGGTCGGGGCTCGAACACAAGTCTTCGACGTCCCCCACGACAACGACCACAAGGAGCATCCCGCCGTCGCCGCAGGTGTCGACCACCGCGAACAAGCGGCAATACTGGAGAGTGAGGGCGGGTGACACGTTCGGCGTCATCTCCACGAAGACCGGTGTCCCCGTGGTGAGAATCGAGAGGCTGAATCCGAAGGTGACGTCGACCTCGCTCTTCATCGGCGAGAAGGTGCGGATCAAGTGAGGCGTTTGTTGCTCGTCGCCGCGGTCGCCCTGATCGCAGCCGTGCCCGCCCACGCTGGTGCGCCGCCGGTCACCGCGCGCGCGTACATTGTCGAGGACGCACGGACCGGAGAGATCCTCGCGTCCTCGCACGCACACGACCGCGTGCCGATCGCGTCGATCACGAAGCTGATGACGGTCCTCCTCACGCTGAAGCACCACAGGCTGACCGACGTGGTCACCGTCGACCCGCGCGCCGCCGCCGTCGGTGAGTCGTCGATCGAGCTCGACGCCGGCGACCAGCTGACGGTGCGCGACCTGATCAAGGGCGCGTTGATCCAGTCCGCGAACGATGCCGCCGACGCCCTCGCGCTGTCGATCGCGCCGGACTATCCGTCCTTCGCGAATCTGATGAATGAGGAAGCAGCGGCGCTCGGCCTCAACGACACGCACTTCGTCCGGCCCGACGGGCTCGACGCGGCGGGCGAGTACTCGAGCGCCGCCGACGTCACGAAGCTCGCGCGCCTCCTCATGCACACCCGGTTCATCCGTGAGACCGTCGGCGAGGAGACCGACACGATCGCAGGCGGGCGCACGCTGCACACCTGGGACGACCTCCTGTCGCTCTATCCGCCGACGATCGGCGTCAAGACGGGGCACACGAACGCGGCCGGGTGGTGCCAGGTCGCGGCGGCGCGCGGCCGTGGCGTGACCGTGTACGCGACCCTGCTCGGCTCGCCGACCCGCAGCGAGCGCAACGTCGACCTCGAGTCGCTTCTCATCTGGGGCCTCGGACAGTTCCGCGTCGTCCCCGCCGTCCACATCGGCCGCTCCTACGCCGAGGTGCAGGTCCCGTACGGCCGCGCGCCGCTCGAGCTCGTCGCCGCCAAGCCGTTCCTCACGGTCGCGCGTCTGGGCCGGCCGCTCACGCAGACCGTGACCGCGCCTGCCGTCGTCTCGCTCCCCGTCAGGGCGGGAGCGGTGCTCGGGCGCGTCGAGATCCGGGCGGGCGGAAAGGTGGTCGGCACCCGCGACCTGGTCGCTTCGCGCACGATTAACAAGCCGGGTTTGCCGCGACGGCTAGCCTGGTACGCCGGCAGGGCGCTCCACCACCTGGGTCACCTCTTCTGAATCGATGATCGTCACCGTCACACTGAATGCGGCGATCGACCGGACGCTGACCGTCCCCAACTTCCAGCGGGGGCAGCGGCACCGGGCGAGCGCCGGCGTGATGCTTGCGGGCGGCAAGGGCATCAACGTCGCGCGTGCGTTGAAAGCGCTCGGCGTTCCTGTCGTCGCAACCGGGCTCGTCGGCGGCGCGACGGGCAGCCGCATCATCGAGGCGCTCACGCGCGAGTCGATCCTCAACGACTTCGTCCACATCGAGGGTGAGTCGCGGACGTCGACCGCAGTGGTCGACCCGACCGGCGGCGCCTACACCGAGATCAACGAGTGGGGGCCGGCGGTCACCGTCGGCGAGCTCGAGACGCTGCTCGAGAAGCTCCGCTACCTGACGCAGGACGCCGAGCTCGTCGTGTTCGCCGGCTCGCTGCCGCGTGACGTCGAGGACGACTTCTACGCCGAGGCGGCGCGCGAGCTCGCGAAGAGGCACGTGTCGAGCGTGCTCGACACGGAGGGCGAGCCGCTCCGACTCGCCGTCGAGGCGGAGCCGTTCCTCGTCTCGCCGAACCAGGCGGAAGCCGAAGCGCTCGTCGGCCAGGAGTTTCACGACGAGGAGGACTTCCGCCTGGCACTCGACGGCATCGCCGAGCTCGGCGCGCGCAACGTCCTGATCACCACCGAGCAGGGCGCGGTCGCGCTTCTGCGCGAGGACCGCGACACCCGCCGCTACAGCGCACGCGCCCCGCGTGTCGATGCGGTCTCGGTCGTCGGCGCCGGCGACGTACTGCTGGCCGGCTTCCTCGCGGCGCGCCACTCGGGACGCTCGAACGAAGACGCGCTGCGCGCGGCCGTCGCGGCTGGTGCGGCCTCGACGCTCGAGGTCGGCGCGGGTCGCTTCGACCCGCGGCACGCCGGCCGGCTGCAGGCAGGTGTCGAGCTCGCAGAGCTCGCGCCGGTCGAGGCTTAGAAGCTCTCACATGATGAGGCTTCGACTCAAGCTTCATTGTGTGAGGGCTTCCTAGAGGCTCTCAGTCCGCCGCGGTCGGTAACCTTCCGCGATGGACGTCGGAAAACTCGACCTGGCGCCCTCCGGTACCGAGCTCCCGGAGAAGTTCGCCAGGGAGGGACTGACCTTCGACGATGTCCTGCTCGTTCCGGGTGAGTCGGCTGTCCTTCCGAATGACGTCTCGACCGCGACGCGGCTGACGCGCACGATCGCTCTCGAGGTACCGATCATCTCCGCGGCGATGGACACGGTCACGGAGGCGCGACTCGCGATCGCGCTTGCACGCGAAGGCGGCATCGGCATCCTCCACCGCAACCTCTCGATCGGCGCGCAGGTCGCCGAGGTCGACAAGGTCAAGCGCTCGGAAGCCGGGATGATCGTCGAGCCCGTGACGCTGCCACCCGGCGCGCTCGTCTCCGACGCGGTCGCGCTGATGGAGCGCTACCACATCTCCGGCGTCCCGATCACGAACGAGGACCGCACGCTCGTCGGCATCCTCACGAACCGCGACCTGCGCTTCGAGAGCGACCTGACACAACCGGTGTCCGCCGTGATGACGTCGTCCGATCTGGTGACGGCGCCGGTCGGGACGACGCTCGCCGAAGCGGAGCGGCTCCTGCATCGCCACCGCATCGAGAAGCTGCCGATCGTCGACAGCGACGGCCGCATCACCGGTCTCATCACCGTCAAGGACATCCAGAAGCGCGTCGACTTCCCGAACGCGACGAAGGACGCGCACGGCCGGCTCCGCGTCGGCGCTGCGGTCGGCGTCGGGCCCGACGCGGTGGAACGCGCAGAGGCGCTCATCGCTGCTGGCACCGATGTCCTCGTCGTCGACACGGCGCACGGGCATTCACGTGGTGTGATCGAGATGGTTGCGCGGATCGTTTCGCTCTCAGGAGAGTTCGAGGTCATCGCCGGCAACATCGCTACGGCGTCAGCTGCTGAAGCCTTGATCGATGCCGGGGCAGATGCGGTGAAGGTCGGGATCGGGCCGTCGGGGATTTGCACGACGCGTGTCGTGGCCGGCGTCGGCGTCCCGCAGGTGACCGCGGTCTACGACGTCGCCGAGGCTGCATCACGCCACGGTGTTCCGGTTGTCGCGGACGGCGGCATCACCTCCTCCGGGGACGTCGCCAAGGCGATCGCCGCCGGCGCCGACACCGTGATGATCGGCGGCATGCTCGCGGGAACCGATGAGACGCCCGGCGATGTCGTCTTCGCCCAGGGGGAGCGGTTCAAGGAGTACCGCGGCATGGGCTCGCTCGGAGCAATGAAGGCGCGCGGCTACTCGAAGGATCGCTACTTCCAAGGCGACGTCGAGGACGTCGAGAAGCTCGTTCCCGAAGGGATCGAAGGACGGGTCCCCTACAAAGGCCCCCTGGCGGGTGTGCTGCATCAGATCGTCGGCGGTCTGCGTCAGGCGATGGGCTACTGCGGTGCGCCGACGATCGACGCGCTGCAGCACGCGCGCTTCGTCCGCATCACTGGGGCCGGCCTCCGCGAGTCGCACCCGCACGACATCACGATCACGAAGGACGCACCCAATTACCGTCGGAGCTGAGGTCGTCGAACTGCACCCGGCTTCCTCGCCGGAAGAACGTCCTGTGCTGGTCGTCGATCTGGGTGGGCAGTACTCGCAGTTGATTGCGCGCCGCGTGCGCGAAGCGCGCGTGTACTCCGAGCTCGTGTCGCACCGCGTCACCCTCGACGAGATCCGCCGCCGGAACCCGGTTGCGATCCTGCTCTCCGGCGGGCCGGCCTCCGTGTACGCGGAAGGTGCGCCGCGGATGGATCCCGAGATCTTCGCGCAGGGCATACCGACGCTCGGCATCTGTTACGGCGCGCAGCTGCTCGCCCTCGAGCTCGGCGGCCGCGTGGAGAAAACAGGCGCCGGCGAGTACGGGAAGGTGTCGATGCGCACCAGCGGCGAAGGGCTGTTCTCGGCGCAGCCCGTCGACCAGACGGCGTGGATGTCACACCGCGACACCGTGGTCGCGCCGCCGGCAGGCGCGCGCATCGTTGCCGAGTCCGAGCACACGCCGGTGGCGGCGTTCGAGGACGACGCGCGCAAGCTGTACGGCGTCCAGTTCCATCCCGAGGTTGTGCATACGCCGCACGGCCAGGACGTCCTGAAGAACTTCCTCTACGAGATCGCGGGCGCCGAGCCCGCCTGGACGCCCGCGGCCGTGATCGAGGAGCAGGTCGAGCGTATCCGCGCGCAGGTCGGCAGCGAACGCGTGCTCTGCGCGCTGTCGGGCGGCGTCGACTCTGCGGTCGCGGCGCTGCTCGTGCACAGAGCTGTCGGGGATCAACTCACCTGTGTCTTCGTCGACCACGGGCTACTGCGCAAGGGCGAGGCGGAACAGGTCGTCGACACGTTCGACGGCGCGTTCCACGTGCCGCTCGTCCACGTGGAGGCGCAGGAGCGGTTCCTCGCGAAGCTCGCCGGCGTCACCGAGCCCGAGACGAAGCGAAAGATCATTGGCGAGGAGTTCATCCGCGTCTTCGAGGACGAAGCGAGGAAGCTCGGCGACGTGAGCTGGCTCGTGCAAGGGACGCTGTATAGCGACGTGATCGAGTCCGGCGGCACCGACGGCGTCGCCGAGACGATCAAATCGCATCACAACGTCGGCGGCCTCCCGGCGGACATGAAGATGAAGCTCGTCGAGCCGCTGCGGCTCCTGTTCAAGGACGAAGTGAGGCGCGTCGGCGAGGAGCTCGGCATGCCGGAGCGGATGGTGTGGCGCCAGCCGTTCCCAGGCCCGGGCCTCGCGATCCGGATCATCGGCGACGTCACCGAGGAGCGGCTCGACACGCTGCGCGAGGCGGACGCAATCCTCCAGGACGAGGTGCGCAAGGCCGGTCTCTACCGTGAGCTGTGGCAGAGCTTCTGCGTGCTGCCCGCGATCCGCTCGGTGGGCGTGCAGGGAGACTCGCGGACGTACGGCTACCCGATCGCGATTCGAGCGGTGACGTCCGAGGACGCGATGACCGCCGATTGGGCGAGGCTCCCGTACGACCTGATCGAAGTGATCGCTTCGCGGATCGTGAACGAGATCCCGGCGGTCAACCGCGTCGTGCTCGACGTCACGTCGAAGCCGCCGGCCACGATCGAGTGGGAGTAACGCCTTACCGCATCGAGACCGCCCGTCTCGTCATCCGCTGCTACGACCCGGAGGACGCGGCGCTTCTCAAGGACGCAGTCGATCGCAGCCTCGACCACCTGCGGCCGTGGATGCCGTGGACACCCGATGTACCGGAGCCGCTCGACATGGTGTACGAGCGGTTGCGCGACTTCCGCGCCCAGTACGACCGCGACGAGAACTGGATCATGGGTGTGTTCTCGCCCGACGAGTCGCGCTGCCTCGGCGGTACCGGGTTGCACCCCAGGCAGGGCGAGGGCGGCCTCGAGATCGGCTACTGGGTCGCGTCCGACGAAGCGCGGCAGGGGTACGCGACGGAGATCTCGGCGGTGTTGACGCGCGTCGGCTTCGACTGCTTCGGAGTGGACCGCATCGAGATCCGGGTCGATCCCGCCAACGAGATCTCGGAGCGAGTTCCCGCGAAGCTCGGCTTCACCAAGGAGGCGACGCTCCATCGCCGCCTACCCGAGAAGCAGGGCTCGGAGCTTCGCGACGTCGACATCTGGACGCTCTTCCGCTCGCAGCTCGCGGGATCACCGGTCGAGTCGCACGGCTATGAGGCGTACGACGCACTCGGGCGCGCGCTCTAGGTCCGCGGCCCGCCCGCGACGTAGATCACCTGGCCGCTCACGTACGACGCGTCCTCCGAACAGAGGAACGCGATCGTCCCGGCCACATCCTCAGGCTGGCCGCCGCGGCGCAATGGAACCTGAGAAGCCACGCCTTCCATGAACTGCTCGAACGGCACGCCGACGCGCTCTGCGGTCTGGCGCGTCATGTCGGTGACGATGAAGCCCGGTGCGACGCAGTTCACGTTCACGTTGTACGGGCCGAGCTCGATCGCGAGCGTCTTCGTCATTCCCTGCAGACCCGCTTTCGCTGTCGCGTAGTTCGTCTGGCCGCGGTTCCCGAGCGCAGAGGTCGACGAGATGAGCACCATCTTCCCCGACTTCTGCTCGACCATGTGCTTTTGCGCCGCGCGCACCGCGTGGAACGTCCCCTTCAAGTGCGTGTCGATGACTGCGTTCCAGTCGTCGTCGCTCATCTTGAAGAGCAGGTTGTCGCGGATGATCCCGGCGCACGTGACGAGGATGTCGACCGAGCCGCCGCGCTCCTTGGCGGTGTCGACCGCGGCCTCGACGTCCGCGAGGTTCGTCACGTCGCAGCGGACGGCATGGCCGCCGATCTCCGCCGCAGTCTGCTGCGCGCCGTTTTCGTCGAAGTCGGCGACGACGACGGTCGCCCCTTCCGACGCGAGCCGCCGCGCAGTTGCGGCGCCGATGCCCTTCGCGCCGCCGGTCACCACCGCTGTCAACCCTTCGAATCTGGTCATGTCCTCGACGGTATACGGTCCGCGCATGGAGCTTCGCGACATCCTCCGCCGCCGCCGGATGCACCGCGCGTTTCTCCCGGAGCCGATTCCGCGCGAGCAGATCGAGCGCATTGCCGGCGTGATCCGCCGCGCGCCGTCAGGCGGGTTCAGCCAGGGCGGAAGCATCGTCGTGATCACCGACGACGACGTGAAGCGCGAGCTGATCGACCGGTTCGAGATGTCCGGCACGTACGCCGACGACGCGCCTGTGCTGATGGTCATCTCGGCGAACGAAGCGCTGTACCACGCTCGTTACAACGAGGCGGACAAGCTCGCGGTCACCGGCGGTGTCGAGGTGACGTGGCCGGTGCCCTACTGGTTCGTCGACGCCGGTGCGCTGATGACGCTCATCCTGCTCGCGACGATCGACGAAGGCCTCGCGGGGGCATTCATCGGGCATCCCGACCAGAAGCGGATCTGCGACGAGGTGCTCGACCTGCCCGAGGACGTCGTCCCGATCGGGCTCGCGTTCGTCGGGAAGCCGGGTGATGACCCGGCCCCGAGCTCGCGGTTCAAGGAGCGGCAGCGGGTGTTGGAGGACCTGATCCACTGGCAGCGATGGTGACGCGCGGGTAACGCGCGCGAACCTCGTCGACGAACGCGGCGAGCTTGTCCGCGATCGCGGCGTCCTCGATCTCGAGCACGTTCTCCGCGTTCTTCTCGCCGCTGCGCGACAGGTTGAACGACCCGACGAACGTCGTGTCGTCGCAGACGCACACCTTCGCGTGCATGAAGTCATGCACCGTGCCATCGCCGTACGGTGTCGACTCCTTGCCGCTGAACGGGCCGGCCATCACCTGCTCGAGCAGCGGCAGCTTCCACGAGACGTTCCGGTTCTCGGTCCACTGATGGATCACCTCGCGGATCTGTGTGACGTCGACGCACCCGGCGAGGTCCAGCTTGCCGTCGGCGATCACCTGCGCGAGCGTCCCGAGCACAGGCCCGGTGGTGATCACCGGGGAGCAGATCCGGACGCGGCGCTTCGACCGGCGGATGATCTTTGCGATCCGCGAGGAGAGATCCTCGCCGTGACCCGGCGTGAACCAGGCACGCACGCCGTCGTCCCAGCGCGGGTCGACGAAGCCGGTCTTCTCGACGTCGTGGGTCGAGAGCAACTGGTCGAAGTCGATGCGATACGCCTTCGCGATCGCTTCGGAGTGGACGATCGCGACGACGTTCTCCTGCCGCGTCCACGAGTCGTTCGTCCAGTTCAGCGATCCGGTCCACACGTCGGTGCTGTCGCGGACCACGTACTTGTGGTGCATCAAGTCGGGAACGCCGGCGATCGGCACGCCCTGCACGGGGAGCGTCGCGATCAGCTGGACGTCGGGCTCCGGCGGTGGAGGCACCGGGATCGGGTTCGCGTGGTCGACGTTGTAGGCGAACCGGATCTTCACTCCGCGGTTCGCGGCAGCGGTGATCGCGCCCGCGACGATGTCCCTTGCGTCGCCGCTCAGATTGAAGTCGTAGTGCGCGAGATCGAGTGTCATGGTCGCACCGTCGAGAAATCCGGCCACCACCCGCGCGATGTCCGCCGCCTGCTGGCCGCCGTCCGTCAGAGTCTTGATCTCGATGCGTTCGCTCATCGACCGTCTCGTCGCCGCCCGGATCGGGCGGACCACGAACTTCTACCGTCACGGGTCGGGCGCTGCCGAGCGACGTGACCGGCTCGCCGCGTATCTCGAGGCTCGCCACGGGGCAAATGTCCTCCTCGTGGGCGAGGCGCCGGGCTATCGCGGTGCTCGCATCTCTGGCATCCCGTTCACGTCGGAGCGCCTCCTCACCGGTGACGGCCCGGCCGAGGCGACGGCGACGATCGTCCACCGTGTTCTTGCAGAGCTCGGCGTCGAAGGCGACGTCCTGCTCTGGAACGTCGTGCCGACCCACCCCGGCACGGCGACGTCTAATCGCGCGCCGACGCGCCGCGAAGTCGCCGAGGGCCGCGTCTTCGCCGACGAGCTGGCGGTCGGCCGGCGCGTGCTGACGGTCGGCCGTATCGCGCACGCCGCGCTCGGCGGGACGTACGTGCGCCATCCCTCGCACGGTGGAGCGGCGGCGTTCACCGCCGCGCTGCATGCTCTAATCGGCAGATGAGCGAGGTCAGGCGGAACGCGTTCCTGCTCGCTCTCGGGCTCGTGTTCCTGTCCGGAATGGTCCAGCTCGCCGTTGCGCTCGGCACCGTGACGATCGTCGCCGTCACCGGCGTCCACAGCATCCTCGGCCTCGGGCCTGCGGTGTTTCTGATCGCGGGTGCGCTCGCCGTCGGACCTGCGGGACGGCTGTCCGACCGCTTCGGACGCATGCCCGTCATCCGCACCGGCTACGCGCTCGGAATCGTCGGCCCGCTGGTCACGGCTGCTGCGTGCAACTGGCGGTCGGGCGTGCTCGTGTTCCTCGGTCTCGGGCTCTGCGGCGCCGCGCAGTCGATCGTGCTGCTCTCGCGTGCGGCAGCCGCGGAGATGTTCCCGCCGGAACGCCGCGCGCGCGGGATGTCGATCGTGCTGTTCGCCGTCGTCTCCGGCGCGATCTGGGGACCGGTCGTGTTCGGCCCGATGTTCTCAGGTCGCCACTTCGACGCGCACGACCTCACCGTGCCGTGGCTCGCCGCCGGTCTTTTCACGCTCGCGGGAATCGCGATCTCGTTCGGGATCCGCCGCGATCCGCGCGACCTCTCGGCAGCGTACGTCGCGCCCGCGGCGCCGCAACCGCTCAGCGAGATCCTTCGCCGCCCGGGGGTCGCGACCGCGATGGTCGCGGCCGTCGCGAGCTTCGGGGTCATGGCGGGCGTCATGAACCTCGCCGGGTACGTCGCCGTGGGGCATCACCACCCTCAGGGCAGCGTCTTCACGATCATCAGCATCCATATCGTCGGGATGTACGGGCTCGTTCTCTTCGTCGGGGATGCGATCGAGCGGATCGGGCGCCGGCGGTCGATGGTGATCGGCCTGGCGGTGATCGCGCTCTCGAACGCCGGGATGGCGTGGTTCGGCTCGATCGGCGGCATGAGCCTCTCGATGTTCGGCCTTGGCCTCGGCTGGTGTCTCTCCTACATCGCCGCGACCACCGAGCTGGTCGACCTGGCCGGCCCGTCAGAACGCGGGCGGCTCGTCGGGCTCTCCGACCTGCTCTCCAGCTTCGGTGGCGCGGCGCTCGCCCTGGCCGGCGGCGTGGTCTACACCGGCGCCGGCGGCTCGGTGCCGCTCGCCTGGCTCGCGACGGGTCTCGCCGTGCTGGCCTGCGCCTGGGTCGCGGGAAATCGGGTCGCTCCCGCAGACCCCGCCTTGGCTGACTGACTGGTACCATTGCCGCCCGGCGGACTGCTGGTCCGCCCTTTCTCCGTATGAAGACTTACAGCGCCAAACCGGGCGAGATTCAACGCGACTGGCTCGTCGTCGACGCCGAGGGGAAGACCCTGGGGCGTCTCGCGACCGTGATCGCGGACCGGCTGCGCGGCAAGGGCAAGCCGACGTTCACTCCGCACGTCGACACGGGCGACTTCGTCGTCGTCGTGAACGCGGAGAAGATCTCGGTCACGGGGAAGAAGCTCGACGAGAAGATGTACTACCGGCACTCCGGCTACCCGGGCGGTCTGCGGCAGCGGTCGCTGCGCGACCAGCTTGATCGGCAGCCGACGGAAGTTCTTCGCAAGGCGGTCAAGGGCATGCTCCCGCGCAACAAGCTTGGGCGCGCCCAGCTGACGAAGCTCAAGATCTACGCCGGCCCGGAGCACCCGCACGAAGCTCAGGCCCCGACTCTCCTCGAGGTGTAAGCAGATGGCGACTCCCGCTCAGTATCTCGGCACCGGCAAGCGCAAGACCTCGGTCGCGCGCGTGATCCTTCGGCCCGGCAGCGGCGCCACGTGGGTCAACGGCAAGTCGCTCGACGAGTACTTCCCGCGCATGGTCCACCGGATGCTCGCGACATCGCCGCTGAAGACGGCTGGACTCGACGGTCAGTACGACTTGCGTGTCCGCGTGCACGGCGGCGGCCCGTCGGGCCAGGCTGGCGCGGTGCGGCACGGGATTGCCCGTGCGCTCGTCGAGGTGAACCCCGAGCTCCGTGTCCCGTTGAAGCGGGCCGGCTTCCTGACGCGCGACGCGCGCCAGGTCGAGCGCAAGAAGGCCGGCCTCCACAAGGCCCGCAAGGCGCCGCAGTTCAGCAAGCGGTAGGCCTCCGAGCTTCATGGCTCGGAAGTACTTCGGCACCGATGGTGTCCGCGGGATCGTGGGCGAGTTTCTCACGCCCGAGCTGGTCGAGCGTCTCGGTCGCGCAGCCGCGACATGGACGGGCGCGGCGAAGGTCTTCGTCGGTCGCGACACGCGCGCATCGGGCGTAGCGCTCGAAGAGGCGTTTGCCCGAGGTGTCGTCTCGGTCGGCGGCGACTGCATCCTCGGCGGCGTGCTGCCCACGCCGGCTGTCGCGCTGCTCGCGCTCGACCTCGGCGTCGTCATCTCCGCTTCGCACAACCCGCCCGAGTACAACGGCGTCAAGTTCTTCAACTCGAGAGGGCACAAGCTCTCGGACCAGTCGGAAGAGCAGATCGAGGAGCTGCTCGCTGCCTCGCCCGGGATCGACCAAGGCCGGATCGAGCACGTCGAGGTCGCGACCGACTCGTACCTCCGCCACATCCACGAGCGCTTCGGCAACGACCTCTCCGGGTTGAAGGTCGTCGTCGACTGTGCGAACGGCGCGTACTCGGGGCTCGCGCCGTCTGCGTTCTCGCGCTGTGGCGCAGACGTGTACGCGATCGGTGATGCGCCCGACGGCGAGAACATCAATGTCGGTTGTGGCGCGACCGATCTCGCGCTGCTGCAGCGGACGGTCCTGGAGCTTGGCTACGACATCGGCATCGCGTTCGACGGCGACGGCGATCGCATGCTTGCAGTCGACGAACAGGGTGGGGTCGTCGACGGTGACGCGATCGTCGCCGTTCTCGCGCTCGACCAGGGCGTCGACCAGGTCGCGGTCACCGTCATGACGAACCTCGGGTTTCACGCGCTGATGAACGAGCGCGGCATTCGCGTGCACACCACCGACGTCGGAGACAGGTATGTGCTCGAGGCGCTGCAGCGCGAAGGAGCGATTCTCGGCGGAGAACAGTCCGGCCACATCATCTTCCTGCGCGACCACGTCACCGGCGACGGCCTGGCTGCAGGACTTTTGCTGTGCGGAGCGCTCAAAGGGCGTCCCCTCAGCGAGGTCGCTGCGGTCATGCCTCACTACCCGCAGGTAAAGGAGAACGTCGGTGTGGCCGACAAGGAGCTGACGCGGACAATCGTGACCACAGTCGAGAAACTGAACCGGAAATGGGCCGGCAGCGGCCGTATCTTGGTCAGGCCGTCCGGAACGGAGCCCTTGATCCGCATCCTCGCGGAGGCGGAGAATGAGGCGGTGGCGCGGGAGGCCTGTGCTAGCATCGCCTCCCTCGTACGACGAGAGCTCGGCTGACCCGTCCCGACGCGGGGATGGGGTCCTATCAGCCGGGCTTTGCTGTTTTTCAAGGAGGTTCCCAAATGTGCGGAATCATCGGATACGTCGGGCACCGGGCCTCGAAGCCGCTCCTCCTGCAGGGGTTGAAGCGCCTTGAATACCGCGGCTACGACTCGGCAGGCATCGCCCTGATCGAGGACGACGGCATCGACTACACGCGCGCCGTCGGGCCGCTCGACAACCTCGTCGCAGCGGCGGGGGCGAACGGCTCCGGCTCGACCACCGGACTCGGCCACACGCGCTGGGCGACGCACGGCGGCGTCACCGAGGCGAATGCGCATCCGTTGACCGCGTGCGACGACCGCAAGCTCGCGATCGTGATGAACGGGATCGTCGAGAACTACCGCGAGCTGCGCGAGGAACTGGACGCCGCCGGTCACACGTACACCTCGGAGACCGACGCCGAGACGATCGTGCATCTACTCGAAGACGCATACGAGGGCGACCTCGTGGCTGCGGTGCGCGCCGTGTTCCCCAAGCTCGAAGGGCACTTCACGTTCGTCGTCATCCATCGCGACCATCCGAACCACCTCGTCGGCGTCCGTCATCAGACGCCGATGGTCGTTGGACTCGGAGACGGCGAGAACTTCCTGGCCTCGAACCTCGCGGCTTTTCTCGCGGAGACGCGCCGCGTGCAATTCCCCGACGACGGCGAGATCGTCTCGATCACGCCGGATCGCGTCGACATCATCGACGCGGTGACGGGCAACCCCGTCGAGCACGAGATCGTCGAGATCGACTGGGACGACGCCGCCGCGGAACGCTCCGGGTACGAGACGTTCATGCTCAAGGAGATCTACGAGCAGCCCGAGGGCGTCGCCGAGACGATTGGTGACCGGGTCCGCCACGGCCACCTCGTGCTCGAAGGGCTCGGCATGACCGAGGAGGAGCTCAGGCATCTGCGCCGCATCGTGATCGTCGCCTGCGGCACCTCGTACCACGCAGGCGTCGTCGGGCGGTATGCGATCGAGGAGTGGGCGCGCGTCCCGGTCGAGCCGGACGTGGCGAGCGAATGGATCTACCGCAACCCGGTGATCGATCCGGGCACGCTCGTGATCGGCATCTCGCAGTCCGGAGAGACGCGCGACACGATCCAGGCGATGAAGCTCGCGCGCGAGCAAGGCGCGCGCACCGTCGCCATCACGAACATGATGGGCTCGCAGATCACGCGCGAGGTCGACTCCGTTCTCTACACGCGCACCGGCCTCGAGGTCGGCGTCGCTGCGTCGAAGACGTTCACCGCGCAGACCGCGCTGCTCTTTCTGATCGGGCTGAAGCTCGCCCAGTGCCGCAGCACCCTGCCGGAGCCGGAAGTCGAGTTCATCCTCGACGAGTTCTACGACCTCCCCGAGAAGATGCAGCGGTTCCTCGACGGCGACCACCCGATCGAGGAGATCGCCCAGCGCTTCCACGACCGCCCGTTCTTCCTGTATCTCGGCCGTCACATCGGGCTGCCGGTCGCGCTCGAGGGCGCGCTCAAGCTGAAGGAGATCTCGTACATCCCGACCGAGGCCTACTCGGCCGGCGAGATGAAGCACGGCCCAATCGCGCTGCTCGAGGAAGGGACGCCGGTCGTCGTCGTCGCAACACGCATTCACGTGTACGACAAGATCGTCTCGAACATCCAGGAGACGCGTGCACGCGGTGCCCATGTGATCGCGATCGCGACCGACGGCAACGAGGACATCCAGCATCACGCCGACGACGTGATCTACGTGCCGAAGTCGCCGGCGTTCATCCAGGCGACGCTCGCGATCCTGCCACTGCAGTTGCTCGCCTACCGCATCGCGCGGATCCGCGGCCTGAACGTCGACCAGCCGCGCAACCTCGCGAAGACCGTCACGGTCGAGTAGTCGCGGGCGGCCACACGGTCGCTGCCGTTCGACACAAGGTCTACGGCCGCGTGGTCGCCACTGCTGCTTCGACGAAGGCGCGCGCGGCCGGTGAGTAGTAGCGGTCGCGGTGCCGCGCGATCGCGATCACGCGCGGCGGGATGTCCTCGAGGTCGCGGACGGCGATGCGGGGGTCGCCTACGTCCACGGTGAGCCGCGGCTGGATCGCGTTTCCGATCCCGGCGGCGACCAGGCCTTGGACGGTTCCGTTGTCGTTCGTGCGGAACGCGTAGCGCGGCTCGACGCCCGCCGCGCGGAGGACGCCTTCGATCGAGTCGCTCGAACGGTGAGCCTTGAACCCGATCAGCCGCTCCGAGCCGATCTCGGCGAGCGTCGGCGGCTCCGGCGACGAAGCGAACGGTGAGCCCGCCGCGACGACGAGCACGTAGGGATCGTGAACGAGCTCGCTCGTCTCCAGCGGCGCGTCCGATACCGGCAGCGCGACGAATCCGACATCGAGCTCGCCGCGCTCGATCGCGAGCTCGACCTCCTCGTCGTCGAGCTCGGCGATCTCGACGTCGATGCCCGGCCACGCGGCCGTGAAGCGCCGCATGACAGCGGGGAGGAGGCGAGCACCCGCCGACTGGAATGTTCCGACGCGCAGCGTCCCGACCTCACCTGCCTGCAGCGCCTGCAGGTCGGCCTGTGCGGCCTGGAGCCGCGCGACGATCGAGTCGGCGTGGCGGAGTAGCAGGTGGCCGGCTTCTGTGAGCGAGATGGGCCGTGGGCCGCCCGGTCGCTCGACGAGCCGCTCGCCGACGATCCGCTCGAGCGTCGCGATCTGCTGGCTCACGGCCGACTGGGTGTAACCGAGCCGTTCGGCAGCGCGTCCGAACGAGCCCTCGCTCGCGAGCGCCTGCAGGGCGGCGAAGTGCCGCAGCTCGACTCCCAGCCATCTATCAGGTTCCATGATCGAAATTAACATCATAACGATTTGTGCTGATAGTCCCTGCTCAGCCACACTGAGCTCATGACAGCTTTCGCCATCATCATCGGCATCCTGGCGCTGTTCGTGCTGTCCGCCGTCTTCGGCGCGGACAGCCGTTTCGACCGCCCGGGCCGCCAGCTCTAAGCCCCACGAGCAAGTAACAGACTGTTACTAGCCCTACCCGGCGCGGCTCCCAGCTGGTACTCAGGAGCCATGTGGCTCTGGGACGGGCTTGCGAATGCGCTCCGCATGGCGTGGGAGGTCTGGTGGGCGCTCGTGCTCGGCTTCGCGCTCTCGGGGATCGTGCAGGCGTGGGTCCCGCGCGATCGGCTGCAGTCCGCGCTCGGCGGCCGCGGGCCGCGTGAGGCCGCGCTCGCGACCGGGCTCGGCGCGGCGTCGTCTTCATGCTCGTACGCAGCGATCGCGATCGCAAAATCGCTGTTCGAGAAGGGGGCGAGCCTCGGCTCCGCGATGGCGTTCCAGTTCGCGTCGACGAATCTCGTCTTCGAGCTCGGAATCGTCCTGTGGCTGTTCATCGGCTGGCGGTTCACGCTCGCGGAGTTCGTCGGCGGTCTCGTGCTGATCGCGGTGATGTGGATCGCGCTTCGTTTGCTCGTGACACGTGAGCGCGAAGAGGAGATCCGCACCATCGCCGCCGCGGCCGACGCGGGGCACATCCATCCGACTGCGTCGTCGGAGCTACCGCTGCGCCGGAAGCTCGCATCCGTGCAGGCGTGGTCGGACGTGGCTCACAACTTCCGCAGCGACTGGCAGATGTTGTGGAAGGAGATCGGCGCGGGCTTCCTGATCGCCGGCTACATCGCGCTGCTGCCGATGGACTTCTTCAACAAGCTGTTCGTCACCAGCGCATCAGGATGGGTTCGCATCCCGGAGAACGTCGTCGTCGGGCCGATCGTCGCCGCGCTCGCGTTCGTCTGCTCGATCGGGAACGTGCCGCTCGCTGCCGTATTGTGGGCGGGCGGCATCTCGTTCTCGGGTGTCGTCGCGTTCCTCTTCGCCGACCTTCTGATTCCGCCGATCGTCGCGTACTACCGCAAGGTGTACGGCGGGCGATTCGCTGCGGTCCTCGTCGCAGTGATGGGCGGCTCCGTCGTGCTCGCGGCGCTCGCCGTCGACGGCCTGTTCTCACTCGCCGGGCTCGTTCCTTCACAGCGCCCGTCCGTGGACTCGATCTCCGAGCGGCCCGTCACGTGGAACTACACCTCGGTGCTCGACATCCTGTTCGCATTCGCCTTCGTCGCGCTGATCGGTCTGACGCTGCGCCGCGGCGCGACCGACCCGGTGTGCGGCATGACCGTGGATCGCCACGCGGGGAAGCCGACCTCGGTCTATGCCGGCAAGACGTGGTTCTTCTGCGGCGACCATTGCAAGCATCGCTTCGACGACGAGCCCGAGCGGTTCAGCTCGCGCTTGCCCGACGCTGCCAGCGGTCACCCCACGTCTCACGCGTGAGGCCCGAGACGATCGTGCGGCGCACGAGACGTCCCCCGCGGTCCCGGCCGAGCAGGTGGACGCGCAACGGGATGTCGCCGAGCGGCAGCTCGACGTTCGTAGCGTCGCCCGGAAGCTCTCCCGACTCGCGCACCTCGTAGTCGCCGCGCGGGTCAGGGCGTTCGCTGATCCGAAGTTCCCACGCCGTCACCTTCGGCTCGGCACGCCACGCAAGTGTCGCGTTGCCGTCGCGGCGCACCTCCATGTTCCCGGTGACCGTCGCGCGACTCTTGAAGAGCGGCTGGCGCGGGGCGGGCGCGATCGGTGCCGGCGCAGCGGTGGAACGCGCGCGGTGCACGGCGCCGACGCGCTCGAGGCGCCGAAGCGCATCGCGCTGGTCGCCGCCGAGCGCGCGGATGCGGTCCCGGAGCTCCTTCCAATCCGGCGACTTCCCCGCGGCGACCAGCGCACGCGCCTCGTCGATGATCGGCTCCGACGTCATTCATCCAGGGTACGTCGAAGCCGCTTCGTCGCGCCACGCCGCCGCTTGTCGTCGAGCCGCTGTTCGCGTGATGCCGTGCTCGGCTTCGTCGGCCTGCGCCGCCGCCGCACCTTCACGGCCTCGGTCAGCTGCTCGAGGATGCGGTCGGCGGCCAGCTCGCGGTTGCGCAGCTGCGACCGCTCGTCCTGGGCGACGGCGCGCACGACCGGCCCCAGCTTCTCGAGGACGCGCTTACGCTCCACGTCGGACAGGCCCGTCGACTCTGCGACGTCGAACAGCGCCTCCGCCCGCGTCGAGGTCTTCTGCGCGTGCTGGCCGCCCGGGCCGCTCGAGCGCGAGAACCGGAACGCGATCTCCGACCGAATAGACTCGGCGTCCATGGCGGCCATTCTTCTGGACGTGGACGGTGTGCTGCACGTTTCCGGCACGCCGATCGCCGGCGCCGCCGCCGCGGTGCGCCGCCTCCGCGACGACGGTCATCGCATCCGGTTCGTGACGAACTCCACGACCCGGTCGCGCGCGCAGCTCGTCGAGCAGATGCGCGAGATGGGGATCGAGCTCGCCGACGAGGAGCTCCAGACGACGGGCAGCGTCGCCGCGCAGGCGCTCGCCGGCCGGCGCGTCCTGGCGCTGACCATGCCGGGCATCCTCGACGACCTGGAAGGGCTGCAGCTCGTCGGCATGAACGTCCAGGCGGTGCTGATCGGCGGCGCCGACGAGGGCGAGGAGACCGGGCGCATCTTCTCCTACCTGAACCTCAATCGTGCCTTCCACGAGCTCGAGGGAGGCGCCGAGCTCTACTGCCTGCACAAGAACAAGTGGTGGCAGACCGCCGACGGCCCGCGCCTCGACACCGGCGCGTTCGTGGCCGGGCTCGAGTACGCCGCGGACGTCGAGGCGACCGTGCTTGGCAAGCCGTCGACGGCGTACTTCGCGGCGGCTCTCGAGGCGCTCGATGCGGAGCCGGCACTCACGTGGATGATCGGCGACGACCTCGAAGGCGACTGCATCGGCGGTCAGAAGCACGGCATGCGCACGGTGCTCGTGCGCACCGGGAAGTTTCGCCCCGACGAAGTGGAGCGGTCCGCCGCCCAGCCCGACGGGATCATCTCGTCGATCGCGCAGCTTCCCGACTGGCTCGAGCGAAACCTGTGAGGGTCGGCGTCGACCTGATCGAGATCGAGCGGATCCGTCTTGCGCTCGAGCGGCACGGAGAGTCGTTCAAGGAGCGGTGCTTCACCGAGGCCGAGCGCGCCTACTGCGACTCGAAGCCGAACCCGCCGCAGCACTACGCCGGCCGCTTCGCGGCGAAAGAGGCGGTCGGCAAGGCGCTCGGCTCGGGCGTCTACTTCACGTGGAAGGAGATCGAGGTGCGCGGACGGCCGAAGCCCGGGGTGCACCTGAGCGGCCGAACCGCGGCCTTCGCGGCGAAGATCGGCGCGGGCACGATCGAGCTCTCCATGACGCACTCGCGCGAGCTCGCCGCCGCGGTCGCGGTGGCGCTGCCCGTATGAGGCTGCAGCCGCTCCTCACCGCCGACGAGACGCGTCGCGCCGAAGAGGCGCATCAGGGCTCGCTCGAGGAGCTGATGGAGCGCGCGGGCGCCGCCGCCGCCGACCTCGTCCTGCGAGAGTTCCCCGGCCGCGTCACGGTCCTCTGCGGCTCAGGGAACAACGGCGGCGACGGCCGTGTCTGCGCGCGGCTGCTGCGCGAGGCGGGCCGCGAGGTGACCGTCGTCGAGGGGGTGGGCGACCTCGGGTCGCCGGACGTCGTCGTCGATGCGTTGCTCGGGATCGGCTTGCACGACGCGCCGCGGGAGGACGCGGCGCGCATGATCGAGCTGATCAATTCGTGCGGCCGGCCGGTGATTGCGATCGACGTGCCGTCCGGCGTCGACGCGTCGACGGGCGAGGTGCCAGGAGCCGCGGTGCGTGCCACGGTGACGGTCACGTTCGGCGCCGCGAAGGTCGGGCTCGCGATCGCCCCCGGCCGCTTCCACGCCGGCCGCGTGCAGATCGCACCCATCGGGCTGCGCCCCCGCGAGCACGAGCACGCACTCTTGCCCGCGTCGGCTCTGCTCGACGTCCCCCGCAAGTCGGCCACGTCGACGAAATACTCGGCGGGGTCCGTGCTCGTCGTCGGCGGCTCGCGCGGCCTGACCGGCGCGCCGATCCTCACGTCGCTCGCCGCGTTTCGCGCCGACGCGGGCTACGTCGCGGTCGCCGCTCCCGAGTCGACGCTGCCGGTGCTCGAGACCGCGCTTCTCGAGGTCGTGAAGCGGCCGTTGCCGGAGGACGCCGGCGGTCGTCTGCTGCCGCGGTCTGCCGACCTCGTGCTCGAGGCAGCCGCGAAGGCGGACGCGGTCGCCATCGGCCCCGGCCT
>DASXOW010000007.1:0-31199 GCA_036493955.1 Gaiellaceae bacterium
GCGGAGCCGCTGCGGCGGCTCGACGAGAGCGAGTGGATCGACGCGGTGGTCGTGGTCGTCCCTCCCGCCTGGGAGGAGCCGGCGATCCTGCTCGCGGAGGAGATCGGGGCGTCGAAGGTGACGGCGTGCGTGGCCGGCGGCGAGACGCGCAGCGACTCGGTGCGCGCGGGTGTCGCGGAGGTGCCGGAGGACGCGGCGGTCATCCTCGTGCACGACGCAGCGCGCCCGCTCCTGCCGGAAGACGTGATCGGCCGTGTGATCGGCGCGCTCCGCGACGGCTTCGACGGAGCCGTCCCTGCGCTCCCGGTCGCCGACACGGTGAAGCGCGTCGACGGCGACGTGGTCGTCGAGACGCTCGACCGCTCCGCGCTCGTCACGGTGCAGACGCCGCAGGCGTTCGTCGCACCCGTGCTCCGAGCTTGTGTTGAATCAACACAAACCGCCACGGACTGCGCATCGCTCCTGGAAAAGAGCGGTGGACGTGTCCGGATCGTCCAGGGCGACGAACGACTGCTCAAGGTGACGACGTTGGCCGACCTGGAGCGGGTCGCGGCTTGGCTGTAGAGGCGGTCGTCTTCGACGTCGGCGAGACGCTCGTCGACGAGACGAACATGTGGACGCGCGCTGCGGAGGCGGCCGGGATCACACCGTTCACGCTGATGGCGGGGCTCGGCGCGACGATCGCGCTCGAGCGGCCGCACGACCACGTCTGGTCGATGCTCGGAATCGAGCACCCGGCCGGAACGTGGGTGATGGACGACTGGTACCCGGACGCGCGGCCGTGCCTCGAGCGCCTGCGAACATCCGGCTACCGCGTGTGCGCGTGCGGCAACACGCCCGCCTTCGTGGAGCAGCAGCTCGCACCGCTTGTCGATGCCGTGGCGTCGTCGGAGAGCCTCGGCGTCTGGAAGCCCGCGCCCGAGTTCTTCGAGCGCGTGGTCGAGCTCGCAGGCGTCCCGGCTGAGAAGATCGCGTACGTGGGCGACCGCGTCGACAACGACGTCGCACCGGCAATCGCGGCCGGGATGACCGGCGTGCACATCCGCCGCGGCCCATGGGGCTACCTGCAGGAGCCGCCCGCCGAGGCGATCCGCATCCGTTCGCTCGACGAGCTGCCGGCGGCTTTGGCATGAGGGTCGGCATGGGCGTCGACGCGCACGCGTTCGCAGATGGCGTTCCGCTCGTGCTCGGCGGCGTGCGATTCGATCACCCGCGCGGCCTGGCCGGGCACTCCGACGGCGACGTGATCGCGCACGCGCTCACCGACGCGATCCTCGGCGCGGCCGGGCTCGGCGACATCGGCTCGCTCTTCCCCTCGGACGACGAGCGCTACCGCGGAGCTGACAGCGTCGAGCTGCTGCGCGAGGCCCACCGGCACGTGCGCGCGGCGGGGTGGAAGGTCGTGAACGCGGACTGCATCTTGATCGGTGAGGAGCCGCGGATTGCCGAGCGACGCGACGAGATGCGGAGCCGGCTGTCCGGTGCGCTCGACGGCGCCGGGGTGAACGTGCGTGCGACGACGACCGACCGCCTCGGTTTCACCGGCCGCAACGAAGGGCTCGCGGCCCAGGCCGTGGCACTACTCGTCGACGAGAACGGTTAGGACGCGTCCGTCGTCGAGCGTGAAATACCGGTCACCGGGCGTTTCCGCCACTTCGAGCACGAGGCCGCCCAGCTCGGCCCGCGCGGCTTCGATCGCGACCAGCGTGTCGGCGGCCGGCCGCCCGCCGTCGTCCGGTGGGTCGCTGCTGTCGAAGCCGTCGCGCTCGCCGCGGAGAAATGCCGCGAACCCGGTGCTCGGCGCATGGAAGTTGAGCCACGCGCTCGTGCCGTCGCTCGCGTTGTCGAACGCGTGCACGACACCGGGTGGGACGAGGACGGCCGTGCCTGGCCCGGCCCGTAGCTGTTCGCCGTCGGGGCCGACGGCGAACGTGAGCTCACCTTCGAGCACGTAGAAGCCGTCCACATGTTCGTGATGGACGTGCGGCTCGGCGCCACGCTCATGTGGGCCAAAGCGCGACCAGGTCATGTCGAGCGCAGGGTCGTCGACGAGAATCCTGATCTCGCGAGCCGAGCTTCGGTTGGCGACGGCCGGCGTCTGCGCGGGATCGAGCTTCACGCGGTCACGCTACTACCCGGCAGCGCCGTGACCTCGGGCGAGTCGGCGCGGGCGAGGCCGGCCGCGGCGAGAACGACGAGCCCGAACCCCGCGGCTCGGACCGCGCCGAGCGGTCCTCCGGGCAGGTGCTCGTTGTAGAGGAACAGGCCGGCCGCGATCGGCAGCGCATTCGTGAGAAGCGACGCAGTGCCTGCCGTCGCGAGCGCGCCGCCACGCTGGAACCCGAACTGGAGCGCCACGAACGCAAGCCCTTGGGCCGCGAGCATCGCGATCACGAACAGGATCCAGATGCCACCGAACGTCACTGCCTTGGTCGCGATGTCGCCCGCCGCGTACAGCAGTCCGGCGGCGACTCCGAGGGATGCTCCGGCGGCGAGCTGCAGCCCGCTCGAGGACGAGAGTGCCGCGCAGCTCGCGAGCACGATCAGCCACACGATCACGTCGACCGGCTTCGTGGCATGCGCGTTCGTCGTACCGCCCGCCAGCGAGATCGCGAGCAGAAGGAGCCCGAGCATCGCGACGACGATCGCCCACACCTGGAGCCGCGTCATCCGGTCGCCACGGCGGCGGGCGAGAGCCGCCAGCACGCCGATTCCGCCCGCTGAGACTCCCTGGACGAGTGACAGCGGTGCCAGGACGAGTGCGACGACGTAGAAGACCCAGCCGAGGATCCCAACGACGAACCCAGCGAGCCACGAGAGGTCGCTGAAGAGAGAGCGAAGCGATCGGATCGGTGCTCGCAGCGACAACTTTGGGAGGTCGCGGGCGGCTCCGTGCTGCGCGAGGTAGCCCCAGTTGAGTGCCGCCGCCGAGAGCAGCGACAGCAGAAGCGCGACCGCGATGTTCATCGCCGCTCCCTTTGAAACGGCAGGAGCTCGCCCGGTAGCGACGCGACACCGTCGTGCAGCACGACGAGCCCATCGCGCTCGAGCGACACGAGTGCGTCGCCGTCGGCCGGCTGCTCGCCCGCCGCGACCGCCCGCAGCACCTGCGCGCGCCGTTGCCGGAACGAGCCTTCGAACGGTGACTGCTTCCGCAGCGGCTCGTAGCGCCGGCCGCGCGACGGGCAGCCGTCCGCGAGCGGGCACAGCTCGCACCGCGGGACGCGCGCCAGGCAGATCGTCGCTCCTAGGTCGAAGAGCGCCTGCGCGCACGTCGCGTCGAACTGCTCGCCGGTTCGCTCCTGGACGCGCGCGATGTTGACGTCGACCGGTAGCACGTCTTGGCCGAGCGCGAAGTTGCCGACGGCGGCCGCGGTGTACGGGCCGACGCCGGGGAGCTCGGTCAGGTCGTCGGGCCAGCCGTGCGCCGCGACGTGACACGCGGCACGGTGCAGGTTGACCGCCCGCCGGTTGTAGCCGAGCCCCTGCCACGCGACGATCACGTCAGCCGCCGACGCCGCGGCGAGCGTGTCGACCGTCGGCCAGCGCGCGAGCCACTCTTCGTACCGCGGGACGACTCGCTCGACCTGCGTCTGCTGCAGCATCACCTCGCTGACGAGGATCGCGTACGGGTCGCGCGTGTTCCGCCAGGGCAGGTCGCGGCGGTTCCGGCCGTACCAGGCGAGGAGCAGCTCGCGCACGAGCCCGAGGCTAGTCGCCTGGCGGGATTCCCGCACCTCAGAACACCAGCGGGCCGTATTCCCGTCGCGCCGCCGCGCCGGCAGTCTCGGGGCATGCGCGAACTGGATCAGAGAGTCGGCGACGGCTACATGGTGACGCTTCTCTGGAGTGAGGACACCGGCTCGGTGTTCGTGTGCGTCGACGACGAGCGGACGGAGGAGGCATTCCACTTCTCCGTCGACCCGGCGGACGCGCTGGAGGCCTTCCGCCACCCGTACGCGTACAGCACGCGCACGCGCCTCGTCGCCGCGTAGCCAAGTGTGGGGTTAGCCCCACCACGAGATGCCGGGGCACCCGATTCGCGGCGCGCCGCACGGCAGGCACGCTGGCTCAAAGGGACTTACACGAGAGATCAGGAGACTGAGATGAAGTTCAACATCGCCGCGCGCGCTGGACGCTGGAGCGCGGACAACTGGAAGAAGGCGGTGGGGGCGTGGCTCGTCTTCTGCGTTCTCGCTATTGCACTCGGCGGTGTCGCCGGGACCAAGGCGCTGAAGGAGGTCGACACGTCGGCCGGCGGCACGCGCAAGGCGGAGCAGATGCTGAAGCGCTCCGGCTTCGAGGATCGCGCGGGCGAGAGCGTGCTCGTGCAGTCCAAGGGCCAGACGATCTCCGATCCGGCGTTCCGCGCCGCGGTCAGCGACGTCACGAAGTCCGTGGCACGGCTGCCGCAGGTGCAGCGGGTTCGCTCACCACTCGCGGCCGGGAACGAAGGCCAGATCTCGAAGGACAGACATTCCGCGCTGGTGCAGTTCGAGATCCGCGGCGAGCAGGACAGCGCTGACGAGCGGGTCGCGCCGGTCCTCACCGCGGTCGAGCGGGCGCAGCAGCGGAACGCGTCGTTCACCGTCGCCGAGTTCGGCATGGCGAGTGCGTCGCACGAGCTGAACAAGACGCTCAACAAGGACTTCCAACGCGCCGAGTACTCGTCGCTGCCGGTGACGCTCGCCATCCTGATCGTTGCCTTCGGCGCGCTCATGGCCGCCGGCATCCCGGTGCTGCTCGCGTTCTCGGGCGTGCTCGCGACGATCGGTCTCGGGGCGCTGGCCAGTCACATCGTCCCGGCCGGCGATGCGACCAAGTCGGTGATCTTGCTGATCGGCATGGCGGTCGGCGTCGACTATTCGCTCTTCTACCTCCGCCGTGAGCGCGAGGAGCGGACGCATGGGCTCTCGCCCAGGGAGGCGCTCCTGAAGGCTGCGGGCACGTCTGGCCACGCGGTGTTCATCTCCGGGCTCACCGTGCTGATCGCGATGGCCGGAATGCTCTTCACCGGCAACCCCGTCTTCACGTCGATCGCGGTCGGGGCGATGTTGATGGTCGCGGTCGCGCTGATCGGCTCGCTGTCGATCCTCCCCGCGCTGCTCGCGAAGCTTGGGCACCGCGTCGACAAGGGACGCATCCCGTTCCTGGGCCGGCGCGCCGGGCGTGAGTCGCGGGTGTGGGGCTTCGTCCTCGACCGCGTGCTGCGCCACCCCGTGCTGTCGGCTGTCGTCTCCGGCGGAGCGCTGCTTGCTCTCGCGGCTCCGGCGCTGACGATGCACACGCAATTGCCGAGCTTCACTGATCTGCCGAAGTCCTTGCCGATCGTGCGCACGTATGAGTCGATCCAGCGTGCGTTCCCGGGCGCCCAGACGCCGGCCGAGGTCGTGATCGGGGCCGACGACGTGAAGTCTCCTCAGGTGCAGCAGGCGATCGGCCGGCTCGAGCGGAGCGCTCTTGCGAGCGGTCAGATGCTCAAGCCGATCTCGACCGAGATCAACTCTGCGGGCACCGCCGAGACCGTCTCGATCGCTCTGGCCGGCGACGGCTCGAACGACGCGTCGGTTGCCGCCCTACACACGTTGCGGAACGAGGTGATCCCGTCGACGGTCGGACAGGTCCGAGGTGTCGACGCAGCCGTCACTGGTGAGACGGCGGGAAGCCACGACTTCAACCAGCAGATGAAGTCGCACGCGCCGATCGTGTTCGCGTTCGTGCTCGCGCTGTGCTTCCTGCTCTTGCTCGTCACCTTCCGGTCGATCGTGATCCCGATCAAGGCGGTTCTGCTGAACCTGCTCTCGGTCGGAGCCGCATACGGCCTGCTGGTGCTCGTGTTCCAGCATCGGTTCGCGGAAGGCCTGCTCGGGTTCCACTCGAACGGCGCGGTGACGTCGTGGCTGCCGCTCTTCATGTTCGTGATCCTGTTCGGGCTGTCTATGGACTACCACGTCTTCATCCTCAGCCGGATCAAGGAGCTCGTCGACGCAGGCATGCCGACCGAAGAGGCGGTGTCGGCCGGGATCAAGCGCACCGCTGCCACGGTGACGAGCGCGGCACTGGTGATGGTCGCGGTGTTCGCGATCTTCATGAGCCTGCGGACACTCGACATCAAGCAGATGGGCTTCGGCCTGGCGGCGGCGATCCTGATCGACTCGACGCTCGTCCGTGCGGTGCTGCTCCCGTCGGTGATGAAGCTGCTCGGCGACTGGAACTGGTACCTGCCGAGCTGGCTCGAGTGGCTGCCGCACATCGGGACCGAGACCGGTTCGGCGCGCCAGGAGCGGCCCGAACGGCACTCCGGCGCGCCGGCGTGGGGGGCCGACTAGTGTCCGGGAGAAGGGGGGCACGATGAAAGTGCAGGACCGGCAGTCGGCCGAGCAGGTGCGCGGGAAGAAGGCGCGTGTGCTCGTCGTCGACGACCACGCGGGCTTTCGGACCTGCGCGAGCGCGCTGCTCCAGGCGGAAGGTTTCGACGTCGTGGGCGAGGCGGAGGATGGAGCCTCAGCGCTCGCCCGCGCCGCCGAGTTGACGCCTGACTGGGTGCTGCTCGACATCCAGCTTCCGGATCTCGACGGCTTCGAGGTGACCGAGCGCTTGCTCGCGGTGAACCCGGAGCTCGCGATCGTCCTCGTGTCCAGCCGCGACCGTTCGTCCTACGGTCCGCTCGTCGAGCAGAGCGGCGCGCGCGGCTTCGTCACGAAGGCCGACCTCTCCGGAGATTCGATCGAAGGGCTGCTCGTGTGAGCGAGGGAGTTCAGCCGATTCCGTCACCTGGGGCCAGCGTGAGAGCGGTGGCCCCGGGCCTGTTGATCGTGGCTGTCTCCGCGACCGGCGGCGCCGTGTACGTGATCGCGGTCAGCAAGATCGCACCGCACCCGGTCGCGCAGAGCATCGTCACCGCGCTCGTCTGCTTCACGTTCGTCGGAACGGGTGTCGCCGCGATTCGCCTGCGCCCCTACGCACGCTTCGGGCTGCTGCTCGCGGCAGTCGGCTTCGCGTCGCTGATCAGCGTGCTCCACGAGGCCAACGGCCCATTCCTCTACACGCTCGGCGTGATCGGATCGAATGTCGTCTTCGCCGTCCTCGTTCACGCACTGCTCGCGTTTCCGAGCGGTCACCTCAGATCGAGGACCGCGCGCGCGCTCGTCATTGCGGCCTACGCTGACATGCTCGTCCTCCAGTCGGCGGCGGTGCTCTTCGACCCCCTGACGCGGTACCACTCGGCCCATCCGCGCAACCTGGTGCTGGTCACATCGCACTCCGGGCTCGCGACGGCGCTCGAGGAGGTGGAGGCCGCGATCGCGGCCGTGATCGCCGTCGCGGTCGTCGTTGTTCTCACCCGCCGCGTGCGTGCTGCGACCGCTGCCGCACGTCGTCAGCTCGTCCCGGTTCTCTACTGCGGCGAGACGGCGCTTCTCCTCTTCTCCGTGGGCCTCGTTCTCACACCGCTGTCCTCCGGTGCGGGCCTTGTCGGGTTCAGCCTCGGCGTGATCGCGGCGCTGGCCCTTCCCGGGGCATTCATCGTGACGCTCGTCCAGGGACGGCTCTCTCGCGCGGCGGTCGGTGAGCTGCTCCTCGAGCTGCGCGAGCCAGGCCCGGCGGCCGATCTCGAGGATGCATTGCGACGGGCGCTCGGCGACCCATCGCTGCGACTCGGGCGCCTGACCGCGACCGGGGACTACATCGACTGTGAAGGCACTCCACTCGGCTCTCCCCGCCCCGGCGACGTGCAGGTGGCGATGCCGATCCTGCACCAGGGCGAGCCGGTCGGCACGCTCCTGCACGACCGCTCGCTGCGCCTTCGCCGTGAGTCGCTGGACGCGGTGACCGCGGCGGCGGGCTTCGCACTCGCAAACGAGCGAGCGCTGCACGCGGCTGCGCTGATGGAGAAGCGGCACCGCGCGCTCATCGACGCGATACCCGACGTGATGATGCGGGTCGCTCGGGACGGGACATACCTCGACGTGCGCTCCGAGGATCTGTCGCAGCTGCTTCAGGCACCCGAAGAGATGATCGGCCGCAACATTCGTGACGTCCTGCCGCCGCAGCTCGCGGCCGACGTCGTCGGGTGGATCGACCGCACGCTCGCGGAGGGCGGTGTGAGGGCATTCGAGTACGAGATCGAGATCCGCGGCGAGCACCGGTGGAAGGAGTCGCGGATGATGCGAAGCGGCCCGGACGAGGCCGTGACGATCGTTCGCGACGTCACCGAGCAACGCCGCGCTGAGAAGGGTCAGCGCCGGCTCGCGGCCGAGCAGGCAGCGCTGCGTCGCGTCGCGACGCTGGTCGCCGGCAACGCACATCCCGAGCAGGTCTTCCAGAGCGTGACCGAGGAGGTGTGCCGGTTGCTCGGTCTGCGCACCGCGGTGTTGGCTCGGTTCGACAGCGCGACGACTGCGACGATCGTCGGCAAGTACGGCGGACTTCCCCCACGGTACGAGCTGGGCTACGTCGCCGAGCTGGTTCCGGGAGCGACGCTCGAGGTTCTCCGGACCAGTGCTCCCGTCCGCGTCGACTACACGACCCTGTCGGGCAAGACGCTGGAGGAGCTTCTCGAGCTCGGCTATCGAGGCGAGGTCGGCGTGCCGATCACGGTCGCCGGCGCAACCTGGGGAGCGCTCGTGGTCGTGCTCCAGGAAGACGAAAGCATCCCGCCTGCCACCGAGCACCGGCTGCATGCGTTCGCCGAGCTCGTCGGGCTCGCGGTCGCAAGCGCGGATGCGCGGAACGAGCTGGCAGCGTCGCGTGGCCGCATCGTCGAGGCGAGCGACACGGAGCGGCGTCGGCTCGAGCGGAACCTCCACGATGGCGCGCAGCAGAGGCTCGTCGCGTTGTCCGTCGGCCTACGGCTCGTCCAATCGAGGTTGCACAAGGCGCCAGGGGAGGCGAAGGATCTGCTCGACCGGCTCGCGGAAGAGCTTGCGGCCACGATCTCGGAGCTGCGCGAGATCGCACAGGGAATCCATCCCGCCGTTTTGACGGAGCGTGGTCTCGAAGCTGCCCTCGACGTGCTAGCTGCGCGCACACCGCTGGCGGTCGAGCTCGACGTCGATGTGCCGCGAAGGCTGCCGGAGCCGATCGAGACCGCCGCCTACTACACCGTTTCCGAAGCGGTGTCCAACATCGTCAAGCACGCGGCTGCGACATCCGCGGTGGTTCGAGTCGTCAGCGCCGACGCGACGCTTGTCGTCGAGGTCGCCGATGACGGGGTGGGCGGCGCCGACGCCGGTCGCGGCTCGGGTCTCCGCGGGCTGCGCGACCGGATCGAAGCACTCGGTGGCGAGCTTGCGGTCGAGAGCTCGCCGGAGCGCGGCACGGTCGTGAGCGCCGATCTGCCGGTGCACAGCCGCCACCTCGAGGTGGTCGAGCGGTGAGGACGACGTTCTTCTTCAGCGACGTCGAGGATTCGACCGGCCTCGCGGACCGGTTGGGGTCCGAGTACCGCGACGTGCTCGCAGAGACGCGTGAGCTTCAGCGTCGCGCCGTCGCCGACGCGGGCGGAACGGAGATCGACGCCCGCGGAGACGAGCTCTTCAGCGTCTTCGAGGACCCGCGCGCAGCGACGTCCGCCGCACTCCAGATCCAGCGCACGGTCGCAGGGCGCACATGGCCGGCTGACGAGCGCGTGCGTGTCCGCATCGGGCTCCATTTCGGCGAAGCTCAGCACGCAGGCGAAGGGCTCGTCGGGCTCGACGTGAATCGAGCATCTCGGATCTGCCAGGCGGGTCACGGCGGTCAGGTGCTGGCGTCGCGAGAGGTCGCGTCGCGAATCGACGAGGAGGCGCGCCCGCTCGGCGAGTTCGAGTTCCGTGGGCTGCGCGAGCCGGAGCTGATCTACCAGGTCGTCGTCGACGATCTGCCCGGCGAGTTTCCGCCGTTGCGCAACGTCCGCGTCCTCGACGACCGCCTCTCCGTCGTGATCGCGGAGGATTCGACGCTGCTCCGGGAGGGGCTCGCCCGCCTGCTCGCAGACGCAGAGTTCGACGTCGTCGGGCAGGCAGGTACGGCCGACGAGTTGATGCTGAAGGTACGGAGCTACCAGCCCAACGTGGCGATCGTCGACGTCCGCATGCCGCCGACGCAAACAGACGAGGGCATCCGCGCCGCCCGCGAGATCCGGGCGCGCTACCCCGGCACCGGCGTGCTCGTTCTCTCGCAGCACGTCGAGCACACGTATGCGGTCGAGTTGCTCGGCGGCGGTGCACAGGGACTCGGGTACCTGCTCAAGGATCGGGTGGCGGACGTCGAGGAGTTCACCGCCGCGGTCCGCCGGGTCGCGGACGGCGGTTCGGTGCTCGACTCGCACGTCGTGGCCGAACTCGTCGGCAGGAACCGGAGCGACGATCCGGTGCAGAGGCTCACGCCGCGCGAACGGGAAGTGCTCGAGTTGATGGCGGAAGGGCGTTCGAACCAGGCGATCGGCGCGCGTCTTTTCATCACGCCGCGCGCGGTCGAGAAGCACGTGACCGCGATCTTCTCCAAGCTGCATCTCCCTGCGGCGCCCGAGGATCACCGGCGCGTGCTCGCGGTGCTGCGCTTTCTCGGTTCCTAAGTTCGGCTGGCCGCACCGTTGGACGCCTGGCCGCCGTACGGCGGCTCGAGCGCGCCGCAGGCAGCCTCCGAGTACGACAACAGGAGGATCTGAGATGAGCGCACTCGCACCGATTGCGCCGGCGATGGAGCACACACGCCGGCGCTGGATCGCACTCGCGGTGATCGTCACCGCGCAGTTCATGGTCGTGTTGGACGTGGCGATCGTCAACGTCGCGCTACCGACGATCAAGGACGATCTGCACTTCAGCCAGGAGAGCCTGCAGTGGGTCGTGACGGCGTACTCGATCCTGTTCGGTGGTGTGCTGCTCCTTGGCGGACGGATGGCCGATCTGCTCGGTCGGCGTCGGCTCTTTGTCGTCGGTCTCGGGCTCTTCACGGTCAGCTCGCTGCTCGACGGCCTCGCGTGGTCGGAAGGTTCCCTGATCGCGTTCCGGTCAGCGCAGGGGCTCGGGGCTGCGCTCGTCTCGCCCGCCGCCCTGTCGATCCTGACGACGACGTTCGAGGAAGGCCGTGACCGCAACCTGGCGCTCGGCATCTGGGGCGCCGTGTCGGGCAGCGGCGGAGCCGCCGGCGTACTCCTCGGCGGTGCGCTCACGAGCAGCCTCAGTTGGTCTTGGATCTTCTTCATCAACGTCCCCGTGGGTCTCGCGGTCCTCGCGCTCGCAATGAGGTTCGTGCGCGAGAGCAAGGCGGACGTCGCACATCGCAACTTCGACCTTCCGGGAGCGGCATCGATCACCGCCGGCGTGATGGTGCTCGTCTACGCGATGACGCGTGCGGTCCAGCACGGGTGGGAGACGACGGAGACGATCACGCTCCTCGCCGCAGCCGCGATCTTGGTCGTTGCGTTCGTCGCAATCGAGTCACGCTCGAGTGCGCCGCTGCTGCCGCTGCGGATGTTCAAGCTGCGCACGCTCACCGGCGCGAACCTGGCCGGTCTCCTGATGGGCGGAGCCGTCTACTCGCAGTTCTTCCTGCTCACGCTGTACATGCAGCAGGTGCTGCATTACTCCGCGCTGCAGACCGGAGTCGCCTACGTCGTGCTGACTCTCGCGGTGATTGTGTTCGCGAACGTCGCTCAGGCCCTCGCGCTGCGCGTCGGGGTGCGGTGGGTTCTTCCCGTCGGCCTGCTGCTCGCGACAGCGGGCCTGCTGCTCTATGCGCGTCTGCCCGTGAACGGCCGCTACTTCTGGGATCTCTTCCCGGCGTTCGTGTTGAGCGGCGTCGGCATGGCGTTTGCGTTCGTCCCGATGACGATCGGCGCGCTTTCAGGCGTGCGCCACGAGGACGCCGGCGTCGCGTCGGGGCTCATCAACGGGAGCCAGCAGGTCGGCGGCTCGATCGGCGTCGCGGCGGCAACCACGATCGCGGCGACGTACTCGAGCCGGTACCTCGGTCACGGCCCCGCGGCTGCGCTGACGCACGGCTTCCAGGTCGCGTTCTACGTTCTGGCGGGGATCACGCTCGTCGCGGCAATCGCTTCCGCCCTGATCGTCGAGTCGCCCGCCCGGGCCGCGGCCGAGCCGGAGGCGGAGGCCGGCGGTGCGGCTGCCCTGGAGGCGGCCGCGTGACCTGTAACCGGATCGTAACCGGACGCGACGGTCCGCTTTTGGTACCCTAACCGGACTGAAGAGTCCAGATTGAGAGTGAGGGAGGCCGCCGATGGCCAAGAACGCAACGAATCCGTGGGTCGTCCTAGTCCTGATTTGCGTGGCGCAGTTCATGGTCGTGCTCGACGCGACGATCGTGAACGTGGCGCTGCCGTCGATCCAGCAAGATCTGAAACTGTCCGAGGGGAACCTGCAGTGGATCGTGAACGCCTACACACTCGTGTTCGGCGGTTTCCTGCTGCTCGGCGGTCGCGCCGGTGACCTGCTCGGACGCAAGCGGCTGTTCCTGATCGGCCTCGTCGTCTTCACGGGAGCATCGTTCCTCGACGGCCTTGCGAACTCCGAAGGCGTCTTGATCGGCGCCCGTGCGCTTCAGGGCTTCGGCGCCGCGCTGATCTCGCCGGCAGCGCTGTCGATCATCGCCACGACGTTCGCTGAGGGCAAAGAGCGCGCAAGGGCGCTCGGTGTCTGGGCGGCGATCGCGATCGGTGGCTCCGCGGTGGGCCTCGTCCTCGGCGGTGTGCTGACGCAGTACTTCTCTTGGCCGTGGATCTTCTTCGTGAACGTCCCGGTCGGCATCGTCGCGTTCGTGCTCTCGATGCGCCTCATCCCCGAGTCGCGTGACGAGCAGGCCGAACGTAGCTACGACATCGCTGGGGCGGTCACCGTCACGGGCGGCCTGATGTCTCTCGTGTACGCGATCGTCGATGCCCAGCAGGCGGGATGGGGCTCTCTGAAAACGCTCGGCTTCTTCGTGCTGGCCGTCGCTCTGCTCGCGGCGTTCGTGGTCATCGAGTTGCGGGCGAAGGCTCCGCTGGTGCGGTTGTCGATCTTCCGGATCCGCTCGCTGTTCACCGCCAACGTCGCGATGTTGCTTGCGATGTCTGGGATGTTCGCGATGTTCTTCTTCAACACGCTGTACATCCAAAAGATCCTCGGCTTCGGTCCGGTGAAGGCCGGTGTCGCACTGTTGCCATTCTCGGCCGGGATCATGGTCTCCGCCGGACTGGCCTCGGTGTTCGCGCCTCGGGTCGGAGTACGGCCGGTGGCTGCGATCGGGTTCCTGCTTACCGCCGCCGGTCTCGCACTCTTCACGCGGGTGCCGGTCGACGGGTCCTACGCCACGGATGTGCTGCCGGCGATCCTCCTCGCGTCGCTCGGGATGGGGGCGGTCTTCATGCCGCTGACGCTGATCGCGACGACAGGCCTGGAGGACTCCGACCAGGGTCTCGCGTCCGGGCTGTTCAACACGTCGCAGCAGATCGGCGGGGCGCTCGGGTTGGCGATCCTCTCGACGATCGCGACGAACCGGAGCGCGGCGGCCGTAGGCTCGCCCGCCCACAACCTCGTCGTCGGCTTCCACTGGGCCTTTGCGGCCGGTGTCGCCGCGATGATCATCGCCCTCGTCGTGATGGTTTCGCTCCTGCGTAGCCGCCACGTCGCCAAGATCGAGGAGCAGGCAGCCTCCGGCGAGCCTGTCATCGTCGGGGCGTAGATAGATGACCGTTCTACGGGCCGACGCACGCCGCAATCTCGACCGCATCCTCGAGGCGGCTGCGGAGGCCTTCGCCGAGCTCGGCCCGGACGTGTCGATCGACGAGATCGCACGCCGGGCCGGCGTCGGCCACGGCACCGTCTTCCGGCGCTTCCCGACGAAGGACGGCCTGCGCGCAGCGGTGCTGCGCATGCGTTTGGAGGAGATCCTCGCCCGCGCGAACGAGCTGCTGGACGAGCGCGACGCGGGCGCCGCGTTCGAGGAGTTCGTGTGGGTCGCAGCGGCGTCCTGCCGGCGCGACCGGTTCCTGTTCGAAGGTGTCGAGAAGTGTGTCTTCGAAGAGGTCTCGACCCTGAAGGAAGAGCTGCACGGCGTCGGTGACCAGTTGATCAGCCGCGCCCGCCGCGCGGGAGCCATTCGGCGCGGAATCGACTCACGGGACGTCGGTGCGCTGGTCGGTGCCTCGATCCAGGCGGCGCAGCACGCCGAACGCGACGAGGACTGGCGCCGCTACGTCCAGGTCGTCCTCGACGGCCTACGCGCCCGAGCCCGAGTCGTGAGCGGCGACACCGCCGACGACGAGCGCGACGCCCAGCACATCGCGTAGCGACGGCACCTGCGCGAGAACGACGGCGCCGATCACCGTCGCGGTCGCCGGTAGCAGCGACACCGCGAGCGCGTAGGTCGCGCGTGCCATCTTTCGCATCGCGAGCTGGTCGCAGACGTAGGGGATGAGCGACGAGGTAACGCCGACGCCGATTCCCGCACCGATCGCCGCCAGGCTCGTCAGCGCCGGCAGCACGCTCCACGCGCCGATCGGGGTCACGACGACGAGCGCGACGACCATCGCTGCGGCGAGCCCGTCGAGACCACCGAGTGCTGGTTCGCGCGAGATGCGATGTGCGAGCACGATGTAGAGCGCGAAGAGCGCGGCGTTGGCGAATGCGAGCGCGAAGCCCAACGGTTCTCCGGCGATCCTCACCTCGCTCAACAGCACGACACCCCCGACGGCGACCACGAGCGCCGCCGCGTTCCGTCCGTTGCGGACGCCCGCGGCGGCGAGCGCGACCACCGGCAGGAACTCGATCGCTGCGACGGTGCCGAGCGGCAGCCGGTCGATCGCCAGGTAGAAGACCGGGTTCATCACCCCGACGACGACGCCCATCGCGCCGACGAGCACGAGTGCCTCGCGCCGCGCTCCGGCGGCGGAGCGCCACGGGCGGCGCCAGAGCGCGTAGACGACCGCCGCGGTCGCGAGCCGCAGCCACGCCACTCCGACGGGCGGCACGATCGCGAACAGGAGCACCGCGAACGCCGGCCCGAGGTAGTGGAAGACCGCGCTGCCGGCGAAGTAGGAGTACCCGGGCAGGTCGCGCACAGACCTTCATGTTGGCGACCTCTAGCGCGAATCGCCTTGGCGAAGCCAAGCCGATTCGTGCCCCGTGCCGAGAAAACGATGGAACTTCAGCCACTATCCTTTCGATCGGTGCTCGACGCGGTGAACAGGCGGATCGTCGAGGAGCTGCAAGCGGACGCGCGGCTCTCGATGGCAGCGCTCGGACGTCGCGTGAACCTCTCCGCGCCTGCCGTCGCCGAGCGCGTCCAGCGGCTCGAGCGTGACGGTGTGATCCGCGGGTATCGCGCCGAAGTGGATCCGGGCGCGCTCGGCTACAGCGTCTCGGCCGTGATCCGGGTCGCGCCGGCGACGCGGCAGCTGGAGAAGATCCGTGAGATCGCGCGCGAGAGTCCCGAGGTCGTCGAATGCCACCGGATCACCGGTGAGGACTGCTTCTTCCTGAAGGTGCATCTCCACCGGATCGACGAGCTCGAGGCTCTGCTCGACCGGTTCACGCCGTTCGGACGCACGACGACCTCGATCATCCACTCGTCGCCGGTCGACCGGCGAGCGTTGCCCCTGTAACCCAGCCGGCGATCTCGTCGCCGAGCGCCGGCCCGACGTCGGCGATCACGCCGTGGCTCGCGCCGTCGACCCAGCGCACGTCGGCGTGGGGGACAGCCGCCTGGAATCGAGGTAGGTGCTCACGGTTCTGGTCGACGTGGGGCGGCTTGGTCGCGAGGAGCAGCAGCACGGGAATGTCGGCGAGCGCGGGCCAGCGAACGGAGAGGCGATCGAGCAGCCCGTCGCGTGCGCGGAGCATCGACTCGGCGGACGACCCGATCGCCCTGCCGTCGCGGTCGAGCACACCGGCGCCGTAGCCGGCCAGGACCTCGGGCGTCGGCCGCTCGAGGTTCTCCTCCAGCCACGCCGTGAAGGCGGCGCGTGATTCCCATTCCCATTGCATCGGCGGAGCCGAGTTGCGCGCGCTCTCCAGGTCGGCGTAGTCGAGGTGGCCGCTGTCGACCAGCACGAGGCCGCGTGTTTCGTCCGGATGCAGCGCGGCGAGCGTCGTCACGACGCCGCCGCCCCACGAGTGCCCCATCAGCACGGGCCGGTCGAGCTCCAGCTCGTGGTTCGTCGCGCGCAGCAGGGTCGCAAGCGATTCCAGGTCGTAGTCGGTCGTGGGAGGAGACGCGCCGAAGCCCGGGCCGTCGACGGAGAGGGGTGCGAGCCCGTGCGCGGCGAACCTCGGCGCCAGCTCGACGAGCTCCGCCCCTGAAGCGCACGGCCCGAGCGCGTGCCAGAACACGAGCGGCGTGCGACCGTCGCTTGGCCACTCGCGTACGGCGAGCGTGCCTGCGTCCGTCCTGACGAGGCGCGGCGCGGGAATCACGCGGCGAGTCTAGGGCGGCTCACGGCAGAGAGCGATCACGATTCGTGAAGACTTGAACCCGGTTCCGGCTTTCGCCGGAAACCGGGTTCGTCAAGGCGCGAGTCTTACGCCACTTCCAGCGTCGCGCCGCGGCGGGCCTCGAGCTCGAACAGCGAGATCGTCGACAGGCCGATCGCGACATAAACCGCGCCGACGAGCGCCTCGGCGGCGATCAAGGGGAGGACGTGGCTGAGCGACGCCCCGGCGATCAGCTGGCGCGCCGCATTGGCGCCGTGTGTCACCGGCAGGCCTTGCGCGAGCGTCGACATCCATCCGGGCAGGCGGTCGAGCGGCACGTTGACCCCCGCGAAGATGAGCAGCACGTAGAGGATCAGGTTCCCGATCACTGCCGTTTCGCGCCAGCGCAGACCGAGTGAGGCGTTGAACAGGCCGATCCCGACGCACGCGAACGCCGTCACGATGATCGTCAGCGCGAGCGGTGCGAGGGCGTGCCCGGGAACGTGGACGCCGAACATCACCGCGGCGATCGCGAGCGTCCAGATCGAGACGACGATCCCGTTGAGCGTCGCCGGTAGTGACCGGCCGACGAAGATCGCGATGCGGCTCGCGGGCGAGACGACGAGCAGCGACAGCGTGTGCGTGTACCGCTCACCCGCGACGGTCTGCGCCATGCCGAAGAGGCTCGGGGAAGCCGCTGCGACGAGCGCGTTTCCCGCGACGTAGTACGCGTCGTCCGCCACGTGCGCGGTGCGGCCCAGGTAGACGAAGAACGCGAGTTGCGTCAGCGAGGGAATGAGGATCGTGATCACGTAGCTGAACGGGTTGAGCCAGCCGAACAGCGCCCGGTAGCTGATCAACCCGCCGATCGTCAGGAGTCGCAGGTTCGTCATGTCAGCGCGAGGGTGGCGCGCGCACGCGCGGAGCGAAGGAAGAAGCGCAGGGACAGGCTGCCGGCGACGAGGTAGACCCCGGACAACGCGGCGCACACCACGACGTCGGTCCACGCGGAGCCGGTGCCGAGCGTCGCGTGGCGAAGCGCGCGCATGCCCCACGTCGGCGCGAAGAGCCACGAGATCGGCTGCAGCCAGCCGGGCAGCACCGCGACCGGGATCAGCAGGCCGGAGATCATCCAGACCGGCCACTCGAAGAGATTGCCGAGCATGAACGCCGACCGGTACCGCACCAGCACCGAGGCGAAGAGGAAGCCGAGGCTCCCGATCGCGGCGATCGCGGCAGGAATCGAGACGGCGAACGCCACCCAGTCGTGCACCGTGATCGCAACGCCGTAGAACACGCGGACGTACACGAGCCCGATCGCGAGCGAGTACACGCCGATCGCGGAAATCGCGACCGAGATCGGCAGGACCACCGCCCAGAAGGGCGTGGGGGACGCGACGAGCAACTCCAGGATCCCGAGTCGACGCTGCGTCTGCAGCGCGCCCGCCCCTTGCGCCGTGGTCGTCGACCAGATGCCCATTACGCCGGACGCGAGCGCCGCCACGAGTAGCGACTGCCCTTGGCCGTTCTGGAACAGGAAGTACGCGAGCGTCGCGAAGATCAGCGGCGACGCCACGACGACGAACATGTCGAACGGCGAGTGGCTGAGCATCTTGAAGTGCAGCCCGAGGCCGAACAGCATCACCCGCGCGATCGACATCGCTCTAACGATATGGCGATCTCGCACGCAACACCCGGATCGACGTTCCTAGCCTGGGCCGATGACGTCGCCGCTCGCGTTCTGGGTCGGCACGTGGGACGTGCACGACTCCGTCACCGGCGAGTACGCCGGCTCGAACGAGATTGTCACGATCCTCGAAGGTCACGCGGTGCTCGAGCGGTGGCGCGGGGGCGAGCGGGCTCGAGGGCACGAGCCGCTTCTGGGACGACGGCGCCTCGGCACCTGGCATCAGGTGTGGGCGACGAGGGACGCGTGGGAGGTCGGCTTCGACGCCGTCTAACCCGCCGGCGGCCGACTGACGCCTATCACGGCTCTGCGCTTCCGATTCCAGGTCGTGATGAATGCCGACTTCCGGAACCGCCGGCCGTCTTCGCCGTCGATGCACGTTCACGAGGAAGGAGATCCGTTCAATGAGTAAGAGGCAGGTGCTACCCGCACTGCTGCTCGTCGTCGGTGCGGCGATGGTCGCTGCGACCGTCGGTGTCGGCGTCGCGGGCTCGGCGACGAAACGCGTCGCGGCGGGGCACGCTCTCAAGGGCGGCACGCTCAAGGTCAACCAGGCGAACGCGGACTTCGACTACGTCGACCCACAGCTCGCCTACCGCACCGACGACTGGATCATGCTGTTCCCGACGTCGATGCAGCTCGTCAGCTTCCGGGAGAAGGCCGGCGCCGCAGGGAGCCAGCTCTATCCGGAGGCTGCTTCGGCCTTCCCGAGCGTTTCGGGCGACGGCAAGACGTATACGTTCCACGTCCGGCCGGGCCTCAAGTTCTCGGACGGGTCGCCGGTCACGGCGGCGTCGTTCCAGCGCTCGTGGGAGCGCATCCTCAGCCCGAAGATGGGCTCGCCGCTCGGCGTCAACCTCGATCTCCAGCACGTGGTCGCAGGCGGTGAGGACTTTCTCGAAGGCAAGACGCAGCACATCTCCGGAATCACCGCGAAGGGCAACACGATCTCGTTCCGGCTGGTCAAGCCGAACGCGACGTTCGTATCGATCCTGTCGATGCAGTGGTTCACGGCGATCAAGGCGGACACTCCCTACTCGAGCACCGGCCTGAACGTCTATGCGGCGGCAGGCCCGTACTACATCGCGTCGCGCGATCCCGGTCGCTCGACCGTGCTGAAGCGGAACCCGTACTACAAAGGCGACCGTCCGGCGAACCCGGATCAGATCGTGTTCACGCCGAACGTCGACACGAATCAGTCGCTCCTGCAGGTCAAGGCTGGGCAGTCCGACGTCGACTTGAGCTACACCCCGCCGACCGCGAACGCCGACCTCGCCAAGCAGTACGGCGTCAACAAGGGACGGTTCTTCGTGGGCTCGACGTCGTGCGTCAACTACATGGCGATGAACAATGCCCGCGCGCCGTTCGACAACCTGAACGTTCGCCGGGCGGTCAACTACGCGATCGACCGGCCGGCGCAGATCCGGCTCCTCGGCGCGTACGCCGGCAGGCGCACGTCGCAGGTACTCGTCCCAGGTATCCCCGGCTACAAGGCGTTCAACGCGTTCCCGCTCAAGGGCGCCGACATCGCCAAGGCAAAGCAGGTCGGCGGTGCGGCGATCACGTCGGCTCCGACGCTCAACGTGGTCCACACGACATCGCCCGCGTCGACGAACCGCGCTCAGGTCGCGGAGTTCAACTTGAAGCAGGCCGGGTTCAAGGTCAACGACCAGCCCACGCCGGCGACCAACTACTACCAGGTCATCCAGACGCGCGGGACGACCTACAACTTCGTCACGAACGGTGGCTGGTGCGCCGACTACTTCGACCCGTTCGACTACCTGAACGTGCTCTTCGACGGCCGGAAGCTGCAGCCGTCGCACAACAACGACTACGCGTACTTCAACAACGCCTCGTTCAACAAGGGGCTCGACCACGCCGCCTCGCTCTCCGGCTCGGCCCGCGCGGCTGCATACGCACAGCTCGACCACGACCTGATGGCGAAGTACGCCCCGGTCGTGCCGTACCTCCTGCCGACGAACGACTACTTCGTCTCGGCGAGAACGAAGAACTGGATCTACAGCTCGTACTTCGGCGGCCCCTACTTGAACTCGCTCACCGTCGGCTAGCAGCAAGCACATCGCGCGGGGAGGCGGCAGCCTCCCCGCGCTTTCTTTCCAAGGAGGTGACGACATGGCGAGGTTCATCGTTCATCGGTTGCTCTGGGCGTTGTTCCTGTTCTTCGTGGCGACGGTGGTTACGTATCTGATCTTCTGGGTGATCCCTACCGACCCGGCTGCGCTCGCCGCCGGCAAGTCGGCGACACCGGCGGACATCGCCCGCGTCCGTCACTTCCTGCATCTCGACGAGCCGATCTGGCGTCAGTATCTTCGGTTCCTCTGGAACCTCGTCGGACACGGCTCACTCGGCACGTCGTTCGTGAACAGGCAGAGCGTCGACGCGATGATCGCCAAGGACGCGCCCGTTACCGCGTCACTCGTCTTCGGCGCCGCAATCGTCTGGCTCACGGTTTCGATCCCGGCCGGGATTTTGTCGGCGCTGCACCCGCGGTCGATCCTCGACCGCTTCTCGATGACGTTCGTGCTGATCGGCATCTCGGCGCATCCGGTCTGGATCGGGCTACTCCTTTCGTACTTGTTCGGCTACCGCCTCCACCTGACGCCGATCGCCGGGTACTGCAACTTCTTCCCCGGGACCGTCGGCGCGCAGTGCGAGGGGCCGGTCAACTGGGCGTACCACCTCGTGCTGCCCTGGATCACGTTCATGCTCCTCTACGCCGCGCTCTACGTACGCCTGATCCGGGCGAACGTGATGGAGACGATGAACGAGGACTACGTGCGTACGGCTCGCGCGAAAGGTGCGTCGGAGGCCCGCGTGATGGTGCAGCACGTGCTGAGAAACAGCCTGCTCCCGGTCGTGACGATCTTCGGCATGGATCTCGGGATCGCGCTCGGCGGCGCAATCTTCACCGAGGGCGTCTTCAACCTTCCTGGGATCGGGCACGAGATCATTGCCGCCTACAACGGCGCCGACTTACCGGTGATCACCGGCATCGTCGTCTTCGCGACGGTGTGCGTGATCGTGTTCAACCTGATCGTCGACGTGACGTACGGGTTCCTCGACCCACGGATTCGCCTGTGAGCGTCTCGACGAGCAGGCGGAGCGGTGCCTTCACGGGCCTCGACCCATCCCAGGTGAGCGAGACGACGCGCGTCAGGTCGATCGGCGAGTCGATCGCGCGCACTACTAGGTGCGAGCGCCACGATTGCAGGACCGACTCGGGCACGACAGCGACACCAATGCCCGCATAGACCATCGCCGCCAGTGTCGCGGGAGTCTCGGCGACGGCCACCGGCGGCGGGAGCGAGTGGGCGAGCGGAAAGTCGGCGGCCGTGCCGCGAAGGTTGATGTGCGCCACATTGCCCAAGTCGTCGACGCCGACCGGCCCATCGTCGCCGCTCCGCGACACCGCCACCCAACGGTCGTGGTAGAGCTCGACGCGCGCGTAGGCACTCGGAACCGTCCCGACGATGCAGCCCGCGTCGCTCTCGCCGTGCTCGAGCATGTGCAGGACGCGATCGTGCGCCAGCCCCTCGTCGAAGGCGATCGGCGCGCGTCCGAGTGCGGCGATCAGCCGCGTGACGAGCACGTGGCGCTCGGCGGCGACGCGGAGCGCCGTCGGTGGACCGCAGTCCTGCGCCGCGGACCGCATCTCGGCGAGCACGGTCTGAGCGCGTCGGAGAAACAGTGCTCCCTCGGCTGTGAGCACCGCGCCGCGCGTGCCGCGCGACCGTTGTACGAGGTGCGTGCCGGTCAGGGCCTCGAGTGCGTTCAGCTGCTGGCTGACCGCCGACTGCACGTAGCCGAGGCGACGGGCCGCGGCGACGAACGACGGCTCCTCGGCCACGGCCTCCAGGCACAGCAGGTGCCGGAGTTCGATGCGGTGCCACTGCCCAGGGAGCGTTACGAGATTCGCTGATAGGCGATCGACCACAGCGTCTCCCAGTCCGCGCCGGCCCGCGCTCGCTGCCACTTCCACTTGAACCGGTCGTCCTCGATGTCGTGCCAGAGCATGCGCTGCGTGACGATCGCCGCGCCGTCGAGCAGCTGGCGAGACAGCACCATCGCGTCGTCGTCGCGCCCGCCGCGGAAATCGAGGTAGCTCGCATTGTCGTCCACCCATGTCTGCTTCCAGCACGCATCTTTGGCGTCGAAGACCGATACGCTCAGTCCGTTGAGCGTCTCCGGTGCGTCGGCGACGAAGCGCTCGACCACGACGTTCCCGTCGTACTCCCGGGTCACCGTGTTGACGGCTGAGCCGCCGTCTTGCCACGTGCCGCGCCACGTACCGAGCCAAAAGTCGAAGTCGTCTGTCATGCACGACGAGACGTGGGCGACCCGGCAACGTTTGTGCAGGCCGTTGATCGAGCTATGCGACGACGAGATCGAGCTCGGCGCACACCGCACGCGTCGCGTCGACGAACGCCGCGATCGGGCGCTCGAGCGTGCGGTCGCTGTTCCACGCCACGAGCATCACGCGCGGCTCGATCGCGTCTACTGGGTCGAGCGGGATCACGGCGATCTCGCCGTCCGTCTCGTCGACCGAGAAGCGAGGAACGACGGCGTAGGCGATACCGGTCCGCACGAGCGCCTGGATCGTCGAGTTCACGTCGGAGCGGACGACGTACCGGGCTCGCAGGCCGCGTGCGGCGAAGTGGCGCTCGAGCCGCGGGCGCTCTGCCGAGTGACCGACGAGCGGCAAGCGCGCGACGTCGTGCAGCGAGAGCGGCGCGCCCTCCAGTGCGATCGCCGACGACGCGGGAGCGACGAGGACGTAGGGATCGGCGAACAGGGTCTCCGCGGCGAACGGCCCCGGCTCGAGCGGCCCCTCGGTGAACACCGCGTCGAGCTCGCCCTCCGTCAGCCGATCGAGCAGCCCCACCTCGGTCGTTCCCTCGACGAGCTCGACGCAGACCTCGCCGTCGAGGCGCTGCAGGACGCGCGAGACGATCCGCGAGCTGATCGTCTGGAACGACGCGACGCGCAGGCTGTGGGAGTCACCGTCGTCGGCGAGGTCTGCCTCGGCTGCGCGCACGCGCGCGAGGATCGTCTTCGCGTGCCGGTAGAGCGCCTCGCCTTCCGGGGTGAGGGAGACCGGCCTCGTGCCGCGCGACCGCTCCACGAGGCGCTTCCCGACGATCGACTCCAGTGCTGCGATCTGGTGGCTCACGGCCGATTGCACATAACCGAGCCGATCGCCCGCGGCGCTGAACGACCCCTGTTCGGCGACCGCCTCGAGGGCGAAGAGGTGGCGAAGCTCGATGCGCAGCCAGCGTTCCAGCACGATGACTCGATCATACGAAGGTGACTGCACTCGCAGATGCCGCTCCGTGCTAATGCGATCACGGTTCTGCATTGGCGCCGCCGCGCGCGCTCGCGGATGCTGCCGCGCGTGTGGGTCGCGGTCGACGCAGGGGTGCGTTCACTCGAGCCCGTCGACTGGCCCGCGGTGCGCGCGATCTACGAGCTCGGTCGCGCGACCGGCCGCGCCACGCTCGAGACGGCGACACCGTCATGGGAGCTGTGGGACACCGCGCATGTCCGCGGCCACCGTTGGGCCGCGGTGGTCGATGATGAGGTCGTCGGCTGGGCGGCGCTCGCCCATCCACACCGGACTGCGGGCAGCGGTGTCGCAGAGTCGAGCGTCTACGTCGATCCGCGTGTCCACCGTCGCGGGATCGGCGGCGCGCTCCTGGAGCGGCTCGTCGCCGAATCGGAGCGGGCGGGGTTCTGGACGCTCGAGGCGCGCGTCGTCGACGGTAACGACGCCAGCCTCCGTCTCCACCTCGCCCACGGGTTTCGTGTGGTCGGCGCACGGGAGCGAATCGGGCAGCTGCAAGGCGCGTGGTGCGACGTGCTGCTGCTCGAGCGGCGAAGCAGGATCGTCGGCGTGTAGCGCGATGTTTAAGCGCACGTTGATCGCACAGGGCCATCCTGTGATCGACGATCCGCGTTGCTTCGCGTGCTCCGGAGGCGCCAGGGTTGACGTAGTCGCTTGACGGGACCCCCTGTGGTGGGGTCGCCGAGACTTCCTCTTCCTCCTCGGCGACCTCACCGCAGCCCAGCTTCGCACGTATGCGCGCGGCTCACGCGGCGATGCGAGACGTCGATCAGTGACGGACTTTCCGCCCACGCGCGCGTCTTTGCGCTCGAACCGTTAGCGAACGCGGGCCGCCAACCCAGCACGGGCGCGGCGCCGTGAGAGGCAGAGAGGAGCACTATGCGCAGGAAGCACCTGCTCTCCCTGTTCATGTTGGTCGTGGGAGTAGCGATGCTCGTTGCCGCAGTCTCGGTCGGTGTGGCCGGGTCGGCGGTGAAGAAGGCGGGCTCGGCTGAGGCGAACAAGGGCGGCACGTTGAGGCTCAACATGGCCGACGCCGACTTCGACTTCGTCGATCCACAGCTCGCCTACCGCACCGACGACTGGTCGATGATCTACACGACCTCGATGCCGCTCGTCGGCTTCGAGGAGAAGTCTGGTGCCGCAGGGGCGCAGCTCACCCCGCAGGCTGCCACGGCGTTCCCGACCGTGTCGAAGGATGGCAAGACGTACACCTTCCACATCCGTCCGGGCCTGAAGTTCTCCGACGGCTCGACGGTGACGGCAGCCTCGTATCAGCGGGCGTGGGAGCGGATCCTGAGCCCGAAGATGGGCTCGCCGCTCGGTGTCAACCTGTCGCTGCAGGATGACATCGTCGGCGGCAAGGCGTTCCTCGACGGCAAGGCCAGCAAGATCTCGGGCATTTCCGCCAAGGGGAACACGCTGTCGTTCCACCTGACGTCGCCGAACGCCACGTTCGTGTCGATTCTGTCGATGCAGTGGTTCACGGCCGTCCCGGCGAACATGCCGTACTCGACCACCGGCCTGAACACATATCCGGCGGCCGGCCCCTACTACATCTCGAGCCGGAACCCCGGACGCTCGCTCGTGCTGAAGCGGAACCCGAACTACAAGGGCAACCGCCCGGCGAACCCCGACCAGATCGTGTTCTCGCCGAACTCCAACCGTGACCAGTCACTGCTCCAGGTCAAGGCGGGCCAGTCGGACATGGACATCGAGGGTCTGCCGGCGACTGCGACCGCGCAGCTCGGCCAGCAGTTCGGCGTCAACAAGGGCCGTTTCTACGTCGGCTCGACGTCATGCGTCAACTACATGGGCATGAACACCGCGCGGGCACCGTTCAACAACGTCGCCCTGCGGAAGGCCGTGAACTACGCGATCGACCGGCCTGCTCAGGTTCGTCTGCTCGGCGCCTACGCCGGCAAGCGCACCTCGCAGCTGCTTGTTCCGGGAATCCCGGGCTACAAGCCGTACAACGCGTACCCGCTCGCAGGTGCCGATGTGGCGAAGGCGAAGGCGATCGGCGGTGCGGCAATCGCTGCGTCACCGACGCTCAACATCGTCCACACGACATCGACTGCTTCGACGAACCGCGCCCAGGTGGCCGAGTTCAACCTGAAGCAGATCGGGTTCAAGGTCAACGACCTCCCGACCCCGGCGACGAACTACTACCAGGTGATCCAGACCAAGGGCACCACGTACAACTTCGTCACGAACGGTGGTTGGTGTGCTGACTACTTCGACCCGTTCGACTACCTGAACGTGCTGTTCGACGGCCGCAAGATCGCCGCCGCGAACAACAACAACTACACGTACTTCAACAACGCCTCCTTCAACAAGGGGCTCGACCATGCAGCGTCCCTCTCGGGTTCCGCACGCGCAGCCGCGTATGCGCAGCTCGACAAGGACCTGATTCAGAAGTACGCGCCGATCGTCCCGTACCTTCTCCCGACGAACGACTACTTCGTGTCGTCCCGGACGAAGAACTGGATCTACAGCTCGTACTTCGGGTCGCCGTACCTGAACGCACTGTCTGTCGGCTAGGCGGTAATCGAGAGAGGGAGGCGCTTCGGCGCCTCCCTCGATCGATTCACCTATGAAGGATCGCGATTGCCGCTCAACCATGCGGTTGCGCGAGCGTCAAAGCGTCCACGATGAGCAGCGCGGATGCGAGTTGGGTCGGCCTCGAGATTCGCCATTTGCAGGCGCTCGAGGCGGTTGCGCGCGAGGGATCGTTCCGCGGCGCGGCGCAGCGGCTCGGCTACGTGCAGTCCGCGATCAGTCACCAGATCCTCGCGCTCGAGCGCGTGGTCGGCACGACGCTCGTTCAGCGCACGCGCGGCTCGCGCAAGTCAGCGCTGACCCCCGCGGGCGAGGCTGTCCTCGAGCATGCGTCGGCGATCCTCGCGCGCGTGCGCGCCGCGCAGGTCGATCTGACCGCGATCGCCGAGGGTCGCGAGGCCGTGCTGCGCGTCGGCTCCTTCCAGAACCTCGCTGCGCTGCTCGTCACACCGATTCTGCCGCGTCTCCGCGCCGTGCTCAGCGTCGGGTCGGTCGAGTTCGTCGAGCACGAGACAGGTCACGACATGCAGACGCTCGTCCGTGACCGTGCGGTCGACGTCGCGTTCACGTACCAGCCGATCCAGCAACCGGGCGTCGCGTACGCGGATCTGCTCGACGACCATTACGTCGCTGTGGTTCCTGCATCGTCGCTCGCCGCACGCCGCGGCCGTCCGATGCGGCTCGAAGAGATCGCCCAGAGCGGCTTGATCGCGCATGGACCGTCTCGCACGCGGATCGAGAGCGAGCTCGCCGCACGCGGGATCTCCACCACGATCCGTTTCCGCTCGGACAACAACGCGACCGTTCACGCGCTCGTCGCCGCGTCCGTCGGGTGCGCAGTGCTGCCTCGGCTCGCGGCCGTGTCGTCGGCGGGCGTGGCCGTCCTCCCGCTCGATCCGGAGGACGCGGTGCCACCGCGCCAGCTCGCGCTCGCGTGGCAGGTCGAGCGGGGCGGCTCGCGCGAGGTGACGGAGTTCGTCGCCGCGGTCAGCCGTCAGGCGGTTCGCGTGTCGGAGGCGGTTGCGCTTAGTTCCGCCGTGAGCGAGTCTCGCCGACGCGCGTAGCGGCGGAGATGACGACCCGCGTCGTCGCGCCGAGTGTCTCGCCGGCCGGCCACGCGATGCTGATCTCGCGCGGCTCAAGGAGCCGGTCGAGCGGTAGTGCGTAGGCGAGCAGATCGGGCTCGACGAGCAACCTGGGCAGGACAGCTGCTGCAACCTTCTCGCGCGCGACGGCGTTCAGCGCCGCAGCGTCGTCGGTCCGCAGGACGAACGACGGGTGGAGCCGCGCCCGCGTGAACAGGTCGTCGAGCGGCTTCGCAGCGTCGCCGGATGCGGGCGCCGCCAGCGGCAGCCACGCCAGGAGGTCGAGGTCGGTCGACGCATTCGAGGCATCGGGCAGGTCGGGTGCGACAAGCACGAACGGGTCGGTCACGACGCGTCGCCCTTCGAGCCGCGCGGCCGCCAGCGGCGAGACCGCGGTGAGGCACAGATGCGTCTCGCGATGCTCGAGTGCAGTGAGGCTGCGCTCCTCGTCGAGCTCGCGCACGAGCACCGAGATGGACGGCGCTTCCTTGCGAAGCAGGGCGAGCAACGGCGGGAGGAGCGGCGCGAGGCTGCGCGGAGCCGCGAGGCGGACCGCGGCGGCGCTCTCCCCACCGATGCGCTCGCTGAGGCGTGCACGCGCACGCTCGAGCTCGCTCGTCACGACGGCGGCGTGGGCGAGGAGGATCTCGCCTTCCGGCGTCAGGTGCACGAACCGGGACCCGCGCGCCCGGCTGATCAGCTGGACGCCGACCGCGCGCTCCAGCGCAGCGATCTGGGCGCTGATCGCGCTCTGCGTGTACCCGAGGCTTCTGGCCGCACGGACGAAGGAGTTGGTCCGCGCGATCGCCGCGAGCGCGGTGAGGTGGCGCAACTCGACTCCGACCCAGCCCCGGTCGACGGAGAGCTCGGCGACGGCCATTTTTGCTTTATATCAAGCTTCTTGCCGTCGAAAAAGTTAACCTACGATGAAGATGACTAAACCCGACCGCATCGATCGGATCGTCGAGCGCCTGGCCGAGATGCCGGCCGTCGAGAAGGTCGAGCCGCTGGCGGAGGGCATCTGCGACCGGATCTCGGTGATCAGCCGCCGCCTGATGCTCCGGTCGAAGGAATCGCTCGACGACCACGGCATCTCGTGGCGCGAATGGCAGGTGCTGACGAACCTGATGCTCGGAGGGGAGGCGCCACGCTCACCGGGCGAGCTCGCGTCGACGTTGATGGTGACGACGGGGGCGATGACGAACGTGCTCGACCGGCTCGCCGAGGGAGGCTTGATCCGGCGCGTCCGGAACCCCGACGATCGGCGCAGCGTGATCGTCGAAGCGACAGACGCCGGGATCGAGCTCTGGTACGCCGCGGTGAACGGGCTCGGGGACCAGGAGGCCGGCGTCGTGTCGGTGCTCAGCGCGGCCGAGCAACGGCAGCTGAACGCGCTCCTGCGCAAGTTGCTCGCCGGGTTCGCGAGCGACGGCAAAGACGAGCACTGAACGAGCGTTGGTGTTGCGGGCGAGCCGGCGGTCAAGGAGTCGGAGACCGTCGGCCCACCCACGCAGGATGTTCGGGTCGTTCTACATCCACTTCGCCAGGGGAGCGAAGTCCAGTCACAACCTTTGCAGTCGCGAGTGCCCTGACGTCGCGACGGTCCGTGTTCCTAATCGTAAGGAACGCGATAACTTTCGCCCTCGTCGACAATCGAACATGCAAAACGTTCGTTTAACTGTGCATGGGAGTCGATCCCGGGAGTTGGCAAGGCGTGGAGTTCCGCCATCTCGCCGCGCTCGAATCGATCGCGACTGAAGGCTCGTTCAGCGCGGCGGCGACGAAGACGGGCTACAGCCAGTCTGCAATCAGTGGGCAGATCGCGACGCTCGAGCGGCTGATCGGCGTGCGGCTGGTCAAGAGGATTCGTGGCTCGCGCAAAGTCACCCTCACCCCTGAAGGAGAGCGCCTGCTCGAGCACGCACGCGCGATCAATGCACGGCTCAACGCGGCGCGGGCGGACATCGAGCAGCTGGAAGAGAACGGAATCGAGGGCCTGCGGATCGGCACGTTCCAGAGCGTCTCCCAGACGCTCCTGCCCGACGTCGTCCGCGGCTTGAGGGCGGACGGCATGTCGCTGACGCTGCGCGAGGACATCGACGTCGAGCACCACGTCGAGATGCTGCGGAGCGGCGAGCTCGACGCCGCGTTCGTCCTTCTGCCGGTCGACGACGAGAGTGTGGACACGATCGAGCTGTTGCGCGATCCGTGGGTGCTCGTCGTTCGGACGGATCATCCGCTCGTGTGGAAGCAGCGGCCGGCGACTGCCGACGACCTTTCGAACCTGCCGCTGATCACGTTCGATCAGCTTCCGCCGCAAAAGCTGATCGAAGGTTCATTGCGCGCTGCAGGTGCGCACGTGCGCGTCGTCACGAGGATGGGCGACTACGCGTCGGTTCTCTCGATGGTCTCGGCAGGGCTCGGTTGCGGGCTTCTGCCACGGCTTGCGGTCGAGGCAGAGACGGGTGCCGCCCGTCTCTCGGGCCTGCGGTTCCTGCCGCTGGATGACCAGCCGCCGCGGCTGATCGGGCTGGCGTGGAACCACCAGAGGACAGGCGACGAGCGGATCCGCAGGGTGGCCGAGCTCGCCGCCGATGCCGCGCGCGGCGTCTCCTATCAGCCGACGCGCGCGACTCATGGCCGGACCGCATAGGTCCAGACTTCACGCGTTCTCTCACGTCTTCGGTGGATGAGTCGCGGCACAGATGCCGCGTCGTTCACGTTCACTTGAGGAAGGGGACTTGATGCGCAGCAAGCAGGTGCTCTCCCTGTTCATGCTTGTGCTGGGAGCCGCAATGCTCGTCGCCGCCATCTCGGTCGGCGCCGCTTCGTCGTCGACGAAGAAGGCAGGCTCCAAGGAAGCGAACAAGGGTGGCACGCTCCGGATCAACCAGGCGGAGTCGGACTTCGACTTCGTCGATCCGCAGCTCGCGTACCGCACCGACGACTGGTCGATGATCTACACGACATCGATGCCGCTCGTCGGTTTCCAGGAGAAGTCTGGTGCGGCGGGTAGCCAGCTCGTGCCGATCGGTGCGACGGCGTTCCCGACGGTGTCGGGCAACGGCAAGACGTACACGTTCCACATCCGTCCGGGCCTGAAGTTCTCGAACGGCTCGGCGGTGACCGCGGCCTCGTATCAGCGGGCGTGGGAGCGGATCCTGAGCCCGAAGATGGGCTCGCCGCTCGGCGTCAACCTGTCGCTGCAAGACGACATCGTGGGCGCCAAGGCGTTCCTCGACGGTAAGGCCAGCAAGATCTCCGGCATCACCGCCAAAGGTCTGACGCTGACGTTCCACCTGACGTCGCCGAACGCCACGTTCGTGTCGATTCTGTCGATGCAGTGGTTCACGGCCGTCCCGGCCAACATGGCGTACTCGAGCACCGGAATCAACGTGTATCCGGCGGCCGGCCCGTACTACATCTCCTCGCGCGACCCGGGCCGATCGACCGTGCTGAAGCGGAACCCGTATTACAAGGGCAACCGCCCGGCCAACCCCGACCAGATCGTGTTCACGCCGAACGTCAACACGGATCAGTCGCTGTTGCAGGTCAAGGCCGGCCAGGCGGACATGGACCTGATCGGCGTTCCGTCGACGTCCGCCGCGAGTCTCGGCCAGCAGTACGGCGTCAACAAGGGCCGCTTCTTCGTCGGCTCGACGTCGTGCGTGAACTACATGGCGATGAACAACGCACGGGCGCCGTTCAACAACGTCAACCTGCGTAAGTCCGTCGAGTATGCGATCGATCGGCCTGCTCAGGTTCGTCTGCTCGGCGCCTACGCCGGCAAGCGCACCTCGCAGCTGCTCGTTCCGGGTATCCCCGGGTACAAGCCGTTCAACGCGTACCCGCTCAAGGGCGCCGACGTGTCGAAGGCGAAGTCGATCGGCGGTGCCGCGATCGCTGCTGCACCGGCACTCAACGTCATCCACACCACGTCGACGGCGTCCACGAACAGGGCGCAGGTGGCGGAGTTCAACCTGAAGCAGGTTGGGTTCAAGGTCAACGACGTGCCGACCCCGGCGACGAACTACTACCAGGTGATCCAGACCAGGGGCACCACGTACAACTTCGTCACGAACGGTGGTTGGTGTGCTGACTACTTCGACCCG
>DASXOW010000008.1:0-9428 GCA_036493955.1 Gaiellaceae bacterium
TGCCGACAAATACATCGTCAGTTGGTGCAAGTCCCGAAGGGGGAAACCTGGTGTCCGATCATCCGCTTCGAGTTCTGGTCGTCGACGACGATCGCGGCCTCTGCGAGATGCTGCGGCTCGTCCTTGAACTGGAGGGGCTCGACGTCGTCACCGCCCACCATGTGATCGAGGCCGAGAAGCGCCTGAGCGAGTCGGTGCCGGATGTGATCGTCCTCGACATCGGCCTGCCCGGCATCGACGGCGTCTTCTATTGCGAGCGCCTCCGCGAGAGCCTCCGGACGCGCCGCCTGCCAATTATCGCGATCAGCGGCTCCGAGGAAGCGGGACGCCGCGCACGCCTCGCGGGCGCGAACGCGGTGCTGATCAAGCCGCTCGAGCCGCTCCACCTGCTCGCGACCGTGAACAAGCTTTGCTCTGTCTCCGCCGAGGACTCGCGGATCGACGGGTCGCACCCCGACATCATGCGGCTGATCGAGATCGGTCAGCGCCAGCACGAGCTGCTCACCGACTCGTATCGCCTGATCCTCGAGTCGCTGCTCGACGCGCTCGAGTCGCGCGACGCCGAGACGAACGCGCATTCGCGCCGGGTGAGTGCCTACGCGACGCGGCTGACACTCGAGCTCGACCCGTCGCTCGTCGACGACCCGACGCTCGAGTGGGGCTTCCTGCTCCACGACATCGGCAAGATCGGGATCCCCGACAGCATCCTCTTGAAGCCCGGCCCGCTCGACAGCGCCGAGCGACGCATCATCGAGAAGCACCCGTTGATCGGCAATCGGCTCGTCGGCGAAATCCCGTTCGTGCAGGGCCGTGGGATCGAAGTGATCCGCTCGCATCACGAGCGCTGGGACGGGCTCGGCTACCCCGACGGCCTCAAGGGCGACCGGATCCCGCCGGCGGCACGCATCTTCCACGTCGCGGACGCGCTGGACGCGATGACCGACAAGCGCCCTTACCGCGACGCGATGCGCTGGGCCGACGCGGTGGACGAGATCATCCGCCTTCGCGAGACGCAGTTCGATCCCGACGTCGTCGACGCGCTGGTGGCGTCGGAGCCGGAGATGAAGGCGAGCCACGAGAACAACCCGCCGATCGCGGCGTAAACCGCCGCGTTACTGCTCGAGCTCTTCGGGTGCCCGGTAGTCGACCGCGCAGGTCGGGCAGATTGCATGGATCCCCGGCGGAGGGAAGGTCCGCTGCTCCCGCTGCCAGCCGCCGACCCCGGTGTAGACACGACCACACCAGGCGCAGTTGCGAACGAGCTCGTTGAGTCGACGCTCCCCGGTCACCTACTCAACCTGCCACGGAGCGGGCCGTCAGTCCAGATGCACATTGGGTCCTTTGCCCAGCGTTACTTCCGCCGGACGACCTCGCAGTCGCGGCTGACGGTGTCGATCTTGTCGGCAATCACGGTGTCGCGGCCGACGCCGCAGTGGATCGTGTCGTGCGCGCCGTCGCGCGCCGAGATCGTGTCGTTCCCGGCATCGCCGTAGAGGAGATCCTTCCCGGGTCCGCCGAGGAGCTGATCGTTGCCGGCGCCGCCGTACAGCTTGTCGTTGCCCGCACCGCCGAGGAGGAGGTCGTTACCGCCCAAGCCGCGCAGCACGTCGTTGCCGCCTAGGCCGCGCAGCGTGTCGTTGCGTGCGGTGCCGAGCAGCGTGTTCGCCTTTGCGTTCCCGGTTTTGGTGACGCCTTTCGTCGACTTCGGCGGCGGGGGTTTGACCGGCGGCGGTGGCGGCGGCCCGGCGTCGGCCTCGACGTGCACGACAACCTGGCCGGCGTACCCCGTCGTGTTCGACGGGTTCTGGTTCCGCGCGGTCACGTTGGCGCTCAGGATGTAGTCGCCCGCCGTCGCCATCTTCAGCGTGTAGCGCAGGTGTGTCGTGCCGCCGCCCGGGATGTAGTCGACGTTGCAGGTCTGGCCGAGCACGCCGAGGTCATTGACCGCGCTGATGCAGCCGCTACCGCTTTCGTACCCAGGTGGCCCCTGCAAGAGGGTGCCGGTCGGAGTCGCGACGAACGCGTACACCGACTGGCCCGCGGTGGCGCTCGTGTTGTGGATCGTCGCGACGACGTCGACCAGGTCGCCCGGCTTCGCGTCCGTCTTCGACGCATCGACGGTGACGAAGAACGAGGACGAACCACCGGCGCCTCCGCCCCCGCGTGGCGCCGGTGCCGTAAACGTCGCCGTGACATCGCGGTCGCCCAGCATCGACACGGCGCAGGTCTCCACGCCGCTGCAGGCTCCGGACCACCCGGTGAAGAACTGACCGGCGCTCGGGATCGCAGTCAAGGTCACCGTCTGTGGATCGACGAACTGTGCGCTGCAGCTCGACGTGCAGTTGATGCCCGCCGGCGAGCTCGTGACATGTCCGGTACCTGAGCCTCCCGTCGTCAGGTCGAGGAAGTAGGTCGCCTGCGGCGCCCAGAACGGCAGCTCGTCGCGGCCGGGGTCGTCGGTGATCTGCTCGGGCATCCCGGTCGGAAGCGTCGATGGGATGACGAAGAGTTCGTCGTTGCCGGTCGCGACGTCACGGCTGTAGACGATCTTCGTTCCGTCGGGTGACCACGCGACCGAGTTGACGAGCGAGCTCGAGCTCATGCCGGCACTCCCGTCGATGTACTTGACCAGGTTGGCGCCGTTCCTGTCCATCACGTAGAGCGAGCGTGCGGTCACGGAGCCGGTCAGCTGGCCGCGGACGAACGCGATCTTCGTCCCGCCGGGCGACCACCGGCCGCCGAAGTCGTCGGACGGAGACGACGTGACCGGCGAGATGCCGTCCCGGCCGTCGGCGCGGACGACGTAGAGGGAGTGCGACGTGCCGACGCCACCTGGGGCGTAGCTGAACAGGATCTCTTTCCCGTCGGGCGACCAGGAAAGGTCGTAGACGTCGCCGGTGAGTGGGATGACGAGGTCGTCGACGAGCCCGTCGGTGACGTGGATCCCGTCGGCCGCGACGAACGCGAGCCGCGAGCCGATGTCGGGAGAGAACGACGGGAACGTCCCGGCCGTCTCGAGGTCAGCGAGCCCGCCGCCGTCGGCGGCCGAGATGACCAGGTCGCCTGCCTGCGACCACGCGACCGCCGTGCCGTCCATCGTCGCGGACGGCTCGGTGTCGAGGCCGGCGTGGTTCGACACCTGGTGGAGGCTCGAGCCGTCCTCGAACTCGGAGTAGATCTCGAAGTCGGGCGCAACACCGCGATTCGACGTCCAGAAGATGCGGCCGTTCGTGTGCGTGACCGCCGGCTGCCCGACCACGCCCGTGGGATCAGAGAGGTTCAGCCCGGTCGCGCCGCCGAGCGTCTCGTCGACTTCGAGACGGAGCGTCGTCCCGACGTCACGATCCTGGATCGCGTACGTGCTGCTCGTCGCGCCGGTGATCTTGGCGCAGTCGTATTCGATGCAGCGGTGCCACTGGTAGGTCACGGTCGTCCCGAGCCCGTTGTCGAACCAGCCGCCCGGTGTGCCCGTGAGGGTGTCGCCGACCAGCGGGGCCGTCTCGTCGGCTCCGGCGAGGCCCGTGACCACGGGTGGCGTACCGGGACAGGGAGTGGTCGCGGGATCGGAGTCGTAGGTCAGTCGAAGCACGCCGGACGAGCCGGCGTACCCGTCGGCGACGAGCAGCACCTTCGTCCCTTTCGTCACCGCGAAGCAGATGACGCTCGGGCTCGAGGATGTCCCGGTGCCGTCGTCGTTCGCGGCGAGCACGACGTTCGTCCCAGGGTCACGCGCCTCGAGCAGCGTGTCGAAGTCGCTGCCGGTCGTGTTCACCTTCGCGGTGCCGGTGAAGTTCGGCGTCCAGCTGAACCACACGGACGATCCACCGGCGTCGCCTGCGTGCGTCGGCTCACCGACCTCGAGGCTCGCTGCGTCCGTGCGCTCCTTGAGCGTGCCGCTCCCCGAGGCCAGCGGAGCCGCGTCCGCCTTGTCGTCGTTGAACGGCGCCGTCGGTGAGGCGCCGGGCGCGTCGATCGTCACGTCGTGCTCGCCCGTCGCGCTGCCGGCGTCGGTGGAAGACACGCTCCAGGGGTTGTGGATCGTCGCCGGGCCGGTATCCGCGAGGTACTCGAACGTACACGTCACCGAATCACCGGCCGTGAGGTCGCCGATTGTCGCGACGAGGTGGCCGGGGGCGCCGCCAACGACGTCTGCCGGGCACGACCCTCCGGCATTCCCCTCGAGGCTCGGGTTGTCTGGGTAACCGATGTCGAAAGCGACGTTGTGCGCCGTCGCGTCGCCGCCGTTCGTGATCGTGAGCGAGAAGAACCCGAAGTCGTTCGTCCGGATCGTCGCCGACCCGACGACGCTCGCCGAGAGGGACGCCGACCCCGCTGCCCGGTCGCTCGCGAACGCGAACGCCAGGGCGAGCGCAGCCAGCACCGCCCAGTGCCGCGGACACCGCACGAACTCCCCCATCCCGTGCTGACCATAGTCGTCGCGCGGGCGACTGACCAGTGATGGCCCCGGTAGGAATCGAACCTACGCACGGAGCTTCGAAGGCTCCCGCTCTGTCCTCTGAGCTACGGGGCCGAGCCGCCTAGAGGGTAGCGGCGGGCCGCGACGATGAGGGGTGGCAGACGGGACTCGAACCCGCGACCACCGGGACCACAACCCGGGGCTCTACCAACTGAGCTACTGCCACCGCGCGCCGGTCATCGTAGCCTTGCGCGGCCGTCGAGATCAGGTGGGGATGCTCTGCGGGAAATGAAAAAGGTTGTGCGGGTCGTATTTCTTCTTGACGGCCCGAAGCCTGGTGAGGTTCGCGCCGTAGTACGCGTGCTGCCAGTTCGCGAGGTGCGGGTCGATGTAGTTGACGTACGCAGCGCCGCTGACCGCCGGCTTGAGCGCGGCTCGAGACGAGTCGACCCACGTTCGGGCGCCGGCTCCGCCGGCGTAGTACTGGATCGAGGCGAGGACGTCGCGGTGAACGAACGCCGTCGCTGCGGGCTTGACCCGGTTGATCTCGCCGCCGTAGGCGTCGATCAAGAGTGCGCCCGACGACGCGCCGCGCGCCTCGATGACCTGGGCGAACTTCGCGAGCTGCGCGGCTGTCGGAACCTTGGCGATGTAGTCGGAGGCACCCGCGAACGCGGTGTGGCCCGGCATAGCGCACTCGGGCAACGGATGACCGAGGCAGCCCGCCCAGCGCCTGACGAGGTCGAGCCACGTCGCGGTGCCTGTCGTGAGCTTCATGGCCGGTGGGTGCAGCGACGCGAGCGCCGACTTGAGCTGCGTCTCGCTGCCGAGGAACTGACCGAACACCTGCACGGTCGGGCCGCCGGGCCCCGCGGCTAGGCGGCAAAGAGCGCCGAGCGCGTCCGGCTGATGCGGCGCCCACGCCATGAACGACGCGACGACCTGCGGTGCCTGCGCCCACGGCCAGGTCGCGACGAAGTACGAGCCCTGCGCGACCGCGTGCGTACGGAAGGTGAAGCGCGTGACGATCCCGAAGTTGCCGCCGCCTCCTCCCCGGTAAGCCCAGTAGAGATCCGGATGGTGGGTCGCGTCCGCGACGACCACCTTCCCGTCCGCGGTGACGACCTGCATCGCGAGGACGTTGTCGGACGCGAGTCCCCAGGCGCGCGACGCGAGCCCAAAGCCCCCGCCGAGCGCATGACCGCCGATGCCGACACTCGGGCACGTGCCCGCCGGGATCGCGAGTCCGTGCGCCCCGAGACCGTTGTAGATGTTCCCGAGGCGGGCGCCGGCACCGACGATCCCATGACCCTGCGAGACCGCGACGCCCTTGAGGCGTTGAAGGTCGACGACGACGCCGTTCGACACGGTCGAGTAGCCGCCGTAGCTGTGCCCGCCCGACCGAGCGACGATGTGGACGCCCGTTTTCGTAGCCCAGCGCACGACGGCCGCGACGTCGGCAGCGTCGAGCGCTTGGACGACCGCGAGCGGCTTAACGGCGTCGTAGCCGCTGTCGTACTCGAGGCGCGCGAGCTCGTAGCCGGCGCCGCCGCGCGCCAGTACTGGGCCGCTCACGGCGGCGGCGAGGGACTTCAGGCGTGGGTCGGCGGCGGCCCAGAGCCAGTCGGGCACCGCGAGCGCGGCTCCCAACCCCACGCCACGGATGAGCAGGTCGCGACGGTTCAGCAAGTGCGCCCGGGAGGATTCGAACCCCCGACCAACGGCTTAGAAGGCCGCCGCTCTTCCACTGAGCTACGGGCGCCTGCCCGAAACGGTAGCTCCGTTAGCGGCGAACGCCGAAGTCGGTCGTGATGATCGTGACCGGCAGGTGGGTGTATGCGCCACCAGCTGAGGTGCTGTAGACGGCACCGATGCCGACGTCGCGGAACCGAGGGCTGAGGATGTTGGCGCGGTGACCGGGCGACCGCATCCACATCGCGACGGCTCTTGACGGATCGACGCTCGGCGACGACCAGAGCAGGTTCTCGCCGACGAACCAGCTGTGGAAGCTCCCAAGCGGATACCACTTGGAGATCCGAGTCGCGAACGACGTGCCGTCGACCGAGTTGTGGTCGAAATAGCCGTCGTCCGCCATCTCGCGCGAATGCTGATCCGCCGCGGCGGCAAGCTTTCCGTTCGACCGCAGGGCCGCCAGTCCGTGATCGGCCCGGGCGGCGTTCAGCTGCTGGAGGACGCCGGCCTCGAGACTGGCCATCGACGAGCGGGTCTCCGAGGAAGCCGAGAGAGCGGCAGGCGCGAGCACGGCGACGAGCGCCGCGATGCACGCGAGAGCGACCCAAATCCTCCGACCTCCGGATGCCACCGACTCAACATCGGCGGGAATCCGACGTCGAGCCATGACCAAACGAGGGATTTAGGGCGGCTGGGCTCCGGCGGGCGCGGCGCGCCGATGCGCGAGCAGATCGCGCACCACGACCTGGAGCGAGCCGGCCACCGGAATGGCCGCGAGCGCCCCGAGGATGCCGGCGAGCTCGGCGCCGACGAGCACTGACACGAGCACCGCGAGCGGCGACAGCTGAACGGTGCGCCCGTAGATCACGGGCTGGAGGAAATGGTTCTCGACCTGCTGATAGACGACGAAGAAGACGACGACCACGATGCCTGCGGGAATCGAGTGCAGGAACGCGACGAGCGAGACGATGATCCCGGCAACCGTGGCTCCCGCGAGCGGGATGAGATCGAGGAACGCGACGATCAATCCCAGCGCGACCGCGTAGGGGACGCCCATGATCAGGAGGACGATTGTGATCGACGCGCCCGCGATGAGGCTGATCACGATGTTCCCGGTCACGTAGCCGCCGATCGTGCGGTAGATCTCGCCGCCGACGCGGCGCCAACGCGGCTGCGATTCCTCGGGCAGAAGCGAGTACCCGCGCTCGACCCAGTCGCGTCCCTCGAGCAGCATGAAGAACGTCAGGAAGACGATCGTCACTGTCGCGGCGATGATCGTGATGATGCTCTTGGTGATCGTCAGTGCCGCGCCGGAGAGCCCGAGCACCTTCTTCGCGCCGCCGTTCTGTACCTGCTCGCGCACCTTCTCGACGACGTGGTACTTGCGCTCCAGGAACCCGAGCCGTCCACGTCCATGCGTGAGGTCATGGACATAGTTCGGCAGCGCCTGGGCGAAGCCGTTGACCTCGTCGATCAGCTTCGGGACGAACGTCGCGCCGATCGCGGCGATGACGACGATCGCGATCAGGTACGTCAGGGCGATCGCGGGGCCGCGCTTGAGGCGTCCACGGCGCTCGATCCAGCCGACGAGCGGGTCGAGCGCGAGCGCGAGGAACAGCGCGATCACCACCCACGCGATCACGTGCCGTGCGATCCAAACGATCTCGAGCGCGATCGCGACGGAAACCGCAATCAGGATGACCCGCAGGATCGTGCGGGGACGCAGATCGACCACGCGCTCCGGCGTCACGGGATCAGCATCGCCAGCGCGCCGGACGGTGTTACGGTGCTCCGGTGACGCTCCGCTCCTCGCCGGCAATCGAGCACGCGGCACTTCCGCAGGGCGGTTCCGTCACGGTCTGGGTCGGAGTTCCCGACGATCCCTACATCGACGACAAGCAGCAGTTGACCACGGTCGACGTCCAACTGCATGAGGGGAACGCCGTGATCGCGAGCCTCTCGACGGTGCTCGACCCCGACCAGGTCAGCGAGGCGCACGAGTTGGCGCGCGAGGTCAAAACCGCGTTGGAATCGGGCCAAATCGGGCTCCACGCGGACGATCTCGAGCAGTTCGCCGACCGGCTGCGCTGAGACCAAGCCACTCGTTGGGGGGATTGCTAGCCGAAAAGGTCGGGGCGATGGTGAAACCGTGGCCAGGCGTTCTAACGCTCCGCACGACCTCCCGGTCGGCTTCCGCGGCTATGACCGCGCGAGCGCGGACGCACTGCTGACCAAGCTCGACGAGCGCAATGCGGCGCTGATGCGCGAGCGGGACGAGCTCTGGCGGCAGGTGAACGACCTGACCGGCGAGGTCGAGGAGTACCGCAAGCGGTCCGACGCGGTCGCCGACGCGCTCGTCACCGCGCAGCGGATGGCGCTCGACCTGCGTGCGAACGCGGAGGCAGAGATCGCCGAGCAGAGGCGTGAGGTCGACGGCCTGCGTGATGCGGCCGAGGCAGCGTTCGCCGAGCGCGAGCGCGAAGTCGAGTCGGAGCGTGAGAAGCTCGTCGACGCCGGCAACGAGATTCGCTCCGAAGCGCGCGCCGACGCAACCGAGATCGTCCGTGAGGCACGCATCCGCGCCGACCGCCTGATCGACGAAGTCCTCGACGCGCTCCGCGCGTATGAAGACGACGCAGACGGCTTCTTGTCCGATTCACGCACGCGGCTCGTCTCGCTCGTCCGCGAGCTGATCGACCGCATCCCGGGTACGGCACCCGCCGCACCGGACGAGCAACCGGACGAAGTCGACACCGAAGTCGTGGCCGACGACACGCCGGCCGCCGACAGCGCAGCCGCGTAGTCGCCCTCGCGGTTCGACTCCCCGGCTGACAGCCTTGACCGCGCGGTTCCCGGCGTGCAACAGCATGACCAGGCTGCAGTCGTAACCGAGCACCGTCTACGAATTGATGTCGGTCTAGAAGTTGCTGTTCGTGCCGTTGAACAGCGTCGCGCTCATCGCATTGCCGGCGCGGTCTGTGATGGTGTTCGCAGGCGTGTATCTGGGAATCCCCACGCCCTTCCCTGTGGTGGCCGGGCCGCCGGACCTAGTACCGAGCGCGATGGTCAAGGTCTGCGAACTTGCCGTCCACGAGATGGTGCTGGTCGCAAACGACAGGTTCGACGTCGTCGCGTACTGGTTGCCAAGAGTGAGCGTGCCGAGCGTGCAGCCCGCAACAGTGAGGGCGCTCGGGTTCGCTGTGCTGATTGTCACCGCCGCTGATGTGGACTGGTCGCTGTTCGACGTCGTGAACGCCGAGCAGAGTGTGTTCGGGCTGACTCCCGAACCTGCTTCCGTGTAGGTCATCACGACCTTGTC
>DASXOW010000009.1:0-21329 GCA_036493955.1 Gaiellaceae bacterium
CAGGTCGAGCTCGACCTCCGGATCGTCCTTCGCGCGGCGCAGGATGAACGGCCGCACGATCGCGCGCAGCCGCTCGAGCGCCGGCTCGTCGTCGTCGACCTGGATCGGCTCGGCGAACGCGCGGTGGAACCACTCGCGCGAGCCGAGCAGGCCCGGGTTGAGCAGATCCATGATCGCCCACAGCTCACCGAGATGGTTCTCGATCGGCGTGCCCGTCATCGCCACACGGCGGCGCGCGCGGAGCAGGCGCAATGAGCGCGCACGCCGCGTCTGCGGGTTCTTCACGTCCTGCGCTTCGTCGAGCAGGAGCCTGTCCCACTGGACGAGCTGCAGCGTCTCGACGTCGCGCGTCGCGATGTCGTACGACGTGATCACGATGTCGGCCGTGCGGGCGCGGTCGACGAACGCGTTTCCGGCCAGGCGGTCGCCGCCGTGGTGGAGATGTACGTCGAGCTTCGGTGCGAAGCGCTCGACCTCGTGCACCCACTGGCGCGCGACGCTCATCGGGCAGACGACGAGTGTCGCGCCAAGCGCGTCCCGTCCGTACTGCTCGCGCTCCGACACGATCATCGCGATCGCCTGCACGGTCTTGCCGAGGCCCATGTCGTCGGCGAGCACGCACCCGATCCCGAGGTCGCCGAGGAGCCTCAGCCAACCGTGTCCCGCTTCCTGAAAGGTGTACAGCTCGTGCTCCATCGCGGGAGGCGTCGGCAGCGGCTTGAAGCGCGCGTCGCCGTCGAGCATCCCGGAGAGACGCTCGTCGAGTGAGACCTCGCCGAGCACGAGCCCGAACTCGTCGATGGCGATCCCGGACGTGGCGCGGACCAGGTCGACGAGGTCGCCGCCGGTGCGACGCTGCTCGAGAAAGCTGAGCGCCCGCTCGACGTCATCGCGTCGCAGCACCTGCCAGCGGCCGTCGGCGTGCACGAGCGGCGCGCGCTCCGCGGCCAGCCGCCGAAGCTGGGCCTCGTCGAGGCCTAGCTCGCCGACGCGCAGCTGCCAGTCGAGATGCGCGAACAGGCCGGTCGACGCGCGCGCACGCAGATCAGCGTGGATGCGAGCCGGTCGCGACGTCCACGCGTTCGGCAGCACGACCGGCACCGGCAGCGTCGGCATGACGCGGCGCAAGAAGTGCTCCGCATCGTCGGCGTCGATCGGTACGTCGCGCGGCTCATCCGCGTCGAACGCGAAGCCGTGCTCGGCGAGCGTCGCGCGGAGCGGCCTGAACGCGCGCGGCAAGTCGGCGTATGGATCGGTGTCGCGTAGGAACCGGAACGCATCCGGGCCGGCATCCCAGAGCAGTGAGGCCGGCAGGGCGACGGTCGCGTCGTCCGAGGCGTGGAGCCACAGCTCGAGGGCGAGACCACTGTCGCGCTCCTCGAGATGAAGGCCGATGCCCCACGGCGCGCGGATCAGCCGCTCGAGCCCCTGGTCGACCCAGCGCGTGACCTTCTTCTCCAGTGCGCGGTACGACCCGCCATGCGGGAGCTCCGGATCCACTGACGTGAGCCCGTGCAGGAACGCCTCGACCGCGCGGTTTCGTCCGAACGGACGCGCCGAGCCGAGCCGGACACCTGCGTCGACGAGCCGGTCGCGCGCGATCTGGTCGACGAGCCGCGGGTAGAGGTCGTTGACCGTCGCGACTCGGTCGCCGTGGAAGTAGTCCGCGATCACCGGTGGCGACGCGGCGGCGATCCGCGTCAGCGTCTGCTCGATCTCGGCCTCGAGCGTCGCGCCCCAGAACGCGAACCACTCGCCGCCGATCTCGGCGGCCTGCGGGAACACGAGCCCTTCCGAGACGGCGCGCCGCGCGAGCTCGCGCACGTGCAGGACGGCCCGGGCGCTGTCGGCGAGCGGATCGTCAGGCTCCCAGCGGCCGAGCTCGTCGACACCGAGGAACCGGCCGCGGTAGCTCTCGCCGAGGACGTCGAGCTCGTCCTCGCCGGCGGCGGAGCCGTCGCGCGAGAAGGCGAAGGCGACGGCGTCGGGATGCCACAGGAGTTCGAGCACGGCCAACCATCGTAGGCACGATGGCGCGGGCTCCGCCGAGCCCGTCCCTCGAAGGAGCGATCGACATCGACGGATCGCCGCCCGATCTCGATCGCATGCGGCCCTTTCTCGTCGTGCTCGCTGTCGCGCTGGTCGCGACGGCGAGTGCGGTTGCCAAGCCCACCGTGCGCCCGGTCGCGCCGTTCTTCGCGGCCACTCCCCGCGCCGACTCGGTGGTTCTGCGCGAGCGCCCCGGCGGCCCGGCGCTCGCCACGGTGAGCGGACGGACGGAGTACGGATCCCTGCAGACGGTCGGGATCGTCCGGACGCAGGGGAGCTGGGTGGCCGTCATCTCCACCGCGCTGCCGAATGGCGTCCTCGGCTGGGTGCCGCGGAAGGAGCTGAGCCTGCGGCCCGTCGCCTGGTCGATCTCGATCTCCCTCTCGACGCGCCAGCTCGTGCTCAGCCGAGACGGCGTTGTCATGCGGCGCGTGCCGGTCGGCATCGGCTCGGAGGACTCCCCGACGCCCGTCGGCCGCTACGTGGTCACCGACCACATCGATCCGGCCGACTACGGCACGTCCGGGTACGGCTGCTGCATCCTCGCGCTCTCCGGCCATCAGCCGCATCCGCCGGCCGGCTGGAACGCGAACCGCGACTGGCGGCTCGCCATCCACGGCGGCGCACCCGGCGCAGTCTCGGCGGGGTGCGTGCACGCCGACGAGGCGACGCTGCGCTATCTGATGAGCATGACGCCGCTTGGCACGCCGGTCACCGTCGTGGCTTAGGGCGTTCAGTCAAGGCGGGAACCAGCTTCTTCAACGCTTGACGAACCTGGTTGCCGGCGAAGCGGGGAACCAGGTTCATGACTTACCGCTCGATCTGGGAGCCGCCGACGATCGCGTCGCGGCCGCCGGGATAGCGCACCCACGCCTTGTGCGTGCCGTCGTAGTCGGGGCCGAAGAGGATGAGGGTCGCCTCTTCGCCGCGCACGCGACACGGCTCGTCGCCTTCGGGATCGACGCCGCGCCAGATGCGGATGAACGGGTTGTGCTCCCACTCCTCGCCGATCGTCGACGGGAGCGTGTGCCCGGGGTGGATGCGCGTCTCGTGCGGCAGCGACATCAGCGTGGTCATGATCGACTCGACTTGGTTCGCGTAGCCGTCGGAGCCGCCGTTGCCGGTGCCCCCGACCGTTCCCTTGAACAGGCAGTCGCCCGTGAAGCACTCGGTGTCGTTCACAAGCAGCGCCCAGTGCTCGCGCGCATGGCCCGGCGTCTCGAGGCCGCGAATCTCGAGCGTGCCGGACGTGACGGGCTCGGCGAACGAGGTGACGACCGGTACGCCCCAACGCTCAGGGTTGACGACGTGGTCGACGTCGCCGTGCGTGATCAACACGTGCGTGAGCTCGATGCCCTGCTCCTCGACGATCCGCGCCAGCGGGTTCTCCACACCGTTCGAGTCGACGATGAACCCGTACGTCCCTTCGGCCACGAGGTACGCATTTGACGTCCAGGTCGGGTGCTCGACGCGCTCGACGATCACCAGACGATCGTAGATGCGACGCTATCGGCGATGCGCCGATTGGTTGTCGCCTCGCTGGTTCTCTTCCTCGTCGGTTGCACCGCGTCGAAGCAGCCTTCCCGGGCCGAGCAGCGCGCGACCGCGCAGTCGTTCGCCAAGGCGGTTCTCGCGGGGAACGACCATGCCGCACGGTCGCTCGTCGCGGCGCACACCGACCGAGCGGTCGACGAGCAGGCGAAGCGGCTCTCGGCCGGCTTCGCGGTACATTCCGCCCACTTCAACGGGCGATCTCGGCGCAGCGGCACGGCGCAGTGGGCGTTTCCGTACCGGCGCCGCATCAACGGGAAGAACGGAGCGTTCTCGGTCGAGCGAGGCTTCCTCGTCGTCGACACCGGAACGGAGCCCGGCGTGACCTTCGCCGCGATCATCGGCCGCATGATCGTGCGCAGCACGCACCACGACTCGGTGCTTCTGCCCTCGAAGCGCTAGGAGAACTGAATCACGCTGCGGATCCCGTCCTGGGCCTCCATCAGCTCAAAGCCTTTGTTGACCTCGTCGAGCGTGATGCGATGCGAGATGAACGACTCCGCGTCGATGTCGCCCGCCAGCCAGCGGTCGACGAGCTTCGGGACGCCGTCGCGGCCCTTCACGCCGCCGAACGACGACCCGGCAACGCTGCGGCCGGTGATCAGGAAGCGCGGCACGACGTCGAGCGTCTCGCCCTTGCCGGCGACCCCCGCAACCGTGCAGAGACCCCAGCCCATCCGCGCCGACTCGACCGCCTGTCGCATCACGCCGACGTTCCCCGTCGCCTCGAACGTGTAGTCGGCGCCGAAGCCACCGGTCGACTCGACGATCCGCTCGACCGCATCAGGCCCGGCGACCATCGTCTCGGTCGCGCCGTGCTGCGTCGCGAGCGCGAGCCTCGCTTCCGAGAGGTCGACGCAGACGATCCGCTCAGCGCCCTGCAGGCGGCAGCCGATCACGGCGCCGAGACCGACCATCCCGGCGCCGAACACGACGCACGTCGAGCCGGGGTGGACCTTCGCAGTGTTCATCGCCGCGCCGATCCCGGTGGAGAGGCCGCACGCGAAGAGCGCTGCGCCGTCGAGCGGCGCCTCAGGACTGATCTTCGCCAGCGCGATCTCCGGCATGACCGTGTACTCGGCGAACGTCGACGTGCCCATGAAGTGGCGCATGGGGTCGCCGTCGATCTGCAGACGCGTCGTTCCGTCCGGCAGGAAGCCCTTGTTCTGCTGCTCGCGAATCGCGAGACAGAGGTTGGTGCGATCGCTCTGACAATGGATGCACTCGCGGCACTGCGGCGAGAAGAGCGTCACGACGTGATCGCCCGGCGCGAGCGACGTCACACCGTCTCCGATCTTCTCGACGACTCCCGCGCCCTCGTGCCCGAGCACCGTCGGCGCGTAGCCGGACGGGTCAGCGCCAGAGGCGGTGTAGAGATCCGTGTGACACACGCCGCACGCCACGAGACGCACGAGCACTTCCCCAGCTTGCGGCTCGCTCAGCTCCACCTCGCGCACCGCGAGCGGCTTCCCGAACTCTTCCAGAACGGCAGCTCTCATACGCATCGTGCGCGTACTTTGTCATGACGCGCCACGTTGCCAACGCCAGCGGCCGAATCCGGGACGCGCGCGGCGCCGGCTCCTCCACTTCGATCTCGAACAACCGCGCTTCCGGATCGACGGCCTCGACCGCGCCCGCGAGCACGACTCGGCGGCGGTGCAGGAACCGGGAACTGAGGACGAGCGCGGACGCCTTGCCGCGCACCGGGTCGAGCACCACGCCTTCGACGACGCCGACCCGCGTCCCGTCGGCACGCACGCCGAAGCCCTCGGCATTCGCGAGCCAGTACTCGAGCACGTTGCTCCCCCGGCCGAACACATACGCCCCCACATCGGGTCCGTAGGCATTTGGGTCGAATCCGAAACCCGGCTTCAGAGGATGCCGAGCGTGCTCGCCCTGCCGACCGCCTCGGTTCTCGAGCCCGCGCCGAGCTTGCGCAGGATCGCGCTCACGTGGTGATGCACGGTGCGCTCGGACAGGACGAGCCGCTCGGCGATCTCGGAGTTGCGCAGTCCTTCGACGAGCAGCCGCAGAACCTCGACCTCACGCGTCGTCAGGTTCGATGGGTTCTCACGTGTCGTCCGTCGCGGGCCGCGCGGTAGCCCGCGCACGCCGCTGCGGCGCAGGCGCGCAGCCGCGGCTGCAGCACCGAGGCGCTGCAGCTGGTCGAACGCCTCGCGCTGCAAGATTTCGTCGCCGGTCTCGGCGAGTGCGAGCGCCGCCTCATACGGGCAGCCGAGCTCGGTCCAGCGCGCCGCGGCGGCAGCATGACCGCCGTTGATCTCCAGAGCGTGTTGCTCCTCGACGTCGTCGATGAGCTCGACCGCCAGTCCGGCGCGGTGCCGCCACACGGCGAGCGCGCCGACGGCCCAGCCGATACGACGCGCCTGCGCGAGCTCGTACGCCTCATCGGTCAGCGCCGCGATCTCGTTCTCCCGGCCCTCGAGCCACGCGGTCTCTGCGCGCGCCGCAGCAGGACGCACCATCCGACCAAGCTCGCCGCTGATCGTCCCGAGCGCGTACGCCTCGTCTAGCGGCGACCACGGGTCAGGGTCGCCGCGGCGCGCCCGCACGAGCCCGATCGTCGTAAGTGCGAGGATGCGAGGTGAGGTCGATGCGCGCGGCGTGCGGAGGATCTGATCGGCGCAATCGACAGCCTCGTCCCAGCGCCCCTGCTCGAGCGCTCCAGTGGCCAGCCAGCTGAGGATGTAATGGCGGTAGAGCTCGAGACCGTGGTCGCTGCAGAAGGCGAGCGCCACCCGTCCGCTGCGATCCGCGTCGTCATACCGGCGCTCCCACAGCGGGTCGGCAGCCAAGCCCAGCTGGATCGCCCCCGCCCGTGTGATCAAGCCGTGGTCGATTGCCGTCTCGAAGGCGACAGCGCTTCCGCGGGCATGCCCCAGAGCCTCGAGCTCGGGGTCTCCGGTCGCATCCGCAACCTCGAGCAGGCGGTTCCACCACAGTCGCGCTTCGTCGGACCGTGAGCCTTGCCCGGCGAGGAAGGCCATCTGGTCGTACGCGAGACCGAGCTCCCGGCTCGGGCCGCCGGGCTCCAACAGGGCGACCGCCTGCAGCGCCGCTGCTCGCGATTCCTCGACGTAGCCCGGGCACCAGAGGTATTCGGCGAGGCGCTTCAACGCATGGCCCTCGGAGATCGTGTCGCCCAGCTCGTGATAGATCGGGATCGCGACGCGAAGAGCCTCGAGCGCTTCGGCGTTCTGATCGGTCAGGTAGCACGAGATCGCGCGAAGCACGAGCCAGCCCGCTCGCACCGAAGGCTCGACGTCGTCGGCGTGTCGCAGCGCGCGGGCGTATTGCTCGGCCGCTTCGCGATGTGAACCGACCGCGGCAGCTCGCTTCCCCGCCTCGGGCGCAAAGCGGAGGATCGCCTCGACGTCCTCGGCCTCCTCCGCGTGATGCGCCAGGCGCGCCGGGTCGGCGTCACCGAGCGCAGCGAGCACGGCGCGGTGCAATGTCCGCCGACTGCCCGGCGGCAGCGTGTCCTCGATCGCGAGACGCGCGAGCTCATGACGGAATCCGACACGCCCGGAGGCTGCCCGCAGCATCCCGGCCGTCGTGCACTCGTCGAGCGCCGTATCCGCGGCCGGGAGAAGCCGGTCGAGCAGGGGGCGCTCGACATGGGGCGGCACGACGGCGACCGCGTCAAGCAATCGCCGCGCGGCGTTGCCGAGTCGCGCTGCGCGCGCGAGGACTGCATCACGGACGGTCTCCGGGACGCCAGCGCCTCCGGCGGCCAACGCTTCCGTGACGAAGAACGAGTTGCCGTTCGTCTGCCGGTACAGCGCGTCGGCATCGAGGCCCGACTCGGCCGCGAGGACGGCGACGGCTGCCTGCGACAGCGGGATGACGTTGACGCGGACGGCGTGCACTCCGAACTCGCCGAGCACGGCTCGCAACGGGTGATTCCGGGTGAGCTCGTCGTCGCGGTACGTGCCTACGACGAGTGTCGGCACCGATTCGACGCGGCGTGTCAACAGTCGCAGCACATCGAGCGTCGCTTCGTCTGCCCAGTGGATGTCCTCGATCACGAGCACCGCGGGGCGGGCAGACAGCTCGCGCAGGAGCTCGGCGGTCAGCGCGTACGGCTGGGGGCCGCGGGATGCGATCCGCGCGAGCTCGCCGCCGACGGTATCCGCGATCTCGAGGAATGGGCCGAGCGGGCTCGGTGTGTGGAGGGGCTCGCACGCGGCGCGGAGGACACGCCAGCCCTGAAGCGAGCCGACGAACGAGTCGACGAGCGCAGTCTTGCCGACACCCGCCTCGCCGCGAACGAGCGCGAGCTTGCCCCAGCCCGACTTGTCGACCGTGGCGAGCGCCGCGGCGAGAGCCTCGAGCTCGTCGGTGCGCTCGAGAAGCTCGAACCCGGTCGCGGGAATGGTCGACGCCACGGCTGCTCACGCCAATGATGCGCTCTCGGGCTCAGAAGTGGAAGTAGGGGTCGAGGACTCGGACCTCCGTGATCCGGTCGACCGGCAGCTCGTTCCGCCCTGCAGTCCGGCGGATTGCCTCGGGGCTGGGCGCGTCGTAGACGCAGTACGTCTTCGATCGGTCCCCGGTCACGTACGACCGGATCCAGGTGACCCCGTCGTCGGCGTTCCGCTCGACGATTCCCAGGCAGGCCGTGGCCCCACGAGCGTCGGCCGGGATCTCGAGGCCCTCCGGGAATGTGCGCTCGACGACGTAGCGAGGCATCCCCCTGAAGCTAAGGACCGCGGCGCGAGGCCGAATCGGCGTTCCTACCCGGTTTGCGCCGAGCGGTTGCCCATGTTTCGATCTGCCGATGAGCCGCTCCCTCTTCGTCGCCGGGCTACAGAGCGCCGGCGTCCCGGGCGATCCGGCGGCGACCCTCGCCCGGTTCGAGCGCGACGTTCGCACGCTCCGCTCGACGTTCGACGGGCTCGAGCTCGTTGTTGCGCCCGAGCTGCACCTGATGGCGCTGCCGCCGCTCCTGGAAGAAGAACCGGAGATCGCGATCGACGTGCCGGGCGAGCTCACGGACCGCCTCGGCGAGCTCGCACGCGAGACCGGGCTCTGGCTGATCCCCGGCAGCGTCTACGAGCGCACCGCCGACGGCACCGCCAACACGGCCGTCGTCCTCTCGCCCGCGGGCGACCTGGTCGCGAGTTACCGCAAGTGCTTCCCGTGGCAGCCGTACGAGGCGTCGGTGCCGGGCACGCGAACCGTGTGCTTCGAGATCGACGGCGTCGGCCGGTTCGGTCTCGCGATCTGCCACGACGGTGTCTTTCCCGAGGTGTTCCGGTCGCTCGCGTGGCAGGGCGCCGAGGCGATCTTCCAGCTGACGCTGACGGGGACGTCCGACCGCGAGATGGAGACGGTCGTCGCGCGCGCCAACGCCTACGTCAATCAGGTCGCGGTCGTGAACGTCAACGCCGCGGCGCCGGTGGGCAACGGTCGCAGCCTGGTCGTCGACGCCGAAGGTGCGGTGCGCTACGAAGCGGGCGTCGCGGAAGAGGTGCTGACCGCGGTGCTCGACCTCGACGCCGTCGCGCGCGTGCGCGAGCGCGGTGCGTTCGGGATCAACCGTCTCTGGGATGAGATGGACCGCGTCGGGCCGGGACTCGAACTGCCGCTCTACGGCGGCCGCTACGTGCCGCGCGGAAACGCGTAGACCGTCCGGCTCTCGCGGCCGGTCGTGTCGACGGCCGCCCAGAGCGAATCGAGCACGGCCTCCTCGGCCGCGTCCACGGTCGCCTGGAAGAGCGCGTCGATCTCGCGGCCGCGGATCGACCGTTCGTCCGATGTCGCGAACGCGACGAAGATCTCTCCGCTGCCGTGGTGTGCGACGGAACCGGCGCGTGCGAGCCCGAGGCCGATGCGGCGCGCGAGACGCTCGAGGTCCTGCGGCGAGAGCGGCGCATCCGTCGCGACGACGCCGATGCAGCTGCCCGCGGCCTTCTTCCGATGATCGGGCGGGATGAGCCCGGGGGCGGAGCCGTCGACGCGGAGCTGTTCCGGCACGCCGAAGTTGGTGAGCAGCAGGACGCCGACGATGTGCTCACCTGCGCGGCGGCTCGCGGTTCCGATCCCGCCCTTCCAGCCGAAGCAGCTCATGCCGGCGCCCGCACCGACGGCGCCGCGCGCGAAGTCGGCCGTTGCGGCAGCGACGGCCTTCGCCACGTCCTCCGCCTGCACGTGAGCGACGCGTGCGTCGGACAGCCAGCTGTCGTCACACTCGCCCACGACCGGGATGACGACGTCGTCGACACCGACGCGCGGATCGCCGTCGATCGCCACCTGCACCGCGCCGTCGTATACGCGGCCGACTGCGTGCGTCGAGGTGAGATACACATTCGTCTCGAGCAGCCCCCACTCCCGGATCTCGTGTGCGCCGGTCAACTCGCCGGCGCCGTTCAGCACCGCTGTGCCCGCCGGAGCGGGCAGCAGCGGTGGAACGATTGCGGTGACGCCGGTCACTTCGACGGTGACGTGGCCGACGTTCACCCCGACGTCGGCGATCGAGTTGCGCGGCCCCGGCTCGAGCGTGCCGATGACGATGCCGTCTTGGCGCGGGCGTGACATGGTTGCGAGCCTAGTGATGTGGTTCGTCTGGAGCGACGACTGCCTGCGGCACGAGCCGGCGGCGGAGATCTGGATCGGCGTGCGCACGCCCGCGACGGAGGTGCCGGAGCGCGCACTGCGGATCCGCGAGTCGCTGATCGCGGCAGGCGCGCGCGAGGTCGCTGCGACCGCGCACGGGGACGATGCGCTCGTCGCCGTCCACGATCCTGCGCTCGTCGAGTTCCTACGGACCGCGTGGGACGAGTGGGCAGCGCTCGGGCTGCCGAACGACCGCGTTGTCCCGTACGTCTTTGCGCGTGAGGAACTGACGAGCGGGCGCCCCGCCCCGAAGCCGGCGGCCGTCTGGGCTCGCGCGGGGCGCTTTGCCTACGACACGATGACGTTGATCGGGCCGGGCACGTGGGAGGCGGCGCGCGGCGCGGTCGATGTGGCGCTCACGGCCGTCGATCTCGTTGTCGACGGGGCGCCGGTCGCGTACGCGTGCTGCCGGCCGCCGGGCCATCACGTGACGCGGTCGTTGTACGGCGGGTCGTGCTACCTGAACAACTCGGCGATCGCGGCGGTCGAGCTGATGCGGCGCATCGGCGGGCCGGTAGCGATCGTCGACATCGATGCGCATCACGGTAACGGGACGCAGGAGCTCTTCCGCGGGCGCGACGACGTGCGGACAGCGTCGGTGCACGTCGATCCGGGAGAGGGGTGGTTCCCGCACTTCCTCGGCTTCGCCGAGGAGAACGACGCGTCGAACCTCAACCTGCCGATCGCTCCCGCGTCGGGAGACGAGACGTGGCTCGCAGCGGTGCGCGAGGCGGCGGCGTTCACTGTGGGTGCGCGTGCGCTCGTCGTCGCTCTGGGCGTCGACGCCGCCACCGCGGACCCGGAGAGCCCGCTGGCAGTCACGCACGACGGCTACGGCGAGGCAGGCCGCATCCTCGGCGGGCTCGGCCTCCCGACCGTCGTCGTCCAGGAAGGCGGCTACGACCTCGGGACGATCGGGGATCTCGTGGTTGCGACGTTGTCGGGGTTCGAAGAGGTGTCAGACACTCGTGGTGTCTGACACCCTTAGCGAATGAAACCGCTCCAGGACGGTGGGACGATCGGCGTGGCCGCGTGCGCGAGCCCGTACGACATGCGCTCCGAGCTCGACCGCGGCGTCGAGTGGTGGGAGTCGCAGGGGTACCGCGTCAAGCTCGGGCCCGGCGTCCACGACCGCGACGACTACGTCGCAGGCGACGCGAAGCGCCGTGCGGAGGACCTGCAGGCGCTCTTCGCAGATCCGGAGGTGGACGTCGTCCAGTCGTTGCAGGGCGGCTTCGGGTCGAGCGAGATGCTCCCCCACCTCGACTTCGGGCTGCTCGCCGCGAACCCGAAGGCGTTCATCGGCTACAGCGACATCACGTCCCTGCACGTGCCGATCAGGCAGCGCGCCGGTTTCCCGACCTTCTACGGCTACGGCCTCGTCGGGATGGGCGACAAGGAGACGAGCGCGTTCTCGCGTGAGCGGTTGCTGCGGGTCCTGCGCGGCGACGTCGTCGGCGAGGTGCCGCGCGACCCCGACGACCCGTATGTCCGGGCGATCGCACCGGGGAAGGCGAGCGGGCCGCTGATTGGAGGCTGCCTCTGGCTCCTCATGCAGACGCTCGGCACTCCCTGGGAGCTCGAAACGGAGCGCGCGATCCTCTTCTTCGAGGACACGGATGCGCCGCCGTACTTCATCGACGGCCAGCTGACCCAGCTCCGGCACGCCGGCAAGCTCGACGGCATCGCCGGCGTGGTGGTCGGCGATATGTGGCGTTGCGACTACGGCGACCTTCCGCGTGAGGTCTCGGACTGGCGGGCGGGCAAGTCGGTCGAGGACGTCCTCGACAAGCACCTGGCGGGCCTGGGCGTGCCGGTGCTCTACAAGCTGCCGCTCGGGCACGGCAAGCACCTCGCTTCCATTCCGCTGGGCGTTCGGGTTACGCTCGACGCCGATGAACGGACGCTGACGGTGGACGAATCACCGTTCGATGATTAGGAGGCGGGCGATGAACGCACGGCGGTTGGCGGTGGTCGGGGTCGTCCTCGCGGTCTGCGTGTTCGCGGCCGCTGCCCGTGGCTCACACGCGAAGAGCGGCGGTACGTTCCGCCTCGGGACGAGCTCCCGCATCGACTCGCTGAACCCGAACGTGGCGTTCAACCAGGATGCGTACTCGGCGTTCGAGTACATCTATCCGATGCTCATCCAGTACGACGCGGCAAACAAGCACTTCGCGCCCGACTTCGCGACGTCGTGGAAGACATCGAAGGACGGCAAGACCTGGACGTTCACGACCCGCAAGAACGCAGTGTGGTCGGACGGGCAGCCGTTGACCGCCGCAGACGCCGCGTGGACGATCAACACCGACGTCAAGTACAAGGCGGGCGCGACCGCGAACTCGGCCGGGCTGATCGCGCACATCACGCGCGCCGAGGCGCCGAACCCGACGACGCTGATCGTCCACTACGCGGCGGCGCTCGGCAACGTCCTCGGACAGTTCCAGCAGTACCCGATCCTGCCGAAGCACATCTGGTCGCAGCACCTCGGTCATAAAGGCAACGACCTGAAGTCGTTCGCGAACAACGCACCGGTCGTCGGCGCCGGGCCGTTCGACCTCGTCAAGTTCACCAAGGATCAGATCGCGCTCTTCCAGCGCAACGACAAGTTCTATGGGCCGAAGCCGCAGATCGACGCCTTCGGACTGCAGATGTTCTCGAACGACGACGCACTCGTCGCCGCGCTCAAGCACCACGACATCGACGCGATCGAGGACGTGCCGGCGACGGCCATCAAGACGCTGCGCAGCTCGGGCTTCACCGTGAAGCAGGTGGCCGGCTTCGACCACACCGACTTTATCGTCAACACGAACCCGAAGAAGACGAAGCACCGTGAGCTGCTCAACCCGCAAGTCAAGACGGCGATGGATTATGCGATCGACCGCGCGCAGATCGTGCGCGTCGTGTTCCTCGGCGCGGCTCATCCGGGCGACTCGATCATCCCGCCGGCGACCGGTGCTTGGTACAACCCAGCGGTCAAGCCGACGCCGTTCAACCTCGCGAAGGCCAACAGCATCCTCGACGGCCTCGGCTACAAGAAGGGCTCGGACGGGATCCGCGTCGCGAACGGCTCGAAGATGTCGTACGACGTGATCACGCCGACCGATGTGCACAGCATCTCGCGCACGTTCCAGATCATCCAGGCGGACTTCCGGAAGATCGGCATCCAGATCAAGCAGAAGTCGCTCGACTCGAGCGCGGCGTTCGACGCGATCACGGCACCGAACGGCAAGTACACCGACTTCGACCTGTCGATGTGGGACTGGGTGGCGCTGGTCGACCCCGACTTCATGCTCTCGGTCGTGACCTGCGACCAGTATGGAGGCTGGTCGGACAGCGGCATGTGCGACAAGAAGTACGACGCGCTGTATTCGAAGCAGGCGCTGACGCCGAACCAGGCGAAGCGAAAGGCCGTCGTCTGGCAGATGCAGGCGTATCTGCAGAAGACGAAGCCGTATCTGTGGCTCGCGAACCTCGACAACGTGAGCGCGTATGGGTCGAATTGGGCCGGCATCGTCACGTCGCCGCAAGGCCCGTTCAACTCCCTCTCCAAGGTCAGCCTGACGAGCATCCACCAGAAGTAGCGCCGTTGCGCGGCGCCGATTACGTCATCAAGCGCACGGCGTTCGCGGTCGTGACGGTGTTCGTCGCCGTCACTCTGAACTTCGCGCTCTTCCGGCTCGCGCCGGGCTCAGCGGTGACGGACCTCTCGCGCGTCCCTCACGCGACGCCGGAGTTGAGGCACGCGCTGACGAAGCAGTTCGGTCTCGACAAGTCGAAGGGCGCACAGTACGTCATCTACCTGAGGCAGCTCGCGCACGGCAACCTCGGCATCTCGTTCGCGAACGAGCAGCCGGTGTCGACGAACCTGCGCATCGCGCTGATCAACACGCTGCCGATGGTGCTGCTCGGGACGTTGTTCGCGATCATCATCGGCACGCTGACCGGCGTCGTCGCAGCCTGGCGTCGCGGCACGCCGACGGAGGCGTTGACCGTGACGAGCGCGCTCGGCTTCTACTCGATGCCGACGCACTGGCTCGGGTTGATGCTGATCATCCTCTTCGCCGGCACGTTCCCGACCGGCGGGATGACGAACGAGTTCCTGATCAACCCGTCGTTCTGGACGCACGTCCGCGACCTCGCCGCGCACATCACGCTGCCTTCACTCACGCTCGGGCTCGTGCTCTACGGCGAGTACACACTGATCGTTCGCTCCGCGATGCTCGAGACGCTCGGCGAGGACTACATCCTCACCGCGCGCGCGAAAGGGCTGAAGCCGTGGACGATCGTGCGACGCCATGCGCTGCGCAACGCGATGTTGCCGGTCGTGACGCTCGTCGCGCTCTCACTCGGCTACATCGTCGCCGGCGCGATCCTGATCGAGACGGTGTTCTCGTGGCCCGGGATCGGCCGCGCCGTGTACGACGCGGTGCTGCAGCGCGACTACCCGATGCTGCAGGGCGCCTTCCTGATACTCACGATCTCGGTCGTCTTCTTCAACCTCGTCGCCGACCTCCTCTACTTCAAGCTCGATCCGAGGATCACGGAATGAGCTCGGTGCTGATCGAAGCTCCGACGGCTCCCGTGGTGACGCGGCGTGGTGTTGTGGTGCGCACGCTGCGCCGGAACCCCGCCGCGGTGATCGGTGCGTCCGTCCTGTTCCTGATCACGTTCTGCGCCGTGCTCGCGCCTGTGGTCGCGCCCTACGGGCTGCACACGCAGGTGGGGCCGGTGTTCGGCCATCCGTCGTGGAAGCACCCGCTCGGGCTCGACGACGGCGGCATCGACATGGTGACGCTCCTGATGTGGGGCGCGCGCATCTCGCTCGTCGTCGGCTTCGCCGCGACGGTCGTCTCGATGGCGATCGGCGGGACGATCGGCGTGCTCGCCGGGTACTTCGGCGGCAAGGTCGACACGATCCTCATGCGGATCACCGACTACTTCCTGGTCATCCCCGACGTGCCGCTGATGATCGTCGTCGCGGCGATCTGGGGGCCGAGCCTCTTCCACATCGTGATCGTCATCGGGATCCTGCTCTGGACGGGCACGGCGCGGGTGATCCGCGCGCAGGTGAAGAGCGTGCGCGAGCGCGTCTACGTGAAGCGGGCGCGCGCGCTCGGCGCCGGGCACATCCGGATCGTCGTCCGCCATGTGCTGCCGCAGGTGGCGCCGCTCCTGATCGCCAACACCGTTCTGACGGTCGCGGTCGCGATCTTCGACGAGACTGCGCTCTCGTTCCTCGGGCTCGGAGACCCGAGCCGCACGTCGCTCGGCAAGGTGATCGAGAACGCGTTCGAGCGTGCGGCGATCTCGTCGGGTGCGTGGTGGGCGATCGTCCCGCCCGGCGCACTCGTCGCGCTGATCATCCTCGGCTGCAGCCTCGTCGGCGGCTCGCTCGAGGACGCCCTCAATCCGCGGTTGCGCGTCGCGCACCTGTCGGCGCGCACGTTCCGGCTCCGACCGCTCGTCGGGCGGAAGGACGCACTTTGAGCGCGCCGCTGCTGCAGGTGGAGGACCTGCACGTGTGGTTCGACTTGCAGGACGGCGGCGAGCTGCACGCCGTGCAGGGCGTCGGCTTCACGCTCGAGCGCGGCGAGCGGCTGGGGCTCGTCGGCGAGTCGGGGTGCGGCAAGACGACAACGGCGCTCGCGATCATGGGCCTGCTTCCGCCGAGCGCGAGCGCGGCGGGGAGCGTTCTGCTCGAAGGCGTCGACGTCCTCGCAGGCGGCGAGTCGACGATCCGGCCGCACCGCTGGGTCGACGTCGCCATCATCTTCCAGGGGGCGATGAACGCCCTCAACCCGGTGCGCACGGTCGGCCACCAGATCGTCGAGGCGCTCGAGCTACATGGAGTGGCCCGCGGCTCGGTGGCGCGCAAGCGGACGGGTGAGCTGCTCGAGTCCGTCGGGATCCCCGCGGCGCGCGCCGGCCGGTTCCCACACGAGCTCTCCGGCGGGATGCGCCAGCGAGCGGCGATCGCGATGGCGCTCGCCTGCAACCCGAAAGTGCTGATCGCGGACGAGCCGACGACGGCGCTCGACGTGATGGTGCAAGCGCAGATCCTCGAGCTGCTCGATGGGCTCTGCCGCGAGCTCGGGCTCGCGCTCGTGCTCGTCACGCACGACCTGCCCGTGGTCGCGCAGCTGTGCGACCGCAGTGTCGTGATGTACGCGGGCCGCGTGGCGGAGCAGGGGCCAGTCGACGCGCTTTACCACGACCCGCGCCACCCCTACACCCGACTGCTGTTCGCGGCGACTCCGGACCTCGACGACCTCGACGGGCAGGTCGTCTCGATCCCCGGGGCGCCGCCGCGCCTCGATCGTCCGCTCGACGGCTGCCCGTTCCGTCCCCGGTGCGACCGTGCGTTCGACCGGTGCACCGTCGAGCCGAGGCTCGCCCCAGTCGGCGACGGCCGCACAGCGGCGTGTCATCTCACGGAGCTTGCCGTCACATGACCGCGACGAAGCTGCGCGCACTTCGCAACGGTGGCCGCCACCAACCAGGTCGCGAAAACTCCCTGCAAACGGAGTGGTTGGGGACTCGTTGTCACTCACGCGTCACGGTGCCTGGCACCAGACGGGTCTCATGAAGGCACTCCTCGAGGTCGAGGATCTCGTCGTTCGCTACCCGATCGCGCGTGGGATCGTCGGGACGGTCCGGCGCGCTGCGCACCAGGCGGTGCACGCCGTCGACGGGATCTCCTTCGGGCTCGCCGCGGGTGAGATGGTCGCGCTTGTCGGCGAGTCGGGCTGTGGGAAGACGTCGACGGCGCAGGCCGTGATGCGTCTTGTCGACGCGGACGCCGGCGCGATTCGCTTCGAAGGTCGCGACCTGACCGGGCTCGGCGTGCGCGCGCTGCGGCCGCTGCGCCGGCGGATCCAGATGGTCTACCAGGATCCGTACGAGTCGCTCGACCCGCGACTGCGCGTCCGGCAAGCCGTGGAGGAGCCGCTCGCGATCCACCGGCTCGGCGGGACGAAGGCCGAACGCGAAGAGCGCGTGCGCGAAGCGCTCGCGCGCGTCGAGCTGACGCCGCCCGAGCTCTTCCTCGACCGCTATCCACATGAGCTCTCCGGGGGCCAGCGGCAGCGCGTCGCGATCGCGGCCGCGCTCGTCCTCGAGCCCGTGCTGCTCGTCGCCGACGAGCCCGTGTCGATGCTCGACGTCTCCGTGCGCGCGGGCGTCCTCTCGCTTCTCGATTCGCTCAAACGCAGTGGGCTTGCGATCCTGATGATCACGCACGACCTCTCGACGGCCGCACGATTCGCCGACCGCATCGCGGTGATGTACCTCGGTCGCATCGTCGAGGAAGGTCCCGCCGCCGACGTCGTCCGCTCGCCGCAGCACCCGTACACACGCGCGCTGCTCTCGGTCGTCCCACGTCGCGACCCACGGGACCGACCCACCGGGCAGGTTCTGCGCGGTGAGACACCGGACGGAGTGCACATCCCGACCGGCTGCCGCTTCCATCCTCGCTGCCCGCTCGCGTTCGACACGTGCCGCGTCGAGGAGCCGGCACTCGCGCCGACGCCCGCGGGACACGGCGCAGCCTGTCTCCTGATCTGAGCGAGGCAGGATCGCGAGCTGCCAGCGGGAACTCTCGAAGCCACTGAGCACGGGGGTCCTCGTCAGCGGCGAAGAGAGGATTGATCACGTGGTGACCCGCCTGGATCGGTTTGCACCCTTGACCGGAGTCGTCTACGCGCTCTTGACCTTGTTCGCGTTCGGCACTGCCTCCGGCGCGCCGAGCAACAGCGCGAGCGGAGCCAAGGTGATCGCGTTCTACAAGAGTCACCACACAAGCGCACGAGTCTCCGACACGCTGTGGATGGTCGCGTTCGCGTTCCTCGTCCTGTTCGCAGGAACGCTCCGGGCCTACCTGCGTCGCAAGGCCTCTGCGGACGCCCTCAGCTCGGTGCTGCTCGCAGGCGCGGCGGTGTTCGCCGCGGGCGCAGTCGTCTACTTCAACTTCGACCTTGCGCTCGCAGTTGTCCCGCAGCATCTCGCGCCGGCCGCCGCCCAGGCGTTGAACGTTCTCGCCCTGAACATGGCGCTTGCGCCCTCGGCGGGCGCCTTCGTCTTCGGTATCGCGGCCGGCCTCGCGATCATCCGAGGCGGAGCGCTGCCAAGCTGGCTCGGCGTGCTCGCAATCCTGATCGGGGTGATCGCGATCACACCCGGCTTCATCGCCGCGCTCCTTCTCTTCGCGCTCTGGGCGGCAGTCACCGGCGTCGTGATGTGGCGTCGCTCGCCGCCACCGGTCGTCGCCTAGACCAGCGACGTCACGCGCGCAGCCGGTGCGGGGGCGAGCGTCACCCCGAGCATCCCGTGCCCGGTCGCGGCGGCGATCGTGCCTTGCAGCGCGGGCTCGAGCTCTACGGCGCGCACGTCGAGCTCGGTGACGTCGTGGTTGCGATATCCGGCCAGACCCTGCTCGGTGAGCGTCGCAAGCCCGCCGCGTACGGCCGACGCCGGCAACTCCACGCGAAAGCGGCCAGCCAGCGGACGGGCGCCGGGTCGAGCCCCGGACGCAGGCTGAACGCCTCGCCACCACGGAGAAGCTGCCGCAACCCCTCGCGCACGAGGCCGGGTACGGCGAGTGGTGAGGTGAGCGTCGGGCAGATCCAGCCCGCGTTCCCGCTCGAGACACCGCCGCCGATCGTCGCCGACTCGAGTAGGACGACCTGATGATCCCGGCGGGCGAGCTCCCACGCGCACGCGAGCCCGATCACGCCGCCGCCGATGACGACGATACGCACGCAGCAGGTCTAGCCGAAGCCGAGCGACTGCGCTGCGGCGAGCACGCAGGCTTCGTCCTCGTCGGCAAGGCCACCGCTCGCGCCGAGCCCGCCGACGAGCTGACCCTCGGCGCGCAGCGGGATGCCGCCTGCGTAGACGACGATGCGATCGTCCGTCGTGTTCCAGCCCCAGTCGGCGCCGCCCGGTTGCGTGCTCTCGGTGAAGTCGCCGGTGCGCGTCCCCCACAGCACTGCCGTGTACGCCTTCCCCTCGGCGAGGCGCATCGCACCGAGCGCGGCGCCGTCCATGCGTTGTTCCGCAATCACGTGACCGCCGCCGTCGACGACGCACATCGCGAGCGCGAGCCCGCGCGCCTCGGCCTCGTCGCGCACGCCTTCGAGCAGCCGCAGCGCGAGCGCGAGCGACGGCCGTTGCTGGTCGACGAGATCCATCAGACGCCGACCCTACTCTCCACGAACCGGCGACCGAGCTCCGCTGCGACGACGACCGTCAGCGAGACGAGCAGCACGACGACGGCGACCGCGATCACCTGCGGGAGTTGGCTCGGGAACCGCAGCGCCGAGTAGAGGTAGATCGGGAACGTCGATCGCGTGCCGACGAGGAACGACGCGACCGCGTACTCGTCGAACGAGGTCGTGAACGCGATCAGGAGCGCCGACACCACGGCCGGCAGGATCAACGGGAGTGTGATCAGCCGAAACGTCTGGAGCCGGTTTGCGCCGAGATCGTAGGCCGCCTCCTCGAGCGACTCCTCGATCTGCTCGAGTCGCGGCACGAGCACGAGAATCGTGTACGGCAGCGTGATCACGATGTGGCCGATCACCACCGTCGGGATGCCGCGCGAGATTCCGAGTTGGTGAAACAGGAGGAGCAGCGCGATCCCGAAGACGAGGTACGGGATGACGAGCGGGCTCAGGAGCAGCGCCGACACGACCGGCTTGCCACGGAAGATCCGTCGAGCGAGCGCGATCGACGAGAGCACGCCGAGAATGACGGCGCCGATGCTCGTCGCCGCAGCGATGATCGCGCTCGTCCAGAGCGCCGCGCGCAGGTCGCCGTTCGCGATGAACTGCCGGTACCAGCGCAAGGTGAAACCGCTCAGCGGGAACGACGGGAAGTCCGAGTCGTTGAACGAGAAGAGGACCAGCACGAGGATCGGCGCGTAGAGAAACAGCACGACGAGCGCGAAGAACCCGCGCAACACACGCGCACCGTTGCGTGACAGTGCGATCGAGCTCATTCAGCCGCCACCCGCTGCGGCTGCAGAAACCGCGAGAACAGCATCGTCAGCACCGCGACGACGATGATCAAGAAGAGGGCGAGCACCGACCCCGTCTCCCAGTCGGGGAAGCCGGCGCCGAACTTGTCGACGATCTGGTTGCCGTACATGTAGCCACCCGTGCCACCGACGAGCGAGGGCGTCACGAACTCGCCGATCGTCGGGATGAACACGAAGAAGAACGCCGCGATCACGCCCGGCAACGAGAGAGGCAGCGTGACCGCGAAGAATGCGCGCCACCGGCTCGCGTAGAGATCGCCGGCCGCCTCGAGCAGCCGCTGATCGAGGTTCTCCAGCGACACGAAGATCGGGAGCGCCACGAACGGCAGCCAGATGTACGCGAGCACGAGCATGACCGCGAACCGGCTGTAGAGGAGCTGCGAGATCGGATGCTCCGACGCGCGCAGGTGCGTCCAGACGAGGAACGAGTTGATGACACCCTGATCGCCGAGGATCACCTTCCAGGCAAGCACGCGCAGCAGATAGCTCGTCAGGAATGGCGCGATCAGCAGGAGCAGCAGGACGTACTTCCGCCGGGTCCCCGACAGCGCGAGGTAGTACGCGAGCGGATACGCGAGGAGGACGATCGAGATCGAGACGAAGAGCGACATCTCGATGCTCTTCAAGAACAGGTGCCGGTAGATGCCGCTGTGGGCGACCGTCCGCCACGCGTCGAGGGTGAAGCCATGCGGCCCCGGGAACAGCGTGAAGACGTTGAAGCTGTAGAGCGCGACGATCACGATCGGCGCGACGAAGAAGACGCCGAGCCATGCCACGGGAAGCCCGAGCAGGCCCGGCGTCGTCACGTCGCGCCGCCCTGTCAGCTTGCCTTCACCTGCTCCCACAGGTTCGCGTACGTCGCTCGCCTCGGGATGTCGCGATCGAGGTGCGCCGCCGGCTCGGTCACCGCACGCGGGTTCGTCAGCTGCAGCGCCTTCAGCAGGTCACTCGACGCCGGCCGCGCGATCGTGTTCGCGTGGCCGTAGCCGTAGTTGTCCTCGAGCCACTTCGCCGACTTGGTCGAGCTCCACGCGTCGACGTACGCGTGCGCGAG
>DASXOW010000010.1:0-53316 GCA_036493955.1 Gaiellaceae bacterium
AGGCGGATCGTGGCGCTCTTGCGGTGCGAGCGAAGCTGTGCCTCGACGACCGGCGAGTAGAAGTTCAGCGCGAAGGCCGGCACGGGACGTCGATCATACGCCGTCCTCGGCCAGTTTGGCCGCGGCCGCACGGGCCATGTCCCGCTCGCCGCCGTAGGCGAGGAGGTGCGGAGCGTCGGCGAGTGGCAGCCACCGGGCCTCGGCCACCTCGTGCCGGAACGCCTCCGGGACGTCGCCCAGGCGGCCGCCGTTGTAGCGGACGAGGAAGAACGAGACCACCTTGAAGATCCTCGTGCCCTTCCAGGTGTAGACGTAGCGGACGTCGCCGAGCTTGCCGAGCGACCGGCCGTGGGCGCCCGTTTCCTCGGCCACCTCGCGCAGCGCCGCCTCCTCCGGCGACTCGCCGGGATCGAGACCGCCCTTCGGCAGCGCCCAGAGCCCCTCCGGCTTGCCCGCCGGGCGGATCGCGGCCAGGTGCCACGCCCCGGCCAGCTGCCGCACGAGCACGCCGCCCGCCGAGAACTCTCGCTTCGTCCCCATGATCTTAGTCTCCCAGACTTAGATAGCGAAGGCTACACTTGCGCCGCTGGCACTCGCATGGCTAGAGTGCCAAGCGCACGGTTCAAGTCTGTTTCGAGGTGGAGGTTTCCAGATGAATTTGCAGCCGCTTGGCGACCGTTTGATCGTGGAGGTCCTCGAGGAGGAGGAAACCACGGTGAGCGGCATCGTCCTGCCGGATACCGCGAAGGAGAAGCCGCAGCGCGGCCGTGTCCTCGCGGTCGGCCCCGGCGCCCGCGACGAGAACGGCGAGCACGTCGCCATGGATCTCGAAGAGGGCGACGAGGTCATCTTCAGCAAGTACGGCGGGACCGAGATCAAGCTCGGCGCCGACGAGGTTCTGATCCTCCGCGAGTCCGACGTCCTGGCCAAGGTCGTCGGCGATCGCGCGGCGGTCTAGGGAAGAAGGAGAAGAAACGAGAATGGCTCACAAGGAGCTCAAGTTCAACGAGGATGCACGCCGCTCGCTCCAGCGCGGCGTCGACATCCTGGCCGATGCGGTCAAGGTGACGCTCGGCCCGAAGGGTCGGTACGTCGTGCTGGACAAGAAGTTCGGCGCGCCGACGATCACGAACGACGGCGTCACGATCGCCCGCGAGATCGAGGTCGAGGACGTCTTCGAGAACCAGGGCGCGCAGCTCGTGCGCGAGGTCGCCACGTCGACGAACGACGTCGCGGGCGACGGCACCACCACCGCGACCGTGCTCGCCCAGGCGATCGTCCGCGAGGGTCTGAAGAACGTGTCGGCCGGCGCGAACCCGATGGCGCTCAAGCGCGGCATCGAGCAGGCGGTCGAGACGGTCGTCGAGAACCTCAAGTCGCAGTCGACCGAGATCTCCGGCAAGGAGGACATCGCCAGGGTCGCGACGGTCTCGTCGCGCTCGACCGAGATCGGCGAGGTCCTGTCCGAGGCGATCGAGAAGGTCGGCAAGGACGGCGTCGTGAACGTCGAGGAGGGCCAGACCTTCGGCCTCGAGCTCGAGTTCACGGAGGGGATGCAGTTCGACAAGGGCTACCTCTCGCCGTACATGGTGACCGACGCCGAGCGCATGGAGGCCGTGCTCGACGACCCGTACATCCTGGTCGCGAACCAGAAGATCGGGGCCGTCAAGGACCTCCTGCCGGTGCTCGAGGGCGTCATCCAGGCCGGCAAGCCGCTGCTGATCGTGGCCGAGGACGTCGAGGGCGAGTCGCTCGCGACGATCGTCGTCAACAAGCTGCGCGGCACATTCCAGGCCGTCGCCGTCAAGGCGCCGGGCTTCGGCGATCGCCGCAAGCGCATGCTCGAGGACATCGCGATCCTCTCGGGCGGCGAGGTGATCACCGAGGAGATGGGTCTCAAGCTCGAGAACACCAAGCTCTCGCAGCTCGGTCACGCCCGCAAGGTCGTCGTCGACAAGGACTCGACCACGATCATCGACGGCGCAGGCGAAGGCGACGCAATCAAGGGTCGCATCAAGCAGCTGAAGTCGGAGATCGAGAACACCGACTCCGACTTCGACCGCGAGAAGCTCCAGGAGCGCCTCGCGAAGCTGTCCGGCGGGGTCGCCGTGGTCAAGGTCGGCGCAGCCACCGAGACCGAGATGAAGGAGACCAAGCACCGCGTCGAGGACGCGCTCCAGGCCGCACGTGCCGCCCTCGAGGAGGGCGTCGTGCCGGGCGGCGGCGTCGCACTTCTGAACGCCGCGGACGCGGTCAAGGACGGTCTGCTCGGGAAGCTGGAGGGTGACGAGCGCACCGGTGCGCAGATCATCATCAAGTCGCTCGAGGAGCCGCTCCGCCAGCTCGCGTCGAACGCGGGCCTCGAGGGCTCGGTCGTCGTTCAGCAGGTGCGCACGGCGAAGCCGGGCCAGGGCCTGAACGTCGACACCGGCGAGGTGACCGACCTCGTGAAGGCCGGCATCACCGACCCGACGATGGTCACGCGCTCCGCGCTGCAGAACGCAGCGTCGATCGCGAAGAACATCCTCACCACCGAGGCGATCGTCGCCGAGGCTCCGGAGAAGGCGGGCGCAGGTATGGGCGCCGGCATGCCCGATATGGGTGGGATGATGTAGTCAGGCAATTCCGCTTTGCGGAATCGCTAGTAACTAGCGAAACGGGCGGCCTTCGGGCCGCCCGTTTCGCATTCAGAAACGTGAAGACCCGCGTTAGCGGGTCTTCACGGGGATGGGGGAGGGTTGTACCCCTTGATGTCGGCGCGGTAACCGCGTGAGCCATCCCTCATTCGAGGGAACTCAGAATCCGTAGCGCTCTTCCTGCCACGGATCGGCGTTGTTGTTGTAGCCGTAGCGTTCCCAGAAGCCCGGCTTGTCGATCGAGCTGAGCTCGATCCCGCGCAGCCACTTCGCGCTCTTCCAGAAGTACTTCCCGGGGATCACGAGCCGCAGCGGGTAGCCGTGGTCGGGCTCGAGCACCGCTCCGTCGCCGTGCGTCGCCAGCAGCGCGTTGTCCTGTTCGAGGAACGACAACGGCACGTTCGCGGTGAAACCTGCTTCGGCGTGCGCGATCGCGAACCGTGCCGTCGGGTTCGGCCGGGCGAGCTTCGCGAGCTCGCGCCAGTGCACGCCTTCGAAGGTCGTGTCGAACTTCGACCAGCGTGTCACGCAATGGATGTCCTGCACGTTCGACGTTCTGGGCAGCGCACTGAACTGCTGCCACGAGAGCTCGACCTCGTGCTCGACGTCGCCGAAGATGCGCAGCGTCCACGTCGACAGGTCGTGGTACTTGGCAACCGAGCCGGCGTGCAGGACCGGCCACTTCGGGGTCAGGTACTGCCCGGGCGGCAGGCGCGCAGGGTCGTAACCCGCGTCGCGCACCTTCTGCTCCGCCTTCGACCTGAACACGCTGTCTAGTCTAGGGAGGCATGCCGACCGTTACGCCCGACGCTGCGCGCAGGCCCCGCGCATATGTGCGCGTGCAAGGGCCGGACGCGGTCGACTACCTGAACCGGATGCTGTCGAACGACGTGCCGGAGTCAGGCTCCGTCGACGCCCTGCTGCTCACCGCCAAGGCGCGCGTGATCGCGCCGGTCCTCGTCTGGCGGCGCGGCGATGACGACGTGCTGCTTCTCACCGAGCCGGAGCTTGGCGACGTCCTGCGGGCGCAGCTCGCGCGCATGCGGTTCGCCGCGAAATGCGAGATCGAGGCGGAAGAGCACGTCTCGACGATCGTCCTCGGCGGCCGCGACGGGATAGTGAACCGCGACTACGGCATGCCCGCGGTCGAGGTGCTCGACTCCGACGTCGACGGTGACGCCGATCTGGAGCGGCTGCGCATCGAGGCGGCGACGCCGGTGTACGGCCGGGAGCTCGACGACCGCGTCCTGCCCGCCGAGGCGGGCCTCGAGGAGCGTGCGATCTCGTTCTCGAAGGGCTGCTATCCCGGCCAGGAGCCGATCGCGCGACAGCACTTCCGCGGCAAGGTGAACCGGCGCCTGCGTGTGCTCGAGGTGAAGGGGACGCCGCCTGCCGAGACAGCGGTTGTGCACGGCGAGAAGGAGGTCGGCCGTGTGACGAGCGCCGTCGACGGGCTCGCGCTCGCCTACGTGCGCGTCGAGGTGCCGGACGACGCCGAGCTGGTCGTGGGCGGCGCGCCGGCGCGGCTACACTGGCCGCCCGAGCGCCCGTAGCTCAGGGGATAGAGCGCTGCCCTGCGGAGGCAGAGGTCGCAAGTTCGAATCTTGCCGGGCGCATTTCGCCGAGTCTTGCCGCCAGAGCATCGCCACATCCGAAGTAACTCGCGACGGACAGTTGTCATGACCGGCCGCGAGGAGTATGGTCGCGCGGTTCTCACTTCAAGGAGGAATCGGTGAGTGGACTGCGGCGCGGCGCTCGGGCATTCATAACCTGGATCTCCGCTCTCTATGTGATCGGAATCGTACTCGCCGTGTTTCTCGCCGGCGAAGGGATCTTCCGGCTGAAGAACGTCGCGAACTCAGACGACTGCAGCAAGAAAGGTGTCGACATCGCGACCACCGACTGCGTCGGCAATTCGAACTCGCTCGACGCGCACAGAGCAGTCGGCAGCATCCTCGCGTTCTTTGCGGTCATCGTGTTGATCGCCGCGCTCATTGCCTGGCTGCCCGACGTGCGCACGCGCGTCGTGTCGATCGTGACGCCCGTCCTCACCTTCCTGCAGGTCGTGCTCGCGGCGATCGGCGGTTGGGTCGCCGGCCTCCACCCGGTGAACGCTGTCCTCGTGCTCTTCCTCTACGGATGGCTCTTCTTCCGGCTGAGGCGCAGCCCGGCGGGTTAGGCGCGCCGATACGCTCCCGGCATGCAGCATTGGGAGTACCGCGTTGTCTCACTGACCGACGGTCAGTACACGTCGTCGCTGAACGACTACGCCCGTGACGGCTGGGAGCTGTTGAGCGTCGTCCCCGACGTGCAGGTCGTGCCCGAGAAGCGAGAAGGCGGTGGGCTGCCGATGCCCGCCCTCGGCGGGAAGCTCGGCGCGGCAGCGTCGAAGCTGAAAGACCTCGAGAGCTCGAGCTCGAGCGAGCCCGCGCCGGGGACGATCACGACGACCTTCCTCTGGGTCCTGCGCCGCCCGTTCGACGACGACTACGACAGCCGCGACTAGCTGGAGTTAGGGAGGTTCCGGTACAGCCGCACCTGGTACGGGTTCGGCAGCGTCGGAAACCACGGCGGCTGAAGGTAGAGCAGGTTCGGGTCGTAGTTGTAGTAGCGCGTGTCGAACATCTGCATGCCGTTGCCCATCTGCAACTGCGCGATCGAGCCCTCGTGATACATCGTTCCGAACCTGCCGTTCGAGACGCCCGACGGCTGGCCCCACGATCCGTTCTCGGCGAGCGACGCTGCGCTCCAGTTGAGGTCGGACCCGACCGGGATCCACGAGCTGATGTAGAAGTTGGTGTTCGCCATCAGGCCGAGCACGTCGGTGCCCGGGGTGACGTAGCCCACGTCGTCGGCCACGACGATGTCCTGGCCGGAGGCGGCCGTCACGCGGCCCTTGACGCAGCTCGCGTTCGACAGTGAGACGTTCGAACCGGTCGGCCCGCCCGCCGTCCCGCCCGAGGTGCAGCTCGAGGTGCCGCCGGCGATGATCAGCGTCTGGTCGGAGTAGATCGCGCCGTTGCTCGGGATCGCGACCGTGCCGGAGCCGGCGCAGTACGGCGAGGTCGAGCACGACGTGCCCAGGACGGCGCCTTGATTTGCGACCGAGCCGTCGCACGTGGGCTGCGTGGACTGCACGGGATTCGAGGTCTTCCTGCACGACTTGTACGTGACCGTTCCGTTCGAGTTGAACGTCAGCTGCCACGCCGACGGAGGTGACGTCGACGTGTTGGTCCCGTTGGTGAGGTAGATGCCCTTCGCGTTCTGCGCGGCACGGTTGATGTCGACGAGCGAGACCTGGAACGCCGAGAAGTTCGGCATGGTCGAGAGCTCCGGAGCCGAGCGGATGTTCGTCGAGTTGTACTGCGTCGCCGGAGAGATCACCTTGCCAGTGTTGCTCTGCCCGCTCGTGCTGCAGGGATCGCCGCTCCTCGCGCTCGTCGGCGGCAGAAAGATGCTCTGCTCCGCATTCAGGTCGGCATATGCCGTGCCGCTGTAGTACAGGTTGCCCTGGGTGTAGATCTTTCCGTTCGTGTTCGCGCCGTCGCCGTAACAGACCGAGCCCTTCGAGAACATCTGGAAGTCGGCGACCGACGCAGGGCGCATGAGTGTCTGCAGCACCTGCCGGTCGTGCACCAGTGAGCCGTTCAGGTTCGACTTGCCCGTCGCCGTGATCAGCAGGAAGTTGGTGGTGTTCGTGCCGGTCTGGGGCGGCGTGACCTCGACGTCGTAGGAGTAGCCGTTGCCGAGGTCGAGCCACGCGTCCTTCGACGGATACGTCCACGACCTGCCGTACGTGCTCGGCCACGGGGTCGGCGTGCCGGGAGTCGTCACCGACGAGACGTTGGTTCCACCGGTGAGCCGCGTCGCCTCTCCGGGAGCCAGGTAGTGGAGGTAGTACTGGCTGTCGTTGAGCAGCTTCGCGATGTACGTGTTGATGCCGGCCTCGGCAGCGGCGTGCGCCCGCGCCTGAACGAGCGCGCTCTGCGACTGCGACGCCGAGCTCGTCATCGTCGCCAGAAGCAGCGGCGAGAGCAGCCCGAGTACGAGGATCAGGAAGACGACGAGAACCAGTGCCTGCCCTTCTTCACGGGCGACGCGACGGAGGCCTGCGCGGATCACGGCTACTGGACGCATGCCTGTTGGGTCGTCCACGTGCGCACCGTTGCGCTCCCTTGCGTCGTCAAAGAGCCCACGCCCCGCGACGCGAGAGGCGTCAGCGTCAGCGTGGCGGTCACGCGCGCCACCTTCGGAAGCTGCACCGAGGTGAGGGCCGCGCCGGCCGGCGAGAGGTCGGTGCCCGACGAGTCGTAGTACTTGAACACTGCGGTGTTCACGACGGACGCGACGACCGGGAAGGCGCCGCCGGCCGCGCCCATCGTCCACGGCGGCCCGTTCGTGTTCGTGCTCGCTGCGACCTGCCGGCTGAACACGCCTCCGCTCAAGCTGTACGTGATCTGCATGAGGTGGAAGGGCTGCAACCGGTCGGGCGAGAAGAATTGAACCTGCGTCGGCGTCGCGGACGTGATCGGCTGGGTCGTGCCGTTGCACATCGCCGACTCCAGCGCGCCGGAGAGGGTGTCGATCGCCGCGCGTCCTTGCGTCGACAGATAAGCCTGCCGGGTCATCGTCGCGTCCCGGCTCGTCATGAGCGAGCCGAGGGCGGCAAAGCTGCCGAAGAGGAGCGACATCAGACCCATCGCGATGAGCAGCTCGACGAGCGAGAAGCCTGCTTCGGAGCCGGCGCCGGGGGTGTGTCTGCTCAGCAATTCGTTCCACTCGTCGACAATCCGTTCAGCGCGACCGGGACCGGCGTCAGCGTCGGGTTCGCCGCAGGCGTCGCCGCGGCGGAGCCCGTGCGGCCTCCGCCGCCGGTGGCGGTGACCGTGTACGTCACGGAAGCCGGGACCTGCAGCTGGACGTCGTACGGCGAGCTGGTGGACGTCGTCCCGGAGGCGACGAGGGCGCCGCCGCTGTCCCGAACCTGGATCGCGGCGCCGGACTGGCACGTGACGGTTCCGCCGCTCGTCCTGATCCGGGTCGCCGTGATGTCGAGCGTCCCATTGACGACAGGAGCCATCGTCTCGGTGAATGTGTACGAGAGGTCGGTCGCAGTCGCTGCCGGATAGGCGCCCGCGACCGGCACGATCTCGTCGTCGGTGACCGTTGTGTACGTTGCCGCCTGTATCCGCACGAAATAGTCGATGTTCGGGAGCAGCGGGGCGCCGCCCGTTCCCTGCGACGTGATCGTGTACAGCGTCCCTGCCGCCGCGAAGTTGACGTTGTTGAACGAGTACGACGTGCCGCCCGATCCGGCCGTGACCGTGATGTTCGCCGTCCCCACCCAGTTCGTCCCGTCGGGCTTACGCAACGCGACGTAGAGCGTCACCGGCTGGTAGACCTGGATCGACTCGGGGGCGATCTCCGTCGGCGACAAACCGAAGGCCGCGACCGGGAGCCGTGTATAGAGCGGCGGTACGTCGGGCGTGGCGATGCCGACCGAGTAGGTCTGGGAGCCGACGGTCGGTGTCAGACCCGGGAACGTGGCGGTGCCCGAGGCATCTGTGACGTCCGATGCAGGGCTGCCTGTCGGAGGGGTCAGCGTCACGCGTACGTTCTGCAGGACAGTCCCCGACGGGGAGGTGTTGTTGCCGATGTCGGTGACCGTCGCCTGGACAACGCCCGTTGTCTGCGACGCCTGAAACTTCGGAGCGACGTAGGTCACGGCCCGCGCGAGGACCTTCGAATCCTTGTTCCGCGTGATCGCGACGACGACCTTCTTGGCATCGGCGCCAGTCTGGGCGGAGCCGGGCACGTCGGCGCTTGCGTACGTGACCGTCGTCGTCATGCTCGCGGGGACGCCGACGTTTTCGCCGTTTACACCGTTGAACGCGATGGGCGATACGAGCGAGCCGGACGGGTTGCCGGTCGTCGTGCCGACACTGTTGTAGTCGAGCGCGCGGATCTTCTCGATCTGGTTGCTCACCCCCTGCTCGGCGATCGTGCGTTCCTTCGAGAGTGTCGTGAACGAAGCGCTCGAGACGAGCGCACCGACGATTCCCGTCGCGACGATTGCGAACACGACCATCGCCACGAGGACCTCGATGAGGGTCTGACCACGTTCGCCGGCACAAGGGTCCGCGCGTCCTCCCTCGGCGGCGCGGGCACGATGCGTCCGGTCCGGCACTGACTGACGGTAAGTCGTCTGCCGCAGGGCGCTATCACCCCTTCAGGTAATGCTTCCCATCCTCTCGGATCGTCTTGGCTACCCGTTCGACGTCGAGACGGACGGCCAGATCGCGTCCCTCAAAAGAGGGAGCTAGAGCGTGCTCTTCGTCTCTTCGACGAGGTTCTCGCCGAGTGCGTGCAGCACGTCTGGTCGATCGAGCAACCGCTTGATCTGCTCCGCGCTCAGGCGATTGGTGACGTAGTGATCTTGGAGGACGTCGTGCAGTGTCCGGCCGCGATGGTGCTCGCGAATCACGTACTGCGCGATGCGCTCCTCACTCTGCGTCCGCGACGAGAGGAACGAAAACGCGCTCTTGATCGCATCGCCGAAGCCCAATGTGCGGGCAATTGTATAGTCGCGGCGTGAAGGCTCCCGCGAGGGACGGCCGCTTTGCCGAGCGCGTCGTCGAAGGGCTCGACGACGGTGGGAGCCCTGAGCGCGTGGTCATCTGGATCGAGCGCCGCGCCGGCGCGTTGTGGGCCGTCGGCCGCCAGGTGAACCCGCAACATCGCGAGACTGACGAGCCGCGCTCAGACGACTACGTGTGGGAGGGCCACGAGCTCGACGACTGCCTCGAGGCGGGGAACGAGGCGCTCGAGGACGACGCGGTGGTGTCTGAAGACGACGGGAGCGGCGCGAAGGTCAAGCCGTTCCACCGCGACGAGCTGCTCGCTCCCCTCGAGCGCTTTTTCTTCGGCCGCTAGGCCACTCGAGGTTCGCGTCCGGGATCGGGTCGCCGTGCGGGTCGTGCGTCGGAAACCCGAGTGCCCGGTCGATGCGCGCCTCGAGCTCCTCCGAGATCACGTGCTCGAGCCGGTCCGCTTCGTCGTGGACGTCGTCGACGTGCACGCCGAGCGTCTCCGCGAGATACAGCTCGAGCAGGCGGTGGTGGCGGATCACCTCCAGCGCGACGCGCTCACCGGCCTCGGTGAGCTGCGCGCCGTGGTAAGGCTCGTGCGTCAACAGGTCGAGCGCGGCCAGCTTCTTCACCATCGCCGACGCCGACGCGGGAGCGACGCCGAGGTCCTTGGCGAGCGCGCCGATCGTCACCCGGCCGTTCGCCGCCTCCAGCTTGTAGACCGCCTTCAGGTAGTCCTGGATCGACTCGCTGAGCATGATGCCCAAGGGTAACGTCCGCTCCCGTGCCCATCCGAGTCGGCCACTCCGCAGACCCCGACGACGCGTTCATGGTCTGGGCGATCGAGGCCGGTGCGGTCGACGTTCGCGGCCTCGACCTCGAGCCCGTCGTGTCCGACATCCAGTCGCTGAACGAATGGGCGCTCGAAGGGCGGCTCGAGGTGACCGCTCTCTCTGCCGGCGCGTACCCGGCGGTCCAGGAGCACTACCTCGTCCTCCCGCACGGCGCGTCATTCGGCGAGGGCTACGGCCCGATCGTCGTTGCGCGCGGCGAGGTCGACCTCAGCGCGGTCGAGATCGTCACGCCGGGACCCCTGACGACCGCCAAGCGCGTCCTGCACCTCGCGCTCGGCGACGCGATCCGCACGCGCGACCTCCCGTTCGACGAGGTGCTCGACGAGGTCGTGTCGGGACGTGCAGAGGCCGGTCTGCTGATCCACGAGGGGCAGCTCACCTACGCCGATGCCGGCCTGACCAAGCTGCTCGACCTCGGGCTGTGGTGGGACGGGCGCGTTGGTCTCCCGCTGCCGCTCGGGCTCGTCGGCATCCGGCGCGACGTGGAGCGTCGCGACGACGTCTCCGCCGTCTTGCGCGACGCGATCGCCGCGGGCCTCGCGAACCGCGAGCAGGCGCTCGCGTATGCGATGCAGTTCGGCCGTGGCATCGACGAGGAGACGGCGGATCGCTTCGTCTCGATGTACGTCAACGACCTCACTATCGACATGGGCGAACGCGGACGCGCGGCTGTGACGCACTTGCTCGGGAGGGAGCCGGAATTCGCGCGGTGATCCTGAGCGCGGTGCGCACACCGGTCGGACGCTACGGCGGCGGCCTCTCCGCAGTGCGCCCCGACGACCTCGCCGGCCTCGCGATCGCGGCTGCCGTCGACCGCGCCGGCGTCCCGCCCGACGAGATCGAGGACGCCTTCGTCGGCTGCGCGAACCAGGCGGGCGAGGACAACCGCAACGTCGCTCGCATGGCTGTGCTGCTCGCCGGGCTCCCCGACTCGGTGGCCGGCGTCACCGTGAACCGCCTGTGCGCGTCGGGGCTCGCCGCGATCGTCGGAGCGTGCCATGCGGTGATGGCGGGCGACGGCGACCTCTTCGTCGCCGGTGGCGTCGAGTCGATGTCGCGCGCGCCGTTCGCGACGCCGAAACCGGACCGAGCCTTTCCGCGCGGCGACCGTGTGCTGTACGACACGACGCTCGGCTGGCGGTTCCCGAACCCGAGGCTCGAGGCGATGGTCCCGCTCGAGTCGATGGGGGAGACCGGCGAGAACGTCGCGGAGCGCTGGCGCGTCACACGCGAGGAGCAGGACGCGTTCGCGCTCCGCTCGCAGGAACGCTGGGCGGCAGCAAGCGATGCCGGGCGTTTCGACGACGAGCTCGTTCCGGCAGGCGAGCTGACCCGCGACGAGCATCCGCGCCCCGAGACGACACTCGAGAAACTTGGTTCGCTCAAACCGGCGTTCCGCACCGGCGGCACGGTCACGGCGGGCAACTCGTCCGGGTTGAACGACGGTGCGGCGGCCGTGGTTGTCGCATCCGAGGAAAGGGCGCGTGCACTTGGCGTGGAACCGCTCGGCACGTTCGTCGGCTCCGCGGTCGCTGGCGTCGATCCGCGCGTGATGGGAATCGGGCCCGTTCCCGCGGTCCGCAAGCTGCTCGACCGCACCGGCGTCGCGATCGGCGATGTCGACCTCGTCGAGCTGAACGAGGCATTCGCGTCGCAGTCGGTCGCCGTCGCACGCGAGCTCGGGATCGACGAAGACCGGTTGAACGTGAACGGCGGCGCGATCGCGATCGGGCATCCGCTCGGCATGAGCGGCGCGCGGCTCGTGGTCTCGCTGCTCCACGAGCTCCGGCGCCGCGTAGCCCACCGTGGGATCGTCACGATGTGTGTCGGCGTGGGACAGGGACAGGCAGCGTTGTTCGAACGGTGACGGCGAGCGAGAGCTACCTCCTCCTCGGGCTGCGCCTGGGACGTCACGTCGACGGGCTCGTCGACTCGTACTACGGCCCGGCCGAGCTGAAAGCCCAGGTCGACGCCGAGGAGCCGGTCCCCCCGGCGCAGCTCGTCGAGGACGCGTCCGTGCTCCGCGACTCGCTCGACGACGGGTATCTCCGCGACCTGGTGCACGGCTGCTGCACGTATGCCCAAGTGCTTGCCGGCGAGGAGATGTCGTACAGCGACGAAGTGGAAGGAAGCTACGGCGTCCGTCCCGAGCGCACGCCGGACACCACGTTCGAGCGCGTCCACGCCGAGCTGGACGAGCTACTTCCGGGGGGTGGGCCGCTCGAGGAGCGACGGCGCGCCTGGCGCGACCGTCACCTCTGTCCTGGCGACAAGGCCGTTGCGGTGCTCGAGGACCTGTTGCCCCTACTGCGCGCACGGACGCGCGAGCTCGTCGCGTTGCCGGACGGGGAGCGCGCGGCGCTCGAGCCGGTCACGGACCAGCCGTGGTGGGCGTTCAACTACTACCTCGGCAACCTGTCGAGCCGCGTGGTTCTCAACACCGACCTCCCGACGACGGGCCTCGACCTGATCCATCTCGCTTGTCACGAGGTCTACCCGGGCCACCACACAGAGGGCGCGGTGAAGGAACAGCTGCTCGCGCGCGACCAGGGTCGCCTCGAGGAGACGATCGCTCTCGTCCCGACGCCGGCTGCTGTGCTGAGCGAGGGCATCGCCGAGGTTGGTGGCGACGTCGTCCTCGACGATGCCGCGCGCGAAGAGGCGTACGCGATCATCCGCCGCCACGGCGTCGCGCTCGCAGACCCGGAGCTGGGCGCGAAGATCAGCGAGCAGATCGACCGGCTGCGCACCGTCGGCCTGAACGCCGCGTTGATGATCTTCGAGGACGGCGTGTCACACGAGCAGGCGCGGGAGTACGTGCAGCAGTGGACGCTGAACACGCCGGAGCAGGCGGCCCAGACGGTGCGCTTCGTCACCGATCCGACCTGGCGTGCCTACACGATCACGTACTCCGCGGGCCGCCGGCTCTGCAGCGCGTACGTCGGCGACGACCCCGCGCGGTTCCGCCGACTCCTCACCGATCAGGTCAGGATCTCGGAGCTCGCGACGAATCCGTCCGGCCTCTGAACCGCTGGACTGTTCTCGCTGCGGGGACGTTCGCGCAGGCGACGTACTCCGCGATCTGGTTCGGTGTCGCCGTGATGGCTCCGTCGCTGCGGGACGAGCTCCACCTGTCGCTCGGCCAGACCGGTGTTCTCATCTCCGCATCGCTCGCCGGGTCAGTCGTCTCGCCGATTCCGTGGGGCCTCGCGACCGACCGCATCGGTGAGCGTTGGGTGCTGCTCGCCGGTGTCGGCGGCTGCGGCGTGGCGCTGCTCGGCGCGTCGCAGGCGGGGACGTTCGAGGCGCTGCTCCTGTTGCTCATGCTCGCCGGGTTCCTCGGCGCGAGCGTCCAGTCGGCGAGCGGCCGTGCGGTGATGGCGTGGTTCCCGGGCTCGCAGCGGGGGCTCGCGCTCGGGATCAGGCAGACCGCGATCCCGATCAGCGGCTTCGCCGCGTCGCTCGCTCTGCCGCCGATCGTGCACGGCGGCGGGATCGGCTGGGGCTTCGCGACGATGGGCCTCGCGTGCATCGTGGCATCGATCGTCGGCGCGCTCGTGCTGCGTGACATCCCGTTTCCGGACGGCGGCGACGCAGCCGACGTCGCGCCGCTCCGCGACCGACGGCTCTGGCGGATCTCGATCGGGAGCGCTCTCGTCCTCGCGCCGCAGATGTGCGTCGTCGGCTTCACGGTTCTGCTCCTGCACGACCACCGCGGCCTGTCGCCGGGACACGCGGCGGCCGTGCTTGCCGTCGTGCAGCTGCTCGGGATCGGGGCGCGGATCACGGCCGGGCGGTGGTCGGACGTCGCGGGCAGCCGGCTTCGGCCGCTGCGATCGATCGCGGTCGCCGTCGCAGTGTGCGTCACGGCGTCGGCGGCGCTGCTGTCGGCGCCGCTCGTCGTCTTCATCCCGTCTCTCGTGGTGGCGGGCGTGCTGTCGATGAGCTGGAACGGTCTTTCCTTCGCCGCCGCGGTCGAAGCCGTGGGCCATCGCCGCTCGGGCGCGGCGATCGGGCTCCAGCAGTCGCTCCTGAACGGAAGCGGTGCCATCTACCCGGGCCTGTTCGGCGTGCTCGTCAGCGCGACATCCTGGTGGTGCGGGTTCGTCGCGTGTGCTGGTCTGACGCTCGCGGGCTGGCGCGTCCTCCTAGCATTGACCGAGTGACCAGTCGCCCACTCGAACGGTTGGAGGCGGTGTACGCGATCGCGCAGCATCGCGCCGCGTACTCGCCCGAAGAGGACGCCGCGCATGAGCTTGCCGCCGGCTGGATGCGCGACGCCGGCCTCACCGTCACGCGCGACGGGGCGGGCAACCTGTTCGGGTCACGTGGCGATGCGCGTGTGTGGGCGGGCTCGCACCTCGACAGCGTCCCGACGGCCGGCCGCTTCGACGGCGCGCTCGGCGTCGTCGCCGCCATCGAGGCTGCCGACCGGCTGCGCGACCGGCCGCTCGCCGTCGTCGCGTTCCGCGCCGAGGAGTCCGGCCCGATGGGCAGCCTGAAGATCGAGTCGACACCCGACGCGTACCTCGAGGTCCACATCGAGCAAGGCCCCGTGCTCGAGCAACTCGGCGAGCCGCTCGCCGTAGTCACCGCGATCGGCGGCCAGGCACGCGGCAGCAAGGTGTTCGAAGGCCGTGCCGATCACGCGGGAACCACGCCTATGGCCATGAGGACCGACGCACTCGTCGACGCCGCGCGGTTCATCCTCCACGTCCGCGACGCCGCGGGCGACGACGCGGTCGCGACAGTGGGCGCGATCGAGGTCGAGCCGAATGCGGGCAACGTCGTCCCCGCGCGTGTGACGGTCGCGATCGACGCGCGCTCGGCCGATCCCGAGCGCCTTCGCCGGCTCGTCGCCGACATCGACTTCGAGCCGCGCTGGATCCGCGACCCGACGCCGATGGGGAGCGCGTTCGCGGAGGTGCTGCCGGACGCGCCGCGCCTCGTCTCCGGTGCGGGCCACGACGCGATGTTCGTGCCGAACGCGTCGATGCTCTTCGTGCGCTCGCTCAACGGCGGCGTGTCGCATCACCCGGACGAGCTGTCGAGCGCCGACGACATCGCGCTCGCGATCGATGCACTCACGGCCGCACTCGATAGGCTCACGCGATGAGCGAGCGTGAGGTGATGACGTGGGACGACCTCGGCACCGGCGCGCGCGAGCTGGCAGAGACGATCGCGGCCGACGGCTGGGTTCCGGACATGATCCTCGGGATCGCGCGCGGCGGGCTGCTCGTCGCTGGTGCGATCGGCTACGCGCTCGGCGTCAAGAACACGTTCACGATGAACGTCGAGTTCTACACCGGCATCGACGAGCGGCTCGACATGCCGATGATCCTGCCCCCCGTCCCCGATCTCGTCGACTTTGCCGACTTCAAGGTCCTCGTGGCCGACGACGTCGCCGACACCGGCGCGACGCTGCAGCTCGTGCAGGAGTTTTGCGCCGGCAAGGTGGCCGAGGTGCGGTGCGCGGTGCTCTACGAGAAGCCCCGCTCGATGGTCAACTGCGAGTACGTCTGGCGCCGCACGGACCGCTGGATCACGTTCCCGTGGAGCGCGAAAGACCCCGTTCTGCAGGGCCTTCCGGCCGAGGCGTAGCCGACCCTCTAGTAGGCCGCCGGAAGGTGGGTTAGATTCGACCTTCCCCCCGGCAAAACGGCTCGCAAGGAGAGGAACATTGCGTAACAGGAAGCTCGCGCTCGGCGCGATCGTGCTCGTGGTCGCGGCGCTCGCCGCGGTGCTCGCGCTCGGGACGTCGCCCGGCTCGGCGAAGTCGACGGCGACGTTCAAGGCCGCGTGGATCTACGTCGGACCGCACAATGACGGCGGCTGGTCGCAGGCGCACGACCAGGGCCGGTTGTACGTGCAGAAGATGCTCGGCTCCAAGGTCCAGACCACCTACAAGGAGAACGTCCCTGAAGGGCCGCAGGTCGCCCAGGTGATCGAGCAGCTCATCCGCGACGGCAACAAGATCATCTTCGCAACCTCGTTCGGCTACCAGAACGCGATGGCGGCCGCGGCGGTGAAACATCCCGACGTCAAGTTCGAGATGGCGACGGGAACGATCATCAAGCCGAACATGGCGGAGTACTACGGGCGCGGCGAGGACGCGATCTACCTTTCGGGTATCGCGGCGGGCGCCGCGACGAAGACCGGCACCGTCGGCTACGTCGTCCCGTTCGCGATCCCCGAGGTGATTCGGCATACGAACGCGTTCGCGCTCGGAGTCCAGAAGGCGCATCCCGGCGCAAAGGTGAAGATCATCTGGACCAACTCGTGGTTCGACCCGGCGAAGGAGAAGAAGGCCGCGGAGAACCTGAAAGCCGCCGGCGCAGACGTCCTCGGTCAGAACGTCGACAGCCCGTCGACCGGCCAGTACGCGAAGACGGTCAGCGTCCCGTGGGTCGGCTACGACTCCAACGCACAGACCTTCGCGCCGAAGCAGTGGCTCACGGCGGCGGTCTACAACTGGGGCCCGTACTACCTCAAGCGGACCACGGCCGCGATGAACGGCACGTGGAAGACGGGCAACTACTACGGCAGCCTGAAGGACGGCTTCACGAAGCTTGCTCCGTTTGGCCCCGGCGTCTCCGCGAAGACGAAGGCGCTCATCGCCGCGCAGGAGAAGCTGCTCAAGGGCGGCAAGTGGAACGAGTTCAGCGGCCCGATCTACGACCAGAAGGGCAAGCTGCAGATTCCGAAAGGAAAGCGCCCGACGTTCAACGACCTCTACTCGATGAGCTACCTCGTGAAGGGAGTCATCGGGAGCCCGAAGGGCTAAAGGTGTGACGGGCGGGCGGGGCTTCGGTCCCGTCCGCCCTCTTTTTATGGCTGCAGCCGTCGAACTCCGCGACATCACGAAGCGGTTCCCCGGCGTCGTTGCAAACGACGGCGTTCACTTCGAGGCAGCGGAGGGCGAGGTGCACGCGCTGCTCGGCGAGAACGGCGCTGGGAAGTCGACGCTCTCGAACATCCTCACCGGGCTCTACCGGCCGGACGGTGGCGAGATCCTGCTCTCGGGACAACCGGTCTCGTTTGCGTCGCCGCGCGAGGCGCTCGAAGCGGGGATCGGGATGGTGCACCAGCACTTCCGGCTCGTGCCGCCGTTCACCGTCGCCGAGAATGTGATCCTCGGCGACCACCGCGGCGAAGGAAAGAAGTTCCTGGTGCACCCGCGGCGCATCGAGCGTCGCGTCGCCGAGCTCGGCGAGCGGTATCGCATCGCCGTCGATCCGCGGGCGCGTATCTGGCAGCTCTCGATCGGTGAGCAGCAGCGCGTCGAGATCCTGAAGGCTCTCTATCGCGAGGCGCGGATCCTGATCCTCGACGAGCCGACCGCCGTGCTCACGCCGCAAGAGGCCGAGTCGCTGTTCGAGACATTGCGTGTGATGGCGGAAGAGGGGCGGACGATCATCTTCATCTCGCACAAGTTGCACGAGGTGAAGGCTGTGTCCGACCGCGTCACGGTGCTTCGCGACGGGAAGACGATCGACACTGTCACCACGGCTGACGCGACACCACGGTCGCTCGCGTCGTTGATGGTCGGGCGCGAGGTCGCGCTCGCCGCGCGCGTCGAGCGCGGGAACGAGATCGGCGAGCCGGTCCTCGAGGTCAGCTCGCTGTGGGCGACGGGGGACCGCGGTGGCGACGCGTTGCGCGGGATCGATCTGACGCTGTGCGCCGGCGAAATCCTCGCGATTGCGGGGGTCGCCGGCAACGGCCAGCGCGAGCTTGCGGAGACGATCACCGGGATGCGCACCCCGAGCCGCGGCGAGATCGTCCTGGGCGGCCGCCGCCTGCGCGGCGGCGACGCGCGCGCGGCGATCCGCGCCGGCGTCGCGCACGTTCCGGAGGACAGGCTGCACACCGGCGTTGCGCCGTCGCTCCCGATCTCGTCGAACGTCGTGCTCAAGTCCTATCGCGCCGGGCAGGTCACGCGAGGGCCGTTGCTCAAGCTGCGCGCGATCCGCAGGTACGCGGCAGAGCTGATCCAACGCTACGACGTGCGCGGGGGCGGGCCCGAGGTGCCCGCCCGGCAGCTCTCGGGCGGCAACCTGCAGAAGGTCGTGCTGGCTCGCGAGTTCGAGGGAAGCCCGCGTGTCCTCGTCGTCGCGTCGCCGACGCGCGGTCTGGACGTCGCCGCGATCGAGACGGTGCACCGCTATCTGCGCGAGGCGGCCGAGGGGTACGTCGGTGTCCTGCTGATCTCGGAGGACCTCGACGAGATCCTCGCGCTGGCCGACCGGGTCGCGGTCATCTACGAGGGCGCGATCGTCGGCGAGCGGGACGCGCGCTCCGCCACCGTCGACGAGCTCGGCCTGTTGATGGCGGGAGGCTCCGCATGATCCGGATCGAGCGCCGGCTCGCCCAACCGCGCTGGCTCGCAGTTGCCGTCCCACTCGGCTCGCTCGCGGTTGCGTTCGGCGTGATGACGGTCGTGCTCTTCGTGACGGGGCACGCCCCGGGACACACCTTCTCCCGGTTGATCGACACCGGTTTCGGCAGCAAGGCGGCGCTCAACGAGACGCTCATCTCCGCGACTCCGCTGTTGTTCACCGGGCTGTGCGCCGCGGTGGCGTTCCGCATGCAGCTCTTCAACATCGGCGGCGAGGGGCAGCTCTACGCCGGAGCGGTCTTCGGCGCGGGTGCCGGCATCGCGCTCGGCAACCACACGGGCTGGCTCTCGGTGCCGGCGATGGTCGTCGCCGGCGCACTCGGCGGCGCAGCGCTCGCGCTCGTCCCGGCGATCCTGCGGGCGTTCTTCTCGACCAACGAGATCATCACGTCGCTGATGCTCAACTACGTCGCCGGGCTCGTCGTCAGCTACCTGATCTTCGACTCCGAGTCGTACTGGCGCGACACATCGAGCCCCACCGCCAAGGTGTTCCCGCAAGGCAAGAACCTGCCCGACGCCGCGAGCTGGCCGATCGCGCACGCCGCCGGCCTCTATGTGCCGTTCGGGCTGCTGCTCGGCGTCGTGCTCGCCGCCGGGATCTGGGTGCTCTACACGCGGACGCGCTTCGGTTTCGAGGTGCAGGTGATCGGCGACTCGCCGCGCGCGGCGACGTATGCGGGCATGCGCACGCGCCGCAAGATTCTGGCAGTGCTGGCGCTGTCGGGTGCGATCGCCGGCATCGGTGGCGCGAGCCAGGACGGCGACTTCCGCCATACGCTGGATCCGCGCGGCCTGACCACCGCCGGGTACGGCTACGCCGGGATCGTGATCGCGGCGCTCGCGCGCTACAACCCGTTCGCCGTCTGCCTGATCGCGTTTCTCCTCGGCGGGTTGCAGAACGCCGGCTTCGCGCTCCAGGGCGCCGACTTCCCGTCGGGGCTCGTTGGGGTCATGCAGGGCGTGATCCTCTTCTGCGTGCTCGGCGGCGAAGTGCTCATGCGCTACCGCGTGCGGTTCTCGCGCACGACGCGAGCGTCGGAGGCGACGGTCTGATGCTCCTCGCGGCCGGTGGCATCAACGACTCGATCGTCGTCGTCGTGCTCGCCTCCGCCGTCGCCTACGGGACGCCGCTTCTCTACGCGGCACTGGGCGAGCTGTTGACCGAGCGGTCCGGGGTGCTGAACCTCGGCGTCGAGGGGATGATGCTCGTCGGAGCGGTGATGGGATTCTGGGCGGTGCAGCGCACCGACTCGCTACTCCTTGCGATCGTGGTCGCCGCCCTGGCCGGCGGGGCGATGGCGCTCATCCACGCGTTCCTCGTCGTCACGCTGCGCGCGAACCAGATCGTGTCGGGGCTCGCGCTGACGATCTTCGCGGGGGCTGCGGGGCTGTCGTCGTACCTCGGCAACGACCTGAACGTGGCCGGCCAGCCGGCGAAGCACGCTTTCGGCCCGTTCCTGCCGCACTCGTGGCAGAACGCCAAGGTCGTCGGGCCGGTACTGCTCGCGCACTCCGAGCTCGTCTTCGCGTCCTGGGTCTGCGTGGCCCTGATGGCCGTCTACCTCGGTCGGACGCGGCTCGGGCTCAACCTGCGCGCGGTGGGCGAGTCACCCGCAGCCGCGGACGCGATGGGCATCAACGTCTCGGCGTACCGCTACGTCCACACGATCGCCGGCGGAGCGTTCGCCGGTGTCGGCGGCGCGACGTTCACGCTGTCGATCACGCCGCAGTGGGTCGACGGGATCACCGGCGGCGCCGGCTGGATCGCGATCGCTCTCGTCATCTTCGCGTTCTGGCGGCCGACGCTGTGCCTTGTCGGCGCGTACTTCTTCGGAGCCTTCTCCGGGATCCCGTTCACGTTCCAGGCGCGGGGGATCCTGAGCGGCGTCCCGCCGGAGCTCTTCCAGTCGCTCCCGTACGTGATGACCATCCTGGTGCTCGTGCTGGTCTCGAGCGCGGGCGCGCGACGCCGCCTCGGTGCCCCGGCCGCACTCGGCACGCCATACGTCCGCGAAGAGCGCTAGCCCGGCGTCTGAGCCGCGTCCGACGAAGCTCAGGGCAGGCTCGGAGCCAGCTCAGAGCAACGTCTGACGCCGAGGCCCGGCGCGGCCGGCGGGACATGTTCCGACTGCGGCTCGAACTGCAGGCGGTTTTGCACCTCCGTCACGAAGTCGTGACGGTCCAGACCTGAGCCGCGACCCCCGCTCAGAGCGCGCGGAACGAGATCGGCTGCGCGCCTTCCCAGAGGGTCAGCTTGCCGAGCTTCGGCAGCTGCTCTGCGCCCTCGACCACCGTGGCGAAGTGGTTCGCCCACAGCTGTCCCGCCTTCGACGCGAAGTTGCAGTAGCCGTACGGAAAGAGCAGCTCCGTCTCGGACTGGCCGCCCGGGTAGAGCGCGAGCTCGCCGGGATGCGGGTACGACGTCGCGTTCTCCGGCCCGATGCCGAAGTCGCGCGTGCCCCACGGGATCCAGTTCGACTCGCCGCTCCAGCGGCAGTGGATGATCCGCTCGTCCATCGGCAGGGACGCCTTGAACGCCGCCACCGTGCTCGGGGCGAGCTCCTCCTCCCAGCGTGCGACGAAGCGCATCCCGGCGGCGACGATCTCCAGCACGCGCGAGACCCTACCTGCGCTCGGTCGCCAGGCGAATACCGAGCGCGACGAGCACGACACCCGAGACGACGTCCACGATCCGCCGCACCCGCGGGACGAGGAGCATCCCTGCACCGCGCGAGACGAGCGTCAGCCAGCAGAGCGTCAACGTGGCGAACACGAGCCCGTGAGCCGTCAGCGCGAGGAACGAGCCGCCGAACTGTGGCAGCAGGCTCAGGAAGAAGACCGGCATCTTCGGGTTCGCGAGATTGCTGAGCAGGCCCTGCCGGTACGGCGAGCCGGCTTCAAGCCTCGGCCGGTGCCCGCCCCGGGTGAGCAGCGTCGCGAGGCCGAGCCACACGAGATACGCAGCGCCGACGAGCCGCAGCGCGACGAACGCAGGATGCGATGCCGCGAGCAGCGCCGCTACGCCGACCGCGGTCGCTCCGACCCACATCACCTGTCCGGTCACGACGCCCAGCGCCGTCGCGACACCGCCCCCGCGCACGGTGTTCTTCACGGTCAGCGCGAAGTCAGGCCCGGGCGCCACGATCACGACGACGACAACGGCGAGAAACCCGATCACAACGCCTCCATCTTCGCTCGCAGCGTTCGGACGGTGTTGACGTTGCGCGCGGTCACCTCGACGTCCCAGTCGGGGCCTTCGCGCGGCTTCAGATCCTTGCGCAGTGCGTTCCACAGCAGCTCGCCCGGCTCGTCGAGTGCAAAGCCGACGTCGGACTTCTGGTCCTTGTCGTTTCCCCAGTCCTCCGGGATCCGCTTGCACAGCGCCTGGATCTGCGCAAGCGAGCGCACGGCGACGCGACGGCCGAGAGCCTTCTCCAGCTCTCGTGTGAGTGTCGATGCCGCGCGACGGTCGCGGAAGATCACGTTGCCCGAGTTGATGTACGTCGATACGTCGGCGCAGCCAAGCGCCTCCATCTGCTTCTTCAGCTCGCGCATGTCGACCTTGCCGCGGCCGCCGACGTTTACACCGCGCAGCAGCGCGACATACACGGTCATCGAATGATCAGCGCGATCGCGACGATCGCCGCGGCCGCGACGCCGAGCAGCGGCCAGACGTTCAGGCCGCGATGGCGCAGGTTGAAGTAGTGCCGGATGAGCGCGCCGACTGCCATCAATGCGACGAGCACGATCCACCCGTTGCGGTGCCCGTACGTGAACGGGAAGTGGTTCGACAGCATCGCGAACAGCACCGGCAGCGTCAGATAGTTGTTGTGCACGGAGCGCGTCTTGCCGTCGCGGTTCCACCGTGGGTCCGGCTCGCGTCCCGCCTCCTTCGCGCGGACGAGCTTCCAGTGGTTCGGGATGATCACGAAGAAGACGTTGCCGACCATCATCGTCCCGATCATCGCGCCGACTTGCAGATACGCGGCGCGCGGTGCGAACAGCTCCCACGAGCCCCACGCAGCGAGGCAGATGAACCCGAAGACGAGCACTGCGAGCACGCCTTCGTCCTCCGCGAATGCTCGGCAAACGAGGTCGTATACGACCCACGCGAGGACGATCCCGACCACGGACAGCGTGATCGCCTCCCACGCCGTCAGGTCGCGCACCGAGGTGTCGATCAGGTAGGAGCTCGCGTGTGAGTAGTAGACGACGATGAACAGCGCGAACCCGGAGAGCCAGGTCGTGTACGCCTCCCACTTGAACCAGTGGATCGGCTCGGGGAGCCGCTCGGGGGCGACCTTGAACTTCTCGACCCGGTAGAAGCCGCCGCCGTGGATCTCCCACGCCTCGCCCCCGACGCCGCGCCGTGCGTCCGCGGGATCGCGCGGCGGCTCGAGGTGGTTGTCGAGCGCGATGAAGTAGAACGACGCACCGATCCACGCCATCGCCGCGACCACATGCAGCCAGCGGAAGAGCAGGTTTCCCCAGCTCCACCAGTAGTCGCTGAGTGCTAGGAGGTGCGCCATCGGTTGATCGCGATCTGCACGAGCTCGTCCACTGCCGTCCGAAGCTCTTCCTCGCGCGGCCGCGTCATCCTCTCGCGCAGCACCGGCACGATCTCGCGGCGCGGCCGCCCATTGACGAAGACGACGAACCGGAAGCCGAACCTGTTTTCGTAGTCTGCGTTCAATGCGGCGAGCTCTGCCAGCACGGCCGGGTCTTCGTCCGTCCCCTGTTCGCGCCGCGAGCGTTCCGACGTCGGCCTGCCGCCGATCGCCGGGTGCGCGTCGAGGACTTCCTTCTTCTCCTCGTCGGAGAGCGTCGACGCCACCTCCCGCGCGTGGTCGAGCGGGTCCTCGACGAGCGCGAGCCGCTCGACGAATCGCGTGTGACCTTCGAAGAGCTCCGCGAGCTCGTCGGCGTTCAGCTGCCGCGGTAGGTCGCGCACGCGTACGACGAAACGAGGAGCGGGACGTGGTAGTGGCCGTCGCCGAGCTCGATCTCCAGCTCGACCCGGCGGAAGAACGGGCCCGCCGGATGGAAAACGATCCGATACGTGCCGGGCTCGGTCTGGGCAAGGTCGCGCACACGCCCGTCGTCGTCCGTGACGCCCTGGCCCGCGATCGTCCCGTCCGCGCGCAGCAGCTCGACGGGGACTCCGATCGCGGGTGCACCGCGCTCGGTGTCGAGGACATGGGTGGAGACGCTCGTCATGCCGCCCAGAGTCTCGCAGCCTGGACGCGATGCTCGCGTGCGATCTCGTCCTCTCGTGCGTTGACGAGCGCTCCGCCCCGCACGACGTCACGGCCGGCGACGATCAGGCGGTCGACGCGGTGCGGCCCGCTGACGACCAGGTTGCAGACGAGGTCCTCGGCGCCGCCGAACTCCAGCCCGTCCGTGCGCCAGACCGCGAGATCGGCGCGCTTGCCCGGCGCGAGCACGCCGATGTCGTCGCGCCGGAGCACCTCGGCGCCGCCGCGCGTCGCGATGCGCAGGGCGTCGCGCGCTGTCAATGCCGCTGGGCCGCCGCGTCCGCGTGCGACGAGCAACGCGTTCTTGACGTCGACGAAGAGGTCGCTACGCTCGTTCGACGCGCTGCCGTCGACGCCCAGCCCGACACGGACGCCGGCGTCGAGCATCGCCCGCACCGGTGCGACGCCCGCGCCGAGCCGCAGGTTCGACGTGGGGCAGTGCGCGACGCCCACGCCTGCTCGTGCGAACGTCTGCACGTCGCCGTCGGACAGGTGGACGCAGTGCGCGCACCAGACGTCGTCGGCGAGCCAGCCGACGCGCTCGAGGTACTCGACGGGCGTGCATCCGAAGAGCTCGCGGCAGTACTCGTCTTCCTCGACCGTCTCGGCGAGGTGCGTGTGCAGCTGCAGCCCGAGCTTCCGCGCAAGCGCTGCCGACTCTTCCATCAGCCTCGTTGTGACCGAGAAAGGGGAGCACGGCGCGACGGCGATCTGCACGAGCGCTCCGTCGGCGAGTGCGTGCAGCCGTTCGGTGTCGGCGAGGATCGTGTCGATGTCCTCGACGAGCGAGTCCGGCGGCAGGCCGCCGTCCGACTCGCCGAGGTCCATCGAGCCGCGCGAGGCGACGAGGCGAACGCCGAGCTCCTGCGCGGCGCGCACCTCGGCCTCGACGAGGCCTGACACGCCGCGCGGGAAGACGTAGTGGTGGTCGAAGACCGTCGTGCACCCCGAGAGCGCCAGCTCGGCGAGGCCGCACCGCGCGGCGGCGTACTCCATCTCGTCGTCGATGCGCGCCCAGCGTGGGTACAGCGTCTTCAGCCACGTGAAGAGGTCGGCCTGTTGCGCGCGTGCGCGCGTCAGCGTCTGGTAGAGGTGGTGATGTGTGTTGACGAGCCCCGGTGTGACGACCGCGCCGCCGAGGTCGTCGGCGCCGCCCGGGGCGGAGCCCGAACCGATCTCGGTGACGAGACCGTCGTCGATCCGGATCCAGCCGTGCTGGTGCTCCGTGCCGGCGTCGTCCATCGTCACCACCCAGCAGTTGCCGAGGATCATGCAACCTCCAACGCGACGAGCTCGAACGCGTCGACGTCGAAGAGCCCGCGGTCGGTCAGCTTCAGCGACGGGATCACGGAGAGCGCGAGGAACGCCATCAGCTGGAAGGGCGCCTCGATCGTGCAGCCGAGCTGCACGGCCGCCGCGACCACGGCCTGCGAGCGCTCCACCACCTCGGCAAGTGGTGCATCGCTCAGGATGCCGGCGACCGGCAGCGGCAGCTCGGCGAGCACCTCGGCGCCGTCGACGGCGACGATCCCGCCGCCGATGTTCGCGAGACGTCGTGCCGCCGTCGCCATCGCCGCGTCGCTCATGCCGACGACGACGAGGTTATGGGCGTCGTGGGACAGCGTCGTCGCCAGCGCACCGCGCTCGAGCCCGAAGCCCTTCACGAGCCCGCGGCCGATCCGCCCAGTGCCGAGATGGCGTTCGACGACGGCGATCTTCGCGTGACCGCGCGCGGAGTCGGCGACCGCCTCGCCGGCCCGCACGAGCGGCTCCTCGACGAGGTGCTCCGTGACGATCTGACCGGGGATCAGGCCGATCACCCGCGCCCGCGTGCCACCGGTCCAGGGAATGCGGAACATCTCCGGGCCGAGCGCGCCGAGCCGCACCGTCTGCCGGGCCCAGTCCGGTACCGGCTCGCGCGGGATCTCCGGCGCCGGCGCGCCGCGCTTCAGGACGACGTCGGGGACGAAGCGCTCGAGGTCCGGGAGGATCAGGACGTCGGCCTGGCAGCCCGGTGCGATCGCGCCCAGGTGGTCGAGGCGGTGGTACGCCGCGGCGTTGTGCGACGCCATCGTCAGTGCATCCTCCGGCGCGATGCCGAACGCCACTGCGTCGCGCACCATCGAGTTGATGTGGCCGTCCTCGGCGACGTGCTCGGGCTCGCGGTCGTCGGTGCAGAACGCGATGCGGTGCGGGCCGAACTCCTGCACGAGCGGAAGTAGCGCGGCCAGGTTGCGCGCCGCCGATGCTTCGCGGATCAGCAGCCACATGCCCGCACGCAATCGCTCGCGTCCCTCTTCGGGCGTGTACGCCTCGTGGTCCGAGCGGATCCCGGCGGACGCGTACGCCTGCAGGGAGCGGCCGAGCACGCCCGGCGCGTGGCCGTCGATGTGCTCGGCCAGCCCGAGCTTCGCGAGCTCGCCCGCGTCCCCGGAGATGACGCCGGGGAAGTTCATCATCTCCGCGAGTCCGATCACGCGCCGGCGGCGGAGCAGCGCGTCGAGGTCGCCGACGGTGAGCGCGCGGCGCGGCGACTCGAAGTGCGACGCAGGCACGCACGACGACGCCATGAAGTAGATGTCGAGCGGGAGGCCCGCGGTCGCGTCGAGCAGCCAGTGGACGCCGTCGGTGCCGAGCACGTTCGCGACCTCGTGTGGGTCGGCGACCACTGCCGTCGTGCCGAACGGGAGCACGAGGCGCGCGAACTCGTCGGCGAGCATCTTCGACGACTCGATGTGGACGTGCGCGTCGACGAACCCGGGGACGACCCACTTCCCGGCCGCGTCGACCACCTCGCGGCCGTCGTAGTCGCCGAGCCCCGCGATCCAGCCGTCGACGATCGCAACATCCGTCTCGAGCCACTCGCGCGTGAAGACCGAAAGCACCCTGCCGCCACGGATTACGAGGTCGGCAAGCTCATCGCCACGGGCGACCGCGAGCCGCCTCGAAAGGACTGCGTCCATGGTGCGAGAACCGTACCCTTCGCTCCGTGGACGTCCTAACGCCGACGACGCTCGACGAGGCGCTGCGCCTCAAATCCGACCATCCCGGCGCAAAGCCGATCCAGGGCGGCACCGACCTCATGGTCGCGCTCAACTTCGACCGCGAGCGGCCGGCGGAGGTGCTGAACCTGAACGAGGTCGCCGAGCTGCGCGGCTACGCACGTGAGAACGGCGCGCTCCGGCTCGGCTCGGGCCTCACGTTCGCGGAGATCGAGCACGGCGACCTTCGCGACGTGCTGCCCGCGCTCGCCGAGGCATCGCGCACGGTCGGGTCGCCGCAGATCCGCAACCGCGGCACGATCGGGGGGAATCTCGGAACCGCCTCGCCGGCCGGAGACGCGATCCCGCCGCTCGTCATCGAGGGCGCCGAGGTCGAGTGCGCTTCGGTACGGGGCTCGCGTCGTGTTCCCGTGCTCGACTTCGTCACGGGCGTGAAGCGCAACCTGCTCGAGCCCGACGAGCTGATCACCGCCGTGTGGCTGACGCCGTCGAACGCGCCGCAGACGTTCATGAAAGTCGGGCCGCGCAACGCGATGGTGATCGCTGTCGTCTCGCTTGCAGTGTCGGCGAGCGACGAGCTGCGCGCGTCGATCGGCTCGGCCTCGCCTCGCCCCGTGCTCGTGACTGCGTCGCGCGCTGACTCGGCGACGTTCGCCCAACGGGTCGCCGATGCTGCGTCACCGATCGACGACGTCCGCGGCACGGAGCGCTACCGCAGGCATGCGATCCGCGTGCTCACCGATCGCGCACTGAAGCGGGTGCTCGTGTGAGGATCACGGTCCGCATCAACGGCGAGGAACATCAGGCCGACTGCTGGGAAGGCGAGTCGCTGCTCTTCGCGCTGCGCGAGAAGCTCGGCTTCCCTGGTTCGAAGAACGCGTGCGAGCAGGGCGAGTGCGGCTCGTGCTCCGTGCTCCTCGACGGCAGCCTCGTCTGCGCCTGCCTCGTGCTTGCCGCCCAAGCAGACGGGCACGACGTGACGACGGTCGAAGGGCTCGTGGAGAACGGTGAGCTGCACCCCGTGCAGCAGGCGTTCGTCGATGCCGGGGCCGTGCAATGCGGCTTCTGCACACCCGGCCTCGTCGTCGCGACGGCGGATCTGCTGCGGCGGAGCCCGCATCCCAGCGACGACGAGATCCGCGAGGCGCTGTCCGGGAACCTCTGCCGGTGCACGGGGTACGCGAAGATCTTCGACGCCGTGCGAGCGGCGGCGCGCGCATGACCCAGGCCGTCCGCACGCTGCAGATCGGGCGCGTCGGCGAGCTCGTCCCGCGGCTCGACGCGCCACCGAAGGTCAAGGGCGAGTTCGCGTACGCGAGCGATCTCGTGGTGCCGGGAATGCTGTGGGGCCACACGGTGCGCAGCCCGCACCCACACGCACGCATCCTTTCGATCGACATCGCGGAGGCGGTCTCGATGCCGGGCGTCCATGCCGTGCTCACGCACGACGACATCCCCGGCCAGAAGACATACGGGCTCGAGTTCGCCGACCAGCCGGTGCTCGCGATCGACCGCGTGCTCTACCACGGCGAGCCGGTCGCGCTCGTCGCCGCCGAGCATCCCGAGCAGGCACGGCGTGCGGCGGAGCGCATCCACGTCTCCTACGAGGAGCTCGAGCCGGTCGCCGACATGGAGCGTGCGCTCGAGTCGCGCGACCTGCATCCGGATAAACCGACGCGCGGTCACGGCTACCTCGACGACGACCGCCCGAACGTCGTGCGCCACATGGTGATTCGGCACGGCGATCCCGACGTGCAGGGCGACGTGTCGGTGAGCGGTTACTACGAGGTCGGGATCCAGGACCAGGCGTTCCTCGGTCCGGAGTCCGGCCTCGCCGTGCCCGATGGTGAAGGTGGCGTCGACATCTACGTCGCGACGCAGTGGCTGCACGTCGACCGGTCGCAGGTCGCGCCGTGCCTCAACCTGCCGCTCGAGCAGGTGCGCATCCACCTCGGCGGCGTCGGCGGCGCGTTCGGCGGGCGCGAAGACCTGTCGATGCAGGTGCACGGTGCGCTGCTCGCCTTGCACACGAACCGGCCCGTGAAGATCGTCTACAACCGCGAGGAGTCGTTCACCGGTCACGTGCACCGTCATCCGGCGCGGATGTGGTGCGAGCATCACGCGACGCGCGACGGCAAGCTCGTGAACGTCCGCTTCAAGATCCTGCTCGACGGCGGCGCGTACGCGTCGTCCTCGACAGCCGTCACGTCGAACGCCGCGTCGTTCTCGCTCGGGCCGTACGAGTCGCCGAACGCGCTGATCGATTCGACGTCCGTGTACACGAACAACCCGCCGTGCGGCGCGATGCGTGGCTTCGGCGCGGTGCAGACGTGCTTCGCCGGCGAGGCGCAGATGGACAAGCTCGCGGCCGAGCTCGGGATCGACCCAATCGAGCTGCGGTTGCTCAATGCGCTCAAGCCGGGCGACGTCTTGCCCACCGGCCAGGCGATCACCGGCTCGATGCCCGTCGCCGAGTGCATCCGCGCTGCGGCCGCGCTCGAGCCGCCGGCTGCAGAGCCGCTCCCGCGCGACGTCATTCGGCTTCCCGGCGGTGCAGGGAACACCACGAACGGCGACGGTGTCCGCCGCGGCGTCGGCTTCGCGGTCGGCTTCAAGAACATCGCGTACTCCGAGGGCTTCGACGACTATTGCGCCGCGCGGGTGCGCCTGTCGCCGGACGGCTGGGCGGAGGTGCATTGCGCGGCGGCCGAGGTCGGCCAAGGCGTGACCGGGGTGATCCTCCAGGTCGCCCGCACGGAGCTCGGCCTCGACGACGTCCGGCTCGCACCGGGCCAGACTGCAACGGTCGAGTCGGCGGGCTCGGCTTCCGCATCACGTATGACGTGGATGGCGGCCGGCGCGGTTCGCGACGCGTGTCGCGCGGCACTCGACGAGCAGGCGCAGCGCCCGGGCGAGGAGGTCGACGTCGAGCGCATCTACCGGCACCCGCGCACGACGCCGCTCGATCCAGAGACCGGCCAGATCACCGGCGAGCGTTCGCACGTCGCGTTCGCGACGTGCGCGATGAAGGTTGTCGCGGAGGTCGACGTCGACCTCGGTCTCACGCGCGTCGTCTGGATCGGCGCGGCGCAGGATGTCGGCAAGGCGGTGAACCCGCAGCAGGTCGAGGGTCAGATCGAGGGCGGCACGGCGCAGGGCCTCGGGCTCGCACTGATGGAGGAGATCCAGACGCGCGACGGGCTGATCACGAACGCGAGCTTCACCGACTACCTGATCCCGACCGCCCTCGACATGCCGCCGGTCGAGTCGGTGCTGATCGAGGATCCCGAGCCCGACGCGCCGTACGGCGTGAAGGGCGTCGGCGAGCCGCCGACTGTCGTCTCGACCGCCGCGGTCGTGGCGGCGTTGCGCGCCGCGACGGGACGCGACCTACGCCGGGTCCCGGTCCGCCCGGACGACATCTGCCTCTGAGCGCAGCCCGGGCTGTTTGTGATTCGTGACGGTGCCTGGCACCAGGCGTGTCCGCTCCGCCGTCAGGCCGAGCGCGCATACCTCCCATGGTCGTTGCTCCTCCGTCACTGAGGCGTGACGGTTCTGTCTCGGTGCCTGGCACCCGGCCTCACGCGGCGTGCCGCGTGACGAGTGCGTCGTCTTCTTCGTCGCACGGGACGCCTTCGTCGGGCGGCGGCGCGGTTGCCGGCTCCTTGCGGACGACGGTCGCGACTGCGGCGACGACGATCACCGCGCCGAAGAGCAGGCGCCAAGTCAGGTGCTCGCCGCGGAAGAGGACACCGAGCGTGATCGCGACGATCGGGTTCACGTATGCGTACGTCGAGACCATCCCGAGCGGCGCATTCGCGAGCAGCCAGACGTACGCCGTGTAGCCGACGACCGAGCCGAAGAGCACGAGGTAGATCCAGCCTGCGATCGAGCCCGTCGACGGTGAGAAGTGGTGCACCGTGAACGCGCCCATCGGCAGCATCACGAGCCCGCCGGCGAGCATCTCGAGCGACGTCGCCGCGATCGGGTCCTTCGGCATCTCGAGCCGCGCGGAGAGGAACGACCCGGTCGCCCACATCACCGCCGAGCAGAAGCACAGTGCGACGCCCCACCACTTTGCGCCCCCCGACGGCTGGGCGAGGACGCCGACGCCGGCGAAGCCGATCCCCACTCCGGCGAGCACCTGCCACGGCAGCCGCTCGCGGGTCAGACGCAGCGCCGCTACCCAGAGTGGGACGGACGCGATGATCAGCGAGGCGAGCCCGGTCGGCACGTTGCGCTCCGCGAAGAAGAGGATCGAGTTCGCGCCCGGCAGTAGGCAGCCGATCACGACGCAGGAGAGCAGCGCACGACGCGACACGCGCAGCGTCCCGCCGCGCGCGAACACGACGAACGCCATGATCGTCCCCGAGGCGATGAACCGGGTGGACGCCGCAAAGAGCGGCGGGATCGTGCGGCCGGCGTAGTAGATCCCGAGATACGTCGAGCCCCAGATCACGTAGACCGTGCCGAGGGCGACGTAGACCTTCGTCTTCTGGTTCACCGGGCTATCGAACGAGCGACAGGGCCGCGCCGATTCCCAGGAGCACCACGCCGACCGCGCGATACGGAGAAATCCCGATCTGGTCGACCCCGAACCAGCCGAACCGGTCGATGATCGCGCCCATCACGAGCTGGCCGGCGATCAGGATCCCGATCACTGCCGTCGCGCCGATCCGTGGCTGGGCGAAGGTGATCGACGAGACGACAGTGAAGCCCATCAGGCCGCCGATCCACATCCACACCGGCGTGTTCCCCACATGCCGCAGCCCCCCGATCCCGCCGGCTCGCACGCCCAGCACGACCACGGCGGAGAGCACGAGCTGGATCGCGGTCGAGAAAGCGAGCGCCTCGAACACGCCGACGCGCTCGCCGAACCGGCCCATCACCGCCACCTGCACCGAGCCCGCCAGCCCGCCGAGGACGGCGAGCGCAACCGCCAACCCGCTCAAGCGGCTGACTCGTCGCCTTGCCAGAGGTGGAACGCGTTCCCCTCGGTGTCCTTGCACCCGGCGAACCAGCCGTGCGTCGGGACGGGCTGCCTCTCATCGGCCGTGCCGCCGAGCTCGCGCACCTTCGCGATCGACGCCTCGATGTCTTCGGTATCGAAGTAGACGATCGGCGAGCCGGGGGATTGCCCTTCCTGCGCCGGGTAGATCGCGCCGCCCTGACCGTCCCCGAGGTCGAACATCCGGTAGTCGAAACCTTCCATGACGCTGCCGCCGATGTTCCAGCCGAAGAGCCCGTTCCAGAATCCTGACGCGCGATCGGCGTCTCCTGCGACGAGCTCGAAATGGACGATCCTTCCTGGCACGCTAGGCTCCTTTCGATGATCAGGGCGCTCGTACTCTACGACGAAGAGCCGGACGCGCAGCGCTACGCCGAGCACGCGGAGCTATGCCGCAAGGTGCCAGGCGCGACCTTCCGCCACGGCCGCGTCTTCGCTGCTCCGATGGGCGAGCCGAAGCACCGCTACTACGCCGAGTGGGAGTGGCCCGACATGGACGCGTTCAAGGTTGCGGCCCGCAGCGACGAGTTCATGGCGACGGGCAAGGACGCGATGACCATGGGCGTTCGCTTCTCCGTCCAGTTCGCCGACGTGGCCTAGCCGGCCTAGCGCGCCAGCATCGGCGGGGTGTGGAGGCAGCGGAGAGCGATCAGCACCGCGAGGCCTGCTTCCGAGGCGAAGTTGACGGCGGGGACGTTCTCGGAGCGATTCCGAGCGGCGGCTGCGACTAGTTGCCTGGCTCGTAGCTGGCGATCACCACACCCGTGGTCGTCGTGCTGCTGCCGGTGAGCTGCAATGAGAGGTGCCCTCCATCGGGGAACAGACGTCGTCCTTTGCCGAGCACGAGTGGGTGGATCATCAGCAGGTACTCGTCGATCAGCCCGTTTCCCAGCAGCGAGGCGATCAGCTCGCCGCTCCCCATGACCGCGAGCACCCCATCCGTTCGCGCCTTCAATGCGCGGACGGCTTCAGCGATGTCGCCGCGCAGCAGTGTCGACTGTGGCCACGGCAGCGGCTCGGTGAGCGTGGTCGACGCGACGTATTTGGGAGTGTTGTTGAGGGCGTCGCGAAACGGCCCGCCCCTGGCGTTCCAACTCGTCAGCAGGCTCTCGTACATCCACCGCCCGAACAGCCATCCCGCCAAGCCGCCCCCGGCGGCCATCGTGTCGCCCATCGCCTTGCCGGCAGCGTCGTCGGGTGCTGCCGACCGCTCACCCCAGCCGCTCTGCGTGAACCCGTCCCTGGTGTCCTCGTCCGGGCGACCCGGCCCCTGCATCACGCCATCCAGAGAGACATGGTTCATCACGACGACACGCCCCATCTCAGCCTCCTCTCGACCTCGCGGCGGCGACGCCACCGACTGGAGCATTCCTGGTCGATGCGGCGGCAAACGCGTCGGGGCCCGGCGCTAGTCGAACTTCGGCCTGCGCTTCTCGCGCACCGCGGCAACGCCCTCGTGCACCTCGGGCCCTGTCATGTCGAGGAACTCGAGGGCGAGTGATGCGTCGAACGCAGGGCCGGCGAGACGGAGCCAGTTGTTCAAGGCGAGCTTCGTATGCCGGATCGCCGGCTGGGCCGCCTCCGCGAGTCGCACCGCGATCGCGAGCGCGCGCTCTTCGAGCTCCTCCGCAGACACGCACAGCGAGACGAGCCCGATCCGTTCCGCCTCGACCCCGTTGAGGGGCTCACACAACAGCAGGTGGTACTTGGCTTTTGCGAGGCCGCACAGGAGCGGCCACACGATCACCGCGTGGTCGCCGGCTGCGACGCCGAGCTTCGTGTGGCCGTCGACGATCCGCGCCTCCGGCGTCGCGATCGAGATGTCCGCGAGCAAGCCCACGGCCAGCCCTGCGCCGACCGCCGGCCCGGTCATTGCCGACACGATCGGCTTCGGGCAGTTGATGACGTTGTAGACGAGGTCGCGCGCCTCGTGGAACACGCGCAGCCTCGTCGCGGGATCCGAGGCGATGTCGACGACGAGATCGAGGTCGCCGCCCGAGCTGAACGCGCCGTCCGCGCCGCGCACGACGACCGCGCGCGTCTCGTCGTCGCCGCCGATCGCGTTCCAGACCTCCGCCAGCTCGCGATGCATCGCCCCGCTGACCGCGTTCAGGCGCCCTTCCGCGCTGAGCGTGAGCCGCAGGACGTTCGGCGCGGGCCGGTCAAGCTCCAGTGAGGGGAAGTGGGCGTAGCGGTCCACGCCGCGGATTATGGTGGGCAGCACCAATGGCCGCCGTTGATGTGACCCAGGACGCCGGCGTGTTGACGATCACGCTCAACCGCCCCGACGTGCTGAACGCGCTGAACCGCGAGGTTCACGCGCGGATCTTCGAGGCGCTCGAACGGGCGAAGAACGACGACTCGGTCCGCGCCGTCGTGATCACCGGGGCGGGGCGCGGTTTCTGCGTCGGCCAGGACCTGCAGGAGTTCGCCGGCGGTGCGGGCGACGTCGCCCAGAACCTGCGCGAGAACTACCACCGCAACGTGCTCGCGATCCGCGCCCTCGAGAAGCCCGTGATCGCGGCCGTCAACGGCGCCGCCGCGGGCGCCGGGATGTCGCTCGCGCTCGCGTGCGACGTGCGCATCGCCTCGCGGTCGGCGAGCTTCGTGCCCGCCTTCATCAAGATCGGCCTCATCCCCGACTCGGGTGGAACGTGGCTCGTGCGTCGCCTACTCGGCGCCGCGCGCGCGTTCGAGTGGCTGACGACCGGCCGCCGGCTCGGGGCCGACGAAGCGCGCGACTGGGGCCTCGTCTCCGAGGTGGTCGAAGACGACGAGCTCCCGGAGCGGATGCACGAGGTCGCTGCGCTGTACGCCGCGATGCCGACGCGCGCCGTGTGGCAGACGAAGCGGCTACTCGACGCCGCGGAGGACGCGACGTTCCTCGAGCAGCTCGAGCTCGAGGCGACGACCCAGGCGGAGATGACGCGCACGCCGGACTTCGCCGAAGGCGTGAATGCGTTTCTCGGCAAGCGCGAGGCGACGTTCACCGGCGCGGCGGCCGCGTGGCCGCACCCGATCCGGCTGAACCTCGCGGACGACCTGCAGCGCTGGCGGCTCACGGTCGCGCTGCGCTGGTTCCTCGCGCTCCCGCACCTGCTCGTGCTCGGCGTGTGGCAATACCTCCTCGTTCCGGTGGGGCTCGTCAACTGGGCGATCACGCTCGTTCGCGGACGCCCCGCGACCGGGCTCGCGGCGTGGGCGTCGCGATACGTCCGACTTCAGACCCACGTCTATGCGTACGTGTACCTCGTCGCCGACCGCTATCCACCGTTCCGCGGCTGGGCTGGCACCTATCCGGTCGATGTCGCGATCGACCCGCCAGGCCCCCAGGCCCGCTGGAAGACCCTCTTGCGCATCGTGCTCGTGCTCCCGGCGTGGGTGCTCACCACGGTTCTCCAGTACGTCGTGATCGTCGTGGCGTTCCTCGGTGCGATCTACGCGCTGTTCATGGGCCGGTACCCGCGCGGCTTCCGCGACCTCAGCGCCTATGCACTGCGCTACTCCGCGCAGACGTGGAGCTACCTGTTGCTCCTCACAGACCGGTACCCGACGCTGGCGAGCGGCACGGAGTCGGCGTCGTCTCAGAGTCGACCGGGCGCGACGAGCCAGAGTGCACCGAGCGCGGCACCGACGGACAGCGGCACGAGCACGACACCGACCGACGAATAGGTGCGCACCGACGGCCGGGCGTCGAGGCTCCTTGCGACGCGCAGCCACAGGTAGGCCGAGAGCGAGCCGGTCACCGCAAGGTTCGGGCCGAGGTTCAAGCCGATCAGCAACGCGCGCGGATGCGCGGGCGCGTGCGGCGTGAGCAGCACCGCCGCCGGCAGGTTGTTGACGCACACGGCCGCAACCGCGCCGGCGAGCGCCGTCCCGACGCGCCCGAGGTGGCCGAGCAGCGACACCGGACCGTTCCACCATCGACCAACGGCGCCAAGCGCGACGGCGACGACGAACAACCCGGCCAGCACGCGCACGTCGACGATCTCGTGGATCCGGGCGCGGCCGCCCCGGTCGATGAGCACTGCGGCGACGCCGACAGCGAGGACGGGCACCGCCGGTGCCGCGAGCGTCAGCACCAGCGCGGTCGACACGCCGACGGCGACGATCCCCACTCCGAACCGGGTCGGCGCGCGTTCATCGGCACGCGCCGCCGCGAGAGCGAGCTCGCGCCGGAACGTCCCGACGAGGACGACGACGGTGACGGTGACGGCGACGATCGCGGCCGCCCACATGCGCGCGAAGAACGCGGCACCCGAGGCATGCTCGCCGTGCAGGGTGATCAGGTTCGTCAGGTTCGATCCCGGCAGGAAGAGCGACGCGGCGTTCGACATGAACACCGTTCCATAGAGGAACGGCGTCTCGTCGACGCCGCGCACGCGCGCGAGGTGCAGTAGCACCGGCGTCAGGAAGACGACGGACGTGTCGAGGTTGAGGATCGCGGTCACCAGAGCGACGAGCGCGAGCGACAGCACATAGGTCATACGCGTTCCCCCGGGCACGCGCGCGAGTGCCGCGCCGGCCGCCGCGAACAACCCGTCCTGCTCCGCGACCACTCCCACGAGGAGCAGTCCGGTGACCAGAACGAACGCCGGCCACACCTGGCCGGCCGCCCCCCAGATGCCGGCCATCGCGGGAGGCTATGTCACGCCGCGCGGAAGGTCCGGCGGTAGGCACGCGGTGACGTGTGCAGCCGCCGTGCGAACTGCGCACGCATCGCGACCGGCGTGTCGTAGCCCGCATGCTGCGCGACGCGCTCGATCGGATCCTCTGACGTCTCGAGCAGGCGCCGCGCGAGTCGGAGCCGCTCGTTTCGGAGCCATTCGCCCGGCGCCAGCCCTGTCGCCTGCCGGAACCGCCGCGTCAATGTGCGTGGGCTCACGGCAGCGCGCCGCGCGAGGTCGTCGACGGACAACCCCGTCGGGATGCTCGTCACCGCCCAAGCCAGCAGCTCGGTCATCTCGTCCCCGAGTGCCTGCGGCACCGGCGTGTCGACGTACTGCGCCTGCCCGCCCGAGCGATGCAACGGCATCAGCATGCGCCGCGACACCGTCGCCGCGACGTCGGCGCCGTAGTCGGCGGTGACGATGTGCAAGCAAAGGTCGATGCCGGCCGCCGTGCCGGCGGACGTCATGATCGTCCCATCCACGACGTACAGCACGCTCGGATCGAGCTCGATGCGCGGATAGCGCGTCCGCAGCTCGTCCACGAATAGCCAGTGCGTCGTGGCGCGGCGCCCGTCGAGCAGGCCCGCCGCGGCGAGCACGAACGCGCCGGTGCAGATCGAGACGATTCGTGCCTGTCGGTTGTGCGCGCGACGAAGCGCTGCGATCAGATCGCCCGACGGCTCGATGTCCGGGGAGCTCCAACCCGGCACGATGATCGTGTCGGCGCGGTCGAGTGCAGCGAGCCCGAGCGGCGCTTCGATCACGAAGCCGGTCTGCGTCACAATGCGTCGATCGCCTGCGGCGACGACGAGGAACTCGTACCACGGAGTCGCGATGTCGCTCCGGTCGAGCCCGAACACCTCGCACGGAATCGCGAAGTCGAACGTGAGGGCTCCCTGGTCGACGACCGCTGCGACCGTGCGCATGGCTCGAAAGTAGCGAAAGGTGACCCCGTGTCATTCGGCGTCTTCGGCAGGCTTTTCGCATGGAGCAATTCAGGATCGGAATCTGGGTGTGGAACGGCGTCGAGGAGCTCGACTTCGCCGGGCCGTACGAGGTCCTGACCGCGTGGGCGCGGATGGCGCGTGACGAGCGGGAGATCACGGTGCGGCTCGTCGCCGAGAGCACCGAGCCGGTCACGTGCTCGCACGGGCTGCGAGTCATCCCCGACGTGGCGCTTGCTGACCTTGGCCCGGTCGACCTCTTCCTGCATCCCGGTGGCCAGGTCGGCGCGCTGCTCGAGGACGAGAACTTCCAGGCGCACCTGCGGGAGCGCGCGGAGAGCACGCTGATGACGAGCGTCTGCAACGGCGCGCTCGTCTACGGCAAGGCCGGCCTGCTCGCGGGCCGACCCGCGGCGACGCACTGGGCCTCCGTCGAGCAGCTCGCGGCGCTCGGTGTCGACGTCGACCCGGACGCGCGGTTCGTCGACGACGGAACGGTCGTCACGTCGGCCGGCGTGTCGGCCGGGATCGACATGTCGCTGCACCTCGTCGAGCGCCTCCACAGCGAGGAGGCGGCAAAGCTCGTGCGGCGCTACATCCAGTACGAGCCGGCGTGAAATTCGGGTTCTACACGTCCAACTCTGGCTCGAGTGGCGACCCGAACCTCGTCATCGAGCTCGCGGAGCGCGCGGAGGCTTCCGGCTGGGACGGCTTCTTCCTCTGGGATCACCTGAACGCGTGGCGGCAGCCGATCTCGGATCCGTGGGTGATGCTCGGCGCTGTCGCCGCGCGGACCGAACGCGTCATGCTCGGTCCGCTGATCGTCCCGCTCGCGCGGCGGCGAACGCAGAAGGTCGCGCTCGAAGCAGCGACGCTCGAGCGGCTCGCGCCGGGCCGCGTCGTGCTCGGCGTCGGGCTCGGCGCGCCGGACGACTTCACGAAGTTCGGCGAGGATGCGGACTGGCGCGTTCGCGCGCGCAAGGTCGAGGAGTCGCTCGCGGCGCTGCGCGAGTCGCTTCCCGAGCTGCCGGTGTGGGTGAGCGGCGAGTGGCCGCGCAAGCAGCCCTTCCACGGCGTCGACCTGGCGGACGGCGTCTTCCCGATCCATCGCGAGGGTGAGCGGTTCGTCCCGCTCACCCCGGACGAAGCGGCGGCTGCCGTCGCGTCCCTGCCGGAGCGTGCGCGGCGCGACTTCGCAATGTGGAGTTTCAACGACGTCGGCGACGGCGAGCTGGCCGACTACGAAGCAGTAGGCGTCACATGGTGGATGGTCGAGGGCTTCCTGCTTCCGCCCGACGAGCTGCGGCGCATCGCGGACGCCGGCCCGCACCGGTACCTCAGGCCCGAGACGCTGTAGCGTCGCGCCATGAGCGCGATCGAGCTCGCCGAGCTGACGTCGTCACTCGTCCGCACCGAGTCGGTGAACCCGTCACTTGACCCTGCCGGCTCTGGTGAGGCACCCGCCGTGCGCGTCGTCGTGGACTGGGCCGAGTCGCAGGGACTGCGCGTCGAGGTCGACGAGCTCACGCGCGGCCGCGCGAACGTGCTCGTGCGTGGGGGCCGCGGCGGCGGCCGGACCGTCATGCTGCTCGGCCACCTCGACACGGTCGGCGGCGCGGCGATGACCGACCCGTTCGCCGGCGACGTTCGCGACGGCAGCGTGCACGGCCGCGGTGCCTACGACATGAAAGGCGCCGTGGCCGCAGCGCTCGTCGCCGCCCGCGATCTCGACCGCGGCGGTCTCGACGGCTCGGTCGTGGTCGCGTGCGCCGCGGACGAGGAGTACTCCTCGTCCGGCGCCGAACGCCTCGTCGCGCACGGCCCGGGACCTGATCACGTCATCGTCTGCGAGCCCACGGACGAGCGGCTCGCCATCGCCCACCGCGGGTTTGCCGGCTTCGAGCTCGAAGTGCGTGGCCGCGCCGCCCACGGCTCGCGCCCCGACCTCGGGGTCGATGCGATCGCTGCGACCGGCATCGTCCTGACGCGGCTCGAGACGCTGTCACGCGAGCTGCTCGCCCGCGACCCGCACCCGCTGCTCGGCACCCCGTCGGCGCACGCATCGCTGATCAGCGGCGGCCAGGAGTTCTCGAGCTATCCGGAGAGCTGCCTGGTCCAGGGCGAGCGACGCACGCTGCCGGGTGAGACCGACGACCGGCTCGCCGCGGAGGTCGCTGCGCTCGCGGCCGGTGTCGATGCGACCACGAAACTGGTGTTCAGCCGGCCGCCGCTCGAGACCGATCCGGCGGCGGACGTCGTGACGGCAGTCGCGCGCGCCGTGGGCGCGACGGCACTCGAGGGCATTCCGTTCTGGACCGACGGCGCGCTGTTCGGTGCGGCCGCCATTCCGACCGTGATCTACGGGCCGCGCGGCGCCGGCGCGCACGCCGCGGAGGAATGGGTCGAGATCGAGAGCCTCGTCCGGTGCGCCGCCGTGTATGCGGAGGCAGTCCGCGCCCTTGTCTAGCCGGGGCTGAGCACGTTCTCACGCGCCGCGCGCACGCCGGTCGCGAGCGCCCCCGTCAACACCGCCGCCTCGCCGAGCGCCGACACCTCGACCCGCGGCGGGTACGGGAGCGCGCGCGCGAGGTGCGTCCTGATCGGCTCGAGCAGCAGGTCGCCGTTCGCACCGATGCCGCCGCCGAGGACGACGAGATCGACGTCCGCGACTGCGGCGACCGGGAGCACGTGCAGTGCGATGCGGCGGGCTTCCTCCGCCACGATCTCGCGCGCGAGCGGGTCGCCCGCACGGGCGGCGGCGAAGATCGGCCGCGGCTCGAACGGCGGCAGCAGCGCCGTCACCCCGGTGTGCGTGGCCGCAATCCCCTGCGCGAACACCGCGACTGCCGCAGCGCACGGATCGGCGTCGGGACCGACGCCGACGAACGCGTAGTCGAGCTCGCCCGCGGCGCCGTTGCGGCCCCGGTGCAGCTCGCCACGCAGGACGAGACCTGCCCCCATGCCGGTGCCGATCGACAGGAAGAGGAAGTCGGCCACGCCGCGCGCGACGCCGCGCCACTGCTCGCCGAGCGCGGCCAGGTTGATGTCGTTCTCGAGCTGCACGGGCAGGCCGAGTGCATCCGTCAGCCGTCCGGCGAGCCTCGCCCCCTCGATGCCGAGCGCATTCGACGCGAGTGAGACTGAGCCGTCGTCCGGATCGACCACACCGGGGACGCCGACGACGCCACCGTCGAGGCGCGCGCGGACGCCTTCGTCGACGAGCTCCGCGCAGAGCGACGCGACGGTCGCGATCGTCGACTCGAGGTCGTAGCCGGTGAACGGGACGTCCCGTCGCGTCAGCACGTTCCCACCGAGGTCGCCGAGCGCCGCGCGGATGAAGCGAGTGCCGATGTCGACGGCGAGGACGAGCGCCGCCTCGGGAACCGGCTCGAAGAAGAGCGCGCCGTAGTGCGGCCTGCTCGGGTCGGGCGCGGTCTCGCGCACGAGCCCCTGGGAGTGCAAGGCCCGGAGCGCGAGCGACACGGTCGGCTTCGAGATCCCGGTGCGCCTTGCGATCTCCGCCCGCGAGATCGGCGCGCCGCCCCGAATCGCCTCCAGCACCGACCGCTCGTTCAGGTGCTTGAGGAGCGGCGGCGTTGCCCGGGTGGCCATCCAGTAAATGATACTGACGAGATATCGGCTCTCATAGGGCATTGACACCAAAATGTCCGCCGTTGTAGGCTCCCCTCGTTAGGTTCCCTAACTAAACGGGTGGAGGCACAAGGATGAGCCGTACCAGAGGTGTTCTCGCTCTGCTCGTGCTCTGCGCGCTCGGAATCGCAGCCGTCGGGGCGACCGCTGCGACGGCGAACAAGAGCGCGCCGACCAAGCTGACGGTCTGGGTCGGTTGGAGCGCGCGCGAGCTGAGCGTCTTCAAGAAGGTGACCGCCGAGTACGACAAGGCGCACCCGAACGTCACCGTCGACGTCCTCGGAGGGATCAACGACGACAAGATCGTCGCCGCGATCCGCGCCGGCAATGCGCCGGACGTCGCCAGCTCGTTCAATTCGTACGACGTCGGGATCTATTGCGGGACCGGCGGCTGGATCGACCTGTCGTCGAAGCTGAAGAGCTCCGGCATCCCGTCGAGCACGTTCCCGGCCGCGACCAACTACTACACCCAGTTCGGCGGCAAGAAGTGTGCGCTGCCGCTGCTGGCCGACGACTACGGGCTCTACTACAACAAGAATCTGTTCAAGACGGCCGGGATCGCCGGGCCGCCGAAGACGATCGCCGAGCTCACTGCGGACGCGAAGAAGCTGACGAAGTTCAACCCGGACGGGTCGATCAAGGTCCTTGGGTTCGATCCGTTCGTCGGCTTCTACGAGAACACCCCGGAACGCTGGGTGACCGCGTGGGGAGCGAACTGGCTCGACTCTTCGAACAAGTCGATCCTGGCGAAGCAGCCGGGCTGGTCGAACTGGATGAAGTGGCTGAAGAGCTACATCAACTGGATCGGCTACAAGAAGCTCGTCAAGTACCAGGCGGGGCTCGGCGATGAGTTCTCCGCGTCGAATGCGTTCGAGGTCGGCAAGGTCGCGATGAACTACGACGGCGAATGGCGCGTCGCGTTCATCCAGGCCGAGCACCCGAACCTCAACTACGGCACGGCGCCGATGCCGGTCGCGAACCCGAAGCTGTACGGCTCCGGGTACATCAACGGCACGATCATCGGCATCCCGAAGAACGGGAAGCACGAAGCCGAGGCGTGGGATCTCGTGAAGTACCTGACGACGAACACGCACGCGTTGGCCGAGCTCTCGAACGGCCTGCGCAATGTGCCGTCGACGCAGAAGTCGCTGACGTCGTCGGAGCTCACGCCCGACGCCCACTTCGCGACGTTCCTGAGGATCTTCGGGAACAAGTACTCGTCGACGTCGCCGATCACGGCTGCCGGCGTCTCGTACACGAACGCCGTGCAGAACTTCGCGACGAAGTGGCAGGCGGGGAAGGTGTCCAACCTCAGCTCAGGCTTGGCAAAGCTCGACAGCCAGCTCGACGCCATGGTCAAGCAGGCCGGCGGCGGCGGGGTGCCGTGAGCTAGATGCCGGCTGTACTCGGAGATCGCCGGCGGGCCAGGCGGCGCGCTGCGTGGCGGCACCGTCGTCTGGTGCTGCTGCTCATGAGCCCCTGGCTCGTCGGCTTCTCCGTGTTCTTCGCGTACCCGCTCGTGATGAGCGCCTACCTCTCGTTCAACCACTACGACCTGCTGTCTTCGCCGCGCTGGGTCGGTCTCGCGAACTACCGCTATCTCTTCACCGTCGATCCGCAGGTCTGGACGACGGTGAAGAACACGCTCTGGCTGATCGCGGTGATGGTGCCGCTCCAGGTCGTGTTCGCGTACGGGATCGCGATGCTGCTCGCCCGGGCGAAGAGCGGCGTCGGCGTTTTGCGGACGATCTTCTATCTTCCGGCGCTCGCGCCACCGGTCGCGGCGACGCTCGGCTTCGTGTTCATCCTCAACCCGGCGACAGGTCCGGTGAACACGATTCTCGCCCACCTCGGGATCCAGGGACCGCTCTGGTTCCAGGATCCCGCGTGGTCGAAGCCGTCGCTGACGCTCCTCGGGTTGTGGGGCGTCGGCAACACGATGGTGATCTTCCTCGCGGCGGTACTCGACGTCCCGCGTCACCTCTACGAGTCGGCCGAGCTCGACGGCGCCGGCCCGCTGCAGCGGCTGCGCTGGGTGACGCTGCCAACGACGAGCCCGGTGATCCTCTTCGCTGTCATCCTCGGCGTGATCCAGGGGCTCCAGTACTTCACGCAGGCGTACGTCGCCGCGGGCGTGGCGTCGGGGCAGGCGTCACAGGCGGGTGACGTCACGGCCGGCACGCTCGGCTACCCGCTCGACTCGACGCTCGTCTATCCCGTGCTGCTCTTCCAGCACGGCTTCACCGACTTTCAGATGGGATACGCCTCGGCGATGGCGATGCTGCTGCTCGCTGTCTCGTTCGGTGTGATCTCGATCATCCTGATCAACTCGCGCCGCTGGGTTCACTACGGAGGGGCTGCCCGATGACCGCGGCAGCGACCACGGCGACGTTCGCGCGGCGTCGTCTACCGGCGGCCGTGCGCCGGCGCCGCTTCCTGCTCGCGGTCGCGAACCATGCGGTCCTGATCGGCTTCGCGATCGCGTTCCTCGCACCGTTCCTCTTCATCGCGCTGACGGCGCTGATGACGAACAACCAGGCGCTGTCACCGGACCTCTGGCCGCACCCGTTCCGCTGGCGCAACTTCGTCGACGTGTGGACGAAGGCACCGCTGTGGCGCTGGATGTTGAACACACTCGAGTACTCGGTGCTCGGGACGCTTGGCGTCGTCGTCTCGAGCGTGCCGGTCGCGTACGCGCTTGCGCGACTCCGCTGGCGTGGACGGCAGGCGATGTTCCTGGTCGTCCTCGTCGCCCTGATGCTGCCGCCGCAGGTCACGGTCGTGCCGCTGTACGTGATGTGGGCGAAGTTCCACCCGTTCGGGTTCAACTTCATCGGCACCCTCTGGCCGGTGATCCTTCCGAACTGGTTCGGCGACGCGTTCTCGATCTTCTTGTTGCGGCAGTTCTTTCTGACGATCCCCGAGGAGTACCTCGACGCGGCCCGCGTGGACGGCTGCAGCGAGCTGCGCATTCTCGGCACGGTGGTCGTCCGCCTCGCGAAGCCGGCGATCGTCGCGATCGCGCTCTTCTCGTTCCTCTACACGTTCAACGACTTCTTCCTGCCGCTCCTCTACACCGGCGAGGCGCCGCACCACTGGGTGCTGTCGATCGGGCTCTCCCAGTTCCGCTCGCTGCACCAGGTGCAGTGGAACCTGACGATGGCGGCGACGCTGCTCGTGATGGTGCCGGTGGTCGTGATCTTCTTCCTCGCGCAGAAGGCGTTTGTCGAAGGCGTGACATTGACGGGGGTGAAGGGATGAAAATCGCCGTCGTCGGTGCCGGTTCCACGTATACGCCGGAGCTCGTCTCTGGCCTCGGGAGCTTCGACGTTCCGATCGACGAGCTCGCGCTCATGGACATCGACGACGAGCGGCTCGAGGTCGTCGGAGGCCTCGCGACTCGGATGCTCGAGCGCACCGGCTGGCGTGGCGAGCTGTCGCTCACGACCGACCTCGACCGCGCCGTCGAAGGTGCGGATTTCGTGCTCGTGCAGATTCGTGTCGGCGGGCAGGCGGCGCGGCTCCGCGACGAGACGATCCCGCTCACGTGCGGCTGCATCGGCCAGGAGACGACGGGCGCCGGGGGCTTCGCAAAGGCGATGCGCACCGTCCCCGTCATGCTGCAGATCGCCGACCGCGTGCGCGAGCTCGCCGGCGAGCAAGCCTGGATCGTCGACTTCACAAACCCGGTCGGCATCGTCACCCGTTCGCTGCTCGACGCAGGGCATCGCGCAGTCGGCCTCTGTAACGTCGCGATCGGGTTCCAGCGTCACCTCGCGCAGCTCCTCGGCGTCGAGCCGAACCGCGTCGTGGTCGACCAGGTCGGCCTCAACCACCTCACGTGGGTGAGGCGGGTGCTGCTCGACGAGCGCGACGTCCTGCCCGAGCTGCTCGACGCGCACGCCGACGAGCTCGCGGAGCACACCGGGATGGAGCGCAGTGTCCTCGACGACCTCGCGGTGCTGCCGTCGTACTACCTGCACTACTTCTATGACCACGACCGCGTGCTCGAGGAGCTGCACGTGACGACGCCGAGAGCGACCGCGGTCGCCGAGATCGAGCGCCAGCTGCTCGAGATGTACCGCGACCCGACCCTGACCAGCAAGCCGGCGCTGCTCGAGCAGCGCGGCGGCGCGTTCTACAGCGAGGCTGCGGTCGGGCTCGTCGCATCGCTTCTTCGCGACGACGGCGTGGTGCACGAGGTAGATGTGCGGAACAACGGCGTGCTCGACGGGCTCGCGGACGACGACGTCGTCGAGGTGCCGGCCCGCGTGCGCCGCGGGGTGATCGAGCCGCTGCCACAAGAGCCGCTCGCGCCCGAGTTCCTCGGGCTCGTGCAACACGTCGCTGCCTACGAGCGGCTCGCGGGCGAAGCTGCCGTGACCCGCGATCCGTTGACCGCGCGCAAGGCACTCCTCGCACATCCGCTCATCGGCCAGATCGCACAGATCGACGCCCTCCTCGAGTCAGCGCTGCTCGAGTCGGAGGTGCCGCGGTGAGGCTTGCGCTCGCGGTCGACGGCGGAAACTCGAAGACCGACGTCGCGCTCGTGCGTGAGGATGGCGCCGTGCTCGGTGCGATTCGCGGGCCGGCGAGCTCGCCGCACCATCTCGGAGTCGAAGCGGCGCTCGACGTCATCGGCGGGCTGATCGCTGAGCTCGCGCCGGCCGAGGCTCCCTCCGCAGCGTTGCTTCTCCTCGCGGGAGTCGACTTCCCAGACGAGGAGCACGCGGTCGAGACGATGGCGGTCAAGCGAAACTGGGCGAGCAGCATGCGCGTGAGCAACGACACGTTCGCGGTGCTGCGCGCGGGCACGGACGTCGGGTGGGGCGTCGGGATCGTGTGCGGTGCGGGGATGAACTGCGTCGGCGTCGCGCGCGACGGGCGCGAGGCGCGCTTCCCTGCGCTCGGGCCGATCACGGGCGACTGGGGCGGCGGCGCAGACCTCGGGACGGAGGCGCTGTTCTCGGCTGCGCGCAGCGAGGACGGACGCGGTCCGCGGACGCTGCTCGAAGCGCGCGTGCCGGCCCACTTCGGCTTTGTCGCGCCTTCGGAGGTCGCCCACGCCATCCACCGCGGGCAGCTGTCCGAGCGCCGGCTCCTCGAGCTCGCACCCGTGGTGCTCGAGCTCGCCGCGGACGACCCGGTCTCCGCCGCCATCGTCGCTCGGCTCGTCTCCGAGATCGTGGCCTTCGTGCGGGTGGCCGCCGAGCGCCTGCGTCTCGAAGAGGAGGTGTTCGACGTCGTGCTGGGCGGCGGCCTACTGCAGCACGCAGAGCCGCAGGTCGTCGCCGCGATCGCGCAGGGAGTCCACCTGAGCGCACCCGGTGCGGTCGTGCGACCGACAGCTGCACCGGCGATCGTCGGGTCGGCCCTGCTCGTCCTCGACGAATTGGACGCGGACGACGACGCGAAGGCGAGGGTGCGCCAGGAGCTCGAGAGCGAAACCGTGATGATCGGAGGACGCGATGGCTGAGGTTCGGTACGAGCAGGCGACGCGCGTCTATCCGGGCACCGACAGCCCGGCCGTCGATTCGCTCGACCTCGAGATCGGCGACGGCGAGTTCGTCGTGCTCGTCGGCCCGTCTGGATCGGGCAAGACGACCGCGTTGCGGATGCTCGCAGGGCTCGAAGAGGTCGACGCCGGGGCGATCTTCATCGGCGACCGCGACGTCACCGACGTCACGCCGAAGGATCGCGACGTGGCGATGGTCTTCCAGAACTACGCGCTCTACCCGTACCTGACCGTGGCCGCGAACATCGCGTTCCCACTCCGCATCGCGCGCGTGCCGAAGGCCGAGCGTGACCGGCGCGTACAGGAGGTCGCGACGATGCTCGGCCTCGCCGACTACCTCGAGCGCAAGCCGGGGCAGCTATCGGGCGGGCAGCGCCAGCGGGTGGCCATGGGCCGCGCGATCATCCGAGAGCCGAGCGTGTTCCTGATGGACGAGCCGCTCTCGAACCTCGACGCGAAGCTGCGCGTCCAGATGCGTGCCGACATCGCGGCGCTCCAGGCGCGGCTCGAGACGACAACCGTGTACGTGACGCACGACCAGTCGGAGGCGATGACGCTCGGCCATCGCGTCGCGGTGCTTCGCGATGCACGCCTCCAGCAGTTCGACACGCCGCGCACGCTCTATTCGCAGCCGGCGAACACGTTTGTCGCGGAGTTCATCGGCTCGCCGAGCATGAATCTCTGCCGCCTCCCCGTCGAGCACGGCGGACTCGCGTTCGGGGGCGTCGAGATCGCGGTGCCGGAGGTCGTGCGCAACGGCCACGCGGAGTTGATCGTCGGCCTGCGCCCGGAGTCGCTCTCGCTGGCAGCCGACGGCTGCAATGCGACGGTCCAGGTGGTGGAGGAGATCGGTGCGGACACGCATGTCTTCTGTGTGGCGCAGATCGCCGGTCAGGACACGAAGCTCGTTGCCCGCGTCCCGACGAATGTCGCGCCGTCGCAGGGCGCGCGTGTGCACCTGCGGCCGACCGGTGGCGACGTGCACTTCTTCGACCCCGCGAGCGGCGTCCGGCTTTCGTAAGCGGTGCGTAAATCCGCCGTCGGATCCCTCGTTCGGTCCTTGCCAGCGGAGGGCTGAACACCGACGATTGCCCTCGATGGACGCCGCACCCGTCACACCTCGCTTCCGCCTCGCGCTCGGCGCGGCGATGTCGGCTGCGCTGCTCGTGCCGCTGGCCGTCTACGGCGCTCCGGCGATTGCGAAGAGCGCGTCGAGTGCGTCGCATCAGTACCGCGCTTCTTGCGGCCAGTACGGCTCTTCAGGAGGCCAGTACGGCTCGTCTAGCGGTCAGTACGGCTCGTCTGGCGGTCAGTACGGATCTTCGTGCAAGCAGTACCGCGTGCAGATCTGCCACCGCACCCACTCGAAGAAGCATCCGTGGCACCTGATCACCGTCTCGTCGAAGGCCGTCAAGGCGCACCTTCGCCATGGCGACACGTTCCCGCCCTGCTCGGCCCAGCCCGCTTCGAAGAAGAAGCACGGGAAGGGCCACGGGCACGGCAACGGGAAGCACGACCGCGACTGATCGCGGCGGCGGCGAGACACCCGGTTCCGACGAGCTGCGCGCACCCGCGATCGAGAGCGCGCCCAGCGCAATCGCGAGGACGACGACCGCTGCGCGTCCCCGCGGCGTGACCGGACGCGGCTGATCTGCGTCGAACGCCAGCGCAGCAGCGCCGCAGCAGAGCCCCGCGACGACGACGGCCGGCATCTCCCAGTCCCAATCGAGGCCGGCGTGCACGAGGAAGACCACGTACGCGCCTGCCGCGACGGGCGCTCGCCTCGCGTGCAGAAGCGGGACTGCGAGGAAGGCGAGTAGGAGTGCAAGGCCCACGAGCCCGAGCTCGGCGAGCGTCTCGAGGTAGAGCGAATGGGCGTCGAGTGCTCCGCCGCGCGTCTCGATCAGGCCGGAACGTGCCCACGCGAGCGCGAACGTCCCGACGCCCGAGCCGTCCGCGGGGTGTCTCTCGAATTGATGCCACGCAACGCCCCAGAGCGAGGTGCGGGGCTCGGTGGATCCTGACGCCGCACCGGCCGCGACGAGACCGATCCCTAGGGCTGCCGCAAGAGCGGGCCGCGGCACGTGCCGGTGCAACCGAGGAATGCGCTGCGCTCGCGCGGCGGCCACCGCCGTGCCCGCCGCGGACACGATCGCTACTGCACCGACGACCAAGGCAACGTGCGCGTAGGGCTGCTTCGCGTTGTCGTCGCTCAACCGCGACGTGGCTGCTGCGATCACCGCGATCGCCGAGCCGGGAGTGGCGAGCAGTAACGCGCGTACGAGTGGCGCCGCATCGTCCGCGCAGGCCACGGTCGTGACGAGGCCGATGCAGAGCGCGACGGCTGCGCCTCGACTCTGCGTCAGCGGAAGCGCCGCCGCGAGAATCGGGACGGTCGCAGCGGCGAACGCACGCTCGCGTCCGGGGGGTGCGTGCGCGGCGAGCCCGATCCCGAGGACGACGCCGATTGCCGCAAGCGCGCCGAGCGCGTTCGCGTAGCCGAGCGGCTGTGCGAGCAACGTTCCCTCGAACGTGTCGGGAGTGCGTGTCTCCGTCAGGTAGCGCGCGACCGCGTAGACGACGACGGCGCTGATCGCGACGTGGGTCGAGAGCACGAGCTGCCTCTCGGCCCCGCGGCGCGCGAGCGCGATCAGCGCGAGTACGACCGCCGCGTAGACCGCGGTGCGACGTATCTCGAGCACCGTCTGCGCACGGCGGTCCGACCACAGCCACGACAGCGCCACCCAGGCAAGCACCAGGCCCCCCGACGCGAGCCACGCCCGCGCGGTGCGTGCGAGGCGGAGGTCGCGCGACACGACCGCCGCCGTCGCGGCCGCCCAGGCCGCCAGCGTGCCGGACCACACCCACGCGGAAGGGTCGAAGCCACCCTGGTCGAGGGCGAGCGCGACGACGAGCGCGGGCGGCACGAGCAAGAGCGGGTGCAGGCGTCGAACGGCGTCCACCGCCCATCATCGTGCGCGTCCTAGAGGACGAACGGCACGAGCATCTTCGTCGAGCGCCTGTACGCCGGATAGGCGTCTGGGAACTGCTCCACCAGGAAGCGCTCCTCGACCGTGGCGCTGTAGATGAAGTAGCCGCCTGCGAGGACGGCAGGAATGAGCCAGAACCAGCTCAGCGCGACCGCCGTGGCAGCGCCGCCGAGCAGGATCCCGGAGTAGATCGGGTGACGGACGAGCCGGTAGGGGCCGCTCGTCACGAGCTCGGGCTCGTCCTTCCGCGTCATCGGCGTGCCCCAGTTGCGCCCGATGTGCAGCCGGGCCCAGACGGCGAACCCGAGTCCGAGTGCGAACAGTGCGAGACCGACCGCTTCGCGCCACGGGTCGGTGTGAACGCCGTGACCGCGAAAGACGCCGGTGCGAACCAAGATGACCACGGCGACGAACAGCACCGCCCGGATCCGCAGCTCGCGCGACCAGTGCCTGCGTCCGCGCTTCATCGAGAACGCGGCGACGATCCAGTACAGCCAGAACGCCGCCCAACCGACCCCGAAGACGAGTTCGACCACTCGCATCGTGAGCCAATCCTTTCAGCTCGCGAGGCGCTGCCGTCGGGTGTGCAGTGGCCCCTAGCGCGTGAGCGCGGAGGACGACGCGACACGCAGGGACCAATGAATCGTCCCGACCAGCTTCGCGTTCGGCGCGTAGCCGAGCGACGCCGGCAGCGGCACCGACTTCGTCAGCTTGCCCGTGCTCCTGACGACCGGAGCGGCTCCCCAGAGCGAGGCGACGGGAACCACCTTGCCGGGCCAGTACGAACGGGCTGCGTCAGGGGTGACCGGAAGCCCCGCGAAGCCGCAGGTGTTCGGCTGTCCGAGGTGCACGGACGCATTCGCGCCGAACGGCCCGCGCATGCCGGGATGAAGCGAGGTGCCGACTCTGATCCCGCTGCCGGTCGCGGCATAGGACGCCGCCTGGTCGCGGACGGCGACCGACTTCGTGTGCTTCGCATATTCGATGTGGCCGTGCTGTCGGTCGACGGAGTGCGACTCGCAGTTGAACGTGCCCATGCCTGGGAGTGAGAAGAGCCCCGCACCCGGGAAGTTCTCACCGCCCCACGAGTCCATGAGGTTGGGGTTCGCGCTCGTCGACTGGAAGATCAACTGGTTCGTGCCTTCCTGGCAGGCCTCCTCGGTCGGTGTCCCAGGGCAGGTCGACCAGGCGTACGACGCGCTCACGCGGATCGACGAGGGACGCAGGCAGAAGATCGTCGCGGCCCGGAGCGAGTGGTGGAGCGCAGGCGACTTGAGCTCGAGCTGAGCGCACTTCTTGACGGTCGCGGCCGACCGCGCGGAGCCGCCCGCCGACAGCGATGCTGCCGCCAGCGCAGCGAAGCATGTGGCCAGGATGAGGGGCCGCATCGCGCGAGCGTACTGCCCGCGCGGGCCGGTTTCTAGATCGTCTTGAACTGCTCGAACGGCTGCCGGCAGCTCTCGCACCACCGGATCGAGCGGCATGGCGTCGGGCCGAAGATGTTCTCGAGCCGCGTCTCGGTCGAGCCGCAGTACGGGCAGCGGAATGCCTTCGACTGGAGTTGCACCAGCGTCGTCGGGCCGGCGGCGCGAGGCGTGGGCGGGGCGAAGCCGGCTTGGCGGAGCTTCTCTCGGCCGGCCGGCGAGATGCGGTCGGTCGACCACGAGTCATCCTGGATCACGGCGACGTCGGCCTCGCCGCCGAGCTCGGCCACTTTCTCCTCCATCGCACGGCGCATCACCTCGAGCGCCGGGCAGCCGAGGAACGTCGGCGTGAACTCGATCCGCACGTGCTCGCCGTCGACCGTGACGTCACGCACGACGCCGAGGTCGACGAGGGAGATCACCGGGATCTCGGGATCCGGGATCTCGTCGAGCGCAGCCCAGACCGCGTCGGCGGTCACCATGTCGCACCAGGGTCGGAACGGCGCACTTCGGTCATCTCGTTCCAGAGCTCCGTCAGCTCGGCCGTGTGGTGCCCCCTTGGGACGATTTGTGTTGATTCAACACGAAGTCCGGTTCGGCGCGCGAGCTCGGGACGCTGCTCCGGCTCGAGCACGCCCAGCGCGTACGGCCACAGCTCCTCGAGCGCCTCCAGGTAGCGCGGCTCGCCGCGCAGGCGGCCGGCCCACATCTCGGCGTGCAGCCGGTGGTACGTCTCCTCGCGGTCGATCTTCGCCGCCAGGCCCGCGAGCTCTGCGTCGTCGCTCGCCTTCAGTGCATCGAGCCGCACGCGGTCAGCTTCCTCGTAGAGGTAGCGCCGCGCGATCGTGTGCGCCCAGTCCATCAGGTGCAGCTCGACGAGCGGCGCGCAGCAGTACTCGTCCGGCTGACGGTCGAATGCGAGCGCGTCGGCGTCGGTGCCGAGCTCCGCAGCTGCGAGCTCGTACAGCGCGCGCGCGTGACCGATCTCGTTCTGCGCGATCGACGAGAACGCGACGTCCTCCTCGAGCGTCGGCGCGATCCCGGTCCACTCCGAGTCGCGCCAGCCGAGGATCAGCTCGTCGTCAGCGAGCGCTAGCAGCGCGTTCGCGCGCAATCCGCAGCCTTTCCTTGATCGAGTAGCCGTCGACGCGCCGGTACTTCAGATCGAACTCGTCCGCCCACTCGGTCACGGCGTGGATCGATTCGCGCGGGACGAGCCACAGCGCTTCGCTTTCCCCGCGCCGCCCGTACTGCTCGCGCGCCCACGCGTCCGCGAACGCGGCGTCCGGCGCCTCGACCGACCCCGCGTGCGCGAACGGCTGGCCCTTCTTCTCCTGGCGAAAGACCTCGAAGATCATGCGGCGAGGACGGTGTCGCGCACCCATTTCTCCTGCTCCAGATAGCGCGCACGGAATGCAAGCCGGTCCTGCGAGCGCGGCCCGTGGCCGGTGACGACCGAACGGAGCTCGTCCCAGTCCGGCTCGCTGTACGTCCACACGCCGTCGTCGCCGCGGCGCAGGTTCGGGTCGGGGACGGTCAGGCCGAGCTCGTGGATCTGCGGCACGTAGCCGTCGAGGAATTGCTGCCGTGCCTCCTCGTTCCCCTGCGACTTGATCCGCCACTGGAACATCGGATCGTCCTCGGCCGGGATCGGATTGCCGTGGAACTGCATCAGCGGCCCCCACCAGCGGTCGAGCGCCTCCTGGACGAGCTCGAACTGCGCGGGCGTGCCGGTGACCATCGCGAGGATCACGTCGCGGCCGTGGAGGATGTGGAACGACTCCTCCCAGCAGATCTTCTTCATGATCCGCGCGTACGGCGCGTACGAGCACTTGAGGAGCGCCTTCTGGCTGATGATCGCGGCCGCGTCGACGAGCCACGCAATGACCCCCACGTCGCCCCAGGTGGAAGTCGGGTAGTGGAAGACGTTGTGGAACTTCGCCTTGCCCGAGATCAGGTCGGCGAACATCTCGTCGCGCGGCTTCCCGAGGTCCTCTGCGACCCGGTAGATCAGCTGCGCGTGACCGACCTCGTCCTGCACCTTCGCGGTCAGCGCCAGCTTGCGCTGCAGCGTCGGCGCCTTGAGGATCCACTCGCGCTCGGGGAGCACGCCCATCAGCTCGCTGTTGGCGTGCATCTCGATGAACTTGATCAGCTTCTGCCGGTAGTCGTCCGGCAGCCAGTCCGTCGCCTCGACCTGTCCGCCGTCCTGGACATAGGCGATGAATTCCTCGGTGCGAGCGTCCACGCGTACCTCCCTACCTACCGATCGTTAGGCTGCATTGTAGGGATGTCCGCACGCCGTGAGGAGCTCACGCGGATCGCCGCCCGGCTCTTCGCCGAGCGGGGTTATCAGGGCACGTCCCTGGCCGACCTGGCCGA
>DASXOW010000011.1:0-28098 GCA_036493955.1 Gaiellaceae bacterium
GTTCTACAGCGATGCCGGCACGTACGTGGGGTTGAACAAGACGTCGATGGTTGCCATCGACTCCGGCCTCGAGAAGAACGTCACCGTCGTCACCGCGACGACCGGTGGGTACTGCCTCACCGACAGCGTCGGCGGCCAGGCATGGGCCGTGAAGGGCCCCGGTGCGGCTTGGTACAAGGCCGCGGTTTGTACCGGTACGGCTGTCAGCGTCAACGCCTGAGTCTCAGGCTCTCCGAAGGATCACGGCACGCTGGTGTAGAAGGGCCCTGTTGTCAGCCGCAACGGCAACAGGGCCCTTCCCTTTTCACCTGGCCAAAGTCCGATCCGATTCTGAAAAGAAAATAGAGCGTGTCTCCAGGCCCTTCTTAGTGGAGCGTACCGGGATCGAACCGGTGACCTTCGGCTTGCAAAGCCGACGCTCTCCCAGCTGAGCTAACGCCCCGAGCGGGCGAAGTGTAGCTCTGTAGCCCGCCGGGCTTGCTGCACCCGGCGGGCAAAAGGAAGTCGCGGCGTTACGCCGCCCGTGAGAGCCGCTCTTCCTGCCGGGCTCTCTGGATGATCACGTCCCGGTCGCCGAACCGCAGCATCGCGCGTGCGTTGCGCTGCTCTTCCCAGAGCTGCGCAACGACCTCTTCGAGCTGCTTGTGCTCGGCGGCCAAGGAGGCGTCGTATCCCTCCGCCAGCTTCCGCATCACGCGGAGCCGACGGTCGGAGATCTCGTCGATCTCCTCCTTGATGTCCGTCAACGTACGCATACAACCGAAAACGAGTGAGGCCCGACTCGTATTCCTACGAATATCCGAGCTCGTCCAGGCGGTCCTCGTCGATCCCGAAGTAATGAGCGAGCTCGTGGAGAACGGTGATCCGAATCTCCTCTTCCAGGTCCTCCGGGTCGGGAAACCCCCGGACGAGCGGCCGCCGGAAAATCGTGATCTTGTCCGGGAGGAACTCGTGGGACTGCCAGAGCCCGTAGAGATCCGGGTCGTCCGGATCCTGCTCTTCGACCACGACCGCCACGTTCTCGAGCGCCTTCGCCAGGTGGGGAGGCAGCCGGTCGAGCGCCGCGCGCACGTGATCCTCGAAGGTCACCAGCGCGGCCGCAGCGGCGCCCGGACCTGGAACGCCTTCACCGCGACCACCCCGAACAGGAACCCGCCGACGTGCGCGGCGAACGCAACGCCGCCGCTCGCGTCCGGCCGGGTCAGCGAGAAGCCGCCCTGCCACAACTGGAAGACGAACCAGAAGCCGAGGAAGAACATCGCCGAGATCGGCACCGGCAGGAAGCCGAACAACAGCGTGATCACACGGGCGTGGGGGAGGAGGACGAAGTACGCGCCAAGGACGCCGGCGATCGCACCGCTCGCACCGACCGTCGGGACGCTCGCGGCGCTCACGCCGGAGAAGTGCAGCGTCACCCACGCCTGCGCGAGGGCGGCGGCGTACCCGGCCGCGAGGTAGAAGACGAGGAACCGCAGGCGGCCCATCACGTCCTCAACGTTGTTCCCGAAGATCCAGAGGAACAGCATGTTCCCGAGCACGTGCAGCCAGCTCGCGTGCAGGAACATGCCGGTGAGGGCACCCTCGGGCCACGCCAGATGGTCGGTAGCGGACCCTTGGCAGGGCCCGCTGACGGCGCACGGATAGAACGCATAGTGGTCGACGCGCGAGCCGCGGGCGCCGAGCTCCCAGACGAAGACGGCGAGGTTCGCTGCGATCAGCGAGTAGGTGACGACCGAGAAGCGCCGCACCGGCACGTTGTCGAAGAGCGGCAACACTACGGGGCCTGGTCGCCGAGCACGTCGCGCAGCCGGGCGAGCCCGGCGAACATCCTGCTCTTGACCGTGCCGAGCGGCACGCCCAGCTTCTCGGCGATCTCGGATTGCGAGAGCCCGCCGTAGTACGCAAGCTCGAGCGCCTCGCGCTCGAGCGCGCTCAGCTGCCCGAGTGCCGCCTGCACCTCGCGTCTGAGCTCGCGGGTCTCGGCGGTCTCGTCGGTCGCGTCGCCGGAAGCGACCGGCGCGTCGTCGAGCGGCAAGCCGCGACGCCGGTCTTCGCGCCGCACGATGTCGACCGCACGCCGGTGCACGAGCGTCAGCAGCCACGTCGACGCGGAGCCGCGCCGTGCATCGAACCCCGCCGCCGTCCGCCAGGCGGTGAGGAACGCGTCCTGCACCGCGTCCTGCGCGAGTGTGGTGTCGCGGAGGATGCGCAGCGCGAGGCGGTACGCCGGCCCGCCGAAGCGGTCGTACAGCTCGGCGAGCGCCGATTCGTCTGACCTCGCGAGGAGATCGAGCACCTCGTCGTCCGAGAGGTGGGCGAGCGCAGTCGTTGCCACGGGACGACTCTAAAGTCGTTCGCGGATCCGGTCGCCCACTGAGGCCATTTCCAGCTTGGCGCCGGTCACGTCTTTCAGCAGCGCGTCGGCCGTCGGCTCCTGGCCTACCGACCAGAGCTCGCGCAGCAGGCCGCCGGCCTCGCGCCCCGCGAACCACTCGTTCCCGAACTCGCTTCGCAGGAAGTCCCGCAACTGCGCCTCGAACGCCCACGAACGGAGGTAGCCGATCACGTAGAAGCTGCCGTCGACGTCGTCGAGGTAGCTCTCCGAGTGGATCGGGATTTTCAGCGCGTCCGACAGGAGCTCGGCGTAGCGGCTCCGCATCGTCGTCGGGTCGTCGACCTGGAAGAGCTCGATCTCGTAGAGAAGCTTCGCGCTGTACCGCCGCACGAAGTAGAGGAGCGAGACGGCGCCGTCCTTGCCGAGCGCGTCGACGTTCGGGACGTCGAGGCGGCGGCTGAGCCAGGCCGGCTCGGTGACGAGGTGCTGCATGAGCATCGCCCAGCCCTCGGTGACCGCGTTGTCGCCGAGCCGCTTGCCTTCCATCGACAGGCTGTCGCTCGTGCACGCGTAGTGCTCCGTGTGCCCTGCCTCGTGGAAGAGCGCCTCCCAGTCGTCCTTGCCGCCGATCGGTTGGATGACGAGCATGACCTTCCCGGGCACCTCGATCGGCGCACAGAACGCACGCGGCGACTTGCTCGGGCGCACCTCCAGATCGAGGTGGACGTTCGTTTGCGAGCGGATGTCGATGCCGAGCTCGGTGAGCGTCGCCTCGAGCGCGGGCAGCATCTTGTCGGCCGGGTACTGCGCGTCGAGCTCGGGCGCGCGGAACAGCCGCCCGACGTCCCACGGCTTCGCTTCGTCGAGGCCGAAGCCGAGCCGTGCGCGGAACAGCGCGTCGCCCTCGTTCTCCCAGAGCCTTTCCGTCTCGTCGAGCAAGGCGCGGCACTCGACCGCGAGCTCGTCGAGCCTGAACCCGAAGCGCTTGTACAGCTCGTAGTAGTTCGGCGCGTTGAGCTCCCGGATCGCGTCGCGGTCGATGCGATGTGCGTCGAGGTACAGAGGATTGAGCTGCTCGTCGAGCAGGCGGAGTCGCTGCTCGTCGATGCGCTGCCGCTTGTCGCGATCGGTCTCGTTCGACATCACGACACGCGCCATGCGATACGGCACCGTCTCTCCGTCGACGGTCAATTCGAGCGTCGCCTCGACCTCCGCTGCCTTCGCCTGGTGTGACCGCGTCAGGTTGCCGAGGAAGCCCTCGCAGGCGAACCGCCAGAGCTCCGTCGGTGCGTGCTCGAGCCGCTGCGCCGTCTCGATCCGCGTCAGGTCCTCGTATTCCTCGTACACCTGCTCGATGTCGAGCGTCTCCTTCAGCCCGGCGAAGTGGTCGTAGTACTCCTGGAGCATGTCGCGGTTGAACGCGTCACCGCGCTCGCGGAATGCATCGACCTCGCTTGCTGTGTACGGGGCGACCGCCATCGCGCCCTAGGATACGGCCTCGTGCACGAGCTACGAATCGCTACCGAGCGGCACACGCAGCTCCTCGACATCACCGCTCAGGTTCGGGACGCCGTCCGCGAGGCGAACGGCGCCTCGGCGGTGCTCGTCTACGTCCCGCACACGACGGCGGGCCTGACGATCAACGAGCACGCCGATCCGATGGTCGCCCGCGACTTCGAGATGGCGCTGGAGCACCTCGTCCCGGAGGCGTGGGGGTGGAAACACATCGAGGAGGGGGAGGAGAACGCGCCGTCGCATCCGCGCGCGTCGCTGATGGGGCCGCAGGTGCTCGTGCCGCTCCGCGACGGCGAGCTCGCGCTCGGCACGTGGCAAGGCATCTTCCTCTGCGAGTTCGACGGGCCGCGCACGCGGTCCGTGTACGTCAGCCTGCTGCGCTAGGCGCGAGCAGCATCGTCTCGAGGCTCTCGGCGAGCCACGTGGTGTACCGACGGTTCGACCAGCTGCGCACGACGGTAAACAGCTGGAAGAGCTCCGGGCTAGTCAGCGCCCAGACGGCGTCGGTGGCCGCAGTCGAGGAGAGGCGCAGCGGCCCGTTTGCGCGCAGAGCAGCCTCGAACACGCGGAGGTTCTTTCGTCGAGCCTCGTGCAGCCTCTTCAGAAGCTCGTTCAACTCCGGCTCGCCGGCTGCGGCCGCCGCGACGACTGCAACGAGAGGAGCTGCACGCTCGAGTCGGCCGGCGACGTCGGTGGCAAACAACTGGACCTGACGCCGCTGGTCCGTTTCCGTGGTCAGCCGGTGTGGCCCCGACTGGTCGAGCACAGGGCGGTCGTCACTCCCACGCACGGCGTGCCGCACGAGCTCGGCCAGCAGGGTCCGCTTGTTCTTGAAGTGGCCGTAGACGGTCTCGTCCGAGACCCCCGCCGACTCGGCAATGGCGGCGATGCTCGACCGCTCGTAGCCGCGCTCGCGAAAGACCTCTGCGGCCGCGTCGAGAACGCGCGATCTCGTCTCTTCAGCTTGCTGGCGGCGCCGAGTCGAGTTGTAGCGGCGCTTGACGTCCTCGGACATATCTGGAACTGTACCACCCAATTGAATACAGTAGCGCTTTATCGTAATGCGTTAAGGAGAACAGAGTGTCGACAGAACCAGAAACCGTCGTCAGGCGGCTGATCGAAGAGGGGTTCAACGATGCGAATCTCGACGTGTGCGACGACCTCGTTGCGGCTTCCCTTGTCGAGCATCAGGAGTACGGCCCGAACCACGCGGCGGGTGCGGCGGGGGTGAAGGGCGTGATCGCGTCGCTCCACCGTGCGTACTCGGGCTTCCGGCTCGACATCGAGCATCTGGCGGTCGACGGCGAGCTCGTCTGGCTCCACATGCGGGGGAGCGGCACCCAGGACGGCCCGTACATGGGGCATGCGCCGACCGGGCGCGCGATCGGGATCGACGTATTCGACCTCCTACGGGTCGAGGAGGGGCGGATCGTCGGGCACTGGGGAGTCCCGGACCGCCTGGGCGCGCTGTTCCAGCTCGGTCTCGCCGCCGGTTAGCCTCCGCCGATGGCGGTCGATCTCAATGCCGACGTCGGGGAGGGGTTCGCCGAAGACGAGCCCCTGCTCGACGTCGTGACGAGCGCCAACGTCGCGTGCGGGTTCCACGCCGGGTCGGCCGAGACGATGCGCGTCGTGTGCGCTGCGGCTGCGGAGCGAAACGTCGCGATCGGAGCGCACCCGTCGTACCGCGACCGAGAGGGTTTCGGGCGTCGCGACCTCGACGTCGCGCTCGACGTGCTGCGCGCGGACGTCGCGCAGCAGGTCGCGACGCTGTTCGAGATCGCGGCAGGCGAAGGAACCGAGGTGACGTACGTCAAGCCGCACGGCGCGCTCTACACGCGCGCGATCGCAGACGGTGAGGTGGCCTGCGCGATCGTCGACGCAGTTTCCGAGTACGGCGTCGGCATGCTTGCGTGGCCCGGATCCGAGCTCTTCGAGCAGGCGCGGGCGGGCGGCCTGGATGCGTTCGCCGAGGGATTCGCCGACCGCGGCTACGCGAAAGGCCGGCTCGTGCCCCGCGGTGAGCCGGGTGCCCTGTTGGCCGCGCCCGAAGCGGCGCAGCAGGCAGTCGCGCTCGCACGCACAGGTGACGTGCGGTCGATCTGCGTGCACGGCGACAGCCCCGGCGCGGCTCGCCTCGCTGCGCAGGTGCGGGCCGCACTCACCGACGCGGGTCTCACTGTGCGTCGATTCGCGTGAACGTTACTGTCCGTCCGGCCGGCGACCGCGGCGCGCTGCTCGAGCTGCCGGACAACGCTGCTGCGGTACGCGCGGCCGGTCTCTTGCGCGAGGAACGGCCCGAGCTCGTCGACGTGGTGGTCGGCCACACCACCGTGCTCGTGACGTGGGGCGCGGAGGCCCCCGATCTCGGCGCGATCGCGGAGCGCGCACTCGCAGGCGACGCGGAGCCGGCCGGCCGCTCGATCGAGATTCCTGTGACGTACGACGGCCTCGACCTCGCCGAGGTGGCGCGCCTCACCGGGCTCTCGCAAGAGGAGGTGGTCACACGGCACACGAGCGCGGAGCACGTCGCCGCGTTCCTCGGGTTCCAGCCGGGCTTCGCATACCTCACCGGCGGCGACGAGCGGCTGCACGTGCCGCGGCGCGACGTTCCGCGCACGCAGGTACCGGGCGGCACCGTCGCGATCGCCGGGCCGTACTCGGGCGTCTACCCGCGTGACTCGCCGGGCGGTTGGCGGCTCCTCGGGTCGACCACGGCGGTGATGTTCGATCCTGCGGGCGAGCCGCCCGCGCTGATCGCACCAGGCGACCGCGTCCGGTTCGTCGCGGCATGACGCAGATCGAGGTCGTCCGTCCTGGGTTGCTCACGACCGTGCAGGACCGCGGTCGCCCGGGCCTCGCGCACCTTGGCGTGCCGCCCTCTGGCGCCGCCGACGCGACCGCGTACGACCTCGGCAACCGGCTCGTCGGCAACCCGCCCGGCGCCGCGGCGCTCGAGGCGACGATGGCCGGGCCGGTGTTGCGCTTCGACGTCCCGACGACGATCGCGCTGACGGGCGCGACAACGGCCGAGGTCCGTACCGTCGAGGTGCTCGAGGTCGGACGATGCGTGGGCGGCGTTCGCATGTACATCTGCGTCCGCGGTGGGATCGACGTGGAGCCCACGCTCGGCAGCCGCTCGACCGATCTGCTCACCGGCCTCGGGCCACGGCCGCTCCAGACAGGTGACGTGCTCCGAATCGGCGTGGACACAGGGCCGGAGCGCGCGGCGCACGTGGGGACTGTCCCCACGCGGGTCGTGCCGGACGAGCCCGTCCTGCGAGTTCGCCTCGGCCCACGCGACGAGTGGTTCACCGCGGCGGCGATCGACGCGCTGTGCTCGGAGCGGTGGAGCGTCAGCTCGTCTTCGAACCGTGTCGGTATCCGGCTCGAAGGGCCGTCGCTCGAACGCGCCCGCCACGACGAGCTGCTGTCGGAAGGCCTCGTGACGGGCGCGATCCAGGTGCCGGCGTCGGGACAGCCGATCCTGCTCATGCACGACCACCCGACGACCGGCGGTTACCCCGTGATCGCCATCGTGCGGTCGGACGACCTGTGGCTCGCGGGCCAACTCGCGCCAAGGCAACGCGTGCGGTTCGTGATCGACGGCTAGCCTGGCGCCGTGGCCGCGCCCGTTCAGCGAGATCAAGAGCTCGAGCTCACGGTCGATTCCCTCGCGTTCGGCGGCAACGGCGTCGCGCGGCTCGACGGGTTCGTCGTGTTCGTGCGCGGCGGGCTTCCCGGCGACACCCTTCGCGCGCGCGTGACGAAGGTGCAGCGACGTCATGCCGAGGCGATCGCGACGGAAGTGATCACCGGTGGCCCGCGGCGCGTCGACGCCCCATGCGCGCACTATCCGGCGTGCGGCGGGTGTCGGTTCCAAGACCTCGCCTACGAGGCGCAACTCGCGGCGAAGCAGCAGTGGGTCGCCGACTCGCTCCAACGGCTCGCGGGCCTCACCGATCCGCCGCTCGAGCCGATCATCGGTGCCGCGTCGCAGTTCGGCTACCGCAACAAGATGGAGTACTCGTTCACTGCGAACGACGACGGGCCGACTCTCGGCCTCCACCGGGCGGGCCGATGGGACGACGTGCTCGAGATCGAGAAGTGCTGGCTCACGTCCGACGTCGGCAACGCAATTCGCAACCGGATGCGGGACTGGGCGCGCGAGGAGAAGCTCGCCGCGTACGACCAGGCGACGCAGGAGGGGTATTTACGGCATCTCGTCGTCCGCGAAGGGCGTAACACCGGGCAGGCGCTTGTCCAGCTCGTCACCGCGCGTGGCGAGCGCTTCGATCGCGAGCGCCTGATCGAAGTCCTGACCGAGTTTCCCGAGGTGAAGTCGATTCACTGGTCGGTGAACCGCGGGCCGGCCGAGGTGACGAACGTGCCGACCGAGCTCCTCTGGGGCGAGGACGCGATCGAGGAGGAGATCGGCGGTCTGCGGTTCCGCGTCCGCCCGAACGCGTTCTTGCAGACGAACACGGAGATGGCGGAGCAGCTGTACGCGATCGCGCGCGACCTCGCCGCGCTCGAGGGCGGCGAGACGGTGTACGACCTCTACTGCGGGATCGGGACGATCGGGCTGTCGATGGCGTCGTCGGCGCTGACGGTGTGGGGAATCGAGATCTCGGAGGAATCGGTTGCCTGCGCGATCGAGAACCAGGAGCTGAACAGCGTCGGGAACGCCGCGTTCTTCGCCGGCAACGTCGGCGAGGTCCTGCGCGAGCTCCGCGAGCGTGCCGGCGACCCGGACGTCGTCGTCGTCGACCCGCCGCGCGCCGGCCTCGCCGGCAAGGCGTTGAAGCGGCTCGGGGAGATCGCCGCGCCGCGCGTCGTCTACGTCTCGTGCAACCCGACCACCTTCGCGAGCGACCTCAAGCGGCTGTCGGACGACTACGGCTACCGGCTGGTCCGCGCGCAGCCGGTCGACATGTTCCCGCACACGCCGCACGTCGAATGCGCGGCGCTGCTGGTGTCAGACACCAGTGGCGTCTGACACCTGTTTGGGCGCACGAATCGCTCGCCAGAGCAGATCCGCGTTCGGCACGAGGAAGCCAAGCGCGATGCCGGGGAGCGCCGGCAGTCCGAGCGTCTGAAACTGCGTCGTTGCTGCGAACGTGAGACCGAGGCCGACGACCATGCCGAGGAACGTCCAGCCGACTCGCAGCTGGAATCGCGCGCTCGCACCGAGAAAGAGCGCGAAGAAGAGCACGTCCGGCATGCCGAGCTGCGCCGCTGCGTGCTCGCCGGGCACCGGGAACGCGAACGACAGCACGTCGAACACCTCCGGGTGCTTCGTCGTGATCGTCTTCGTCGGCCCGCGCCAGACCGAGACGGAGTCGACGAACGGGATGATCGACGCGACGAGCGCCACCCAGCTGACCGACTCGAACACCCTCAGGAACACCCAGCCGACGAGTGCAGCGGCGCCCAGGCGGGTGAAGTTCGACCAGAGGTCGTTCTGGATCCAGGTCAGGATCACCGCGAGCACGACGAATCCGGGCGCGAGGTACAGCAGTGCCTGCGTTTCGCGCAGCGGAAGCGCCAGCCAGACGAGCAGGAAGACTGCCGGGATCAGGACGCACGAGATCCACGCCACGCTGCCCCAGAGCCCCCATTGCCACAGGCTCGAGCTCGTTTCGTAGTAGACGACCAGCCCTACAAAGAGGGCTAGTAGGGCGGCAGCTCTGCCCACCACGGCCCGACCGCCTTGAAGGCGTTCCAGAACGCGGTTTTCGCCGGTTCCTCGTCGAGTGAGAGATCGATATCGGGGACGTAGAGCCCCTCGATCGTTGGCGAGAACCGTTGGAGCTCGCCCAGCTCGGGCAGGAGCGTCGCCGACAGCTGGAACTCGCTGCCGTTCAGGAACTCGAGCGCATCGTCGCCCATCACGACGACGAGCTTCGGCTCGACGATCCGCAGCTCTCGGCGCAGCCACTCGGCGGCGATGCCGAGGTCGCTGCCGGCGAACTTGACGCAGTTCGTGCCGTAGACCTCCATCGCATCGACCTGCAGCCGCTCCAGCGACTTGATCAGCGCGGTGCCGGCGCGGCCGTGGAAGGCGACGCCCTCCTGCAGCTCCTGCGCCTGCGGGCCGAACTTGAGCAGAAAGATGCTCGCGAGCGGATGCCCGGTCGGCAATGCGGTCGGTGCGCCGTCGGCCGCCTGAGCGATCTCGTGCGAGAGGCGGTTGATCTCGGTGATCGCCTTCCGGAGGTACCGCTCGTAGATCTCGTCTGTCGTCACGTTGGTGGCCACGCAGCAGGGGTCCATTCGGTACCCGCAACCCTTCTCCTAGCGGACCCGGTCCTTGACCTGTGCCACCCATTTGAGCGACTGCAGATACGCGAGCGGCTTCGGCCGGCGGAGGATTTCGGCGGTGCGCAGCGACAGCAGGAACTCCTCCGCGTCGCGGAACGCGCGCATGCGGACGCCGCCCGTGCCGACGCCCTGCAGCACGTGCGCGTCCGAGCCGGCGCCCATGGTCAGGTCGTACTTCCTCGCGAAGCGGAGGGCTTCGTCGTTGAACCCCTCGAAGAGCAGCCGGGCGTTGTAGACCTCGAGCACGTCGATATCGGTGAGGTGCCGGTGGAGCGTGCGCGGGTCGGGGATCGAATGCAGCCGGTCGAACGGATGCGGGATGTAGACGATTCCGTCCTGCTCGCGGATCGCGGCGACCGTGTCGGCGAACGAGAGCCCGCGCGGGATCTCCTGCTGCAGGAAGAGACCGATCACCTCGCCCTGCCCGTCGGTTTTCACCTCTTCGCCCGGGATCACGATCAGGTCGCGACCCTCGGCACAGTCGAGCGTCTCGAGCGCGCCGCCGAAGACGTTGTGGTCGGTGACGGCGATCGCGCCGAGGCCTTCGGCCACGGCATGGTCGACGAGCTCGGCGGGATCCGTCGAGCAGTCGTGCGACCACGACGTGTGCATGTGTAGGTCGGCGACGATCCACGGCCGGTCGGCGAGCGGGTCGGACTGGCGCTTTCGCGTGCGCCGGCGCGTCGTCAGGGTCGTGTAGAGGGCGTCGAGCTCCGCCGCGACCGCGGTGAACGTCTGCTTCTCGGCGCTCCGGCGTGCGGCCGCGCCTTCTCGCTCGCACAGGGTGGCGTCGTCCGCCAGCCGCGCGGCGGCGGCCGCGGCGAGCTCGGGCTGCGACTCGATCCCTGCCGGCCGCACGATCGCACAGCCCGCGGCGGCCGCTTCGAGCGTCGCCCGACGGAGGCCGACGATCCCCGGCACGAAGATCGATGCGGTATTGAAGATCGTCGCGCGCACGCGGGCATCGCGAGCTGTCCGGACGTGAACGCGGCCGGCGAGGTCGCGAGGGATCGCCGGCCGGCCGATCAGCGGGCGCGTCCGGAGCAGTACGAGCTCCCAGCCTGGTAGCTCCCGCAGCGCATGCATCACCGAGCGTGCGACGACGCGCTCGTTCGGCCGCAGCTCGAGCACGATCGTCGTGCGCTTCTTCGCCGGCGCGAAAAGCGTCGTGTCGACGCCGGGCGAGAGCAGCCGGTAGTCACCAGGGAACCGCTCTTCCGCCGCGGATCGCACTTCCTCGGAGAGCGCGATCAGCGCGTCGACGCGGCCGAGCAGCTTCTCGCGGGCCGATCGCGCGGGCGGGTAGCCGAGACGGTTGGGAGAGACGAACGTCGCGACCGCGAGCGCATCGGCGTCGCGCAGCGCGAGATACGACAACGACGGCAGCCCCGGCTCGAAGCCGTGGACGACATCGAAACCGAGAGCCAGCGTCTGGCGGAGGTTGGCCTGGACGCCGACCGGCACGCCGAGCTGCGAGCGCCGCGAGACGGGGATCGCCGCACCGACCGCGATCACCTCGGGCCGAACGCCCGCCGCGAGCGCGCGCCGGCCGGCCAGCAGGTCGGCCGCCTTCGTCGACGGCGCGACGACGGTGACCTCGTGCCCGCGTGCACGAAGCTCGCCGGCGATGCCGCGAACATGGTCGTTGACGTCGTGCGGTTGGGACCATGCAAACGGTGTTACGAGGCAGACGCGCACGACACGAAGCGTAGCCCGGCCATCTAGCGAAACCGGGGCCGCTGGCGGCCCCGGTTTCGCGGTCCTAGAAGTCTGCGTGGATTTGAGCGCCGCGCTTGTTGCGCTCGATGAACTCCTCGACCAGCTCGTAGGCGTCGTCGTCCGGGATCTGCCGGGGCGGCGACTTCATCAGATACGAGCTCGGCCCCTCGAGCGAGCCGGCGATGCCGTTGTTCAACGCAAGCTTCCCGAGCCGCACCGCGTCGATCACGATGCCGGCGGAGTTCGGGGAGTCCCATACCTCGAGCTTCATCTCGACATTCAGCGGCACGTCGCCGAAGCTCGACCCCTCGAGGCGGATGTACGCCCACTTGCGGTCGGTCAGCCACGGCACGTAGTCGGACGGACCGACGTGGACGTTCTTGTCGCCGAGGTCGTAGTCGAGCATCGACGTGACGGCGTTCGTCTTCGAGATCTTCTTCGACTCGAGGCGCTCACGCTCGAGCATGTTGAGGAAGTCGGAGTTGCCGCCGACGTTCAGCTGCATCGTCTTGTCGAGGTGGACGCCGCGCTCGCGGAACAGCGAGGTCAGCACACGGTGGGTGATCGTCGCGCCGACCTGTGACTTGATGTCGTCGCCGATGATCGGGCAGCCCGCCTCGCGGAACCGGTTGTTCCAGTAGTCCTCGCGCGCGATGAAGACCGGCATGCAGTTCACCATCGCGCAGCCAGCCGCCATGACCTGCTCCGCGTACCACTTGGTCGCGTCCTCGGAGCCGACCGGCAGGTAGTTGACGACGACGTCGACCTGGCGGTCGCGAAGGATGCCCACGACGTCGTCGGTCGGGCCGTCTGCCTTCTCGACGATCTCCGAGAGGTACTTGCCGAGGCCGTCGAGCGTCATGCCGCGCGAGACCGTGACGCCGGTCTTGGCAACGTCCGCGAACTTGATCGTGTCGTTCGGATGAGCCCACATCGCATCGGCGAGATCGACGCCGACCTTGCCCTTGACCACATCGAACGCGGCCACGACCTCGATGTCGCGGATGTGGTACCCGCCCAGGTCGACGTGCATCAGGCCGGGCACGAAGTCGTCGGCGTTCGCGTCCTTGTAGTACGTCAGGCCCTGCATGAACGAGTTCGCGCAGTTGCCGACGCCGACGATTGCGACGCGGACCTTGTCTTGTTGCCGGTCACTCACGATTGATTGCCTCCGTTTGAAGAAGTTGCTTGCGCACGTGCAGGACGCGCTGGCCGACGGTGATCCACGCTGTGCAGGCGAGGAGGACGAGCGACCAGGGCAGCACGCCCCACGGCGCGAGGACGAGACCCGCGGTGATGACGACGACCCGCTCGGCGCGAGAGCCGATGCCGACGTCGCCGCGCAGGCCGAGTGCCTCGGCGCGTGCGCGCGTATAGGAAACGAGGAACGACCCTGCGACCGCGGCCACGGCTACGGCGACGAAGGCCGGATGATGGTTACGGGCGAGCACCCACGCGATCGCGGTCAGCATGAAGCCCTCGCTGACACGATCGGTGGTCGAGTCGATGAACGCACCGAAGGGCGTTGCCTTTCCGCCGGCCCGCGCGAGCGCGCCGTCGAGGACGTCGAGGAGCGAGCCGACGACGAAGACGACGGCTGCGAGCCAGTAGAAGAGGAGCTCGTTGCGTCCTTCGAACAGGGCGAGCACCGCCGCGGCTGCGCAGAGCGTCACGCCGGTGGCGGTGAGCGCGTTCGGGGTGATCCGCGTGCGCGTCAGTCCGGTCACTGACCGGGACGCCAGCCCGCGGGCACCCGTCGTATAGCCGTGCTTGATCGCCTCGGCCCTGCTCACGCGCGGGACCGTACCAGCCGTTTTGCCGCCTAACGGTTGCGGGTCGACAGGCGGTCGGTTACGACCGACGAGCGGCAAATGTGCGGCGAATGCGCCTGTTGTAGACCACTGTCATGGCGACGATTGCCACGAAGATGCCGGCGACGCAGTCGAGCCAGAAGTGGTTGCCGGTCGCCATCACCGCGAACCAGACCCACGCCGGCCACGCCGCCCAGATTGCCTTCGACCACCAGTTCCGGCAGACCGAGAACAGGACGACGCCGACGATCAGTGCGTCCGCCGAGTGAAGGCTCGGCATTGCGGCGTAGGGGTTCGCAGCGAGCGAGATCAGGCCGTCGCGATGCTCGTCGGTGAACCCGATGCCCAGCAGCCGCGGCGGCGCGGTTGGGACGAAGATGTATCCGAGGAGGCCGATCACGTTCGCGAGCAGGATCGAGTTTCGGAAGCGGAGGAACGCCTCGTGGCGACGGAGGTACACCCACAGCACGGCGAGGCCCACCACCGTGAACTCCGAGTTCCAGTAGGTCCATGAGACGATCGTCTCGAGCAGGTGGCGCTGGTCGACGAAGTTCTGGAAGGTCAGCTCGTAGAGCCGGTGCGCCACGCGCGTCTCGATCCGGACCACGTGGTAGCCGTTGGCGAACGCCTTTGCGGAGTTGCGATCGGCGACGCCGCGCGCCAGCTGGTACAGGATCGCGAACCCGAACCAGATCAGTAGCTGGCGGCCGAGATCCGACCAACCACGCGGCAAATGACGCCGCCCGACTGCTGCGACCATTGCTCCCACAATCGAATTCTAGCCGCCGATGTAGGACATCTCGATCCGTTCCAGGTCAGCGGTGGCCCGGGAGCGGAGCTCGGAATAGCGGTCTTTGCGAACAAGCCACTGGTCTGCGATGGCCGTAGCGAGCTCTTCGTCGCTCGCGCCCTGCCTGATCACGGCCCGGAGATCGTGGCCACGAACGGCGAAAAGGCATGTGTACAAGCGGCCTTCCGCCGACAGCCGGGCGCGGGTGCAGTCACCGCAGAACGGCTGCGTCACGGACGAGATGACGCCGAATTCGCCCCTGCCGTCGCGGTAGCGGTAGCGCTTGGCGACCTCGCCACGGTAGGCGGCATCGACCGGCTCGACCCCGAACGCCCGGTCGAGCGCGGCGACGATCTCCGCCGCCGGGACGACGTCGTCGAGGCGCCAGCCGTTCGTGTGCCCCACGTCCATGTACTCGATGAAGCGCAGCGTGTGGCCGCGCTCGCGGAAGAACGCCGCCATCGGCACGATCTGATCCTCGTTCGCGCCGCGCTTGACCACCGCGTTCACCTTCACCGGCAGTCCAGCCTCGCGTGCCGCTTCGATCCCGTCGAGCACGCGGTCGACCGGGAAGTCGACATCGTTCAGCGCGCGGAAGGTCGCGTCGTCGAGCGCGTCGAGGCTGACGGTCACGCGCGTGAGGCCTGCGTCTGCGAGTGCCCGAGCCTTCTGCGGGAGCAGCGAGCCGTTCGTCGTCAGCGTCAGGTCGACGTCCAGTGCCGCGAGCTGCTCGATCAGGCGCTCGAGGTCGCGGCGGACGAGCGGCTCGCCGCCGGTGATGCGGATCTTGCGGACGCCGCCGTCGACGAAGACGCGCGCGACGCGCGCGATCTCCTCGAAGGTGAGCAGTTCCTTCCGGTCGAGGAATCGGTGGTCGCGGCCGTAGACCTCCTTCGGCATGCAGTAGACGCAGCGGAAGTTGCACCGGTCGGTGACCGAGATGCGGAGGTCGCGGAGCGGCCTGCCGAAGGTGTCGAGCACGTCCACGACACCAACGGTACCCGCCTGCCCTGGCACGAACCTGGTTGCGGCGCAGCCGGAGCCAGGTTCCTGACTCTAGTGGCGCGTCGCGGCCAAGGTCTGCAACCCGGTTCCGGGCTGCCCCCGGCAACCGGGTTGCTCCTGTCAGAGCGGTGTCGAGCCGCCCTGACAGGATGCTCCGATGCCTGCGCTCCTTGTCCTCCTGGTCGTGACCGCCGTCTGGGGCGTGACCTTCGTCCAGGTGAAGGACGCCGTCGCGATCTATCCGCTGTTCGCGTTCCTGGCAGTGCGGTTCGCGATCGCCGGCTGCACCCTCGCCGTGCCCGGCGTTGCGCGGCTGCGTCGCCTCGGGCGCGCCGGTGTGCTCTCCGGGATCCTCGCGGGCGCGCTGCTCGGGGCCGGCTACGCGCTCCAGACGGCCGGGCTCGAGCGCACCACGGTCTCATCGACCGGCTTCATCACCGGCATGTACGTCGTCCTGACGCCGCTGCTCGCGCTCGCCGTCTTCCGCACGCGCGCCGGTCGCGGCGTTTGGCTCGGTGTCGTCCTTGCGACCGCCGGGCTGGCACTGCTCGCCGGTGTCCACCGCGGCTCGCTCGTCGGTGACCTGCTCGTGCTCGGCGGAGCCGCGGTCTACTCCCTTCAGATCGTGCTGATGGAGCGTTACGCACCGCGCTACGAGGCGATCGCGTTCACGCTCGTCGAGATGCTGACGGCGTTCGGTGGGCTGCTCGCGATCGCCCTCGCCCTCGACGACCTCTCGTTCCCGCACGGTTGGACGGTGTGGGGCGCGCTGCTTGTGACCGGCGTGTTCGCGAGCGCGCTCGCGTTCCTCGCGCAGACCTGGGCGCAGCGGCGCACGACCGCGACTCGGACGGCGCTCGCGTTCTCGATGGAGCCGGTGTGGGCGGCGTTCTTCGGCTTCACGCTCGCGGGCGACCGGCTCGGAGCGACCGCCTGGCTCGGCTGCGCCGTGATCATGGCCGGAATCGTCGTAGCCGAGGCGATGCATTGACCGCCGTCCTGCTCGCGCTCGGGTCGGCAGCGCTGTTCGGTGGGATGACGGTCGCGCTGCGGCTTGCGCTGCCGGGCCTGCCGGACGTGAGTGGCGCGACCCTTGCGACAGTCGTCGTCGCGCTCGGCGTCGCGGTCGCCGCATCGCTCGTCCGGCACGACTTCCACGGCGCCTGGCCGTTCCTGCTCACGGGGCTCCTCGCGCCGGGTGGCTCTCAGGCGCTCTTCACCCTGGCGGTGCGCGAGATCGGTGCGTCGCGAACCTCTGTCGCAGTCGGTGCGGCGCCGCTCGTTGCCGTCGCGATTGCACTGGTGTTCCTCGACGAGCCGCTGCGGCTGCCGCTCGTGATTGGCGCGCTGGCGATCGTCGCGGGCGGAGTCCTGCTCGCGGCCGAGCGCGACCGGCCGGGTCACCTGCGGGCGCGCGGCCTCCTCTTCGCGGCCGGTGCGGCGACGCTGTTCGCGACGCGCGACAACCTCGTCCGCGCGCTGCATGGCGACGCCTCGCCGCAGACCGCCGCCGCGGCAACGCTGCTCGCGGGCACGGTGGTCGCGACGCTCTGGACGCGGCGTCCACCGACGCGCGTCGAGCTGAAGCGGCTCGCGCCCGCGGGCGTGATGTTCGGGCTGTCGTACGTGCTGCTCTTCGAGGCCTACTGGCGCGGGCGCGTGACCGTCGTCTCGCCGCTCGTCGCGACCGAGTCGCTGTGGGGCGTCTTCCTTGCTGCGCTTCTCGTCCGGCACACCGAGGGGATGGGGCGGAAGCTGGCGTTCGGTGCGCTCCTGGTCGTCGTCGGCGGCGCCGTTATCGGCGCAGCTCGCTGACGAGGAAGATCACCACGAGCGCGACCGCGGCGGCGACGATGCCGGAGAAACCCGCGAAGATCCCGGCGATGATGAAGATCGGGATGAAGATCCCGAGCTCGGCCTCCATGCTCTTGCGGCTCCTCGGCCGCCGCGCCGCGACCTTCTCGTCGACTCGCCGGTCGATCTCCTTGTCGATCCGCTCGAGGAACCCCGAGATCAGGTGCTCTTCGTGCTCCGGCCCGAGCTCCTTGCGGGCCTCGACGACGGCTCTGAGCTCTTGCTCGTCCACGCGCCGGACTATCGCATACGTCGCAGTGACCCTCGCCCTCGCGCTCGGCTGTGCGGCGCTCGTGTGCGGCTGCGGGAGCCGCCCGACGCTCGTGTCCCCGCCGTGTACGACTGCGGTCGCGGCGGCTCCGCAGCTGAGCGGCGTGCGGACGACTCTGACGAAGCTGCCCGCCTCCCCGTTCGGGGTCGTGTCGTCGGCCGGTTTCTCGTTCGTGACCGTCGGCGGGTACACCGGCTTGAACGAGCTGTGGGTCTACCGGGACAGCGGCGTTCACCCACGGCTCGTACGTCGGTTCGCCCTGCCGATCTCCGGCGCCGCCGGCGAGGCCGTCACCCCGGATGGCCGGTTGCTCCTCGTGGCCGCCGGGAGTGGGGTGACCGTCGTCGACATCCGGAGGGCGCGGAGCGGAGCGCCCGATGCGGTGCTCGGAAACCTTCAGGCCGTTGCGCCGAGCGCGCAGACCGGCTCACTCGATCCACGGAGCGCAATCGAAGTCGCCGTCAGCCCGGACAGCCGCTTCGCGTTCGTGTCGCTGGAGTATTTCGGCACGGTCGCCGTGTTCGACCTTCGGGCTGCGCGCGCGGCCGGTTGGAAGCGCTCCGGGTCCCTCGGCATGATCCCGATCGGTCTCGTCGACGTCGGAGTCGCTGTCTCTCCCGACGGACGGTCGCTCTACGTAACGCGGGCGGCGAGCCGATTTGGGCAGCCGCCGCGGGAGGGAACGCTCGACGTCATCGACCTGCGGCAGGCCGAGACGCGCCCCGCGAGCGCCGTTGTCAAACGTGTCGGCGCGGGTTGCGACCCCGTCCGCGTCTCGGTCGCTGCTGACGGCGAAACGGTCTGGGTGACTGCACGCGCGAGCAATGCGCTCCTGGGCTTCTCCGGCCCGAGGCTTTCGCTCGTCCGCGTCGTCCCGGTGGGCCAAGCGCCGGTCGGCCTCACGCTGCTCGACGGCGGCCGCCGGATCATGGTCCTGAACTCGAATCGGTTCGGCGTGACCGGCGCCTCGCCCAGCCTCTCGCTCGTCGACGTGAAGCGGGGGAAGCTCCTCGGGACGATTCGAGCCGGTGCGTTCCCGCGCGAGGCAGCTGTCTCCTCCGACCGGCGGACGGTGCTCATCACCAACTGGACCTCCCAGGAGCTCGAGGCAATCCGGCTCGACTCCCTGCCTTGAGCCATGATCTGCTATATTCAGGCTTAGATTTTCTCCCGATAGCAACTGAAGGAGCAGAAACGCATGGCAAAGACGCTCGGGATCGACCTCGGCACGACGAACTCGTGCATGGCCGTCCTCGAGGGCGGCGAGCCGACCGTGATCGCGAACGCCGAGGGCGGCCGGACGACTCCGTCGGTCGTCGGCTTCACGAAGGACGGTCAGCGGCTTGTCGGCGCCCCGGCGCGGCGGCAGCAGGTGACGAACCCGGAGAACACCGTGTTCTCCGTCAAGCGCTTCATGGGCCGCAAGTACGACGAGGTCAACGAGGAGATGACCATCGTCCCGTACAAGGTCGTGAAGGGCCCGAACGACGACGTGCGGATCGAGGCGGGGGGCAAGGAGTACGCGCCGCCGGAGATCAGCGCGATGATCCTGCAGAAGCTGAAGGCGGACGCCGAGGCGTTCCTCGGGGAAACGGTCGTCGACGCGGTGATCACCGTCCCCGCGTACTTCAACAACGCCCAGCGTGAGGCGACGAAGGACGCCGGCAAGATCGCCGGCCTCAACGTCGTACGCATCATCAACGAGCCGACCGCGGCCGCGCTCGCCTACGGCCTCGACAAAGAAGGCGCCGATCAGACGATCCTCGTCTTCGACCTCGGTGGCGGCACATTCGACGTGTCGGTGCTCGAGCTCGGTGAGGGTGTGTTCGAAGTCAAGTCGACGAACGGCGACAACCATCTCGGCGGCGACAACTTCGACAAGGCGGTCGTCGACTGGATGGTCGCCGAGTTCAAGCGCGACCAGGGCATCGACCTGAGTGTCGACCCGATGGCGCTGCAGCGTCTGTACGAGGCAGCGGAGAAGGCGAAGATCGAGCTGTCGTCGACGATGACGACGCAGATCAACCTGCCGTTCATCACCGCGACGCAGGACGGGCCGAAGCACCTCGACCTGCAGCTCACCCGCGCGAAGCTCGAAGAGCTCGCGCACGCGCTGCTCGAGCGCACCGTCGCGCCGACGAAGCAGGCGCTCACCGACGCAGGTCTCGACGCGTCCAAGATCGACCACGTCGTCCTCGTCGGCGGCATGACCCGCATGCCTGCGGTGCAGGCGAAGGTCAAGGAGCTGATCGGCAAGGAGCCGCACAAGGGCGTCAACCCGGACGAGGTCGTCGCAGTCGGCGCCGCGATCCAGGGCGGCGTGCTGAAGGGCGAGGTCAAGGACGTGCTGCTCCTCGACGTGACGCCGCTGTCGCTCGGCATCGAGACCAAGGGCGGCGTGATGACGAACCTGATCGAGCGGAACACGACGATCCCGACGCGGAAGTCGCAGATCTTCTCGACTGCCGAGGACAATCAGCCGTCCGTGCTCGTCCACGTGCTGCAGGGCGAGTCGGAGATGGCGACCTACAACAAGACGCTTGGCCGCTTCGAGCTGTTCGGGATTCCGCCGGCGCCGCGCGGCATGCCGCAGATCGAGGTGTCGTTCGACATCGACGCGAACGGGATCATCAACGTCTCGGCCAAGGACAACGCGTCCGGCAACGAGCAGCAGATCCGCATCGAAGGCGGCTCGGGCCTGAAGCAGGACGAGATCGACCGCATGATCCGTGACGCCGAGACGCACCAGGGCGAGGCGCACAAGCTGCGGGAGCTCGTCGACGCCCGCAACAACGCGGAGTCGCTCGCGTACCAGATCGAGAAGTCGCTGAACGAGAACCGCGAGAAGCTCGACTCGTCGCTCGCCGGCACGGTCGAGGGTCGGATCATGGAGTTGCGCGGCGTGCTCGAGTCGAGCGACGTCGCGGACATCAAGGCGAAGACGGACGCGCTGCAGTCGGCGTGGACGGAGGCGGCGCAGGCGCTGTACGCGCAGGCGTCGGCCGAGCAGGCACCGCCGAACGGCGCGTCGACCACGTCGGACGACGAGGTGGTCGAGGACGCCGAGTACGAGGTTGTCGATGAGTGATCGCCTGCCCGAGGAGGAGCAGGTCGAACAGGTCGAGCAGGTCGACGAGCTGGCCGCCGCGCAGAAGGAGCGCGACGACTATCTCGACGCGCTCCAGCGGCTGAAGGCCGAGTTCGACAACTACCGCAAGCGGGTGGCGCGCGACCAGCAGGAGCTGGCCGCGCGCGCCCACGAGCGGCTCGTGCGCGAGCTCGTGCCGGTGCTCGACGATCTCGAGCGGGCGCTCGAGTTCGCGGCTGCGCATGAAGAGGCGCAGCTCGAGGACGGCGTCCGTCTCGTCCATCGGGCCCTCGCGGACGCACTCGCGAAGGAAGGCCTCGCCGAGATCCCGACCGAGGGAAAGTTCGACCCGCACACGCAGGAGGCGCTTCTCTCGCAGCCGTCCGAGGCGGAGGAGGGAACCGTTATCCAGGTGCTGCAGAAGGGCTACGTGCTCGGCGACCGCGTGCTGCGGCCGGCGAGGGTGGTCATCGCGAGTGGCTAAGTCTCTGTACGAGACTCTGGGTGTTTCCAAGAACGCCTCGCAGGACGAGCTGAAGAAGGCGTACCGCAAGCTCGTCCGCGAGGTGCACCCGGATCGCAACCCGGGGAACGAGGAGCGCTTCAAGGAGGTACAGGGCGCGTACGACGTGCTCTCCGATCCGGAGAAGCGGAAGCAGTACGACCAGGGCGGAACCGATGCCTTCGGCAACGGTTCGGCTAGTACCACGTTCGATTTCGGGGACTTCGACCTTGGTGACATTTTCGGCGGACTGTTCAACCGCGGCGGCGGCGCCCGTCAGCAGCCGCAGCGCGGCCAGCGCGGCAACGATGTCGAGGTCGAGGTGCGCGTCTCGTTCGAGGACGCGCTCAAGGGTGTGCAGACGACGGTGCCGGTGCAGCTCGAGCTCGCCTGCCACACGTGTCACGGCACCGGGGCTGCGCCCGGCACCGCACCGACGATCTGCCCGAAATGCAACGGCTCGGGCGTGGTCGCGACGTCGCAGGGGTTGTTCGCTCTGCAGCAGCCGTGCCCGCAGTGCCGCGGGATGGGCTCGATCGTCACGAATCCCTGCCCGACGTGCCACGGTGCCGGCCGCGAGCGGCGCACGAAGCGCTACACGGTGAAGATTCCGGCGGGTGTGAAGGACGGCACGCGGATCAAGCTGAAGGGCAAGGGCGAGGCCGGTTTCGGCGGCGCCGCGGCAGGCGATCTGTTCGTCGTCACACGCGTCGAGCCGTCGAAGATCTACGAACGGCGCGGCGACGACCTCGTCGTCACCGTTCCTGTGTCGTTCCCGACTGCCGCGCTTGGCGGGACTGTCGAGGCGCCGACGCCGGGTGGAGCGGTGTCGTTGAAGATCCCGGCCGGCACGGAGGACGGGAAGCTGCTGCGCATCAAGGGCCGCGGCGCGCCGCGCCTGAAGGGCGACGGTCAAGGCGACGTCCTCGCCCGCGTGCGCATCGACGTGCCGAAGAAGATGAACAAGAAGCAGCGCGAGCTGCTCGAAGAGCTCGGGAAAACGATCTAATGCCCGAAGGGCGCTACATGATCAGCATCGCCGCCGAGCTCGTCGGCATGCACCCGCAGACACTTCGCATGTACGAGCAGAAAGGCCTCGTGCATCCGGGACGCACGGCCGGCAACACGCGGCTCTACTCGGACTCGGATGTGGAGCGGCTGCGGCTGATCCAGCGGCTGACGACGGAGCTCGGCCTGAACCTCGCCGGCGTCGAGCGCGTGCTGCACATGGAGGACGAGCTGCTGCGCATGCAGCGCCGCCTCGAACGGATGGAGCACGAGATGCGGAGGGCGCTCGACGAGGTGCACCGCTTCTACCGCCGCGACCTGGTCGTCTATCAACCGCCGCAGCCCCCAGCCCGCCAAGGGCGCGCGTCATGAACGGACATGCCTTTGCGCGCCCCGTCTGGTGCCAGGCACCGTGCAGTGCGCTTCACACCAAGGACACGTGGGAGAAGGACACATGGACTTCCAGAAGCTGACGATCAAGAGCCAGGAGGCCGTTGCGGCGGCGCAGGACATCGCGCGCCGGCGCGGCAACCCCGAGATCACGCCCGACCATCTGCTGCTCGCGCTGCTCGACCAAGATCTCTTCGCGGACTGGCAGCAGCTGCGGCCGGAGGCTGAGCAGCGCGTCGACGCGCTGCCGTCGGTGCAGGGCGGCTCGCAGCAGCCGAACGCGTCGGCCGCGTTCGCGCGCGCGCTCGACCAGGCGGACGAGGATCGCGCGCGGCTCGAGGACGACTACATCTCGACCGAGCACCTGTTCCTCGCACTCGAGCCGGCGCCGCGCGACGAGATCCTCAAGTGGGTCAAGGAGATCCGCGGCAGCCGGCGCGTGACCTCGCAGGATCCGGAGGGCACCTACCAGGCGCTCTCCAAGTTCGGCCGCGACCTGACCGAGGCAGCCGAGGCGGGGAAGCTCGACCCCGTGATCGGCCGCGACGAAGAGATCCGGCGCGTGATCCAGATCCTGAGCCGGCGGACGAAGAACAACCCGGTGCTGATCGGCGAGCCCGGCGTGGGGAAGACCGCGATCGCGGAGGGCCTCGCTCAGCGGATCGTCGCGGGGGACGTGCCCGAGGGACTGAAGGACCGCAAGGTCTGGTCGCTCGACATCGGCTCGCTCCTCGCCGGCGCCAAGTACCGCGGCGAGTTCGAGGAGCGGTTGAAGGCCGTGCTCGCTGAGATCAAGGAGAGCGACGGGCGCGTCGTGCTGTTCATCGACGAGCTGCACACGATCGTCGGGGCCGGCGCCGCCGAGGGCGCGGTCGACGCCGCAAACCTGCTGAAGCCGATGCTCGCGCGCGGCGAGTTGCGCTGCATCGGCGCGACGACGCTGGACGAGTACCGCAAGCACATCGAGAAGGACGCCGCGCTCGAGCGCCGGTTCGCGCCGGTGTTCGTCGGCGAGCCGACGGTTTCCGACACGATCGCGATCCTGCGCGGTCTCAAAGAGCGCTACGAGGCGCACCACGGCGTGCGCATCCGCGACGCCGCGCTGGTCGCCGCCGCGGTTCTCTCCCACCGCTACATCGCCGACCGGTTCCTGCCCGACAAGGCGATCGACCTCGTCGACGAGGCTGCGTCGCGGCTACGCATGGAGATCGACTCGAGCCCTCTCGAGCTCGACGAGGCCAACCGCCGCGTCGTGCAGCTCGAGATCGAGATTGCCGCGACCGCCGCGGAACCCGCTGCGCGGGCTCCGCTAGAGGCGCAACTTGCGGATGCGAAGGAGCTGCGTGACACGCTCGCGGCACGTTGGGCGCGTGAGAAGGAAGCGCTCGACCGCGTCAAAGCCGCAACCAAGAAGATCGACGAGTTGCGGATGGAAGCCGAGCGCGCCGAGCGTGAAGGGAACCTCCAGCGCGTCGCCGAGATTCGCTACGGCGAGATCCCCGAACTGGAACAGGTGCTAGCGAATCGTCCGCAGGACGATTTGCTGGTCAAGGAAGAAGTGGACGAGGACGACGTTGCAAGTGTCGTTGCGCGCTGGACCGGGATCCCGGTCGACCGGCTGCTCGAAGGCGAGACCGAGAAGCTGATCCACATGGAAGACCGGCTGCATCAGCGTGTCATCGGCCAGGACGAAGCGGTCTCCGCCGTCGCCAACGCGCTTCGCCGCGCGCGCACCGGCCTCCAGGATCCGAATCGGCCGATCGGCTCGTTCGTCTTCCTCGGGCCGACCGGTGTGGGGAAGACCGAGCTCGGCCGTGCGCTCGCCGAGTTCATGTTCGACGACGAGCACGCCATGGTGCGCATCGACATGTCCGAGTACCAGGAGCGACACACGGTGTCGCGCCTCGTCGGCGCGCCGCCCGGCTACGTCGGCTACGACGAGGGCGGACAGCTGACCGAGGCCGTGCGTCGCCGGCCCTACTGCGTGATCCTGCTCGACGAGATCGAGAAGGCGCACGGCGAGGTCTTCGACGTACTGCTGCAGGTCCTCGACGACGGCCGTCTCACCGACGGGCAGGGGCGAACCGTCGACTTCCGAAACGCGGTGCTGATCATGACGTCGAACATCCGCAGCACGGAGTCGTTGCGCGAGCATTTCCGCCCGGAGTTCCTGAACCGGATCGACGAGATCGTCGAGTTCAAGGCGCTGTCGCGCGAGCAGCTCGGCGAGATCGTCGACCTGCAGCTCGAGCGCTTGCGCGAGCGGCTTTCCGACCGCGGGCTCAAGCTCGAGCTGACCGACGACGCGAAGCAGGCGATCGGCGATGCAGGCTGGGACCCGACCTACGGCGCCCGCCCGTTGAAGCGCGCGATCCAGCGCCTGCTCGAGAACCCGCTCGCGCTACGGCTGCTCGAAGGCGACTTCGGCGAAGGCGACACGATCCGCGTAGACGCACAGAGCGGCGACCTCGTGTTCATGAGGGCTGCGGCGGCCGAAGCCGCCGCAGCCTGATCAGGGCTCAGGTCGCCGGGCCGCTACCGCCTGACGCTGTCCCGCTGCCCTCGGTGATCTCGATCTTCTGGAAGTCGAGCGAGACCTGCTCGAGGGTGTGGCCGCCCGCCTTCCCCGCATCCATCTGGTGGATGTCGGTGATGAGCACGTGCTCGAGCTTCACCGAGTAGAACACCTCGTCGCCGCCGGCACCGTCCGGCTTCACGAAGTCGATCTGCACCGCGGGCAGGTCGCCGCCGGTGACGAGCGCCTGGAGCAACTTCGGCGTCGCCGTGTCGATCGGCTTCGTGATCACGATCGGCTTGAACGTCACCTTGCCGGAGCCACCGCCCGATCCGGCCCCGCCGGTCGAGACGGGCACCGTCGCGTCGGCGTCGTATCCGGAGACGGTGATCCACTTCTCGTGGCCTTTCTCCGTCGCCTCGCCGTCGATCGTGCCCAGCGTGCCGCCGTCGACGTGCATGAACGCGACGTCGCGCGTGTTCGGTTCCGGCGCCGCCGAGCCGGATGGTCCTGCCGGTCCCTGCGGCCCTTGCGGGCCGACCGGGCCTTGTGCGTTCCAATCGAGGCCGGTTTCGTTCGGCCGGCAGTTGCCGCCCGCATCCGGGATCCGCACGATGTCGCTGCCCTTTGCGACGCACGCATGGATCACGGCCGAGTCACCGGCCGCCGCCCACGTGACGGCGACCGCCGTCGTACCCACCGCCGCGACAGCGAGAACAGCAAGCGCTGCCTTTTTCATAGGTCCCCCTTTCGCCTACGTCCGACTTCACTGGAGTCGTCGGGCGCGACCGGCCCGCCCGGCATCCGCAGGACGAGGGAACTTCGCTAGCGCGAATGCAGCCAGCTCAGGAGCAGTGCTTTCACGCGAGCGCGGTGCGGCGCCGCATCGAGCAGGTCCCAGCCGTGGTAGCCGCCCGCGAAGATGTGCACCTGCTTGTCCTGGGAGCCGACGGCGCGCGTGAGCCGTCGTGCCTGGGAGCCCGTCACGTAGCCGTCGTCCTCCGACCCGACGAAGAGGAACGGCACGCTGATGTTCGGTGCGGCGCCGATCGCGTCGAGCTCGGAGGTTGGCAGGGAGAGCTCGCCGGAGAGGCTGATCACGCCGGCGACGTCCTTCAGCTTCGGCGCCTCGGCGACGGTTGCGGCACCGCCCATCGATGCGCCCAGCACGAAGACCTGCTTCGCGCCGAGCGCGTGCGCCGCGTTGACGGCAGCCTGGATGTCCTGCGCGTAGTGGTGGTAGTCGGCCAGCGATGGGATCCCCGAGGGGGGATAGCCGCGGAAGTTGATCGCCAACGCGCGGATGCCGTTCTCCGACAACCAGCGCAGTGTGGGCAGCCAGCCGCAGAGCCCGGCGCCGCCGGATTCGTGGAGGAGCACGACCGCCTTCGAGCCGTCTCCTGTCGACGCGGCGTAGATGCGAACTCCGTCGGCGGTCTTCAGGAAGTACGTCGACGCGGCCGGGCCCGACCCGCACGTGCGCGCGAGCGAAGGAGCGCCGCCGTTCGCCGGCTTGTCGGTCGAGCCCCCGCAACCCGCCAACGTGAGCACCACGAACACCGGTACCAGGTACTTCACGAGATACCTGGTACCAGAGATACGGTGCGGCGGTGATCTTGGTCGTCGCTGCGACTGATTTCGAGGCCGCGCTTCTCAAGGGCGCCGCCGTGCGCACAACTGTGTGCGGCATCGGGCCCATCGAGGCCGCGCTCGCCACGGCGCGCGCGATCGCGGACAAGCGTCCGACCGCCATCCTGCAGGTCGGCATCGCCGGCGCCCGGACGTTGCCGAATGCGTCGATCGTTCTCGGCTCGGAAGCGGTCTATTGCGACGTGATCGACCCGCTCGCGCGCGCCCCGCGGGTCGAGCGCGAGCAGCCCGGCGCTGAGCTCCTGGCGGCTGCGCGCCGTGCGCTGCCCGACGCGCATGTGCTTCCGATCGGCACGACGGGTCGCGTCGGCGGCGGTGTCGACTGCGACGTGGAGGCGATGGAGGGATTCGGCGTCCTGCGCGCAGCGGCGCTGGCCGGTGTCCCGGCGCTCGAGCTTCGTGCGGTCTCGAATCCAGTCACCGAGGCGGACCGTGACCGCTGGCGCGTCGACGACGCCCTAGACGCACTCCGCGGCGCGCTGCCGCCGCTACTGGCGGAGCTCGCCGATGCCTGACCTTCCGCCGCCGCTCCCGCCCGAGACGCGGACCGTCGGCCAGCTCATCGCCGAGACGATCCGCGCGTACGGCAGTCACTTCTGGCGGGCGCTGCCGCTCGGTATCCCGCTGGCGGTCGCCGACCAGCTGAGCGTTCGCCAGACCGGCCCCGTCCAGATGGTCGTGTTCTGGGCAATGCTGCCCCTCTTCGTCGCCGCCTATCTCCTGGCGTGCCGGACGATTCTCGCTGCCGGACCCTCCAGGACTGCGGTGGCTATCGCGGTACTCATCTGGCTTCCGTTCCCGGCGCTCCGGTACGTCTATGTCCTGCCGGCGCTCGCGTGGCTCGCGTTCATCGGCCTCGCGGTTCCGGCGGCGATGGTCGAGCGGCTCGGGTTTCGCGATGCGCTGGAACGCGGCCGCCGCCTTGGCACTGCCGACTACGGACACGCCCTCGGTTCGCTCGCCGCGCTCGTGGTCGTGGTCGGAATCGCTTCCAACACGCTGAGCGCGCTCCTTCATACGCAGGGCGACAACGGCCAGCGCGTCGCGGTGTTCCTATCCGACCTCGTGCTCAGCCCACTGCTCTTTCTGGGCGGTGCGCTTCTCTATGTCGACCAGGCCGCCCGTGCAGTAAGGTCCGCGCCGGATGCCGCTCTACATTCTTCTGTCGACGCTGACGCAGCAGGGCGTACAGACCCTCAAGTCGAATCCTGAGCGCCTCCGCCAGGTGAACGAGGACATTGCCGAGCTCGGGTGCAAGGTGCTGCACCAGTGGGCCACGCTCGGCGAGTTCGACTTCGTCAACGTCGTCGAGGCCCCCGAC
>DASXOW010000012.1:0-2613 GCA_036493955.1 Gaiellaceae bacterium
AACTTCTGGTAGTGCTCGACGAACAGGCCGTACGCGGAGACGTTGTCGCCGTTGACGACCACGCCCGTGTCGGCCTTGTTGGCGTTCCAGCCGACGCCGGCGCCGTGATCGGCGCGCCAGGCCCAGATGTCGTCGAGGATGGCGTTGTCGGCGTTCACGACGAGGCTCGTCGTCGCCTGGCCCGGCTCGGCGCCGCCGATGCGGAAGAAGACGTCGGAGACGACCGTCGGATCGTTGCGGTCATGGGTGCCGCCGGCGTTCTTGCCGCCGATCTGCACGAGGACGGGCGAGTTCACCGGGCCTGCGTCGACGATGAGCCCGGAGACCTTGATCCCCGGCACGCTCGCCGTCTGGAGCGCGGGGTTGCCGTTCGTCGGGATCAACGTCGCGAAGCCGAGGCCGAGCACCACGGTGTTCGGATTCACCACGACGATCGGCTGCGCGAGCCGGTAGACGCCCGGCGTCAGGATCAGGTTCTGCCCGAGAGCGAGCGCCACGTTGATCGCCTGCACGGGCGTGGACGGGCTCGCGACGAAGAAGCGGCCGATAGGGATCGACGTCCCGGCTTCCGAGCCGCCGGCGTAATTCGGCCCGACGGAATCGTGCTGCACGGCGGGGACGAAGACGCTCCAATTCCCGGCCGCGTCGGCCGTGAGGAAGGGAGGCTCTTCCGAGACGCGCGTGGACGGCACGTTCGTGTACTGGCTCTGTCCCGGCCCGAAGGAGTTCGCCGGCGCGCCGTTGTCTCCGAGGAACACCTGGTTCCAGACCGCGTTCGACCACTGGCCGATGGTGCTGTTGCGTGCGAAGTACTGCTGCTGGCCGAAGTTGCCGACGAGGCCGTTCAGCTCGTCGTTGGCGAGGAATCCCCCGCTGACGAACCCGCGGTTGCAGTAGTCCTGCAGGATCAGCGCGCCGTTGACGATCACGCTGCGCACCGGCGCTGCCTGCGAGACCGCGAACAGGTCGTTCGAGTTCTTGCAGCCGTTGTCCTCGCCGTTCTGCGGAGCGTAGGCCGGCGGGTTGCCCGGCAGCGTCACGTTCAGCGTCAGGTTGGAGAGCGAGCGCCAGAAGTTGTTCAGGCCGTCGCACGTGCCCGAGCTGTCGCACTGGTTGAAGACGTCGACGGCGCCGTTGATCACGACGGCGCCCGGGGTCGCTCCCGCCCCGGCGACCTCGGTGTAGTAGCCGAGCTGGAACACGAGCGGGCTCTGAGCGCTTCCGTACGTACCGGGCTCGAACAGGACGGCGTCGCGCTGCGAACCGAACTGGTTCGGGACCTGCTGCGTGGAGATCGCGTCGAGCGTCGCCTGGATCTGCGACTGCGGCATCGACGGCGTGAACACGACGACGTTCGGGCCGAAGGCGGGCGGCGCGGCGGATGCCGAGCCGGGCCCGGTGAGCGCGACGGCGAGCGCGACGAGCGCGACCGCGAGCGCGAGCGCGGACTTTCTCATTAGGTACCTCCTGGTCGTCCCTGGGCGAAGCGCGACGGTGTCCAAGTGTCCCGGAACCGATTCCGGGAAACTCTCGGGAGGCCCGCGGTCGGGCTCAGCTCGACGAGACGCCGCTCAGTTGTTCGGCGCGTTTCGCCGCGGCGCCGACCTTCTCAACGACCCAATAGGCCTCGTTGCGCTCGATGACGACCTCGATGTCGGCGACCACGTGCGAGTCGTCCGGAGCGACGATGAAATGCGTCGGGTCGGCCCGCACGGCCTCGTACTCGGCGTTCGTCATCCTGAGGAGCTCGGCGCAGTCGAGCTGCACGCACTCGCAGACCCAGCGGCCTTCGTCCGGGGGCGATCCGCCGAAGTCCTGACCGACATCGGTGATGCGCTCGTTGACGGTGCGGAAGATCGATTGGTTTTCGGCAGCTCGTGCTCCGCGAATGTCCTTCATGTTCATGTGCGACCTCTCCCCGGCGTCTCGAACGGCTGTCGAGCTTTCATTCCGCCGCGCCCCGCGGAGAAACGTCAATAGGAGCGCGGCATCTTCAGCACGTGCTCGCCGACGTATGCGAGGACGAGGTTGTTCGATATGGGCGCGACCGAGTAGAGACGCGTCTCCCGAAACTTCCGCTCGACGTCGTATTCCGCAGCGAAGCCGTAGCCCCCGTACGTGTCGACGCAGGCGTTCGCCGCCGACCAGGACGCCTCGGATGCGAGGAGCTTGGCGATGTTCGCCTCCGCACCGCACGGTTCCCCCTGGTCGTACAGCCACGCGGCCTTGTGCCGTACGAGGTCCGCCGCCTCGACGGCCGCGTGCGCCCGCGCGATCGGGAACTGCACGCCCTGGTTCGACGCGATTGGCCGCCCGAACACGACGCGCTCCGAGCCGTACGCGACCGCCTTCTCGATGAACCAGCGAGCGTCGCCGATGCACTCGGACGCGATCAGGATGCGCTCGGCGTTCCAGCCGTCGAGGATGTACCGGAATCCCTTCCCCTCTTCGCCGACGAGCGCGCTCGCGGGTATCTCGACGCCGTCGAAGAAGACCTCCGTCGTCGCGTGGTTCATCATCGTCTTGATCGGGCGAATGTCGAGGCCCGCCGGCGCCCCACGGATGTCGATCAGGAAGACGGAGAGCCCGTCGGTCTTCTTCTCCACGCGATCG
>DASXOW010000013.1:0-67476 GCA_036493955.1 Gaiellaceae bacterium
GGCAGGTGATCGGCTTCATGGGCAACACCGGCGACGCCGAAGGTACGCCGTACCACCTGCACTTCGAGGTCCATCCGGTGTCGTTCCTCTACCTCGGCTACGACGGCGCCGTCGACCCGACGCCCTACCTCAACGCGTGGCTGCACCAGCAGGACCTGCCGTTCCCGATCGCCGGCGGCTGGATCCCACCGATCCCCGGCTTCGGCCAGGCTGCGCCCGAGCCCGGCGCGATCCTGCTCGGCATGCACGACATCTCGACAGCCGACGGGCTCGACCCGAGCTCGCTCGAAGCCGCCCTGTCGCCCGTCGACCGCTCGTCGCTGATGCAGACGCTCGTCCCGACGGCGGTCGCTCCGACCGGGGACCTGGGGAAGGCGTAACGGGCAAACTCGGTTGCCGGGCGAAGCCCCGAACCGAGTTGCAGACTCGACGTCACAGACCTGAACCTGGTTCCGCCTGCGGCGCAACCAGGTTCCTCAGTTAGTTAGACCCCGCCGTTCGAGGACGGAAAGTCGTCGCCGAAGTCGTCGCCGCCGCCCGTCACCATGTCCTTCAGCCAGCGCCGCGTCTCCGGGCCGGTGACTGGGTTGAACAGGATACCGAGCGCGATCCCCGCCACCAGCAGGCCGGTATGGCTCTTGTTCTGGGTCTTCCGGCCCTGCAGGCGGTCGGCAGCGCTGCGCAGGTCGTCGACCGCGTCACGGAGCTTGTCGCGCACCTCGTCGTCGGTCGCGACGCGCTGCGCGAGGGTGACGGCACCGCGGCCGCCGACCAGTTCCGTGTAGAGCTCCTTCGCCGTCGAGAACGCACTCAGCACGTCCTCGCGGAGTTTCTCGTCGTGCAGCGCGCGCTGGACATACGGCTTGACGTTGTCAGCTGCGTCGTAGACCTTGTCACTCGTCTTGGCCATGGTTGCCCGATCCTTTCGCCTCGTTACGGCGCCTCTGTTCCCCCGGCTCTTCCGGGGCAAACAGGCGCTCTTCCTGGCTGTTGTCATCCTTACAGGCTGCGGCGGTAGCGGCCAGTCGAACCGCCAATGGCAGACGGTGAGCCGTCAGGGCCTCCATTTCCGCGCCCCCGCAGACTGGAAGGTCACCGTAGCGAACGGCCGCACTACGGCGAGAGACGGTGCGTCGTTCGTGCAGGTGGCGACCTTCCCGCTCGTCCATCCGTACACCGCGGCGCTCTTCGGCAAGGTCCAGTCCGAGCTGGCCCTCCGGATGGCGGAAGTGGCGAAGCAGGGGGGTGGGACGGTCAGCGGCCACAGCGTCGTCATCGTCGACGGCGCCAAGTCGCACTCGTACGAGGTCGCGATGGGCGACCAGACAGATCGCTACACGTTCTTCTTGCGCGGCAAGCGTGAGTTCTTGCTCGTCTGCTCGGCCGACGCTGCCGTGTGCGACGAGCTCGCAGCGAGCTTCTCGCCGGCCTGAGCACGGCGACGACCGCTGCGCCGCTTGCCGTCGAACGCGGCCGCGAACACGTCCTCAATCGTGTCGGCCGGGATGAACTGCAGTGCCGCGCGCGTCTCCGGCGGCAGCTCGTCGAGGTCGGGCTCGTTGTCGCGTGGGATCACGATCCGCTTCAGGCCGGCGCGCTGTGCGGCGAGCGACTTCTCTCGCAGCCCGCCGATCGGGAGGACCTGTCCGGTGAGCGTGATCTCTCCCGTCATCCCGACGTCCTCCGCAACCGGTGTGTCACGGACGAGCGACGCGATCGCGGTCGCCATCGTGACCCCCGCGGACGGGCCGTCCTTCGGCACCGCGCCCGCGGGCACGTGGATGTGCACGTCGTGGTTCGAGAACCAGTCGTCGGCCAGGCCGAGCTCGTCGGTGTGCGCACGCACCCATGAGAGCGCCGCTTGTGCCGACTCCTGCATCACCTCGCCGAGCTGGCCCGTGATCGTCAGGCGTCCCTGTCCCGGGTAGGCGGTCGCTTCGATAAACAGCACGTCACCGCCGACGGTTGTGTAGGCAAGGCCCGTCGCGACGCCGGGATCCGACGTCCGCTTGCGCACCTCGCCCGAGAACCGGCGCGGCCCGAGCCAGTCGCGTAGCTGCGCGTCGTCGAGCTTGATCTTCGTCAGCCGGCCCGTCGCCACCTCGGTCGCCGCCTTGCGGCACACATCGGCGAGCCGGCGTTCGAGCCCTCGCACGCCCGCCTCGCGGGTGTACTCGCGGATCACGGTGCGCAGCAGCTTGTCGGTGAGCGTCAGCTGCGACTTCTTCAGGCCGTGCGCCTTCAGCTGCTTCGGGAGGAGGTAGCGCTTCGCGATGCCGAGCTTCTCGTCCTCGGTGTAGCCGGAGAGCGAGATCACGTCCATACGGTCGAGCAGTGGGCCCGGGATTGTGTCGAGCGTGTTCGCGGTGCAGATGAACAGCACCTTCGACAGGTCGTACGGAAGATCGAGGTAGTGGTCGCGGAACGTGCGGTTCTGCTCGGGGTCGAGCACCTCGAGCATCGCGCTCGATGGATCACCGCGCCAGTCGGCGCCCATCTTGTCGATCTCGTCGATCAGGAGCAGCGGGTTCGACGACTCGGCGTCGCGGATCGAGCGGATGATCGAGCCGGGCATTGAGCCGATGTACGTGCGGCGATGTCCGCGGATCTCCGATTCGTCGCGCACGCCGCCGACCGAGAGACGTACGAATTTTCGCCCGAGCGCGTTCGCGATCGAATGGCCGAGCGAGGTCTTGCCGACACCGGGCGGCCCGACGAAGCAGAGGATCTGGCCCGAAATCTCGTTGCGCAGCTTCGCGACGGCGAGGTATTCGATGATCCGGTCCTTCACCTTCTCGAGGTCGAAGTGGTCGGCGTCGAGAACCTCGCGCGCATGATCGAGGTCGAGGTTGTCCGCGGTGAACTTCGTCCAGGGCAGTGTGAGGATCCACTCGAGATACGTGCGAATGACGCCGTACTCCGCCGCGGCGGTCGGCAGCTTCTCGAGTCGCGTGAGCTCGCGATCGGCCGCCTTGCGCACCTCCTCCGGCAGCTCGCCGAGCGCCTCGAGCTGACCGCGCAGCTCCGCGATCTCGGCCTGCTCCGGGTCGCCCTCGCCAAGCTCTTGCTGAATCGCCTTCAGCTGCTGGCGGAGGAAGTACTCGCGCTGCCCGCGATCCATCTCCGACTGCACCTGCGACTGGATCTTCGACCCAAGCTCGAACACCTCGAGCTCGCGGGAGAGGATCGCCGAGACGGTGCGCAGGCGCTGCTCGACGTTGACCTCTTCGAGGATCTCCTGCCGCTCCTCCGTCTTGATCGTGCGCAGTGTCGAGGCGACGAGGTGACACAGTGCGCTCGGGTCGTCGACGTTGGCGGCGGCGAGCTGCAGCTCCTCGGGGAGGTACGGGGCGAGCCCGATGATGCGCGCGAACATGCCTTGCACGTTGCGGGTGAGCGCTTCAACCTCGGGCGTCTCCTCGAGCACGTCGGGCAGTTCGCTGAATTCGCCCAGGAGATAGGGCTCGGTGTCGAGCCGCGCGTCGAGGTGCACACGGTCCAGGCCTTGCACCAGGATGCGAAGCGTCCCGTCAGGGACCTTGATCATCTTGTGGACGAGCGCGACGGTGCCAACCTCGTAGACGTCGTCCCAGCCCGGCTCGTCGAGCGAGCCGTCGCGCGACGCGGTGAGCACGAGCAGGCGCTCGCCGGCGACCACGTCGTCGATCAGCCGCACCGATCGCTCCTGGCCGATCGCGAGCGGCGTCATCGACTGCGGGAAGACGACCATCTCCTTGAGCGGCAGGACGGGCAGCGCCGTCGGGTACTCGAGCTTCAGCTCGTCCGGCAGTTCGACTGCGAGATCAGTCAAGTCGTTCCACCGTGATCCGGTAACGGCCCTGCGGAGGCGCCTGGTCGACGACGGGCAGCTCGACGGTAAGGACGCCGTGGTCGAACCTGGCGACCGCGCCCTCCGGGTCGACGTCTTCGGCAAGGTGCACCTGCCGCTGGAACGACCCGTACTCGATCTCCATCTGCTGGTACACGCGGCCGGTCACGCGGGGGCGCTTCCGCTCACCGGCGACGACGAGCAGGCGCTCGCCCGCGACGACGCGGACCGACTGCGGGTCGACGCCCGGTAGCTCGACCACCACGGTGAGCGCATGCGGGTCGTCGGTATGGAAGCAGTCGACGTTCGGGCGGAACCCGTGGCGCAGTCCGGAGAAGCGCGGCACCTGCCAGAGGTCCGCGAACAGCTCCTCGATCTCTTCCTGCAGCTTGTCGACGTCGCGGCGTGTCATGCCGGGGAACGGTACCCCTCCTGCTCGTCCTGACGCTTCGCGTCGCCGATGTCGTCGAGAAGCTGGCGGAGCTGCGCCGCGACGAGCCACGCCTCGCCCTCGTACAGGTCGTCGAGTGTCGTCCGGGCGCGCTCGAGCGGCGCGGTCGCATCGGACTGGGTGAGCGCACGATCCGTCGCGTCGGCCAGGTCACGCGTGGCGGATGCGAGACGGGGATCGCGCACGTGCGTGTCGACGACATCCCTGGCAAGTGCGCGAGCGTGCCGGTACACGCGAGCTGCAAGGTTGATGCGGACCGCGAGCTCGGTCACCGCGACAGCGTCTCGCCGGCGGAGCGGGCTCCAGCGCAATGCCCGGTGGGCGGCGTCGAGCGCGAACACCTCGCGAACGGCGTCGAGCGAGTGCGCACGGACGTCGTCGAGCCGAGCCGCCGTTTCGCCGCTCCCGGTGGCGAGGTCGTCCGCGATCGCCGTCAGGTCGATGATCAGCTCGCTCCGCAACACGCCGAGCTGGCGCGTCAACGCGCGCATCGGGTCGGGTGGCCAGATGAGCGACGAGATGAGGATTGCGACGCCGGCGCCGATTGCCGTCTCCCAGATGCGCTGGATCCCGAGTTGGGAGATCTGGGCGCTCGCGAACCCGAGTAGGAAGAGCCCCGCGATCGGGACCTCGAGATTCGGCCGCTCGCCGACCTTGAGCACGACCGAGCCGAGCGCGCCGACGAACAACACCAGCGCGACCTGCAAGGTGAGGCCCACGTTCACGTGGACGAACGCGATCCCGATCCCGACGCCTGCGAACACGCCGACGATGCGCGCGAGCGAGACCGAGACCGCAGCGAACGGATCGCCGGTCATGGCGACGAGCGGCACCAGGGCGGCGAAGATCGGTCGGCGGGCGCCGAGCGCCTCCGCGAGCCACCACGCAACCGTGCCCCCGAGCGCCATCTTGAGGGCGAGCCGGATCTCGACGCGCAGGTCGCGCGTTCCGAGCAGCCACTTCATGGCTCGCGCCGGGTCAGATCCTCTTCTTCAGAAGCCCGAACACACCGCGAACGACTTCCTTCTGCAGCTGCTTCCCCTGCTTGGAGTTGAGGAAGTCGCCGAGCGCGCCGGCCCCCTCGGTCAGCGCGCCGGCCGCCTTCTTGTGCTCTTCGGCGGATGCCGGTGCCTCGGGCGTCGGGGCAGGCGCGAGCCGGGCGGCGAGCATCTCCCGCGCGCTCTGGTTGTCGACGCGCGTGCCGTACTTCGCGTAGAGCGGCGAGGCCTTTGCGGCGGCGTCGACGTCGTCGGCCGGCGCCATTCGGGCGCTCGGTGCACGGAGCTTCGTGTGCACCACCGGTGTCGGCACTCCGGTTTCAGAGAGGATCGTCACGGCAGCCTCGCCGATCCCGAGCTGCGTGAGCAGGCTCGCGAGGTCGTAGAGGTCTGACTTCGGGAACGTCGAGACGGTCGCCTTCAACGCCTTCGCATCGTCCGGGGTGAACGCGCGCAGCGCATGCTGGATGCGGTTGCCGAGCTGCGCGAGCACGTCGCCCGGGACGTCCTTCGGCGTCTGCGTGACGAAGAAGACGCCGACGCCCTTCGACCGGATCAATCGCACCGTTTGCTCGATCGACTCGAGGAACGCCTTCGACGCGCCATCGAACAGAAGGTGCGCCTCGTCGAAGAAGAACACGAGCTTCGGCTTGGGGAGGTCGCCGACCTCCGGCAGGTGCTCGAAGAGCTCGGCGAGCAGCCACATGAGTGCCGTCGAGAACAGCTTCGGCTTGTCCTGCACGCCGGGGAGCTCGAGGCACGAGATGATCCCGCGCCCGTCCGGTGCGGTGCGCAGTAGGTCGGCGATGTCGAACTGCGGCTCGCCGAAGAGCTCGGTGCCGCCGCCGTCCTCGAGCACGACGAGTGAGCGGAGAAGCACGCCGACCGTCGCCGACGAGACGCCGCCGAGGCCTTCGAGCTCTGCCTTGCCCTGATCGGACGAGAGGAACGTCAGGAGCGCGCGCAGGTCGGAGAGGTCGAGGAGCGGCAGCTGCTTCGTGTCCGCATAGCGGAAGACGAGCCCGAGGCTCTGCTCCTGCGTCTCGTTCGAGTCGAGCACCTTCGCGATCAACTGCGGCCCGAAGTCCGAGACGGTCGCGCGCACCGGCACGCCGGCGCCGATCCCGCCAAGGGCGAGATACTCGACCGGGAATCCGGTCGGCGTGTAGGTGATACCGAGCTCTGCGTCGCGCTTCGGCGCCGGACCGTCTGCCGCGCCGGCTGTGCTGAGCCCGGAGAGGTCGCCCTTCATGTCGGCGACGAAGACCGAGACACCGGCGGCCGACAGCTGCTCGGCGAGGCCCTGCAGCGTCCGCGTCTTGCCGGTGCCCGTGGCCCCGGCGACGAGCCCGTGCCGGTTCATCATCGCGAGCGGGATCTGCACGACCGCGTCCTGCGCGAGCTCGCCGTCATGCACTCCACGACCGAGGTCGATCGCCGGGCCGGTCGTCTTGTACGCCGCGGCAATCGTGCCCGCGAAATCGGTCGTCTCCGTCGCCATCGGCGCGATCGTTACACAGTCGGGAGCCGGGCGAGAATCGACTCGGCCATCCGCCGGTTCGCCTCGTCGACCATCTCGTCGCCGATCCGCGCGACGCCTTCGACGCCGAGGATGCGCCGAGCGCGCGCCACCTCCTCGGCGGTCGGGGTGTACACCTCGTTGCAGATCTCGACCTGCGCCGGATGGATGCACCACTTGCCGTCGTAGCCGAGTGCGCGCGACCGCATGGCTGCCCGGCGCAGGCCGCCCGGATCGTCGAGCGTGACGTACGGCCCGTCCACGGCGGCTACGCCGCACGCGCGTGCGGCGACGAGGACACGCACGAGTGCGTGCTCGACGTGCGCGCCTTCGCCGATCGTCAGCTCGGGGATGCCGAGCGAGGCGGCGAGATCGCCGGGTCCCAGGACGAGCGCCTCCAGCCCCGGCGTGGCGGCGATCCGCTCGCACTCGACGAGCCCGCGGGCAGTCTCGATCTGCGCCTCGGCCGGCACGGGCAGGCCGATGAGCTCGTCCGGTGACTCGACCTTCGGCAAAACGACGATGTCGGGTTTTACGGCGCGGATCAACACGAGATCTTCATCCGAGCCGCGGTTGACGCGGATCGCGACGGTCGCGGCCGCGAAGCTCAGGTCGCGCAGCACGCGCTCGACGATTGCCCTCGCTTCATCCTTCCTTGCAGGGGGAACCGCGTCCTCGAGATCGAGAATCACCTCGTCGGCGGGAATCGTCGCGGCCCGTGCGACCTTGCGCTCGTCGTCCCCGGGGACGGTCAGGCAGGAGCGGCGTGGGCGCGGCACGGCTTCATCTAACCTCGAAGCGCCCGGTCATGACCATCTTTGCTCGCGTGTTCCGCCTCGTGTGGGGTGGCGACGTGGACCGCGCCTTGCGGCCCGTGCTCGCCGTCAGCCTGGTCGGCTCGATCGCCGGCTCGTCGGCGTACCCGTTCATGGGTATCTGGGCGATCAAGCATCTCCACGCCCCGCAGGTGACGCTCGCCTTCTCCTATCTGGTGGGCGCGGCGCTCGCCGGGGTCATGGGCTACGGCGGTGGCCATCTGTCAGACCACATCGGCCGCCGCCCGTTGATTCTCTTCGGCTGGGGCTTTCAGGCGCTCGTCCCGCTGCTCCTGATCGGCGTCGGCAGTCACACGTACCTCGGCCTCGGGCTGCTTGCGCTCCTGCCGGTGTTCGGCTCCCTCGGTGGCGCGGCGGACACCGCGATGGTCGCCGATCTCGTCGCCCCCGAGCGACACGAGGCCGCGTACGCGTCCGTGCGCGTTGCCGCCAACCTCGGCGTCACGATCGGGCCGCCGATCGGTGGGCTCCTGCTCATCGGTGGGCACTGGAACCATCTCTGGTTCGGCACGCTGATCCTCTCGGCGATCGGATTCGCGATCGCGTTCCGCTACATCCCGCGCGGCGGCGCATACGCGCCGAAGGGCCCACCCGAGCGCGGCTCGTTCGGCGTGATCATCCGCGACTCGCCGTTCCTGCTCTTCATGCTCTCGTCGGTCTTCGCAACGATGACCTACATCGCGACCGAGGTACTCCTACCGATCTCGGTGACGACGACGCACCATCTGTCTCCCGCGCTGTGGGGCTGCCTGATGATCCTGAACCCGCTCTTCGTGACGATCTTCCAGCTGCGGCTGACACGCCGCGTCGCGCACATTCCTGCGTCCCTGAAACTTGGCCTGGCGATGCCGATGATGGGCGTGCCGTTTCTCCTCTTGAACGTGAACGGCTCGGCCCCGGTGATCGCGCTCGTGATCGTCATCTTCGTCACCGGCGAGATGCTCTGGGTGCCGACGTCGCAGGCGGTGGTCGCCGCCCTCGCGCCGGCGGACATCCGCGGCGCGTACATGGGTGCGTTCGGTGGGACGTGGTCGGTGGGCTGGGCGCTGACGCCGTTCCTCGGCCTACAGGTGCGCCATGCCTACGGCGACGGGACGATGTGGATGTGCGTCGCCTGCGTCGGCGTGCTCGCCGGCATCCTCGGTCTCGCCGCAGCGCGCGGCCACGACGCCGAGGCCGCTATAGCATCCGCGGCCTGATGAAAGGGCTGATCTGTGCCGGCGGCAACGCCACTCGTCTCGCCGAGCTGACGCGCGTCACGAACAAGCACCTGTTGCCGGTGGGGCAGTGGCCGATGGTCTACTACCCGCTCCAGCTGCTCCAGCGGATCGGAGTGCGCGAGGTGCTGCTCGTGACGGGCCAGCAGCACGCGGGCCAGTTCATCGACCTTCTCGGCAACGGGCGTGTCGCGTCGCGGAGCGGCGACGACCTGCTCTTCGACCTCGATCTCTCGTACAAGGTGCAGGTCGAAGCCGGTGGGATCGCACAGGTGGTGGGGATGGCGCGCGACTTCGCCGCCGGCGACAAGCTCGTCGTGTGCCTCGGCGACAACATCTTCGAGCACGCGCAGTCGGACGCGATCGCGGCATGGGGAGACGGCGCGCTCGTGTTCGCCAAAGACGTGCCGGACCCCGAGAACTTCGGCGTCGTCGTCTACGGCGACGATGGTGCAGTGACCGACATCGTCGAGAAGGCGGGCTCCGTCGACAAGCGCTACGACGCACCGCCGTCGAACGACGCCGTCGTCGGTCTCTACTGCTATCCGCCGGACGTGTTCGACATCATCGACGGCCTGTCGCCGTCGAACCGTGGCGAGCTCGAGATCACCGACGTGAACCGCGCGTACGCACAGCAGGGTCGGCTGCGCGTCGAGAGCGTCGAGGGCTGGTGGCACGACGGCGGCAAGCATTGGGGCGATCTCGCCGACCTCGGCCGCCTGATCGACGAGACCGGAGCAAACAAGTAGTCACGCGGATCCCCTTGCAACGGCACGAGGACGAGCGCGGCTTCTTCATGGAACTGATGCGCGCGAGCGGTTTGCCGAAACCGGTGCGGCAGGCGAACCTCGCCTGGTCGCGTCAGGGCGTGATCCGTGCGCTGCACTACCACGAGCGCGGCCAGGACGATCTCTTTGTTTGCCTGCGAGGGATGGTGCGCGTGGTTGTGCTCGACCGCGACACCGGTGAGGTATTCACCGAGGACATCGGCGACGACAACCCGGTCGCGATCTATGTGCCGGGGACGCGCGCGCACGGCTACGAGGCGCTGACCGACTGCCTCTTCTGTTACTTCGTGACCGAGGAGTACGACGCCGCCGAGCCCGACGAGCACGGTGTGCCGTGGAACGACCCGCGCGTCGCGCACCTGTGGAGCACGGACGCGCCGATCCTCTCCGCGCGCGACGCGACGTGATCGTCACCGGCGCGGGCGGGCAGCTCGGGCAGGCACTGCTCGAGACGTTTCCGGAAGCGCGCGGGCTGACGCGGGCGGATTGGGACGTGACGTTCCCGGCCCCTGCCGGCCTGTCCGCAGATCTCGTGTTGCACACCGCGGCGTGGACGAACGTCGACGGGGCGGAGGACGACCCGCAGTCGGCGGCGGCTGTGAATGTGGGCGGGGTGCAGCACGCGGCGGAGCTCGGCGCGCCGCTCGTCGTATGGTCGAGCGACTACGTGTTCGACGGCAGGAAGCGCACGCCGTATGTCGAGTCGGACACGCCGGACCCGCTGTCGGCGTACGGCCGCTCGAAGCTGCACGGCGAAGCCGCCGCCGGCGAGGAAGCATGGGTCGTGCGGAGCGCGTGGCTCTTTGGCCCGACCTCGCATAACTTCGTGCGCACGATGCTGCGCCTCGGCATCGAGCGCGACGAGGTGGCGGTCGTCGACGACCAGCGCGGCTCGCCGACGTATGTCGGGCACCTGGCCGACGCGACGAAGGCAGTGCTGGAGCTGCCGTACGGCACCTACCACGTCGCCGCGGGCGGCGATTGCACGTGGGCGGAATTCGCGGAGGCGATCTTCGAGCTGGCGGGCCTCGGCACGCGCGTCCGCCGCATCACGTCCGCCGACTTCGGCGCGCGTGCTCCTCGGCCCGCGTACTCGGTGTTGCGGAGCGAGCGCGACGCGCCCGAGCTCCCGCACTGGCGCGAGGGGCTTCGCGCCTGTCTCGAGCGCCTGCTCTAAGTCAGGTTCTTCAGAACGGACGAACCTGGTTCCCCGAGGGAACAGGTTCATGACTTTTCGCCGGTACCCTCTCCACCCATGAAAGTCCTCGTCACCGGCGGTGCCGGGTTCATCGGCTCGCATTTTGCGCGGCGGCTCGCGGCGCAGGGTGAAGAGATCGTCGTCCTCGACAAGCTCACGTACGCCGGCAACCGCGCGAACCTCGACGGCGTCGAGCACGAGTTCCACCAGGGCGACATCGCTGATCCAGAGATCGTCGCGCGCGCCGCGAACGGCGTCGACGCGATCGTCAACTTCGCTGCGGAGACGCACGTCGACCGGTCGATCCTCGGGCCGGCTGAGTTCATCCTCACGGACGTGCTCGGCACACAGGTGCTGCTCGATCACGCGCGCCATCACGGCAAGCGGTTCGTGCAAGTGTCGACCGACGAGGTGTACGGCGACATCCCGCTCGGCGCACCCGCGTGCACCGAAGAGGCGCCGCTGCGTGCGTCGAGCCCGTACTCGGCGTCGAAGGCGGGCGGCGAGCTGCAGGTGTTCGCCTATGTCCGCACGTACGGCGTCGACGCGCTGGTCACACGCGGCGCGAATACCTACGGCCCGCGCCAGTACCCGGAGAAGTTCCTGCCGCTCTTCGTCACGAACGCGCTGGACGGCCAGCCCTTGCCGGTCTACGGCGACGGCAAGCAGCGGCGCGAGTGGCTGCAGGTCGACGACCATTGTGCGGGCATCGAGCTCGTGCTGCGCAAGGGCGAAGCGGGGAACGCGTACAACATCGGCGGCCAGGAGCGCGAGAACCTGGATGTGGTCAAGCGCATCCTCGACCTGACCGGCGCATCGCCCGATCTCGTGCGCCACGTCGAGGACCGCCCGGGTCACGACCGCCGTTACGCGGTCGACTCGACGAAGGTGCACGACCTTGGCTGGAGCCCGGCGCGCTCGTTCGACGCCGGCGGTCTCGAGGCCATGGTCGACTGGTATCGCGAGAACCGCGAGTGGTGGGAGCCGATCAAGTCGGGTGACTACCGGCGGTACTACGAGACGCAGTACGCCGCGCGGCTGGGCGGCTAGGCCGTCGCGGGCTCGGCTTCGTGGGCCGGAGCCATGTTGCTGCGCAGCAGAGCGGCGCCGATCACGGCGGCGGCAGCTGCGAAGAGCGCACCGACGACGAACGCGAGGTGGTACCCGCTCGTCAGCGCGGCCGGGCTCGGGTGGCCGCCCGGCTCGAGGTGCGCCGTGCGCGACGCAGCGATGCTCGCGAGCACCGCGAGGCCGAGCGCGCCGCCCATCATGAACGACGTGTTCACGATCCCCGACGCCAGGCCTGACTCCTCCGGCTTCACCTCGCTCATCGCTGCGAACAGCACCGGGTTGAACGCGATGCCCGCGCCGAAGCCGAGCAGGATCATCCCGGGCAGCACGTCTACGATGTAGCCGCCGTCGACCGGAGCACGCGCGAAGAGCAGGAGCCCGAGACCCGCGGCAGCCAGCCCGACGGCCAGCGGGATGCGGACGCCGTAGCGCATGACGAGCTTGGCCGACACGCCGATCGAGAGTGCGCCCATCACCAGGTTGCCCGGCAGGAAGCCCAGCCCGACCTTCAGGGGCGAGTAGCCGAGGACCAGCTGCATGTACAGCGCGGACAGGAAGAACCACGCGAACATCGCGCCCGCCCAGAGGATGCCGGCGACGCTCGCAGTCGACAGGTTGCGCCGCCGGAACAGGCCGAGCGGCATCAGTGGCGAGGAGACGCGCGTCTCGATCACGATGAAGGAGACGAAGAGGACGATCGCGACGACGAAGCGCTCGAGCGTCTTGCCCGACGTCCAGCCGTCTGCGTTCCCGTTCACGATCGCGAACACGGCGACCATCAGCGCGCCGGTCACCGTGATCGCGCCGCCGATGTCGAGGCTGCGGCCGTGCGCCGCGCTGCCTTCGGTGCTCGGGATCAACCGCAACGTGAGGAACACGACTGCGACGCCGATCGGCAGGTTGACGAGGAAGATCCAGTGCCAGTTGATCGCGTCGGTGAGCACGCCCCCGAGCACGACGCCGATGCTCCCGCCGCCCGAGGCGACGAAGCCGAACAGCCCCATCGCCTTGGCGCGGTCGGCCGGCTCGGTGAAGAGCGCGAGCATCAGCGACAGTGACACCGCCGAGGCGACTGCGCCGCCGACGCCCTGGACCGCGCGGGCCGCGATCAGCATTCCCTGCGACGTCGAAAGACCACAGACGAGCGACGCAACCGTGAAGAGCGCGATCCCGAACAGGAACAGCCGCCGCGGGCCGTAGAGATCGCCGAGCCGGCCGCCGAGCAGCAGCAGGCCGCCGAACGTCAGCGTGTACGCGTTGATCACCCACGCGAGCGAGGTCTCGTTGAAGCCGAGGTCGTCGCGGATCGACGGCAGCGCGACGTTCACGATTGTCGCGTCGAGCACGATCATGAGGCTTGCGGCGCACAAGGTGTAGAGGGCGAGCCAGCGGGTGCGATCGTCTGTGATGGTCATACCCCTTTCGACTCGAGCGCGATCCGAAACTCATCGCTCCTGATCGCAGTTCTTGCGCGCGTCGTGCCGGAGCTGGTCGATCTCCTTGCGATGTCCCTGGATTCGCTGCGACCGGTCGAGCAGGTCGAGGACGCCGTCGCAGTTGCCGAGCGCGGACCGCGTGAAGGCGAGGTTGTAGTCCGCATACGCCTCGTCGAGGGAGCCGGTCCCCTGGAGCGCGGTGACCGCCTGCTCGAGAAGCGGCAGCGCCCCGTTGTAATCGCCCGCCTGCATCTTCGCGAACCCCGCGTTGTCGAGTGCGCCGCCGTTGGACGAAGGTTGCGACGCCTGCGTGGTTTGCGGCGCGGTTGTGATCGTGCGCTCGACCGTCGTGCCAGGCCGGGTCACGGTACGCACGAGTACTCTCGGCGCGTTGTCGCGCCGCGTTGCGATCAGCGCTGCGGCGATGCCGGCGAGTGCGATCGCGATCGCCATGACGATCAGTCCCACGGGGACGCGACGGTGCCGCGGCGGGGCGGCGGCTCTCGTGAACGCAGTGGGAGGCACGACCCAGGTCGAGCCTGCGTCGTCCTCGAGCGCGCGATGCAACTCGCCGACGAACTCCGCCGCCGTCGAATATCGCGCGCCTGGGTCCTTCGCCAGCGCGCGCGCGAAGATGGGGTCGAACGCGCGCGGCAGATCGCGGTTCGCGGACGAGATGGACGGCACCGGCGCCTGCACGTGCGCCGCCGCCTCGGCCGCAGGCGTCTGCGACTCGAACGGTCGCCGTCCCGTGAACAGCTCCCACGCGACGACCGCGAGGCCGTAGCGGTCGCTCGCCGGCCCGGACTGCTCGCCGCGAGCCTGCTCCGGCGACAAGTAGCCGGCCGTGCCGAGGATCGTCCCGGTCTGCGTGAACGAGTCGAGTCCCGCCGCGCTCGCGATCCCGAAGTCCGCGACCTTCACGCGCCCGCGCTCGTCGAGCAGCAGGTTGCCCGGCTTCAGGTCGCGGTGGACGACCCCGGCCGCGTGCGCCGCGTCGATCGCAGCTGCCGCGTCGTCGAGCCAGTCGAGCACCTGCCCTGGCGCACACGGCACGCCGCGCGTCAGTCGCTGCTCGAGCGACCCGCCGGGGAGGAGCTCCATCACGATCATCGGGCGGCCGCCGTGCTCGACGACGTCGAAGATCGTGACGATGTGCGGGTTGCCGGAGAGCCGCGCCGCAGCGAGCGCCTCGCGGCTGAACCGCCGGCGGAGCGAGTCGTCCGCGGCGTACCGGTCGGAGAGCACCTTCACCGCCACGTCGCGGCCCAGCTCGTCGTCGGTCGCGCGATACACCTCGGCCATGCCGCCGCGCGCGAGCAGCTCGGGCTCGCGGTACCGGGCGGGGAGGTGCGTGTCGTTGGGAGGCATGCCTAGGCGGGCAACGAAAGCATGGTGTAGCCGCGGCCCACGCTATGGAAACGTTCGGTAAAGCCTTGTCGAGGCCCGGAGACGCCTCGGCTACCGTGACCCGCGTGGGTCGGCTCGCCCTCCTGGCCTGCGCGGCCGCGTTGTTCCTGGGCGGCGGCGCCGCTGCAGCGCTGCTCGCGCCAGATTCCGACGCAGCCGCCACCACCTCGAGCACGACCGTGACGACGCCGTCCGCGCCGCCGACGGCAGCCGCCGTCAGCACCGCCCCCTCGGTCGTCGCATTCACCGGGCACGGCTGGGGTCACGGCATCGGCCTCGCCCAGTGGGGCGCGTACGGCTACGCGCTGCACGGCCTCGCGTACGACAAGATCCTCGCGCACTACTACCCCGGAACGAGGCTGGGACGGACGAACATCGCGACGGTGCGCGTTCTCGTTGCGTCGAAGCAGAAGCTGACGCTCGCGTCGACCACGCCGTGGTCGATCGTCGATGCGACCGGCGCGAAGACGATGCTCGACGCGGGACCGCTCACGCTTGACTCGACGTTCGCCGTCGACGGCAACGCACTCGAGCCACCGCTGAAGATCACCGCGAAGGCGCCGGTCTCCGTCGGCGGAATCGCGTATCGCGGCAAGCTCATGCTCGCGCTTGACGGCGGGCTCATCGATGTGATCGACATGGTTGGGCTCGAGCAGTACCTGAAGAGCGTCGTCCCGTCGGAGATGCCGTCGCGGTGGCCCGCTGCAGCGCTCGAAGCGCAAGCGGTGGCCGCTCGGTCGTACGCCCTGGCGAACCTGACGAAGGGGCGTCCTTACGACCTCTACGGTGACGCGCGCAGCCAGGTCTACGGCGGGATCCCTGCTGAGTCTGACGCCGCGAGCGCCGCCGTCGACGCGACCAAAGGGACGGTCGTCCTCTACAACGGCAAGGTCGCGAACACGCTTTTCTTCTCGACGTCCGGCGGTCGCACGGTCTCGGCGCTCGAAGCGACCGGGGTCGACGTGCCGTACCTCGTCTCGGTCGCAGACCCGTACGACACGCTCTCGCCGTACCACGACTGGGGGCCGGTGCTCTACGACGCGAAGGCGGTTGCGAAGCAGCTGAAGCTGACCGAGCCGATCGCCGGCGTGTCGGTCGCGACGGGCGCTTCCGGCCGCGTGAGGAGCTTCGTCGCGTCGTCGGCCGACGACACCCAGGTCACGCTGACCGGGAATCAGGTACGCAACGCGCTCGGTCTCCGCTCTTCGTGGTTCGCTCCCGCGCTGCTGCAGCTCTCCCCGGCGGCGCGCACGATCACGTACGGCGGGGCGATCTCGTTGCGCGGTGTCGCCCGCGGTGCAACCGGCTTGTCGCTCGAGGCGAAACCGGCGGGAGGCGCATGGGCCGACGCGGGGCCGCTCCCGGTCCACCCTGACGGGACGTTCGCGCTCGTCGTCAGGCCGCAGGTTGCGACGCAGTACCGGCTGGCTTGGGGCGAGGCACGCGCCTGCCTCGCGAGGATCGGGGTCGCGGCGCGCGTATCGGCGGTCGTGACGCCGCAAGGGGTCCAGGGGACACTTCGACCGCTCGCACCGGGCGCGCCCGTGCAGCTGCAGCAGAAACAGGACGACGGGAGCTGGGCGACGCTCGACGCGGGGACCGCAGACACCTCGTCCGCGTGGTCGTTCACGACCACGCTCGCCGCGGGGATGTACCGCGTTCGCGCTGCGCCCGGCCACGGCGTTGCCGTGGGCCTCTCGGCGCCGTTCACCGTGCAGTGAGAAAGCTTGCGCTCCTCGTCGTACTCGCCGCGCTCGCGGTCCCCGCCGTCGCGGCTGCATTCGCCAACACCGAGCCCGACGCCGCCAAGGAGTGGTATCTCGACCGCGATCAGGCGTGGTCGTACTGGCCGACGATGCCGAGCCTCGTGCCGATCAAGGTTGCGATCGTCGACTCGGGGATCGACGGGTCGCATCCCGACCTCGAAGGCCGCGTCGTCGCGGCGAAGTCGTTCGTCGGCGGCTCGCCGTACCACGACGAGCAGGGTCACGGGACGTTCGTCGCCGGCGAGATCGCGGCGAACCCGTCGAACGGGATCGGCATGGCAGGACTTGCGTTCAACGCTCGACTGGTTGTTGCGAAGGTCGTCGCCGCGAACGGCGACGTGTCACTCCCGGCCGAGGTCGCCGGGATCCGCTGGGCGGTCGACCAGGGAGCGCGTGTCATCAACCTCAGCCTCGGCGGCGTGCGCGACCCGCTCAACCCGTCGCTCGACACCTACTCGCCGCTCGAGCGCGCCGCTGTCGAGTACGCCTACTCGAAGGGCGCCGTCGTCGTCGCGGCGGTCGGGAACGGGACGCAGTCTCCGTCGACGCCGTGGCGATACGCGTCGTATCCCGCTGCACTGCCGCACGTGATCGGCGTCGCGGCGATGCGTCGTGACGGGTCGGTGCCGGACTACTCGAACCGTGACGCGGTGTATGTCGACGTCGCCGCACCGGGCGACGACATGTTCTCGACGATCCCGGCTAGCCTCGTCGCGGACGACTCCGGCTGCAGCGAGGCGTACTCCGACTGTGGGCCACTCGAGCTGCGGGACGCGATCGGCACGTCGTTCGCCACGCCTCAGGTGAGCGCCGCCGCCGCGCTCCTCCTTGGCGCCGACCCGTCGCTGACGCCCGACCAGGTCGGGTACATCCTCGAGCGAAGCGCCGACGACGCCTCGACGCTCACCGGCTGCGGAGCGTGCGCTGCCGGACGCGACGCGTTGACGGGGTGGGGGGCTCTGGACGTCGCCGCCGCGCTCACGCGGCTCACGTCGACGCTGCCGCTGCCGCGCCCCGACCGCTACGAACCGAACGACGACGCGGGCGTGTGGGCGCACAGCCTTCCTGCGGGCCAGCGCGCGATCGACGCGTCGCTCGACTACTGGGACGACAACCTCGACGTCTACCGCGTGCACCTGTACGCGGGACAGCGCCTCTTCGCGCGCTTGACGCCCGGCGCGGCGGCGAAGATCACGCTGCAGCTCTGGGCGCCCGGCACGGATCACGTCGACGGGCTCGACGTGCGCTCGGCAAGGCTCGCCGACTCACATCAGGCCGGCCGTCAGGTGCGGCTCTCGTTCCGTGTTCGCCGGCGCGGTGTCTACTACCTGTCGGCGAAGGTGGTCTCGCGAACGCCCGAGCCCGCGCAGTACCACCTCTCGCTGGCACACCCGTCCGCAAGGTAAGGCCGACTCTCGGCCGCGTCTCGTCGCCCGTGGCCCCGTCCTCGGTTGCCCCGATAGCCCCGCTACCGGGTCGCCCTGCGTCCTTGCCACGAACGACGATCCACTCGCCGATAACCGACCGACCTTACGGACGGGCGTGCCGCGATCAGCCGCCGTTCTCTCTGAGCTCGGCGGGATCGACGTCGCGGAGAACGCGCGCCGGCGAGCCAACGACCATGACGCGCGGCGGTACGTCCTTCGTCACGACCGCGCCGGCGCCGACGAACGCTTCTTCGCCGATCTCGATTCCCGGGCAAAGGACGGCACCGCCGCCGATCCGTGCTCTGCGCCGGATCGTCGGTCCCTTCATCAGCTCCTTCCGCTGCTCGGTACGGCCCATGAAGTTGTCGTTCGTCGTGACCACGCACGGCGCGATGAACACGTCCTCCTCGAGCGTCGAGTACGCAGTCACATAGGCATCGGCCTGGATGCGCGAGCCCGCACCGACGGTGGTGTCGTTCTCGATCAGCGAGCCGCGTCCCAGGACGCAGTCGTCGCCGAGCTTGACGCGCTCGCGGATGCACGACTGGTCGCCGACGATGCAGCGCGCGCCGATCTGCGAGCCGGCGAACACGATCGCCCCGGTCGAGACGACCGTCCCGTTGCCGACCACGGCCGGCGGCAGTGGCTCGCGTTTCGCAGTCGAGCGTGCCCCGAGCGACGGCTGCTTGCCGACGACGGCGTATTCGAGGACGCGTACCCCCTCGCCGAGCACCGTGCCCTCGTAGACGATCGCCGTCGGATGGATCTCAGCCACTAGCCATCCAGCGAATTGGTGAGCATTTCGAGCGCACGCACGACTCGGGCGCCGTCCTGCGCCACCTTGGCGCGATCGTGCCGTCCGTCGATCAGCTCGAGGAAGTGTTCGCACTCGAGCCGCAACGGCTCGGTGCTCGCGATCTTCGGGATGTGGATGTCGCCCGACGCAATCGCGCCCGAGCTCTCGGCCTTCTTCTCGTAGACGGTCACCTTGCGATCCGGCTCCATGTCGTCGAACACCGCCATCTTCTCGCGGCCGACGACCGTCATCTTCCGCATCTTGTGCGGATCGAGCCAGGACAGGTGCATGTGCGCGATCTTCCCGCTCGGGAAGCGGAGGAAGCAGAAGACGACGTCTTCGACGCCTTCGTGGATCGACCAGCTGCCTTGCGCGGTCGCGAGGTCTGGATCCTCGTCCAGCAGGTAGAGGATCACCGAGAGGTCGTGCACGCCGAGCGACCAGAGGGCGTTCTCGTTCGAGCGGACGATGCCGAGGTTGACGCGGTTGCCGTAGACGCAGAGCACGTCGCCGAGCTCTCCCGACGAGACGAGCTCCTTCAGCTTCAGGACGGCGGGGTGGTAGAGCAACAGGTGGCCCGGCATGAGAACGCGGTCGCGGTCCGCGGCGAGCTGCACGAGCTCGTCCATCTCGACGGCGCGCATCGCCGGCGGCTTCTCGACGAAGACGTGCTTGCCCGCTTCGAGCGCCTGTTTCGCGAGCGCGTAGTGCGTCGGCACCGGCGTCGCGATCACGATCGCGTCGAGCGCGTCGTCCGCGAGCAGGTCCTCGAACGTGGTCGTCGCGCGAGCATGCGGGTAGCGCTCAGCGAGCGGCCGAAGGTGTGAGTCGTCGAGATCGCAGAGCCACGTGAGCTCCGCGAGGCCGTCGAAGTTCCGGACGAGGTTCGGCCCCCAGTAGTTGAGGCCGACAACGCCGATCTTCGGTGTCACAACTTCCAGACCTTGCCGGCGACCTCGTGACCCTTGGTGGCGTTGCGGAAGTCGACGATCACCTTGCCGCGCTGCACGAGGTCTGCGTAGTCGATCGACGAGTGGTTGGTCACGATCGCGACGCAGTCGTACGCCTCCGGCTCGAGTGGCGACGAGGTCATGCCGTCGAACTCCGGCACGAATGGGTCGTGGTAGGCGACGTCGGCGCCGGCGTTCCGCAGCAGATGGATCAGCTTCTCCGCCGGCGTCTCGCGATGGTCGCCGATGTCGGGCTTGTACGCGACGCCGAGGATCAGGATCTTCGCGCCGGACACCGACTTGCGCGCGCCGTGGTTCAACGCCTGCGAGATCATCGAACGGCAGAAGTACGGCATGTTGTTGTTGACCTCGCCGGCGAGCTCGATGAAGCGCGTCGAGAAGTCGTACTCGCGCGCCTTCCACGTGAGGTAGAAGGGGTCGATCGGGATGCAGTGCCCGCCGAGACCTGGACCGGGCTTGAACGAGGCGAACCCGAACGGTTTCGTCGCCGCCGCGTCGACCACTTCCCAGACGTCGATCTCCATCCGGTCGCACAACTGCGCGAGCTCGTTGACGAGCGCGATGTTGACGGCGCGGTAGATGTTCTCGAGCAGCTTCGTCAGCTCGGCAGCGTCGGGCGTCGAGACCTCGTGCACCGTGTCGATCGCGGCGCGGTACACATCGGCCGCCGCCTTCGTCGAGGCAGGGTCGATCCCGCCGACGACCTTCGGGGTCGTCTTCGTCGTCCAGTCGTCGCGACCGGGGTCGACGCGCTCGGGCGACATCGCGAGGTGGAAGTCCTCGCCTGCCTTCAACCCCGAGCCCGCTTCGAGGATCGGCCGCAGGATCTCGCGCGTCGTGCCGGGCCACGTCGTCGACTCGAGCACGACGATCTGGCCGCGCTGCAGCATCGGCGCGAGGCTCGCGGCGGCGCGCTCGATGTACGAGAGATCCGGTTCGCGCTGGAGCGAGAGCGGCGTCGGCAGCGCGATCAGGATGGCGCGCGCCTGCTTGACGAGCTCGTAGTCGGTCGAGGCGACGATGCTCCCGCCGGTGACGAGCTTCTCGAGGCGTTCGTTGCTCACGTCCTCGATATGGCTCTCACCTCGGTTCAGTGCGTCCACGACCGGCGCCTGGACGTCGATCAGGAGGACACGCTGGCCCGCTTCGCCGAACGTCGCCGCGAGCGGCACGCCGACGTAACCCGCGCCGATGACGGCGACGTCATAGAGGGGGGTCAAAACGCGTCAAGCGTACAGGGCGTGTGCGACGCGTCCGGCGGCGTGCCCGTCGCCGTAGAGCGTCGGTGCGTCCGCGGGGAATCGCGCCGCTTCGACCGCTGCTGGGAGGCCGCCCGGCTCGGTCAGCGCGTTGGCACCCGCGGCGACCGTGTCCACCCACTCGGTGTTCGGGCGCAGGGTGACGCACGGGACGCGCAACCAGTACGCCTCCTTCTGTAGACCGCCCGAGTCGGTAACAACGAGCTCGGCGCTCTCGACGAGCGCGAGCATCTCCAGGTAGCCGAGCGGCTCGACCGCGTCGACGTTTGACGGGAGTGAGATGCCGTTCGCGTCGAGCACGTGGCGCGTCCGTGGGTGCACCGGGAAGACGAGCTGCCTGCCGGTGTCCGCGAGGGCGGCGACGATCTCGCGCAACCGGTCGGGCTCGGTGTTGGCCTGGCGATGGATCGTGAGCGCGGTGTAGGCGCCGTTGCGTGCGGCTGCGCGCTTCCGAGCGATGGGCGCGAAGATCCTCGTCGCGTCGGCCATCACGTCACCGACGACGTCGGTCGTGCCGTCGACGCCTTCGGACGCGAGCTGCGCCGCGGACCGCTCGTCGGGGCAGAACAGCAGCGCCGCGAGCCGGTCGACTTCGATCCTGTTCCGCTCCTCGGGCATCGAGAGATCGAAGCTCCGCAGACCCGCCTCGACGTGCGCGACGCGAATGCCGGCGGCGGCGCGCGCACCGGCGACGGTCGAGTTCGTGTCGCCGAAGACGAGCACCCAGTCCGGCTCTTCGTCGCGGACGATCGGCGCGATCGCTTCCGCGATCGTGTCGGTGTCCGCGGTGCGCAGGTCCAGTCGGTACGCCGGCTCCGGGATGCCGAGCTCGTCGAAGAAGATCTGCGACATCTCGGGGTCCCAGTGCTGTCCGGTGTGCAAGACCGTCTCCTCGACCCCCGCGTCTCGCAACGCGAGCGTCAGCGGCGCCGACTTGATGAACTGCGGCCGGTTCCCGACCACGGAGAGAACGCGCATCGGCGCTACGATAGGCCGTCGCTCGGGCCGTTAGCTCAGCTGGTAGAGCAGGGGACTCTTAATCCCAAGGTCGAAGGTTCGATCCCTTCACGGCCCATTCAGCAACGCCGCACGGACCCCCTGCCTGGATCATTCGTACGCATCGTGGTAGTTCCACCACTGGTACGGCGGCGTTTGCGGATAGCCCTCGGGTGAATTCTCCCAGGCCTCTTGTCGTCCGAGCGCGGTGATGTCGAGGTAGCTCCACGTCGTGTCTCGAAAGAATGACCGTAGGCAGCAACCTGGCGCTGGGCGCCTACGCGAGTCCCTCCTGGGAACGCAGTCGGAGGACGTAGGCGATCGGCTCCAACTTCCCCAGCAGGAGGTAGGCGAGCCACTGGAGCGAGGCTTCCCACAAGTCGTATTTGTCGTTACCGATTCGTTCGGTGACCTCCTCGCGACGTCGCCGGAGCCGCGCGAGTCGCAGCAGACTCTCGGAGACGGGTTGCGTTCGTTCCTCGTCGTATTCACGGAACTCCGTTCCGATCTCTTCGAGGCGTTCGATGAGGAACCCCGCTCGCTCGAAGGCTGTTTCGACCCATGCACGCTCGAGGTTCCGCGGGACGATCCCGAGTGGCCGACTCAGCGCAGCCGCTTCGCGAGCTTCCAGACGTGGCGTCGCAAATGCGGTGTAGACGACTGCGGCACCGGCCGGCTTCAGCACACGGCCGACCTCGGAGAGTCCGGCGTCGAGATCACGAATGGACTCCAACACGTCGCGGCACCAGACCACATCGATGGTGCCGTCGAGCTCCTCGATCCTTTCCATGACGCCGCGGCGGATCTCAATCCTCTGGGCGAGGTCGGCAGACGCGACGGCGGCCTGCGCGCGTTCGATGTTGCGATCGACTGGATCAATCCCGACGCCTGTGCACCCCGACCGCACTACAAGCGGGATGAGGTGCCGCCCATCTCGGCACCCGATGTCAAGGAGTCTGCTGCTGGCCGTCAGCAGAGGCACCGCTAGGTCAAGGAGAAAGTCCGGGGATCGCGGGTCGAGGCTCTCGCTGAGAAACGCGCGGAGCTCATCGTCGTCGGATCCGTAGACGAACTGCATACGGGCAACGTCGGTGTTCTCCATGTTGGGCAATCCTGACCGATGTCCTCACCCGCCAGCGCGTGTGCGAGTAGTTGCCCGGACGAGGTGCTACGCGCCTGGCTGGTGCGGGCGCTGCACCTTGCGGCGCTCGGCCAGCGGCCGCCGCCGCGGCGCACCGAACTTGCGATCCGCACAGCTCTGGCAGTAGATCGCGACGCGCGGGAGATCGCCGAACTCCGGATCGTCGAGCCGATACGCGCGCCAGCGCCACCAGTAAGGCCCGCTGACGCGCCCGCACGTGCTGCAGTTGGCGATCGGCTGCGCAGATTGGCGACCGGCGAAGATCACGGCCTGATCGTGGGCGACGCGGCGCACCCGGCCATCGGCCGATCGTCTGATCGGGCCCAGCCCTTTGGGTCTCCGTGCCGCGTCACCTCGTGCCTCCCGTTCGCCGCTACGTATTACGACGAGGCGCTCGGGATCACCGAGACGCTCGGCGGCACGTCCGCCGGCGAGAGCACTGCACGGGCAGACGAGTGGCCGCGCATCCTGCGGTTCATCGGGGCGGTGCGGGGCCGCCCTGGTGTCTGACACTCCGGATCGGTGTCAGACACCAGGAACAATGCTGCAGCGAGCATGACCTAGTAGAGCGGCCGCTGCGGCTTCGTCCACGCGACGCGGATCAGCTCCGCCTCGGCCTCGACGAGCCCCATCTCCTCGGGACGAGGCTGCGGGGCGCGCTTGCCGCCGGGGCGGCGCGGCGCGGTGGTGTCCCACGAAAGACGGTTCATGCGTGCACCTCCTGGGTGTCTGCGGGCGCGGGCGCCCTGGTGATCCTGATGTCGCCGGAGACAGTCTTCGCTCGGATCTCGACGAGCGGACCCTCACCTGCGGGTGCGTCACTGGTCAGCTCGAGCTCGGAAGTCGTGTCGCCGCTGACCGTCGTGCAGTCGAGGAACGCCTTCGAGCCGCGGCGGACGGCGATCGTCACGTCGCCAGACACGGAGTGGGCGGCGACGACGCCATGCATGACGGCACCATGGTCCTGGTCTCCGCTCACGGAGTTGGCGTTCACGTTGTCGTAGGCCTCGCCGATCGAGATGTCGCCCGAGACGGACGTCACGTTGACCGGGCCGCGGGCGATCGAGAGGTCGATGTCACCGGAGGCCGTCTGGATGTTGACGCCGCCGCCAACCTCGCGGGCACTGAAGTCCGAGCTGGCGCTCTTGACGTTCACGCCGCCGGAGACGCGCTCGATGTCGAGGTCGCCGGAGGCCGTCTGGACGTTCAAGCCGCCGAGCGTGCCGCGCGTCGAGATGTCGGCCGACTTCGTGCGGACCGAGAGCCCCGAGTCGTGCGGGCACCGGATGCGGCACTCGATGCCGCTGCGGCCGAAGATCGAGATCGAGAACCCCTTCTTCTGCGGGACGTCGACGAGCACGGTGGGGCGGTGCCCGTGCGGGTTGAGCTCGATCCGCGCGTTGTCGACGAGCCGCTGCGACTCCTCGTCGTGTGCGATCAGCTCGATCTCGACGCGGCCATCGGCGCTCGGATCGACCTCGATGTCGCCACTCGCGAGGCGTACGTCGAGCTCGACCGGTCCCTGGACTTCGAATGTCTTCTGCATGTGCGGCTCCTTCTTCAGCTCTGGGCGTAGCCGGACAGGCGCTTGCCTGAGATGTGGACAGGGCGGGATTCGGCGGCCCGGGCAATCGCGCGCACGAGCCAGGTGTTCACGGAGATCCCCTCGCGCTCGGCCGCCTTCTCGACGGAGCCCTTGAGCGATTCGGGGAGGCGCAGGCTGATCCGCGCCGAGAGCTCCTCGCCGGCGACGCCGGCTGCCTCGCCGGGTGCGTCGACGAAGACGAGCTCGGGCTCCTGTCCGGCGAGGCGCACCTCGATATGGCCGGAGGGCAGCTTCGAGGAGAGCTCAACCGCCACCTGCGAGAGCAGGTCGAACAGCTTCAGCCGCAGGTTCGAGGCGAGCGCGTCGCTGAGCCGCTGGGCGACCTGGACCGACCGCTCGTCCCCCAGCTCCGAGAGCCGCTGAAGATCCTGCTGGAGCCCCTCGAGGACGATCGTCAAGTTCATCGTGACATCACTATGACATCACCTATGGTGTCTGTCAAGCACCAAGTGGCTGTCGATCGTGACATCGCCGCCGCCACCGGCGATTTTTGGCTGTACGCTGCGATTTGTTGAGGGGCGAAGCCGTGCCGGTCGAGGTGCTCGAGCACGTGCTCGGGGCACTTCACGAGGGGATCCTCGTGGTCGACACCGAGGGGCGGCGCATCTATGCCAACGACGAGGCGGCCCGCCTCACCGGGTACGCCACCGCCTCGGAACTGCTCGAGGCGCCCCCCGAGGAAGCCGCCGCGCGCTTCGAGATCCGCGACCGCACGGGCCGGCCACTCGATGCGGGGGAGCTCCCGGGCCGCCGCGCCCTCGTGGGCGAGGACGCCCAACCGATGCTCGTCCGCTTCCGATCAGCCGGCGGCCCGGAGCGCGTCTCGGAAGTGCGGAGCGCGACGATCCCAAGCGGTCACGTGGTCACGTTCTTTCGCGAGGTCACGGAGCAGGTGGTCGAGGCCGAACAGGTCGAGGCGCTCTACCTGCATGCGCAGCAGACGACGGCGCTCCTCGACGCGCTCTACGGCAGCGCCCCGGTCGGGCTCGGCTTCTGGGACCGCGACCTCCGCTATGTGCGCGTCAACGAGGCGCTGGCGCGGATCAACGAGCGTTCCGCCGAGGATCACGTCGGTCGCACGTTCCACGACGTCGTTCCGCAACTCGCCGACGACCTCGAGCTGATCGCGCGGGGCGTCCTCGAGACGGGTGAGCCGCGGATCGGGCTCGAGATGGCGGCGGGCACACCGAAGAGCCCCGAGGTGCTCCGCCACTGGCGGGCGAGCTACTACCCGGTGCTCAGCCCGGTCGGCGAGCCGATCGGCGTCGGCGCCGTCGTCGAGGAGACGACCGAACGGCGCCATGCGGAGCAACGGGAGCGGGCGGCCCGAGCCGAAGCGGAAGCGGCGGCCGCGACGTTGCGGAAGCTCGAGCGGGTTTCCCAGGCAGCGCTCGAGCACCTGTCGCTGCAGGATCTGCTCGACGCGCTCCTCGTGCGCATCGTCGAGGTGCTCGAGGCGGACACCGCAGCGATCCTGCTCGTCGAGACCGACGGAAAGCTTCACGTCCGTGCGACGACGGGCGGGCTCGGCGGCGACAGCGCGGTCGGGATCCCGATCGGCCAGGGGATGGCGGGTAGCGTCGCCGCGAACCGCGCGCCGCTCCTCGTGCCCGATCTCTCGAAGGTCGACCTCTATCGATCGACGCTCCGCGATCGTGGGATCAACTCGATCGTCGCGATCCCGCTCGTCGTCGAGGACCGGGTGATCGGAGTCGTCCACGCGGGTTCGGAGGCGTACGCCCAGTTCGTCGACGACGACGCGCGGCTGCTCGAGCTGATCGCGGACCGGATCGCGCTCGCGATCAACCAGGCCTCTCTCTACGAGGCGGAGCAGGCAGCGCAGCGCCGGCTGCGCTTCCTCGGTGAGGCCGGTGCGCTGCTCGGGTCGTCGCTCGACGTCGAGAAGACGCTCGAGCAGCTCGGCGATCTCGTCGCGGGCCGGATCGCCGACTGGTGCAGCATCCATCTGGTTGCGGAGGCGACCGGCGTTCGGCTCGTGTCGATCGCACACCGCGACGGAGGCCGCACGGCCGACGTCCGCGCCGCGCTGACCGAGTCCTCGGCCGAGGCCCGCATCGGCGGGGTCGTCAGGAGCGGCGAGCCCGCGGGCAACGCAAGCACGCTCGTCGTGCCGCTGAACGCACGTGGCCGGACGTTCGGAGCGATGAGCCTCGGCTGGGATGTCGGTGAGCGGCAGGGTGACGAGGGCGAGGTCGTGTTTGTCCTCGACATCGCGCGCCGCGCCGCGATCGCGATCGACAACGCGCAGCTATACGGAGCCGCGGCGGAGCGGGCACAGGCCGCGCGCGTGCTCGCGTCGGTCGGCGACGGCGTGTTCTTCGTCGACCGTGCCGGTGTGATCCGAACCTGGAATCGCGCGGCCGCGATCGCGACGGGTCTCGCCGCCTCGGACGTCGTCGACCACCTCGCGGTCGAGGCTATCCGTGGCTGGTCGGCGATCGTGTCGCGAATCGAGGTCGCGCGCGCGGGCAGCTCGGCCCCGCGCCCCGAGTCGCTGCCGCTCGACCTCGGCGGCCGCGAGCTCTGGCTGTCGATCCACGGCGTCGCGGTGCCCGACGGCGTCGTCTACGCGTTCCGCGACCTGACCGAGGAGCGCGTACTCGAGCGCATGCGCACCGAGTTCGTCTCGACCGTCTCGCACGAGCTGCGAACGCCGCTCGCGGCGATCTACGGCGCTGCGATGACGCTTCGCCGGAGCGACGTGTCGATCGGCGACGAACAGCGCCTGCGGCTGCTCGACATCGTGTCGGGCGAGGCCGACCGGCTCGCGCGCACCGTCAACGACATTCTGTGGGCGAGCCGCCTCGACACCGACACACTGAGCGTCTCGATCCAGAACTGCGATCCGCTGGCGCTCGTCGACCAAGTCGTGACCGCGCAGGAGGTGCATCTCGACCGGTCGCACCGGCTGCTCGTCAACACGTCGACCGAGGTGCCGCTCGTCGCCGGCGACCCCGACAAGGTCGGCCGCGTGTTGATCAACCTCCTCGATAACGCCGTCAAGTACTCCCCGGACGGCGGCAGCGTCACCGTTCGCGTCGAAGAGGCCGGATCATGTGTCCGCTTCGCCGTCGCCGACGAAGGTCTCGGCATCCCGCAAGCCGAGCAGCGCCGCGTCTTCGAGAAGTTCTATCGGCTCGACCCGAACATGACCCGCGGCGTCGGCGGCACCGGGCTCGGGCTCTACATCTGCCGGGAGCTCGTCCACCGGATGGACGGCCGCATCTGGGTGGAGTCCCCCGGCCTCGGCCGCGGCTCGACCTTTGTGGTGGAACTCCCCGCAGCGCAGTCGTACTAGCGAAACGGGCGGCCATTGGCCGCCCGTTTCGCCAACGAGTCCGCGACGTACCTCTAGATCGGGCCGGGGCCGTCTTCGACGTACGTCGTCCGGCGGCGAGCGCCACCGACGCCGCCCCAACTCGACCAGAACATGAGGGACAGCACGAGGCCGATCGCGCCGACGACGAGCAGGATGACTCCCACCGTGTTGATGTCGAGACCCGAGACGGTCGCGTTGACCGCCCAGGTGAGGATCGCGCCGGCTGCAATGAGAATGAGACTGACTCCAACGCCCATTGAAATGGACCTCCTTGGTCACTCTGACGTGAGGGTTATGCCCAGGTGGGGCACGGATGGAACGCCGAAGGTGCGCAAACGGTTACGGCTCGGATCTCCCTCTTCATCCACTAGGCTTCGCGCGGGTGCGTAGGGGCTCTGTCTTGCAGCTGCTCGGTCTCGGCGCGGTCGCGGCTGCGATCACGACCGCGGTTGCCGTGTTGATCCCCTGGCTGCCGGAGTCGGCGAGCAAGGAATCGACTCGGATCCACTTCGTCTATTGGTTCACGACGGTGATCGCGATCGTCGTCTTCGCAGCTGTCGTCGCGGTGCTGGCGTACTCGATCATCCACTTCCGCGCGCGCCCGGACGACGACTCCGACGGCCCCCCGACCCACGGTCACACGACCCTCGAGATTGTGTGGACCGCGATTCCGGCGGTGCTCGTGACCGCGATCTCGATCGTCAGCGCGATCGTCCTGGCGGAGAACGGGCGCGCGGGCTCGAACCCGCTCGTCGTGAAGGTGACGGCGCAGCAGTTCGCGTGGCAGTTCACGTACCCGAACGGCAAGACCTACGGCTCTTTGACGGTGCCCAAGGGCCGCCACGTGAAGCTCGAGATCACGGCTAAGGACGTCATCCACTCGTTCTGGGTGCCCGAGTTCTCGCAGAAGCAGGACGCCGTGCCCGGGCAGACCAACTCACTCGTGATCACGCCGACGCACCTCGGGACCTTCCCGGTGATCTGCACCGAGCTGTGTGGCCTCGGCCACGCGCTCATGCGCAGCCACACCGATGTCGTGACGCCCGCCAAGTTCGCCGACTTCATGAAGAACGGCGCGAATGCCGGGCCGCCCGGCCTGGCCGTCTTCCAAAGCAACGGCTGCGGCAGCTGCCACACCTTCAAGCCCGCGAGCGCGACGGGGAAAGTTGGCCCGGATCTCGACGACCTCGCGGCGGCCGCCGCGAAGGCGAACCGCGGGCCGCTCGCCAAGTTCATCGAGGAGTCGATCGTCGACCCATCGGCGTACGTCGCGCCCGGCTTCTCGGACGGCGTGATGCCGCACATCTACAAGCAGATCCCGCCCGACCAGTTGCAGCAGCTCGTGCAGTATCTGAGCCAGGGAGCGAAGTAGACACATGACCGACGTCGCCCACGCCCACGATCACGCGCATCACTCCGCTCCGGCGCCGCCGACCGGCTGGCACCGCCTGACCGCGCCCGGCTGGCTGCGGGTGCTGTGGGTGACGCCGATCGGCTTCGGCCTCGGCCTCGGGCTGCCGGTTCTGCTCCGCTGGGCGGCGGGCTGGCATCCGTTCTGGGACGGGACGGTGCTCGTCACCATCGAGCTCGTCACGACGCCGCTCTTCTTCCTGATCGGGCTCGGCGGATTCGACTACTGGGCGCACTACGCGTCTGGGCGGCCGACTCGGCCCGAGGACCACTCCGGGCACGGCGCGAAGTCGTGGCGCGACTACTTCCGGATCAACACCGACCACAAGGTGATCGGGATCCAGTACGTCGTCACGACGATCATCTTCTTCTGCATCGGCGGACTGCTTGCGATGATGTTCCGCGCCGAGCTCGCGCAGCCGGGCGACCAGTTCTTCAACCCGCAGACGTTCAACGTGCTTGTCTCGAACCACGCGGCGTTGATGATCTTCCTGTTCATCATCCCCGCCTTCGCCGGGCTCGGGAACTACGTGATCCCGCTGATGATCGGCACCACGGACATGGCGTTCCCGCGGTTGAACGCGCTCTCGTTCTGGCTGCTGCCGATCGCAGGTGTGATCCTCGTCGCCGGCATGGCCACGCCGGGCGGCGGCCCGTCCGCCGGCTGGACGTGTTACGCGCCGCTGTGCTCACATCAGCCCCTCGGCCAGGTGTTCTTCAACATGGGCGTCCAGTGGGCGGGGGCGAGCTCGATCATGACCGCGCTCAACTTCCTGGTCACGATCATCACCATGCGCGCCCCGGGCATGACGTTCTGGCGCATGCCGCTGCTCGTGTGGGCGAACTTCACGACCTCGTTGCTCGTCGTGATCGCGACCCCGTTCATCGCGGGCTCGCAGTTCTTCGTGATGTTCGACCGCGTCATGCACACGAACTTCTTCGAGGCCAACGGCGGCGGGTACGTGCTCGGCTACCAGCACATCTTCTGGTTCTACTCACACCCGGCCGTCTACATCATGATGCTGCCCGGGTTCGGGATCATCAGCGAGGTCATCTCGGTGATGAGCCGAAAGCCGATCTTCGGTTACCGGCTGATGGCGCTGTCGCTGATGGCGATCCTCGTGCTCGGCTTCTCCGTCTGGGCGCACCACATGTTCGTCGCGGGCATGGCGGGCTGGCTACGCGTCCCGATGATGGTGACGTCGATGGTGATCGCGGTGCCGACCGGGATCAAGATCTTCTCCTGGCTCGCCACGATGTGGAACGGCCGAATACACATGACGACGCCCATGTTGTTCGCGCTCGGGTTCCTGTCGATGTTCGTGATCGGCGGCCTGTCCGGCATCTACCTCGCGTCGGTGCCGATCGACATCCACGCCTCCGACACGTACTTCATCGTCGCGCACATCCACTACGTGCTCTTCGGCGGTTCGGTGTTCACCATCTTCGCGGGCATCTACTACTGGTTCCCGAAGATGACGGGCCGGATGTACAACGAGCGGCTGGGCAAGCTGCATTTCTGGCTGACGTTCACGGGCTTCAACCTGACGTTCTTCCCGATGCACTACATCGGCCTCCAGGGAATGCCGCGCCGCGTCGCCGACTACGCCGGCCGCTTCGCCGACATCAACCTCTTCATCTCGATCGCGTCGTTCGGCCTCGGCGCGTCGACGCTGGTGTTCCTCTACAACATGGTGTACTCGTGGCGGCACGGCGAGGCCGCCGAAGGCAATCCGTGGCGCGCGCTGACGCTCGAATGGCAGGTCAGCTCGCCGCCGCCGGTCTTCAACTTCGACGAGATCCCCCAGGTCGTCGGCAACCCGTACGAGTACGGCGTGCCCGGCGCGCGGCATGCGATCTTCGGCGCGCCGCATCCCGAGCCGGTCGGGGCAGCAGACTGATGTCGCACGTCCTCGTCATCGCGAACGAGACGGCCGCATCAGAGGCGCTGCTCGACGCCCTGAAGCACAAGGACACCGGCGAAGACCGCTTCACGGTGATCGCTCCCGTCAACGAGCCGGCGCGCGGCTACGTCGTCTACGAAGACACACGCCGCGCTTCTGCGGGTCGGCGCCTCGAGAAGACGTTGAAGGCGCTCCGCGAGGCGGGTTTCGCCGCGCAGGGCTTCGTCGTCGAGACCGGCCCCGTGCAGGCGTCCAAGGATGCACTCGCGCAGCTCGAGCCTCCGGTCGACGAGATCGTCGTCTCGACGCACCCGGCCGAGCGCTCGGGCTGGATGCGGCGGAACGTGGTCGAAGACATCGAGCGGGCCGCGGGCGACCTCCCGGTGATCCACGTCGTCGCAGGCGAGGAGGGGACCGGCCGCAACGTGCTCGTGATCGCGAACCAGACGGTCGTCTCACCGGAGCTCCTCGACCGGATCCGTGCGCGTGCCGCGAAGGGCGAGGCGAGCTTCCTGATCGTCGCACCGCAGAGCGACGGGGAGCAGCACGACGAGGCCGACCGCCGGCTTCGCCGTGCGCTCAGCGAGTTGCGCAGTGAGGGCATCGACGCGCACGGCCAGGTCGTGCACCCCGACCCGTACACTGCCGCCCGCCAGGCCGTCAACGACGAGCGTGTCGACGAGATCATCGTGTCGACGTTCCCCGGCGAGCGGTCCGGCTGGCTGCGCAAGGATCTCGTTGAACGCCTGAAGAAAGACACGGGCCTGCCGGTCGACCACGTCGTCTCCGCCACCAACCCGGTGCTTGCGTGACGACCGTCGCCGAAGAGCATCACGGGCCGCCGCCGATCCACTACAGCTCGCGCGTGTCGCCGAGCATCCTCGGCATGTTCCTCTTCATCGCGTCGGAGATCATGCTCTTCGGCTCGTTCTTCACGGTCTACTTCTTCGACCGAGTCGTGAACCACGGCGTCAACGGGCACTGGCCACCCGAGGGGTTCCACCGCCCGGCGTTCGTGGCCGGCGTGAACACGCTGATCCTGGTCACGTCGAGCTTCACCATGCACTGGGCGGATTCGTCGATCAAGAAGGGGAATCGCGCCGGCTTGCAGGCGGGGCTCGTGCTGACGCTGCTCCTGGGCCTCGCGTTCCTGCTCACGCAGGTGGTCGAGTACCACCGCATCGGCTTCAACACCGGTGACACCTCGTTCGCCGCGACGTTCTTCGGGCTCACGGGCCTTCACGGCGCACACGTGTTCGTCGGCCTGTCGATCCTGGCGATCATGACCGTTCGGGCGTTCCGGGGCCACTTCTCGCCCGAGCACCACCACGGCGTCGAGATCGGCGGCATCTACTGGCACTTCGTCGACGTCATGTGGATCGTCGTCTACGTCAGCGTCTACCTGTTGTAACGGGCTGTGCGTAATCCGATCCGGAGCGAGGCAGATGCCTTCCGGTTCGTCCTTCTGACGATCGGCTACTTCGCGCTGATCGTGATCGGCTCGGTGATCAACGTCTGGCTCGGTGTGGCGGTCTTCGTCGTGCTGACGGCCGGGGTGCTCTGGTGGTTCGTCGTGCGACGCCGGGAGCCGGAAGCGCCGCTGAAGCAGGCACCCGCGGCGTCGCCGCCCGAGCAGCACCGCGTGCTGGTCGTCGCGAACGAAACGGTCGGCGGGTCGCAGCTCCTCGACACGATCCGTGAGCGGATCGCCGGCCAGGCGGATGCACGCGTGCTGGTCGTGTGCCCGGCGCTGAACTCACCGCTTCGCCATTGGGCCTCCGACGAAGACGACGCGCGCCAGCAGGCCCAGGACCGGCTCGACGCGAGCCTGCAGGCGATGCAGGGAGCCGGCATGCAGGCGTCCGGCGAGATCGGCGACGGCGATCCCATCCAGGCGATCGAGGACGCAGTCCGCACATTCCGGCCGGATGAGCTCGTCGTTTCGACACATCCGGTCGGGAAATCGCACTGGCTCGAGCGCGGGGTCGTCGAGAAGGCGCGCGAGCGGTTCGCGCTGCCGGTCACCCACGTCGTCGTCGACCGCCCCTGATCGAGATCGAGCAGCTCGATCCACTCGCGATGCGGACGGAGCTTCGCGACGTGCATCGGGCGGCGCTCGGCGCGGGTGCCCTCTCCGACGAGTGGGCGAGTGACCGGTTGCCGCGGCACGCCGCGCGCAAGGACTTCGTGTTCCTCGCCGCCCGAACCGACGGTGTGGTCGTCGGGTTCGGGTACGGCTACACGGGCGAGCAGGGCCAATGGTGGACGGACCACGTGTCGCGCGCCCTCACGGAAGCACAGCGCGCGGAGTGGCTCGACCCGCCCCATTTCGAGATCGTGGAGCTGCACGTCCGGCCGGCGTACCAGCGCAGTGGGATCGGCTCTCGCCTCCTCGCGCAGCTCCTCACCCGCCAGCGGCACGACCGGGCGCTGCTCTCGACGCAGCGGAGTTCCCGCAAGGCACGGGGCTTCTATGCGAAGAACCACTGGGCCGAGCTCGCGGAGGTCGACTTCGGGACCGGCTACCCGCCGTACCTCGTGCTCGGCAAGCGGCTGCCGGCCGCGTGAACGCTACTTGCCGGCGTTCGAGGAGACGAAGCCGGCCACGGCGTCGATCTCCGCGTCGCTCAGCTGACCCTTGAAGGCCGGCATGGCGCCACCGCCCACCTCGACCTGATGCTTCACCGTCGCCTTGGACGGCTTCAGCTGGTCGAGGTTCGGGCCGACGTTCCCGGTGGAGCCGGCCGCCTTCAGCGTGTGGCAGCCGGCGCAGCCGGCGCTCGCGAACACGGCCTTGCCGTCCGGCTTCGTGGTCGTCCCCGTCGTCGTGGTGGTGCCCGTCGCCGGCTTTGAGGTCTCTGCGGTCACGCCACAGCTCGCGTTCCCGGCGCACCTTGCGACGTAGAGCGCGATGTCACGCGCGTCCTGTCCGCGGTAGAGGTTCGCCGGCATCGGCTGCTCCGGGTAAGCGATCTGCCCGCGGACGATGTCGGCCATCGTCTGCTCGGAGAACCCCTGGGTCTTGTCGGAAGAGAAGGCGTCGTCGAGGTTGGGGCCGACCATCCCGCTCGACTTCGCGTCCGCGAGGGTGTGGCAGGACGCGCACGAGCCCTTGCTCGTCGTCGCTAGGAACAGCTCCTTCCCGTGCGCGACGTCGCCCTGGCCGACGCGGCCGACCGCGCCGCAACCGGCCGCGGCGATCGCGACGAGCAGGACGGTCGTCAGTGCGAGAGCTCGGCGCAGGGTCAGGAGCTCGCTGGGGAGACGCCGAGGTTCGAGAGCGCCTCGTCCCGCGAGGCGTGAATCGCGAAGACGCGGTCGAGACCGGTGATCTCGAAGATCTTCGTGATGTTCCGATCGCTGCAGACGAGCGAAAGCTGTCCTTCGTTCGTGCGCAGGCGCTTGACCCCGCCGACGAGGACGCCGAGCGTTGTCGAGTCGATGAACGTCGTCGACGTGAAGTCGACGATCACGTTCTTGCCTCCCTGGCCGATCACCTCGAGCAGTTGCTGCTTGAACTCGGGGGCCGTGTAGAGGTCGACCTCGCCCGCGAGGGAGATCACGTAGGCGTCGTCGGAGATCTGCTCGGTCTTGATATCGAAGTTCATGGTTTGCCCCCCGGATCGGCTTGCCGCAGACGCGCGAGAGTCTACTTCTTGGTCGTCGGGGACAGCGCCTTGATCCGCGCCTCGGCGTCGGTCCGCAAGGGATCCGTCTTCGAGGGGACGAGCTTGACCACGGACTTGTAGGCGGCGATCGCCACCTTCGTATCGCCGGCCGACTCCGCCGCCTGGGCGAGCTGGAACTGCGCGTTCGGGTCCTTCGGCGTCAGCTTCGCAAGCTTCTGGTAGGCATCCTCGGCGTTCTTGATCGACGTCTGGTAGTTGGTGAGCGCCGTCTGCTGCGTCGTCTGGGCCCGCTCGCGCAGTGTCGCCGAGATCGGATCCTGGAGCACCTTTGGATCGTTGAGCGCCTTCCCGAACGGCGAGGTCGCCGCGGGGGGGAAGGCCGCGAACGGCGGCGTGAGCACAGCTGCCGCCTGCAGGCTCGACTGATAGTCCTGGGCGTACTGGGTCGCCTGTTGGCCGTACTGGGTGGCGAGCTCGGCGAGGGCGTCCCCGTTCTTGGGGCGAAGGCCGGTGAACTGCGCGAGCGCGACGATCGCGTCGTTCGTGCGCTGCTTCGCCTCGTACGCGGTTGCGAGGTCGCGCCACGCCTTCGCGTCGAGGGGGTTCTTCTGCGTCTTCTTCTCGAGATTGGAGATCGACGGGCCGCTGCTCGCCTTCCCGAAGTGGAACGCGTTCTGGAGCGCGTCGGTGATCCCGTTCGCGCCGGAGCCGATGCCGAGGAAGACGAAGCCGAGACCGAACACGACCGCGAGGAGCACGAACGCCCACTTCGCGTGGACGCGCAAGCGCTGGAAGAACAGCTGCTCCTGCCAGTCGGGCGGGCGCTGCTTCCGGGCTGCCGCTACGGAAGGGGCGGTTGCGGGCTTCTGAGCATTCGGGCCCGTGCGGCGCTTGCGATGCTGCGTACCTCTCGCCACTCTGTCTCTTCGGCCTTCCGGTAGCGGGTCTGTCCGTCGACGATCGTCTCGAGCACTCGATCCGGAGAGCCGCCGAACACGACCGCCGCCGCCGGGTCCTCGACCGGATGGTACGGGCTCCCGGCGAGCGAGACGACCGCCAGATCGGCGCGCTTTCCGGCAGTCAGCGTACCCACCTGCGCGTCGAGTCGCAGCGCGCGGGCCGAGTCGATCGTCGCAAGTGCGAGCGCCTCTGTCGCTCCGAGCGCGTCCGCGCGCCGTTCTCGGACGCGGGCCTCGTAGATCGCCATACGCAACTCCTCGAACAGGTCAAAGGACGGGGTCGACGCTGGCGAGTCCGTGCCGAGACCCACGCGAGCGCCCATGGCGCGAAGCGCCGTCAGCGGTGCGATCCCGCAGCCCAGGATTGCGTTCGAGCGCGGGCAGTGGGCGACCGGGACGTCGCGCGCGGCGAGCAGGGCGATCTCCGCGTCGTCCACCTCGACGCAGTGCGCGCACAGGAGCTCTGGCCCGAGCACGGGCTCGAGCGCCGCGACCGGCCGCAGGCTCGGCGGCGGGACGAGGATTGCGCGGATCTCCTCCAGCGGCCCGCGGCCGTGCAGCAGCCACTCGGTCTCGTTCGCGCTCTCCGCGAGATGCGTGCCGACGGGAACACCGAGAGAGAGGCAGTAACGGTAGGTGTCGAGCGAGCACGTGTACGGGGCATGCGGCGAGATCCCGATCCGCACGAGCGGTGCCTCCTCGACACGCGCGCGCTTCTCGGTCCACTGCAGCTCGGCCTCCGCGGGGTCGACCGCGAAGACCTCGAGGTAGACGGTCGCTCGCAGCCCGGCATCGGCCGCGGCCCGCACCGCCGCGCCGGAGAAGCTGTAGTCGGCGACGGTCGTCACACCGGAGCGAAGCGATTCGAGCGCGCCGAGCCGAGCGACGGCGAGCATGTCGTCGGCGTCGAGCCGCGCCTTGCGCGCGATGTGCGTCCTGATCCACGGGCCGAACGGCGTCCCGTCGCCGAAGCCGGCGTAGTTCGCGTACTCCAGGTGCGTGTGCGCGTTCACGAAGCCGGGCACGATCGCGGCCTCGGCGAAGTGACGGTCGCTGCGGCCGGGCGCGACGTCGACGATCCGGCCGTCCTCGTACCGGACGATGCCGCGTTCGATCGGCGGCCCGTCGACCGGGAGGACCCAGTCCGCAGATATCGCCGAGATCACGTGCCGATCGGGTATGTGGTGCGGCGTTCTGCGCGGCGCTCGAGCAGCACGGATGCCCAGATCGAGGCCTCGTAGAGGACGAGGAGTGGGACGGTCTCGATGGTGGTGGTCACCGGATCGACGCCGGGCAGCAGGACGCCGACGACACAGACGATGAAGTACCCGATCCGGCGAGACCTGCGGAGCGTGCGTGTCTCGACGATCCCGATCCGCGTCAGCCCGACGACGAAGAGCGGCAACTCGAAGACGATCGCCATCGCGATGAGCACCTTCGCCGCGAATCCGATGTAGTCGCGCGCGCGGATGAACGACTGATACTGGGAGTTGTCGTAGTTCGCGAGGAAGTGCGACGCCTTGGGCAGGGCGATCCAGTATCCGAACGCCACGCCGATCACCATCATCACGGTCGCGATCAGGACGAAGATGCGGAGCATGCGTTCGTGCGACTTGTCGAACGCCGGGAGGAAGAACGCCCAGGCCTGCCAGATCACGATCGGCAAGGCGAGCAGAAAGCCGGCGTAGAGCGACAGCCACAGCGACGTCATGAACGGCTCGCCGATCGTCAGCGTCGTCAGTCGGCGATGGCCTTTCGGCAGCGCGAGCTCGAGCCAGTGGATCAGGTGCCGGTGGAAGACGTACGCGACGACAAACCCGACGAGGACCGAGCCGATGCAGACGAAGAGCCGCTGGCGCAACTCCTCCAGGTGCTCGACGAGCGTGGCCTCCTCGCCGTGCCCGAGCTTCCGCGGTGGGCTGAGGCGCATTGACCGCTAGCGGACTGTTTCGTTCTCGCGCTGCGGGGTGGGGGTGGTGTCAGTCGTCCCCACCGGAAGCTGCGTGGTCTCCGTGTGGCTCGGCGTGTTGCCGGTCACCGAATCCTTGAACTCCCGCATTCCGCTGCCGAGTGACCGCCCGATCTCTGGCAGGCGCTTTGCGCCGAAGAGCAAGAGGGCGATGATGAGGAGCCCAGCAATCTCCAACCCGCCGATGTTTCCCATGGTCAGAGGGTATCAGCGTTTGCGCGGGGTTCCAGAGCCGGGCCGTAACACCCACTCGGCTACGCTACGAGTGATTTGGCGACACTCGAACTGAAGAACCTGCACGTGGCGCTCGAGGACGGGACCGAGATCGTGAAGGGTGTCGATCTCACGGTCTCCTCGGGTGAGGTGCATGCGATCATGGGCCCGAACGGGTCGGGCAAGTCGACCCTCGCGTACGCGATCGCCGGGCACCCCGCCTACGAGATCACCGACGGGCAGATCCTGCTCGACGGCACCGACATCACGGACGCCGAGGCCGACGCGCGCGCCCAGGCCGGCCTGTTTCTCGCGTTCCAGTACCCGCACGCGATCCCGGGTGTGACCGTGACGAATTTCCTGCGCCAGGCGATGAACGCCACGCGCAAGGCGCGGAACGGCGGGGTCGAGGATCCGATGCCCATCCCCGCGTTCCGGAAGGAGCTGCTCGCGCAGATGGATCGCTTGAAGGTGTCTCGCGAGCTCGCCTCGCGGTACCTGAACGACGGGTTCTCGGGCGGCGAGAAGAAGCGGGTCGAGATCCTGCAGATGGCGATGCTGCGCCCGAAGATCGCGGTGCTCGACGAGACCGACTCCGGCCTCGACATCGACGCGCTGAAGGTCGTCGCGGGCGGCGTGAAGGAGCTCGTCGGTCCCGACATGGGCGCGCTCGTGATCACGCACTACCAGCGGATTCTCAACTACATCGAGCCCGGCTTCGTGCATGTGTTCGTCGGCGGCCGCATCGTGGAAGAAGGCGGCAAGGAGCTCGCCGTGAAACTCGAGGCAACCGGATATGAAGAGTGGGAGAAGGTGGCAGTATGAGCCAGACCGAGAACGAGGTCGTCCAGGAGATCGGTTCCGACTACCTGACCAAGTACGGCTTCTCGAACCCGGACGAGGCAAAGGACTACTTCTTCAAGTCGGGCCGCGGTCTCTCGCACGAGCTGGTTGACGCCATCTCTTCGCACAAGAGCGAGCCGGACTGGATGCGGAAGTTCCGCCACAAGTCGCTCGATTACTTCCTGGCGCGGCCGATGCCGACGTGGGGCGGCATGCCCAGCCTGCACGAGATCGACTTCGACTCGATCTTCTACTACATCAAGCCGACCGAGAACCAGGCAGAGTCGTGGGAAGACCTGCCCGCCGACATCAAGGACACCTGGGACAAGCTCGGCATTCCCGAGGCGGAGAAGAAGTACCTCGCGGGCGTCGGCGCGCAGTACGAGAGCGAGGTCGTCTACCACAAGCTGCAGGAGAAGCTCGAGTCGCAGGGCGTGATCTTCCTCGACACGGATACCGCGCTTCGCGAGCACGAGGACGTCTTCAAGCGCTACTTCGGGACCATCATCCCGCAGAACGACAACAAGTTCGCGGCCCTGAACTCGGCCGTCTGGTCGGGCGGCTCGTTCATCTACGTGCCGCCGGGCGTCCGCATCGAGCTGCCGCTCCAGGCATACTTCCGCATCAACGCGGCGAACATGGGCCAGTTCGAGCGCACGCTGATCATCGTCGACGAGGACGCATACGTGCACTACGTCGAGGGCTGCACCGCGCCGATCTACTCGACCGACTCGCTGCACTCGGCCGTCGTCGAGATCGTCGTCAAGAAGGGTGGCCGCTGCCGCTACACGACGATCCAGAACTGGTCGACGAACGTCTACAACCTGGTTACGAAGCGCGCGGTCGCCGAGGCGAACGCGACGATGGAGTGGGTCGACGGGAACCTCGGCTCGAAGCTGACGATGAAGTACCCGGCGATCTGGCTGACCGGCGAGGGCGCGCACGGCGAGGTGCTGTCGATCGCGTTCGCCGGCAAGGGCCAGCACCAGGATGCGGGCGGCAAGTGCGTCCACACCGCACCGCGGACGTCGTCGGTGATCACCTCGAAGTCGATCTCTAAGAACGGTGGCCGCGCGGGGTATCGCGGGCTGCTCGAGGTCGCAAAGGGTGCGACGGGAGCGAAGTCCAAGGTTGTCTGCGACGCGCTGATCCTCGACGAGGACTCGCGCTCCGACACCTACCCGTACATCCGCATCGACGAGAACGACGTCGACATCGGCCACGAGGCCACAGTGTCGAAGATCGGCGAGGAGCAGCTCTTCTACCTCATGTCGCGCGGGCTCTCGGAGGCTGAGGCGTCGGCGATGGTCGTCAGCGGCTTCGTCGAGCCGATCACGAAGGAACTGCCGCTCGAGTACGCGGTCGAGATGAACCGCCTGATCCAGCTGCAGATGGAAGGCTCCGTCGGTTGATCGTCGAGCACGTCGACTTCTGGGCCGTCCCCGTCACCGACATGGAGCGTTCGACGAAGTTCTACGCCGAGACCCTCGGGCTCGAGCAGACCGGCGACGGCGGGTTCCCGGAGTTCAAGCTCGGCGACAACGGCTTCCTCTACCTGTTGAGCCTCGAGTCGGTCGGCAGCGCGTTCCGCGCGCCGCACGACGCGGGCTTTGCGCTGCGCGTGCCCGACGTGCACGAGGCGCGTCAGGAGCTCGAGGGGAAGGGCGTCGAGTTCAACGGCGACGTCCTCGACACCGGTGTCTGCCACATGGCGTTCTTTGCCGATCCGGACGGTAATCAGATGGTGCTGCACCGCCACTACGCACCGCGCGACTGATGGCGACCCTCACGCGCGACGAAGCCGCGAAGCGGTTCGCGGAGCTGCCCCTGCCGACGACGGCGGACGAGCACTGGCGCTTCACTGACCTACGTGGCTTCGACCCGAACGGCCACGTCCCGGGGACAGTCCCCGGGACAGGTCCCGCGAAGCCGGCGCTCGACCTGGACGTCGCCGGAATGGCGCGCGTCACCGAGAACGGCATTGAGATCCTCTCCGCACCGGAAGGCGTCACCTTCGAGCCGCTGCCGGTCGACTACCCGGCCGAGATCGTCCCCGACGACGACAGGTTCGCGGTCGAGAATCTCTCGCGCTGGCAGCACGGCCTCCTCGTGCATGTGCCGAAAGGCGTCGAGCTCGAGAAGCCGCTGTACGTCCAGGTCACCTCGAGCGGTGGCTCGCTCTACTGGCGCATGGTCGTGCGCGCCGACGAGGGCGCGCGTTTCACGCTGATCGAAGATCTCTCGTCGGCCGCCGAGGACACGCTCGCGTACACGAACGCGGTCGTCGAGCTGTTCGTCGAGCCGTCCGCGAAGATCGAATACGTCTCACTCCAGAACCTCTCGAAGGAGACCTGGCACTTCGGCCGCCACCGCGCGCTCCTGCAGCGCGACAGCGAGCTCGACTGGGTGCTCGGGGGCTTCGGCTCGAAGCGCGGCAAGGTGTGGATCGAGAACGACCTGGTCGGCCCAGGCGCAACGTCGCGGGTGACCGGCGCGTACTTCGCCGACGGCAACCAGCATCTCGACTACGACACGTTCCAGGAGCACGCCGCGCCGAACACCGAGAGTGACTTCGCGTTCAAGGGCGCGTTGCGCGAGCAGGCGACCGCCGTCTGGCGCGGGATGATTCGCGTCGAAGAGGGCGCACAGAAGACGAACGCCTACCAGGAGAACCGCAACCTTCTGCTCTCCAACGAGGCCCACGCCGACTCGATCCCCGGGCTCGAGATCATGGCCAACGACGTGCGCTGCACCCACGGCGCGACGCTCGGACGGATCGACCGCGAGGAGCTCTTCTACCTGATGGCGCGCGGCCTGTCGCGCGCCGAGGCCGAACGGCTGATCGTGCGCGGCTTCTTCCAGGACGTACTCGACCGGATCGAGCTCGAGCCGGTCCGCGAAGCGCTCGGCGCCGCCCTCGAGGCGCGCATCCCGCAGGCGTCGTAGACTCCCGTCCATGTTCCGCCAGAAGCTCATCCTCGCCGTGGCGGTGGGAGCAGTCTCGTTCGGTGGCGGCGCGGCGTATGCCGCGACCCGCAGTGCCTCGCATCCGCAGAAGGCCCCGGTGCGCGTGCACGCAGGCCTCCAGTCGAACGTGCACTACCCCTGCCACAACCGCGGCGCGGCGAAGATCAGCGCCGCGAACGTCTAGCGCTAGCCACCGAGCTGCTCCGCCACTCGCCGCGAGGCGTTCGAGTACACGTCCTTGCGCAGGATCTTCCCGTTCTTGAACGGGAAGAGGTCGACGCCCTCCCACGTGAGCTCCTTGCCGCTCGGGTGCGTCGCGTGTGCGGTCCATTCCTGGACGACGAAGTCCTCGCCCACGTAGAGCGTCCGTCCCGTGAATCTGATGTCGGGCCAGTTCTCGAAGATCGCACCGATGTGCGCGCGCACCTCCGCGCCCTCGGCCCGTTCGCCCGCGTTGTAGTTCTGGAACACCATTCCGGGCGCGTGGAATCCGACGATCGCATCGAGGTCGTGCGTGTTCCACGCTTCGTTGTAGGCGTCGATCACATCCTCGAGCGACGGCGCCGCGCGCTCCTCGGCGGCCAGCAGATGCATCCAGCGCGTCTCGCGCTTGCCCGCCTCGCGCGGCAGCTCTTTGACCAACTCGGTGTCCGTCAGGTGTCCGAGCGTCTCGGCCACCTGGTCGTTGTCGGCGAACGCGTGCGCCCGAGCGGTGCGGGTGCGCAGCTCGTTCACGGTCTGCGGGCCGCGCAGGAAGAGCATCGCGAGTAGCGAGGACTCGGACGGCAGCAGGTCGAGCGATTCGTCGAACAGCTGGCGGTATTTCGCTGCGCGCGAGCCTGCGCCTGAAGCGAGGCGAACCCAGCCCGCGCTCGAGAGGCTGTGCACGGCGCCGCGCACCTCGTCCTCGTCGAGCGACAGCACCGGCTCTCGGTTCGACGACTGGTTGCACGCGAGCCGCAGTGAGTTCAGCGAGAGCGGGTACTGGTCAGGCGTCGTCCGCTGCTTCTCGAGCAGGCAGCCGAGCACTCGCAGCTCGATAGGAGTCAGGCGGTGCTGGGTCGCGGTCGCCACAGCGCTAGCTTAAGACGTAAGTCACGAACTCGGTTAAGAACCGAGTCCTTCCTCTCGCCGAACCTGGTTGCCGGCCGAGTTCTTCCTCTTGACGAACCTGGTTGCCGGCGAAGCCGGAAACCAGGTTCATGACTTTCGTCCCGCGCTACGCGCGCACCAACGGCTTGTACTTGATGCGGTGCGGCTCGAGCGCCTCGGGGCCGCGCGTCTCGCGCACCCAGTCGGCGTACTCGGCGAAGTCACCCTCGAACCACGTCACCTGCGAGTCGCCCTCGAACGCGAGGATGTGCGTCGCGACGCGGTCGAGGAACCAGCGATCGTGCGTGATCACGACGGCGCAGCCGGCGAAGTCCAGCAGCGCTTCTTCGAGGGCGCGCAGTGTGTCGACATCGAGGTCGTTCGTCGGCTCGTCCAGCAGCAGGACGTTGCCGCCGCTCTTCAGGAGCTTCGCGAGGTGCACCCGGTTGCGCTCGCCGCCCGACAGCTGCCCGACCGGCTTCTGCTGGTCGCCGCCCCTGAAGTTGAACCACGACGTGTACTGGCGCGAGTTGATCTCTTTCTTCCCGAGCAGCACGATGTCCTGACCGCCGGAGATCTCTTTCCACACCGTGCTCTTCGGGTCGAGGTCGCCGCGCGACTGGTCGACGTAGGCGAGTTGCACCGTGTCGCCGATGCGGAGCTCGCCCGCGTCGGGCGTCTCTTCGCCCGCGATCATTCGGAACAGCGTCGTCTTGCCGGCGCCGTTCGGGCCGATCACGCCGACGATCCCCGCGGGTGGGAGCGAGAACTCGAGGTTCTCGAACAGGAGGCGGTCGCCGAAGCCCTTCGTGACGCCGGCTGCCTCGATCACGACGTCGCCGAGGCGCGGCCCCGGCGGGATGTGGATCTCGACCCGGTCGAGCCTGACGTCCTCCTCCTCGGCGAGCAGCCGCTCGTACGCGCCGAGTCGCGCCTTCGACTTCGCGTGGCGTGCTTTCGGCGCGAGTCGCACCCACTCGAGCTCGCGCTGCAGTGTCCGCTGGCGCGCCGAGCTCTGCTTCTCCTCCCGCGCGAGCCGCTCCTGCTTCTGCTCGAGCCAGCCGGAGTAGTTGCCCTGGTAGGGGATCCCGCGGCCGCGGTCGAGCTCGAGGATCCAGCCGGCGACGTTGTCGAGGAAGTACCGGTCGTGCGTGACCGCGACGACGGTGCCCTTGTACTCGGCGAGGAAGCGCTCGAGCCAGAGCACCGACTCGGCGTCGAGATGGTTCGTCGGCTCGTCGAGGAGCAGCAGATCCGGCGCCGCGAGCAGGAGCCGGCACAGAGCGACCCGCCGGCGCTCGCCGCCCGACAAGGACGTCACATCGCGGTCGCCGTCCGGGAGCCGCAGGGCATCCATCGCGTGGTCGAGCTGCCCTTCGAGCTGCCAGGCGTCGCGGCGGTCGATCTGGTCCTGGACCGTCGCTTGCTCGGCGAGCAGCGCGTCGAAGTCGGCGTCGGGTTCAGCGAACTGCGCCGAGATCTTGTTGAACCGGTCGAGGAGGTCGCGCAGCTCCCGCACGCCGTCCTCGACGTTCTCGCGCACGGTTTTCCCGGGATCGAGGTCGGGCTCCTGTTCGAGCAGCCCGACGGTTGCGTTCGGCGCGAGCTCTGCCACGCCCGACGAAGTCTCCTCCTTGCCCGCCATGATCCGGAGCAGCGTCGACTTGCCCGAGCCGTTCGGGCCCAGGACGCCGATCTTCGCGCCGGGCAGGAACGAGAGCGAGATGTTCGCGAGAACCTGCCGGTCCGAGCCGTAGAACTTGTCGGCCCGGTACATGGTGAAGACGTATTCGCTGCTCATCGGCGGCCCACGATACCGCCGGTAACCTGTCCTTCGATGGCCGTCACACCTGCTGCCAAGCTGGATGCGCAGAAGCTGCGCGCCGACTTCGCCGTCTTCGACGACCTCGTGAACGGAAAACCGGTCGCCTATCTGGACTCGGCGTCGTCGACCCAGAAGCCCCGTCACGTGCTCGACGCGATGCGCGAGTTCTACGAGCACAGCTACGCGAACGTCCACCGCGGCGTCTACACGCTGGCCGAGAACGCGACCGCCGGCTTTGAGGGCGCGCGCGAGAAGGTGCGCGCCTATGTCAACGCCCCGTCCAGCCGCGAGGTGATCTTCACGCGCAGTGCAACCGAGGCGCTGAACCTCGTTGCCTACGCCTGGGGCCTCGACAATCTCGGCCCGGGCGACGTCGTCGTGATCACGGAGCTCGAGCACCACGCGAACTTCGTCCCGTGGCAGTTCATCGCCAAGAAGACGGGCGCCGAGTTCGCGCACATCCCGATCGACGACCTCGGCGAGCTGCAGCTCGACGCACTCGACGAGATCGCGTCGCGCGGAAACGTGAAGGTCGTCGCGAACAACCTCGTCTCCAACACGCTCGGCACGATCAACCCGGTCGAGAGGCTGGCCGCGTGGGCGCACGAGCAGGGCGCGATCATGGTCGTCGATGCGGCGCAGGCCGCGCCGCACAAGAAGATCGACGTGCAGGCGCTCGGCTGCGACTTCCTCGCGTTCTCGTCGCACAAGCTCTGCGGGCCGAGCGGCGTCGGAGCCCTCTGGGGCCGGCGTGAGCTGCTCGAGTCGATGCAGCCGTTCAACTTCGGCGGCGAGATGATCCGCTCGGTCTCGCTCGAGCGCACGAGCTGGAACGAGCTGCCGTACAAGTTCGAGGCCGGCACGCCTGCGATCGCCGAGGCGTACGGCTTCGGCGTCGCGCTCGACTACGTCTCCGAGGTCGGACTCGACGCGATCGAGGCGCACGAGCATGAGCTGGTCGTGCAGACGATGGACGCGCTCGCCGAGATCGACGGCATCCGCATGTTCGGCCCGCCCGCCGACCGTCGAACCGGCATCGTCAGCTTCGAGCTCGAGAACGTGCACCCGCATGACGTCGCGCAGATCCTCAACTGGGAGAACGTCGCGGTTCGCGCCGGCCACCACTGCACGCAGCCGCTGATGACGCGCCTCGGCGTCGCCGCCACGACGCGCGCGAGCTTCTATCTCTACTCGATCCCGGAAGACGTCGACCGGCTCGTCGCCGGGCTGCACAAGGTCAAGGAGACCTTTGGTGTCTGACCTCGACCAGCAGATGTATCGGGAGGTCATTCTCGACCACTACAAGAACCCGCGCGGGCACGGCCCACTCGAGCCGCACGACGCGCACGCCGAGGGCCAGAACCCGCTCTGCGGTGACGAGGTGACGATCTTTGTGCGCTTCGGGGACGACGGCGACACGATCGACGACATCAGCTTCGAGGGCCGCGGGTGTGCGATCTCGCAGGCGGCGACTTCGATGCTCACGGAGATGGTGAAGGGCCGGAAGGCGTCCGAGGTGGCGGTCCTGCCGCGCGACGAACTGCTGGAGGAGATCGGGATCCCACTCACGCCGATTCGCCTGAAGTGCGCACTGCTCGGCCTCGGCGTTCTCAAGGTGGCGCTCCACCGCTCGAAGGGCACGCCCCTGCCGGAAGAATGGCGGGGCATGGACGACGACTTGCGTCTCGACTAGTGCCGAAGATCCATGTCGCGCCGCTCGACGAGTTCGGGCCCGGCTCGTCGAAGATCGTCACGCTCGGCTGGACCTCGATCGGTGTCTACAACTGCAACGGCAGGCTCCTCGCGATCGAGGACCGCTGCTCGCACGACGACGGCCCGCTCGCCGAAGGCGAATGGGACGAGGACATGTGCCGCGTGATCTGCCCGCGCCACGGTTCGGCGTTCGACCTGGAGACGGGCATCCCGATGTCGCTGCCCGCGTACGAGCCGGTGCAGATCTACTCGGTCACCGTGGAGGACGGGATCGTCCAGGTCGAAGTCGTCGAATGATCCGCTGCTGGGAGTCGCAGGACCCGCTCTACAACAGCTACCACGACGAGGAGTGGGGAAAGCCGGTCCGCGACGAGCACGGGCTCTACGAGCGGCTCTGCCTCGAGGGATTCCAGTCGGGCCTGTCGTGGCTGACGATCCTGCGCAAGCGCGAGAACTTCCGGTCGGCGTTCGCTGGGTTCGACCCCGACCGGGTCGCCAACTTCAGCAAGCGCGACGTGGATCGGCTGCTCGGGGACGCCGGGATCATCCGCCACCGCGGGAAGATCGAGGCAACAATCACAAACGCGCGCGCGACGGTCTCATTGCGCGACTCGACGCCGTTGCACGAGCTCTTCTGGTCGTTCGCGCCCGAACACCACGAGATTCCGCAGACGCCGGCGGACTGGCAGCCGTCCACGCCGGAGTCGACCGCCCTGGCAAAGGCGCTCCGCAAAGCGGGCTTTCGCTTCGTCGGGCCGACGACCGCGTACGCCGCAATGCAGGCCTGCGGGGTGGTCGACGACCACCTCGCGTCGTGCTTCGTGCGCACAGGTGGTCTGTCCTGACCGCGCTGCTAATGTGAGCGGTATCCGCGGAAAGGAGGTGGTCCGGCGTTGGAGACTTCAAGTACGGGCAGTGGAGGTACCAGCTCGTAGAGGCGTGTCCCCGAGACCTGACGGGGAATCGTCTAGCCAGCGTGGGGGACTCGCGTTAACGCGCCGCCTTAATCGGCCGGAAGCGCCTCTACGAAGACCAAGCTGGTAACCGGACTTAAGGGCCCCGATCGGGGCCCTTAGTCTTTCTCGGATGCAGAGTTCGCTTCAAGACCGCATCGAGTGGGTGATCGAGCGCTGCCGCCTCCTACAGGCGATCGGCGCCGAGTACGACGAGACGACGCCGTTCGCCGGGCTGACGATCGGCACGGGGATCCACCTCGAGCCGAAGACGGTCGCGCTGCTCCTCACCTTGCAGCGGGGCGGTGCCGAGCTCGTCTCGACCGGCAACCTGAACACCACGCAGCAAGAAGCGTGCGACTACCTGGCGGCGCGCGGTGTTCGCATCGTCGGCGGCCCGACCAGCGACCCGGCCGAGCACGACGCGTATCTACGAGAGGTCGCGGGCGCGCACCCAGAACTGCTGCTCGACAACGGCGGGGACCTCTTCGCTCTCTTCGTCGAGGAGCCGTGGGCCAAATTGCGCGGCGGGACGGAGGAGACGACGTCGGGTCGCATGCGCCTCGAGCCGCTCCGCGCCCGCATCGGATTGCCGGTCCTCGTGATCAACGACAGCCCGATCAAGCAGTTCGCCGAGAACGAGCACGCGGTCGGGCAGAGCGTCCTCGAGTCGTTCCTGCGGCTGACGAACCTGTCGACCAACGGCAAGCGCATCACCGTGTTCGGCTACGGCGCGTGCGGCCGTGGCGTCGCGGCGAACTTTCGCAATGCGCACGCGATCGTGTCCGTCGTCGATCGCGATCCCGTCAAGCGGCTGCAGGCGATGCTCGACGGCTTCCTCGTGCCGGAGCGCGACGACGCACTTCGCACCGCCGACGTGGTGATCACGGTCACGGGCGCAGAGGGTGTGGTGACCGCCGCCGATGCGGCGCTGCTTCGCCCGGGCGCGATCCTGGCGAACGCCGGTCACTTCCCGCGCGAGCTCGACGCAGCGGGCCTCGCGGCCGCGGGCGCGACCGTCCTCGAGGGCGGGCACATGGTGAACCTCGCCGGGCCGCGGCCGCTCGGCAACTCGGTCGAGTCGATGGACCTCGGGTTCGCGCTTCAGGCGCGCTGCTTGGAAGCGGTGGCGCGCGGGGACGTCGGCGCCGACGCCTGCGTGGTGCCGGTACCGCGCGCGATCGACGAGCAGGTCGCGTCGAGCTTCGTCAGCAGCACCACTTGAAGAGCCATCAGCGGACGTGAAGCCGGGAGACGGTGGTGCCGGTGCCGTCGGGCACCCACACATCGCCGAACGCCTCGTTCGTGACGAAGGGCGAACCTCCGACCCTCACCGGGGCACCGGGGTCACGGTGGTTGCGACCGCCGCCGCGACCGCCGCGATCAGCTTCAGGGGTTGAAGCGCCAGATGTCCCGGCCCTTCCAGCTCGGCACCCAGGCTTCGCCGCGGATCGTCGTCACGACGAACGGGCCAATGCCCGCCTTCACTGTTTGCGCGATCGTGTTCGAGGTCGGGTCCACGATGGCGATCGAGTTCTTGCGGATCTGCGGCACCCAGACCTGACCGTCGACGACGTCGGGGTCGCCGAGCGCGGGTGCTCCGGGCAGCGCGACAGTCGTCACGACGGCGTTCGACTGCGGGTCGATGCGCGTGATCCCCTTCGTCGTCGTCACCCACAGGGCGTCCGCCGACGCGGCCGTCCAGCCGGCGCCGCCCTGGATCGGGATGCGCGCGATCACCTTGTGCGCCATCGGATCGACGCGGATGACGCCCTCGATGCCGGTTGCCCACACCGAGCCGAACGCGCCGACCGCCCCGGTTGCCATCTGCAGTTTCCATCTGTTCACGACGCGGTTTTGTGCGGGGTCGATCCGCTCGAGCTCACCCTGCTTGAACGCGGTCGTCCAGGCGGAGCCGAACGCGAACATCGTGTCGTACGGCGTGAACCCGACCTTGATCGCCTTGATCCGCTTGCCGGTGGCGACGGAGACCCGGCTGACCGTCGACGTGTTCGTGTCTTCGATCCACATCGAGCCCGCGCCGTAGCCGAGGCCGCACGAGCCCGTGCCGATGCCCGTCTTCGACACGACTTTGTTCGTCTTCGGGTCGATCTTGAGCAGCGTCGGCTCGCCGTAATCGCTGACCCAGACCCACTTTCCGCCGGCCGCAGCTGCGCACGGCGCGGCGTACTGGCCGACCTTGATCTTCGCGACGACGTTGGGAGCAGCCGCGGTCGTGACCGTGGCTGCGAGCAGGGCGATGAGTATGCGAGTCATAGCCCCGAAAATAGTCCGAGACCGGAGAAGTTGCTACGACGCCGGATTAAACGTCGGTTAACGCGCGCTCGAAGGCCGCGCCGAGCGCCGTCAACGCGAAGCGCATCTCGTCGAAGTCGACATCGCGCGCCAGCTGCTCGTTGACCCGTGTGAGCGCACCCCAGCCGCGCCGCCATTCGCGATCGCCGCGCGCGGTCAGCGCAAAGAGGAACGAGCGTCCGTCGTCGGGGTTCGGACGGCGTCGCACGTGGCCGCGGCTCTCGAGGCGGCGCACGACGTCGGACGCCGTCGTCAGCGGCAGGCCAAGCTGGTCGGCGAGCTGGGTCAGGCGCACCTCGCCGCGGACGCCGATCAGGCTCAGCGAGCCGTAGTCGGCCGAGTCGACGCCGTCGGTGGCCAGCTCGCGCTCGACGAGCTGCACCATCCGCTGGTTCGCCGCCACGAGCAGCAGCAACAGCGAGAGCCGCTGTTCAGGTTGAGCGGCGGATCTGGTCTTCGAGCGGGACGAGCGGGAGCTGGAAGGTGTGGACGGCATCGGAGTTCGTGACGACATTGTCGCCGGCCTCGATCATCGCGACCTGGTCGGCCGAGAGCGGCGCCTTCGGGATCCACTGGGTCGCGCGCGCGCCGGCGCTCGCCAGGCCGGCCGGGATGTGCACCAGCGCGCGGCGCTTGCCGAGCACCTTGGCGATCGTGCGATACAGCTCGTCCCACGTGGCGATGTCGGGGCCGCCGATCTCGAACGTCTTGTTGGCGGCTGCCGGCGTGTCGAGCGCGCGGGCGAAATGCTCCGCGACGTCGCCGATCCAGATTGGCTGAATCCGCTGCTTGCCCGACCCGATCACGGTCACGACCGGCGAGTACCGGACTTGCTTCATGAAGGTTGCGAGCGCCCCGCCTCGCCCGAAGACGAAGCTCGGGCGGAAGATGGTGTACTCGAGCCCCGACATGATCGTGTCCTGCTCCATCCCCCACTTGGCACCGAAATAGGGGACGGCATCCTTCGTCGTCACCGTCGTCCCGAGCGCGCTCATCAGGATGAACCGCTCGCTGCCGGCAGCTTTCGCCGCGGCGATCACGTTGCGCGTCCCCTGCGTCATCACCCGCTCGAAGTCCTGCGGCTTCCCGGTCAGGATCGCGACGAGGTGCACGACGTGTGTGCAGCCGTCGGCCGCTGCGTTGACGCTCGCCGGGTTCGTCACGTCGCCGGTCGCCAGCTCGACGCCGAGATTCGCCAGGTGGGCGCCGCTCTCCGGACGGCGCACGAGCGCGCGCACGTCGCGTCCCTCCGCGCGGAGCGCATGCACGATCCGCGAGCCGACGAAGCCCGTGCCGCCTGTGACGAGGACCTTCACGACTCGAAGTTCTGCCAGTAGCGGGACGGCGTCGGGCCACGCTGGCCCTGGTACTTCGAGCCGAGCTTGTCGCTGCCGTACGGCGCACTCGCAGGCTCGGTCATCCGCATGAACGAGATCTGCCCGATCTTCATGCCGTAGTAGATCGTGATCGGGAGGTTCGCGACGTTCGACAGTTCGAGCGTCACATGCCCGTCGAAGCCGGGATCGATGAACCCGGCGGTCGAGTGGATCAGCAGGCCGAGGCGGCCAAGGGACGATTTTCCTTCCAATCGAGCCACGAGGTCGTCCGGCAGCGTGATCCGCTCAAGGGTTGCGCCGAGCACGAATTCGCCGGGGTGGAGGATGAACGGCTCGTCGCCGTCGATCTCCACCAGCTCGGTCAGCGCCTCCTGTTGCTGCTTGACGTCGATGTACGGATATCGCGCGTTGTGAAACACGCGAAACGTCCGGTCGACGCGCACGTCGACGCTCGACGGCTGGAGGAGCGCTTCGTCATACGGGTCGATCCCGATGCGGCCGTCGGCGATGAGCGTGGCGATGGTGCGGTCGGAAAGAACCATGCGGCGATTCTTCCATCAGCGCGTCGCCGAGCGCGGCGAGTCCTTTCAGGAACGCCTCCTGTTCTGCCTCCGTCAGCGCCGCCAGGGCCTGTTCGAGCGGGCGCGACCGAGAGGCGAGCCAGCCCCGTACGGCCTTCTCCGTCGCCGGCGCGAGGCCGACCACCGTGCGACGGCGATCAGCGGGGTCTTCGCTGCGGGTGATCAGCCCGTGCTCCTCGAGCTCACGCGCGAGTGTCGAGGCGGCGGGGAGGGAGAGGCCGAGTTCGCTCGCGAGCTCACCGACCGACCGCTCGCCTTCGCCGCCCACCTGCGCGAGGAGCGCGACGTGCCGGCGGCCGAGTGACGCACCCTCGACGAGCCCGAGCAGCTCCGGCGTCGGCCGGCGGCGCGCCCACATGCCCCGCATCACACGGCGCAGCTGGAGCCGTAGCTCCGCGACTCTGTCCCTATTCGTTATCATGCGGTAACTATTATCGTCGATGAACTGAAAGGAGGTGAGCGTACATGTGTGGAGGACACCATCATCACCGCCGGCGCGGCTTCCGCGGCTACCCGAACCGGGAGCAGTGGGTCGATCGCCTGCAGGCCTACCGCGAGCACCTCGAAGAGGAGCTCAAGAACGTGCAGGAGCTGATCGAGCGCCTGGGCGAGACCGCTCAACCGACAGCCGAGACCGTCTAGTCCCTAGCCGCGCGCGGCCGGCACGTAGTACCGGTCGGCGTACTCGATCACGGTTCGCTGCATCGAGAACCGCGGCGAGAGCTCCGCGATCGAGCTCTTCATCATTTCGAGCCAGGCGTCCCGCAACTGGAACCGCGGGACGACCTGCTGCTCGAGCAGCGTGTAGAGCTGGTCCGCGTCGTCTTCGTCGGAACCGCCGGCGATTGCCCAGCCGTACGCGGCGTCGTAGGCCTCCGCCCACCAGCCGTCGAGCACCGACAGATTGAGCACGCCGTTCACGGCCGCCTTCATGCCGCTCGTCCCCGACGCCTCGTACGGCCGGCGCGGCGTGTTCAGCCAGATGTCGCAGCCCGGGATGATCATGCGCGCAAGGTCGATGTCGTAGTCCTCGAGGAAGACGACGCGTCCCGCGGCTGCGCCGCGGCTCAACTCGATGATCGACTGCATCACGTCCTTGCCCGGCGCGTCCTGCGGGTGGGCCTTGCCCGCGACGACGATCTGCACCGGCAGCGCGAGCAGCCGCTCGAGGTCCGAGTAGACGAGCGCGGCGCGCTTGTACGTCGCGAACCGTCGTGCAAACCCGATCGTCAACCGCTCGGCGTCGAGGCCGGCATGCTCAGCGAGCCGGCGTCTCTGGAGATCGTGCACGCGCCAGAGCGCGTCCGGATCGAGATCGTGCGCCGCGGGCCAGTTTGCCCAGTCGGGCGGAGCCTCGGGTCGGACCCCCGCTTCGTGCAGCAGGTCGGCGAGCTCGGGCGCGAGCCACGTGCCGAGATGCACGCCGTTCGTGATCGCGTCGATCGGCGTCGCCTGATCGGGCCAGAGCCCGTGCCACATGTCGCGCGCGACGCCGCCGTGCAGCTCCGACACGCCGTTCCGGTGAGCCGACAGCCGCAGTGCTAGGGGTGTCAGCCCGAACCCGTCGGTGTCGGGGCCGCGTCCGAGTTCGAGCAGGCGATCGTCGGAGATGCCGGCGCTCCGCGCCAGGTCGCCGACGTAGCGCAGCACAAGGTCGTCGCCGAACACTTCGTTGCCGGCGGGCACCGGCGTGTGCGTCGTGAACACCGTGGAGCGGCGAACCTTCTCCAGGGCGTCGTCGGTCGACGCGCCGGCTTCGACCAGGATTCGTGCACGCTCGATCGCGAGGAACGCCGAGTGGCCTTCGTTAACGTGGTACACGCTCGGTGCAATCCCGAGCGCCTGCAAGGCGCGGACGCCACCGACGCCGAGCAGGAGCTCCTGCCGGATCCGGTGCTCGCGGTTTCCGGAGTACAGCGCGTCTGTGACCCACGGCACATCGAGCAGGTAGAGCGGGACGGAGCCGATGTCGTACCGCCAGACAGCCGCGTGGACGACCTCGCCACCGAGATCGACCACGGCGTCCACCGGCTCGCGGACCAGTCCGAGCGTCTCAGGGTCGAGCTCCTCGTACCGCTCGATCTGCCGTCCCTCGTCGGACACGCTCTGGACGAAGTAACCGCCGCGATAGAACAGGCCGACCGCAACGAGCGGCACGCCGAGCTCCGCAGCGGCCTTCAGATGGTCGCCGGCCAGCACGCCGAGCCCGCCCGAGTAGATCGCAAGGTGGGTGTCCACGCCGAACTCCATGCTGAAGTAGGCGACGAGGACGTCGCCGTCATTTGCATGCGTCTGCGCCCACCAAGTGGCGGTCTCGTTCACCGTTCCAGCCATGAGCCCCCGCAGGAAGCTAGCGAAAACGCCGGGGCGGACGAGCGACCGGGTCCGCGGCTCCGCTACGCTCGATCCGCGATGGCGACCACCCGCACGATCGAGCTCAAGACCGATATCCCAGGCCCCCGGTCTCGGGAGATCCTGGAGCGGCTCCGGGCCAGTGTGGCGGCGCCGCTGTCGATTACGTTCCCGATCGCCGCCGCCGAGGCCCGCGGCGCCACGCTGACGGACGTCGACGGGAACACGTTCGTCGATTTCGCCGGCGGCGTCGGCTGCCTGAATGTCGGCCACTCCCATCCGCACGTCGTCCAGGCGGCGCAGGAGCAGCTCGACCGGTTCTCACACACTGACTTCACCGTCGTCCCGTATGAGCTCTACGCGACGCTGTCGGAACGGCTGCTCGCGCTTGCGCCGCTCGGCGGCCCGGCCAAGGCTGCCTTCTTCAACGCCGGCACGGAAGCCGTCGAGAACGCGGTCAAGTTCGCGCGGGCGTACACCGGGCGCTCCGCGGTGATCGGCTTTGAGGGCGCGTTCCACGGACGCACGTACCTCTCGCTCGCGCTCACGTCGAAGACGCGTCCATACAAGGAAGGTCTCGGCCCGTTCGCGCCGGAGGTCTATCGCGTCCCGTTCAACGACATCCCGGCGATCCGCGGCGCGTTCCAGACGCTCGTCGCGGCCGAAGACGTGGCCGCGATCGTGTTCGAGCCCGTGCAGGGCGAGGGAGGCTTCATCCCGGCGACGCAGGAGTTTGTCGAGGGGCTGCGCGCGATCTGCGACGAGCACGGGATCGTCATGGTCTGCGACGAGGTGCAGAGCGGCTTCGCGCGCACCGGCCGCTTCTTCGCGATCGAGCACTTCGGCGTCACGCCCGACCTGATCACCGTCGCGAAGTCGATCGCGATGGGGATCCCGCTCTCCGGTGTCCTCGGCAAGGCTGCGATCATGGATGCGCCGCAGGAGGGAGGCGTCGGCGGGACATACGTCGGCAACCCGGTCGCGCAGGCCGCAGCGGTCGCCGTCCTCGACGTGATCGAGGACGAGGGCCTGGTCGAGCGATCGGCCGCGATCGGCGAGACGATCCGGTCGCGCATGCTCGCGTGGCAGACCCGCTGGCCGGTGATCCGCGAGGTGCGCGGGCTCGGGTCCATGCTTGCGATCGAGCTCGGCGATGCGGAGGTCGCCTCGGCGGTGGTCCAGGCGGCGCTGCAGCGTGGGCTGCTCCTGCTCAAGGCCGGCGTGACGGGGAACGCGATCCGTGTGCTCGTGCCGCTTGTGATCGCCGATGCCGAACTGGACGAGGCGCTCGATGCCTGGGAACAGGCGCTCGAGACCGCGCTTTAGGCAGAACGGGCGGGGGTAGGGTCAGCCCCGATGGTTGGGGATGTTCTCGCCGACCGGTACGAGCTCGAGGAGCTTGTCGGAACAGGAGGGATGTCGAGCGTCTACCGGGCGCACGACCGTCTACTCGACCGCAAGGTCGCGCTGAAGATCTTGCACTCGCACTACTCGCGGGACGAGGACTATGTCGAGCGCTTCCGCCGCGAGGCGCGCTCGGTCGCCTCGCTCTCGCATCCGAACATCGTCACGGTGATCGACCGCGGCGAACACGACGACCGGCAGTTCATCGTCTTCGAGTACGTCGAGGGCGAGAATTTGAAGCGGCTGATCGAGCGCCGTGGGCCTGCTCCTGAACCGAACGCGCTCGAGCTCGGCATCGAGATCGCCCGCGGTCTCGCCTTCGCGCACCAGCAGGGGCTCATCCACCGCGACGTCAAACCGCAGAACGTGCTCCTGAACGGCGACGGCCGTGCGAAGGTCACCGATTTCGGGATCGCGCGTTCGCTCGACGTGCAACACGGCATGACGCAGACGGGCACCGTGCTCGGCACGTCCGACTACATCGCGCCGGAACAGGCGCAGGGCCAGCGTGTCGACGAGCACTCGGACGTCTACTCGCTCGGTGTCGTCCTCTACGAGCTGCTGACGAGCGAGGTGCCGTTCCCGGGCGAGAACTTCGTCGCTGTCGCGATGCGTCACATCAACGAAGAGCCGCCGTCGGTTCTCGACAAGCGGCCCGACGTGTCGCCGCGCCTCGACGCCGCGGTCCGCCGGGCGATGGCGAAGCGGCCGGAAGACCGCTTCCCGACGATGGATGCGTTCTGTGCCGAGCTCGAGGCCTGCCTCGCGGAGCTGCAGGCTGCCGGGACACAGCTTGCGCGTCCCGTGGTCGCGCGTCCGCGCCGGCAGCACCGCCCGCCGCGCTTCTCGGCGTGGCCGCTCATCCTGGCGCTCGTCGTGCTGGCGGCGGCCGTGGCGGTCGGAGCGGTGCTCATCCTGCGGAACCACAACGGCGGGACGCCATCGGGCGGAAGCTCCGGCGGCCCCGTGCAGCTCCGCGGGATCGGCGCGTACGACCCGATCGGCGGTGACGGAGAGCACGACGCCGACGCCCCGAACGCGACCGACGGCAACCCGAGCACGTACTGGCCGACCGAGAGCTACCGCACCGCCCCGAGCCTCGGCAAGGCCGGCGTTGGCCTCGTCCTCGATGCCGGCAAGCGGGTCGACCTCCACCAGCTGTCGTTCACGACGTCGACGCCGGGCCTGACGGCCGAGATCCTTGCCGGCAACTCACCGGGCGGCCCGTTCGACTCGGTGGTCGGGCGTTCGCAGACCATCAGCGGCGGCCAGGCGACATACACGATCGGCGGCGGCGCGTACCGCTACTACGTGATCTGGATCACCCGCCTCGGCGGCACGTTCCACAGCGCGCACATCGACGAGGTCTCGGCGAACTAGCGCAGGCGGAGCGCGTGTCGGAGCGTGACGCGCCTGACCGACTCGCCGCGGCGAAAGCCGATCGTCCTGTCGCGCAGCGGGAAGTCGTCCGGGCGGACCGGCACGCGAAGGCGCGGCCGTACGGCGACGAAGCTGACGAGCTCCCGGCTCCCGGGCGTCGCCTCGAACGTCTCGCTCGGCAGTGCGTAAACCATGCCGCCGACCCATGACGGGTCGCCCTCGAGCGCGAAGAGGTAGCGCGCGCCGGATCCGACATGCTCGCACCAGTTGATCAGGCCGCGGCGTCCCCCGGTGCGGTCGGCCGTCGCGAAGTAGATGGGCCAGATCGCATCGTCGGAGGCGAACACGCCCTCGACGTGACGCACGTTGTGTGCGTCGAAGTTGCCGCGCGGCTCGAACTCGTCGATCGCGGTGTTGTTCGATCCGTGCAGGAGATAGCCGCGGCGGATCAGGTGGTGCAAGAACCACCAGCGCGGGGCGTCGGCGGTGGAGTCGACGGTTCCGCCGTCGGGCGTCCCTTCGACCAGCGCGTCGAATGCCTCCCGGTACGGGGAGACGTCGGGAAACGCGATCGGGTGAAGCCGCCAGAGGTTCACTCGTCGGGCCGCACCTGGATGCCGAGTCCCTGGGCGAAGAGCGGTGCGTTCCCGAGGATGTCGCCCCATGGCATTCGCGCCCCCCGGAGAGACTCGACGCCGGTGAGCTCCGCCAGCGCGCACCCGATCAAATCGACCCGTTCGAGACGGCACGCGGCAAACGACGCCCGCCCTAGCTCGCAGCGCTCGAAGACGACGTCGGTGAGCTGCGCGCCGGCGAAGTCCGCCTCCTCGAGGCGGCAATCGCGGAACACGACGCGCTTCAGCTTCGCCTGCCGGAAGCCGCCGAAGTCCGCACGGCAGTCAGTGACAACGACGTCGTTCCACGTCGCCTCCGCGAGCTCGACGCCGGTCATCCGGCAGAGATGGAGCTCGATGCGGCGGATCGAGCTGCGGAGGAACCGCTGGTTGGAGAAGTCGCCGTTCTCGATGCGCGCATCGATCGCGTCGTCGAGGGAGTTCGGAGTCGGGGCCTCGGGATCCGGCTCCGGCGGATGTGGGGTCTTCGGGGTGGCCAAAGGTGTCAGACACCTTAGGTGTTCGACACCCTTAGAAGCGCAGCGCTTTGCGCCGTTCGAAGCGTTCCACGGCGAGGTCCGCCAGCTGCTGCAGCAGCTCGGGATACGGGATCCCCGACTCCTCGAAGAGCCGCGCGTAGACGCTCGTCGCCGTGAACCCCGGGATCGTGTTCAGCTCGTTGACCAGCACTTCGCCGTCGTCGCGGACGAACAGGTCGGCGCGCGCCATTCCCTCGCAGTCGGTGGCGACGAATGCGCGCACTGCGAGCTCCTGTGCGCGCTCGATCTGCTCGTCCGTGATTCGCGCCGGGACGACGAGGTCCATCTCACCCTCGTCGTACTTCGCCTCGAAGTCGTACCACTCGTTGTGCGTGACGACGATCTCGCCCGGCAGCGACGCGAACGGCTTCAGGTTCCCGAGCACGCCCACCTCGACCTCGACGCCGCTCACGAACCGCTCGACGAGCACCTTCTCGTCGTGCTCGAACGCGAGGTCGACGCCGCGGCGCAGCTCGTCGTCGTCGTGCGCTTTCGTGATCCCGACGCTCGAGCCCAGGCGCGCGGGCTTCACGAACACCGGAAAATCAAAAGGACTGTGCGGTTCATCGCCGAGGCGCAGCGTGATGTTTTCTGTCACGGGTATGTCGTGGTCGCGCAGCACTGCCTTGAAGACGTCCTTGTCCATGCAGAGCGCGGAGGCGAGCACGCCGGCACCGACGTACGGCACGCCTGCGAGTTCGAGCAGGCCCTGCACCGTTCCGTCCTCGCCGAACGGGCCGTGGAGCACCGGGACCACGACGTCGACATCGGAGAGCGTCGTCGCCACCTCTTTGCCCGGGAGCCGTGCGGGAAGCTCAGGCGGCCCGGATGAGCCGAGCTGCCAGCGGCCGTCACGGCTGACCTCGATCGCGAGCACGTCATCGCCGGCCGACTCGAGCGCGCGAACGACGCTCTGCGCCGACGCGATCGAGATCGGGTTTTCGCTCGACCGGCCGCCCAGGATCACGGCAATGCGGCGGCTCACGGTGTCGTCGTCGTGGTGGTCGTGCCCTGGTCGCCCTGCGTGAACTGGCCGACGTGGATGATCACGACGTCACCCGACTGTGCGTCCGAGCCCGGCGCGGGGTCGGTGGACTGGACGATGCCGTCCTGGGCCGGATCGGTGACCGGATCGGTGACGACCGTCGGCGTCAGGCCGGCGCCGGTGAGGAGCGACTCCGCCGCTGACTGGCTCATCCCCGTCACGTCGGGCACCTGCGTCGTCGCCGGCCCCTTGGAGACCGAGAGGGTGATCTTCGTGCCGGTCGGGACGTCGGTGCCGGCGTTCGGAGTCTCGGCGGCGACGACGCCCTTCGGCAGGTCGGACTGGACGTCGGCGCGGGTCACCTGGAAGCCCTTGCCTTCGAGCATCGACTTGGCGTTCGCGTAGGGCTGGCCCGTCACGTCCGGGACCGGGACAGGCTTCGCGCCGCGCGAGACGTTGATGTGCACGACCGTTCCCTTGATCACTGAGTCGCCGGCGTGCGGCTGTTGCGCGGTCACCGTGTCGGCCTGCTTGTCGGAGTAGATGCGTCGGATCTTCGGCTGCAGGCCGGCACCGGCGAGCTCGGTGAGCGCAGCCTCGATGTCCTGCCCGACCACGTCGGGCACCGGCACCTTCGGCTTCCCGCGCGAGACCGTGAGCGTCACCGTCGAGTCCTTGGCGATCTTCGTGCCGTCGGACGGATCCTGCTGGTAGACCGTTCCCTTGCCGGCGGTGTCGCTGAACCCGAACTCGACCTTCGGCGTGAGGCCGGCCTGCGTCACCTTCAGCTTCGCGAGGTCCTGCTGCAGGAGCAGGACGTTGGGAACCGCGACCGGCTTGTTGTTGTTCAGCTGGTCCTGGATCTTCGTGTAGAGGAACCAACCGCCGACCCCGCCCGCGATGATCAGCCCAAGGGCGAGCAGCCAGGGCCAGATCGAGCGGCCACGCGGCGGCTCCTCGTAGTCGTAGTAGCCCGGTTGGCGGTACGCCGGCGGCGCCGGCGGTGTGACCGTGGTGCGCGGGCGCTGGATCATCGTCTGCGCGGTCGCGATCCCTGCTCCCGACAGCACCTGCGTCATCGCGTCCTCGGTCTCGCGCGAGACGGCGACACCGCGCGCGACGCGCGCCAGGTCGGCGTCCATCTCCTCGGCCGTTGCGTACCGCTGCTCGGGGTCCTTCGCGAGCGCGCGCATCACGATTGCGTCGAGGTCGTGTGGGATGCCGTCGCGCAGTTCCGACGGAGGCTCTGGCACCTGAGCCAGGTGCTTCATCGCGATCTCGACCGGCGTGTCGCCGGTGAACGGGACCTTGCCCGTGAGCATCTCGTACAGGACGACGCCGAGCGAGTAGATGTCGGAGCGCGGGTCGACGGGCGCCCCGCGCGCCTGCTCGGGGGAGAGGTACTGCGCCGTGCCGACGATCGATCCGGCCTCTGTCATCTGCGACGCACCGGAGCGGGCGATGCCGAAGTCCGTCACCTTCAAGCGGCCGTCGCCGCCGACGACGATGTTGTGCGGCTTGATGTCGCGGTGCACGATTCCGTTGCGATGGGCGAACGCGAGGGCGCCGAGGATCTGCCGCGCGTAGTCGATTGCGATCGGCACCGGTGTCGGTCCGTTCTTGACGAGTAGCTCTTTGAGCGTGCGCCCGTCGAGGTATTCCATCGCGATGTAGTAGGTGCCCTCCGCGTAGCCGCGGTCGAAGATCGAGACGATGCTCGGGTGGTTGAGCCCGGCAGCGCTCTGTGCCTCCCGCCGGAACCGTTCGACGAACTGCTCGTCCGAGGCGTGGCGATCGTCGAGGAGCTTCAGCGCGACACGACGCCCGAGCTCCTGGTCCTCCGCCAGGTACACGTCCGCCATCCCGCCCGATCCGAGCTTGCGCTCGATCACATAACGCGTGTCGAAGGTACGGCCGATCAGGGTGTCACTCGCCATAGGAATCCGGCTACTTCACTTCGACGTGGCGGGGAGGATGGCCTGCACGAGCTGTTTTGCGATCGGGGCGGCCACGGCACCGCCGAAGCCCCCCGGCGAGTGCTCGATCACGACAGCTCCGGCCACCTGCGGATTGTCGGCGGGTGCGAAGAAGATGAACCAGGCGTCGTAAACCCCCGGTTCGTTCGTCTCGGCGGTACCGGTCTTACCCGCCCAGGTGATGCCAGGGATCTGGACTCCGGTCGCGGTGCCGCCGGTGATCACCGCCTGCATCATCTTGTTCAGCGTTGCTGCGGTGGCCGGCTTCATCGCGTGCTTCCACACTTTCGGCTTCGTCTTCGCCACGGTCTTGCTCCCGCCCGGCGCGGTTACCTTCTTGACGAGGTGCGGCTCCATGATTGTGCCCCCGTTCGCGACCGCGGCCGCGACGAGTGCCATCTGCAGCGGAGTGACGAGGAGCTTGTCCTGGCCGAAGGCGAGCCGGCCCGGGTCCATCTGGCCGGGGTCATCGAACAAGCGCAGGCCGCCATTCTGGAAGTGATACTCGCCGCTCGGCTCGACCTGCGACGACGGCAGTTCGATCGGCGGCTCGGAATAGAAGCCGAAGTCCTTTGCCTCGTCGATGATCTTCCCGGCGCCGAGCTTCATGCCGATATTGCAGAAGACGGCGTTGATCGAATGCTCGTAGGCCTGCAGGAAGTCGACGTGGCCGAAGCTTTCGGGAGCTTCGGGGTTGCCGGCGTTCGAAACGTGCTGGCCGTATTCGACGCAGTAGCCTGGGTCGAAGAAGGGCGAGTCTTCCTTGAACGTCCCCGAGTCGAGCGCGGCTGCCGCAGTGACTGTCTTGAACGTCGAGCCTGGCGGATAGAGCCCTTGCGTCGCGCGGTTAAGGAGTGCGGAGGTCGACCCGGGGCAGGCGCTCGGCGACTTCAGGATGCTCGCGTACCCCGCGTCGGAGTTGATCTTGTTCGGGTTGTAACTCGGCGACGACGCCATCACGAGGACCCGGCCATTCTTCGGATTGAGCATCACCGCCGCGCCGCACTTGCCCGCCAGCGCTGTCTCCGCGATGCGCTGCACGCCGACGCGGAGATTGAGGATCAGGTTGTTCCCCGTGACGGTCGTGCCTTTGAGGTTGTCGGTCAGCTTGTCGAAGATCGTCCCGAGGTTCGCGTTCGAGGCGGTCAGGTACGCGTTCTGGTCGCGCTCGATCCCGGCGCGCGAGCGTCCCTGCGTCGAATAACCGACCGTCTGCGACGCAAAGCCGTTCGTCGGGTAGCGGCGGAAGTACAGCGTCTGGCCGGCGCGCTTCACGGCGCGGTTCGCCGCGAGCACGGTCTTTCCGTCGGACGCGTAGATGAGCCCGCGCCTGATCCGGAACTGCGCCACGCGCTGGATCTCGTTGTCCTGCTTCGCAGCAAGGCCGCCTTTCGCCCACGTCTGCCAGTACGTCGTGGCAGCGATCAGCGCGCTGAGCAGGATCAGAGCGACGAGCGCGAGGCGGGAGATCTGCGCGTTCATTGGCTGTTCGCTCTGTTGGAGACGAGGAGGAGACCCGCGAGCAGCACGAAGTTCGCGACGACGGATGAGCCTCCATATGAGACGAACGGCAGCGTGATGCCGGTCAGCGGGATCACGCGCAGTACGCCGCCGACGATGATGAACGTCTGCACCGCGAAGCCGAACGTGAGCCCTGCGGCAAGTAGCTTCGAGAAGCCGTCGTCAGCCTGCAGTGCGATCTTCATGCCGCGGGCCACGAAGAGCATGAACACGAGGAGCAGCGCGGCCGAGCCGATCAGGCCGATCTCCTGTCCAAGGGCGGAGTAGATGAAGTCGGTGTTGATGTACGGGATCAGCGCCTTGCCGTCGGTCGTCGTGAACGTCCCCTTGCCGAGGCCGGTGCCGCCGAAGCCGCCGTTCGCGATCGAGTAGAGCGACTTCACGAGCTGGTAGCTCTGGCACTCCTGACGCAGCTTCTGTGTCCCGCTCAGCGGGCAGAAGACGGTGTGTGTCGTCCAAGGGTGCAGCCAGATCGTGACGCGCTCCTTGACGTGCGGCACCTTCTCGTAGGCGCCGTAGCCGCCCGCAAGGAACAGCGCGATGCCGACGAAGACGAACGACAGGCGCGCGGTTGCGACGTAGAGCATCGCGAGGAAGATCCCGTAGTAGAGGAGCGCCGAGCCGAGGTCGTTGGACGAGACGAGTGTGAGCATGCAGCCGCCCCAGATGAGGAGCAGCGGCCCGACATCCTTCAGCCGCGCCTGCGCGAGCGCTTCCCGCTTCTCGCGGAGGTACGCAGCGAGGAAGACGATCAGGAAGATCTTCGCGAACTCGCCGGGCTGGAACTGGACCGGGCCGACGCGCACCCAGAGGCGTGCGCCGTTCACCGTTGTGCCGAGCCCCGGCACGCGCGGCAGGAACAGGAGCGCGATCGCCGCGATCCCGAACAGGTACTTGTAGTTCTCGAGCGCGCGGTAGTCGCGCCGCAAGCCAAGCAGTGCGAGTGCGAACAGGCCGACGCCGACGACGACCCAGAGACCTTGCTTGAACGCGTCGTCGGGACCGAGCCGGTAGATCTCCGTGACTCCGATCGCCGTCAGCACGCCGGTCATGGGCAGCAGGTATGGGTCGGCCGCCGGAACCGCGAAGCGCGCGACCAGATGCGCCGCGAAGTACAGCGCGAGGAAGAAGAGTGCGTAGCCGAGTGAGCCCCAGCTGACGAACGATTGCCGGGCGATGTAGACGGAACCGAAGCCGGTGGCCGTCAGGATCCCGACCGGGAGGAGATAGAGCAGCTCGCGGTTGCGGGGACGAAGCGAGATCAGCGGGCGAGCCCCCACCAGACGAGCACGACGATCAGCGCGATCAGCGCCATGATCACGATGAGCGCGAGCAAGCGCCTGCCAATGCCCGCTTCACGGGTGCCTGCCTGTGGGACATCCGGTTCGTGCTCCCGCTCGGCGAGAGCGGTCTCGACTTCCGCCGCGGAGACGACCATCGTGTCGACCGCCGAGGGAATGTCGGTGATCACCGGGACGCCGTCTTCCGGATGGAGCGTGTCCTCTTCGTCGGGCGAGGTTGCATACTCGCGCGTCCTCTCGTCCGGCTCGGGCGACTGCGCGTCGCCGTCGGCGACGATCTCGAACAGGACCGCGGTGATGTTGTCGTCGCCGCCGCCGCGGTTCGCTGCGCGGACGAGCGCCCTCGCGGTTCCGTCGAGGTCGCCACGGTTCGCGAGCATCACCTCTTCGATCGTCTCGCCCGCCACCATGTCGGAGAGGCCGTCGGAGCAGAGGAGATAGACGTCACCGGCTTCTGGATGGATCGTGAACGTGTCCACGTCCACATCCGGGTCGGTGCCGAGAGCACGCGTGATCACGGAGCGCTGCGGGTGGACTTCGGCATCGCTCGCTGACAGCTCCCCGCGCCGCACCAGCTCGGCGACCAGCGAGTGGTCGTCGGTCAGCTGCTCGAGCGAGTCGCCGCGGAGGACGTAGGCGCGCGAGTCGCCGACGTGCCCGAACGTGATGTCGCCGCTCGGCTCGACGAGCGCGACCGTCATCGTCGTCCCCATCCCGCTCGTCTCCGGGTCGGTGGACGCCCGTTCGTGCACGCGGCGGTTCGCCTCCTGCACGAGCTCGCCGATGCGGTCCTCGCCACCGCTCTCCGTGCCCGACTCGTTCAACGCGCCGGCGGCGAGCGCCGATGCGATCTCACCGGCCCGCGCGCCGCCCATGCCGTCCGCGATCGCGAACAGCGGCGGCCGCGCCACGAACGCGTCCTCGTTCTGCCGCCGCTTCCGGCCCGGGTCGGTCGCGACGGCGTGGCGACCAAGTTTCACGTCTCGAACCTCAGGTCGGTCTCGCCGATGCGCACGACGTCGCCGGGTGCGAGGCGCCGCTCGCGCGTCAGGCGGATGCCGTTCACGAACGTCCCGTTCGTCGAGCCGATGTCCTCGAGCCAGATGCCGTCTCGACGAGGCTCGACGCGGGCGTGGCGCGTGGACGCGTACTCGTCCTCGGGCAACGGGATGTCGTTCGTGCGGCCGCGTCCGAACGTGATCGACTGCGTGTCGAGCACGATCTCGTCGCCGTCGCCCAGTGCGGGGCTCGCGAGCACGACGAGCCTGCCGAGGTCGCGTGATGGGCGAACGGGGAGCAGTCCGGCGGCCGCTGCCTGCTGCGGCCCGATGATCATCGACTCCTGCGGCAGGCGCAGGTCACGCGCCGCGGAGCGGACGATCCGCCAGATGAAGAGGTAGAGGAGGACGAGGAACGCGATCTTCAGGGCGAGCAGGGTGGTCTCGACCTGAGTGGACGCAAGCACCAGGGCCACTAATGGAGCTCCCGGGTGAACACGAGCTCCGTCGAGCCGATCGTGAAGCGCGAGCCGTTCTCGAGCTTGAGCCGCTTCACGCGCTTTCCGTCCACTTCGACGCCGTTCGTCGAGTCGAGGTCGATGAGCCAGTACGTCGCGCCTTCCTGGTGCAATTCGGCGTGGCGGCGCGAGACGTTGGGGTCGGTCACCTGGACGTCGGCGTCCTTCGAGCGTCCGATCACGATCCGGCGCTTCTCGAGCTCCTGGCGCTTGCCCTCCCAGGACAAGACGGCGACCTCACGCTGGACGCCCAGCTCGACCGCGGACGCCGCCTCGGTCGGCTGCGGGGCGGGCGCGGCCGACGGCGTGTAGATCATCGTCGCGTTCGGCTCGACGTCTGTCGGGGGCCCCTCCTCGGCGCGTCCCGACGGCTGAACCATCCGCGTCGCGATCCCGAACACGCCGACGTCGAGGTCGTCGTCGGTCTCGAACTCGACCCGCGGCGGCGTCAGCAGGGCGTAGGACTCGCGCCGGGCGTGCTCGGCCAGGTAGTCGCCGAGCTCGTCCTGCAGCTGCGCCTCGTAGGTCGCGAACTGGTCGCGGTCGCCGGTGGCGAGGTAGACCGTGTATTCGTTCGGAACGTAGACGCGCGACACCGACACGTTCCGGTGGTCGTCCATCTCCTTCACCAGCTTGCGTGCGAGCTCGACCGGCTGGACGTTTGTGCGGAACGCGCGGCCGAACACGCCCTCGAAGAGCGATTCGAGCTTCGATTCGATGCTGCGGAGGACGGACATAGGCGGCGGGGTTGTACCCCGGCAAGCAAGTTTATGTAGCGCGCTGGAAGGCCAAGACCGCGGCGGTCAGCCAGGCAGCGGCCACGAGCGGCAGCAACGCGGCCTCGGGAGCGATCGTTGCGGTGAGGCTCAGCAAGGTTCCGGCGAAGATCACCGCGGGCCAGGGCCCGCGCCCACGGGCGTACGGGACCGCAGCCGCGGCCGCGGCGAGGACGAGGGCTTCGGCGGTGATCTCGGGGTGGGACACGAGCTCCGCCCAGAGCGTGTGCGCGACCGCCGTCGGGCGCGTCGATCCGGCGAGGCCGAGGCCGAGCGGCGGTGTCGAGCCGTCGAAGGGGAATGGGACGCGGCGGATCCCGGCCACGACCATGGCGAGCAGCACAGCGGCGGCGACGTGCAGCGCCCGCCGCGCGCGTCCCTGAGCTGCCTGCGCGACGAGTGGCAGGAGCGCGAGGGCGGCAAGCGGCGAGGCTAGCGGCCCGGCTGCGAGGAGGAGGCCGGTTCGGGCGTCGCGCCAGTTCAGCGCGGCCCAGAGGACGGCAACTGTGACGTACACGATCGCAAGGCCGGTCGAGATGTTCGCGAGCGGGAAGAATGCAGTCAGCAGCGCGAACAGCAGCCCCGCGCGCGGCGATGCGAAACCGAGCGTCGCGGCGAGTGCTGCGAGCCCGAGCGGCCACCCGGCGGGATAGAACGGCAGGGCAGCGGCGACCCAGCCCGAGGCGACGCCGGCGAGTGCGCCGGGCAGCAGTCGGTCCTTAGCGACCTCGGTGAACGACCTGGCCGGGGCGGCCGGGCCGGAGCTGCCCCCGTTCTTGCGACGACGGCGCGGCAGGTTCCGCAGCTCGGCGGCGAGCCGCTCGGCTGTCGGCCGCCGTTGGGGGCTCGAGACGAGCGCGCTGTCGACGGTCTCGATGATGCGGCGCGGCAGGTCGGGGCGTAGCGTCTCGAGCGACGGCGCCCCTTGCTGGATGCTGCGCGACGTCTCCGAGAGGTCGCAACCCCAGAAGGGATGCTCACCGGCGAGCGCTTCCCAGAGCACGACGCCGAGCCCCCACACGTCGGCGGCCGCAGTGGCCGGCAGCCCCTGCAGGCGCTCGGGCGCGATGTAGGCGAGCGTGCCCGGGATGTCTCCGAGCCCCGTGAGCGTGTCGAACTCGGCCATCTGCGCGAGCCCGAAGTCGAGCAGCCGCACGTCGATGTCGGGCGACTCGGCGAGCAGCACGTTCGACGGCTTCACGTCACGGTGGACGATCCCGCGGCGGTGGGCGTGCGCGAGCGCGTCGGCGATCTGGCCGCACACCTCGAGCGCCGCGCGGTCGTCGAGCTCTCCGGCGCGGAGCGCCTCACGCATCGTGCGGCCCGGCACGTACTCGTACGCGATG
>DASXOW010000014.1:0-3852 GCA_036493955.1 Gaiellaceae bacterium
GCGACGACCTGCGCGAGCACGATCGCCGCCACCGTCCACGTGAGCCCGAAGTGCGATCCCGCGCCGATCGCGGCGAGGCGAAGCGCCATCGAGAACGCGAGAAACGCGCCGCGCACGTCGTAGCGCCCGCGCAGCATGAGCGGGACCGCGGCCATTCCCTCCGGCGACTGTGCAAGCGGGAGCAGCGCCGAGAGCAGGAGCGGCGTCCGCAGCTCGGAGTGATGGAACACCGTTCCGGCCCCGAGGCCGAGCCCGACGAGCGCGCCGCCCGCCAGGACCGCGCCGGCCGCCTTGAAGACGAACGTCCGCCGGAAGAGGCGGCGCAGCCGGCCCCAGTCCTCGCGCGTGATGTAGCGAAAGCCGAACTTGATCAGCGCTTCCTCGATGGTGAGGTCGAGCAGCGTCTGGAAGAACCCGGCCGAGGCGATGACCAGTGTGAAGAGGCCGAGAACCACGGTCGAGAACACGTGCGCGGCGACGACCGTGCCGAGGAACCCGAGCACGATCGAGGCGTACGTGCCGGCAGCTGCACCCGCCCGGCGCCGGAGGACCGTGCCGTCCATCAGTGGGCCAGTGTAGTGAGGGCGTCGTCCGTCTCATCACTAGACTCGCCCCCTGATGGCGAAGGCGCTCGTGACCGGCGGTGCCGGCTTCATCGGCTCGAACCTCGTGCGCGCCCTGCTCGAACGCGGCGACGAGGTCCGGGTCCTGGACAACTTCTCCACCGGGAATCGCGCGAACCTCGAGGGCCTGGACATCGAGATCGTCGAGGGAGAGCTGCGCAGCTACGAGCGCGTACACAACGCCGTGCGGCGGGTCGACGTCGTCTTCCATCTCGGCGCGCTCGGCTCGGTACCGCGCTCGGTTCAGGATCCGCTCACCTCGAGCGCGGTCAACGTCGAGGGCACGCTGAACGTGCTCCTCGCCGCCAGGGACGAGGGCGTGCGCCGCGTCGTCTTCTCCTCGTCGTCCTCCGTCTACGGGGCGAAGCAAGACCTCCCCGTCGACGAGTCGCTCGCCGCCGACCCGATCTCCCCGTACGGCGTGGCGAAGCTCGCCGCCGAACGCTATTGCGTCAGCTTCTCGCGCGTATACGAGTCGTTCGAAACGGTCGTACTGCGGTACTTCAACGTGTTCGGGCCGCGGCAGAGCCCGTTCTCGCAGTACGCGGCAATGGTACCGCTCTTCATCACGTCCATCGCCTCCGGCGAGCCCGTCACGGTCTTCGGCGACGGCGAACAGTCGCGCGACTTCACCTTTATCGCGAACGTCGTCGACGCGACGGTGCGGGCGGGGCATGCCGACGGGGCGAACGGCCGGATCTTCAACGTCGCAGCCGGCTCGCCCGCGACCGTCAACGAGGTCGCCGACACGATCGGCGCGATCGTCGGCAAGCCGGTCGACCGCCGCTTCGCACCCCCACGACCGGGCGACATCCGCAACTCGTGGGCCAACGTGTCGGCGGCGAAGGACGTGCTCGGATACTCGCCGTCAGTCGAGCTCGAGGAAGGCCTGCGTCGCACGATCGACTACCTGCGTGGCTGAGCCGGTCAAGGTGCTGCGGGTCATCGCCCGCCTCAACGTCGGAGGACCGGCCCTGCACGTCGCCTATCTGACGTCAGGCCTTGCGGAACGGGGATACGACACGACGCTCGTCGCCGGGACGATCGCGCGCGGCGAGGAGTCGATGGCGTTCGTGGCCGACGCGCACAACGTCCACATCGAGACGCTGAGCGAGCTGCACCGCGAGATCTCGCCGATTCGCGACCTGCGCGCGATCGTTCGCCTCGCGCAGCTGATCCGGCGCGAGCGGCCGACGATCCTGCACACGCACACCGCGAAGGCCGGCGCCGTCGGGCGTATCGCCGCACTGCTCGCGCGCGGCGCGCGGCCGCCGATCGTCGTGCACACGTTCCACGGGCACGTGTTGCGCGGCTACTTCGGGCGGAGCGCGACGTTCGGGTTCCGCACGCTCGAGCGCTGGCTCGCGCGCACGACGACGGCGCTCGTCGCTGTCAGCCCGGAGGTGCGCGACGACCTCGTCGCGCTGCACGTCGCGCCGGCTGCGAAGTTCACGATCGTGCGGCTCGGAATCGATCTCGGCCGTCGCGTCGACAACGACGACGCGCAGAGACGAGAGACGCGCCGGCAGATGGGCCTACGAGAGGACGCGTACGTCGTCGGCTGGGTCGGACGGATGACGGCCGTGAAGCGCACGGACTTCGTCGTGCGCGCCCTCGCGAAGCTCGTGGCGGACGGCGTCGACGCGTACGTCGTCCTCGTCGGCGACGGTCCCGACCGCGACGGGCTCGAGCGGTACGCGCACGAGCTCGGCGTGATCAAGCGCTGCCTGTTCCTCGGGTACCAGGAGGACGTCGCCCGCTTCTACGACGCGATCGACGTCCTCGTGCTGCCGTCCATCAACGAGGGGACCCCGGTGAGCGTGATCGAGTCGCTCGCGGCGAGCCGGCCGGCGGTGGCCACCCGCGTCGGCGGGGTGCCGGACGTCGTGCGCGACGGCGTCGACGGCCTGCTCGTCGACACGGACGACGTCGACGCGCTCGCCGACCGGTTGGCCGAGCTCGCGCACGACGCGCCCCGCCGCGCCACGATGGGCGCGGCGGGACGAGCACGCGTGCTCGAGCGCTATGCCGTCGACAGGCTCGTCGACGACATCGACCGGCTGTACCGCGAGCTGCTCGCGGCGCGCGGGCTGCCTAGCCCCGCGGGACCTTGAGGAAGGCCGCCCAGGCGGGCTTCTTCTTGCCGGACACGGTCTCGAGGCCGGACTGCCAGCCGCCGAGGCTGGGCTCGTCCTTGATCAGGAACCAGAGCAGCATGTCGATGCGCGGGTTCTTGCGCGCAATGGCATAGGCCTGGGTGAGATACGCGGCCTGCTTCGCGTAGCTGACGCCGAAGTTCCGGTCCGGCGGATTCGTCTCGTACCCGTACTCCGTGATCCAGAGGTGCTTCGGCCCGTACAGCTTCGTGATCTCGGCGAGGAGCACGTTGATGTTCCCCAGCTGGATGCGCCGTGCGGTGCTTCCGGTCGGCACGTAGGTCGGCGACTCGATCGGCGCGGCGTAGTACGGATGATGCGCGTACACGTCGAACCGCTTCATCCCCGCCTTCTTGGCGGCGATGAGGAACGAGATCGGATCGACCGACGGGCGCTTGGTCGCCGGCGCGTCGTTGCCCTTCGGGGCGGTGACGCCGCATGCGACCTTCTCGCCGGAGACGCCGGCCGAGTGGATGCCGGTGTAGATTGCGTTGCAGATCTTCGCGTACGAGACCGCGCTCGCCACGATCCACTTGCCGCCCGAGCGCGTGTATTGCGGCGTCAGGAAGACCGGGTTGTTCGGCTCGTTCCACGCCGTCCAGAACTTCACGGACGGCAGCGGATCGGTCGGGCTCTCGAGGGTCGGCTGCTGCTGCCAGCTGGGCGGGACGTACAGCCCGCTGTACCGCTGCGCCGCCGCCGAGGCGAAGTCCTGGAGCTCGATCGGGTTGGTCGGCGCGACCGTGCGCGCCTTGCCGCCGTTCGCCCATTTCGGCGTGAACAGGATCGAGAACACGACCTTGATGTGGTACGTCGCGGCGTACCGCATGAGCCGGTCGTACAGCGACCAGTCGTACGCGGGGTCGCCGGGATCGGTCGGGTCGGTCGGCTTCGCGCCGCGCGAGACGGCCCACGACGTTCCGCCCCAGTACAGGTTCACGCGCAGCACCTGCACGTTCAGGGCCTTGAGCGCCTGGAAGCCGGTGACGGGGTTCCCGTACAGCGTGTCCGCTTCGTCGTTGATGCCGACGAGCAGATGGCTCGTGGCCTGGGCGGCGTGCTTCTTCGGCGAG
>DASXOW010000015.1:0-1909 GCA_036493955.1 Gaiellaceae bacterium
CACTGCCGCGAATGAGCACGACGTCGGTCGAGCAGCTCGGGAGCTGGAGCACCTGCGACGCCGTGCCGTCGGACACCGGGTACAAGGTTGCGGAAGCCAGGAGCTGGAACGACGTCCCACCATGACGGTACGCCGCGAGCGTCAGCAGCAGGTCCGTCTTGCTGCAGCCCTGCACGACTGCGCTCGCATGAGCCGTCGAGTTCGAGACCGTCAGGACGCCGGCTCCGATCGAGCACGGCCCGTCGGGCGGCGGAGCCCCGCCGACGCCAGGCCGGCCGGGAGATGGATCGCCGGGCGGCGATTCGGCAGACGCGGGCGAGGGCTCCCGCCCATCCGACGCTTCCACCGATAACGACGGGTCAACCGGCGACGAGCCCACGGGCGAACCCGGTAGCCCCGCACCGACCGGGGCCGGCGACTCGGGCTCTTCCCAGCAATCGGACGGTGGTTCGACAGGTCACGACAGTGCCGGCGCTGACAGCGGCTCCAACTCGGGTACCACGGCCCAAGGCGCGCCGAGCAGGGGCGACGGCAGAGCCGGAGGCGCCACGCTCGCTCCGCTTATCGCGACGAAGCGCACGCACTAGGCGCCGCTTCGTCGTTACGCGACGACGCGGTTCTTTCCGCGACGCTTGGCGCGGTACAACGCCGCGTCACTGAGAACGAGAAGATCGGCGTCTTCGCCGGCGTGTTGTGCCGCCACGCCGAAGCTCGCCGTCACGCGTATCGGCCGTCCGTGGCCGACGCGCACGCGCCGTTCGCCCAGGCTGCTGCGTATCCGCTCCGCGAGGAACATGGCGCCGTCGAGGTCCGTCTCCGGAAGCATGATCGCGAACTCCTCACCGCCGATGCGAGCCGGCAGGTCGACGTCGCGGAGCTCGGCTCGCATGACTTCTGCACACATCACAAGTACGGCGTCTCCGGCCTGATGGCCGTACCTGTCGTTGACGCGCTTGAAGTCGTCGAGATCGGCGAGCACGACCGCAAGGCTTCCCCCGAAGCGCTCGATGCGTCGCTTCTCCCGCTCGAGCACCTCCATGAACCTCCGGCGATTCGCGAGTTGCGTGAGCTCGTCGGTTGATGCCTGCTGCTCGACGACCTCATGGAGCCGAGCGTTCTCGAGCGCAGTCTGTGCGTGCGCGGCGAGCGACTGCATCAACGCATCCCTGACCGGGTCGTGCTTCGCCGTGATGCCGTACAGCTCGACGACGCGACGCGGACCTACACCCGAAGGCCCGCCGAGCTCGACGATGAACGCCTCCTCGGCCTTCTCCCAGCTCCCGGTACGCGCGATCTCCTCATTCGCCTCGAGCACGCGCCCTCCCGACGCGCGCGACGCGCGCACGAATCCGCGGAGGATCACCGGAAGCAGAACCTGCGGCTCGTGAGTTGCCGCCAACGCGTCGCCCAGAAGCCCGAGCGTCATTGCCGACTCCGTCGTCGTGCCGAAGCGGATGGACCGCCGTCGGAGAGCTTCGCGAATGAGGAGCGCGGCGGCGATGAGCGCGACGAGCGCAGCTGCTGCCGCAGCGCCGACGCGAAGTCGCGCAACAGTGAGACGGTGAGCGAACGTCGATGCCGGAAGAACTGCGGCCGCGACCCAGCGCGAGTCCCGAGCCGGCAGCGCGACGCCGACGGCGAGATAGCGCCGACTACCGAGCTCGACCCAGGTTCCATGCGCGTCGCCGAGCGAGGCTCGCGCGGATAGGCCGGGCCCGTTGACGACGAAGCCGTTCTTCGTCACGACAAACGGATAGGTAAAGCGCGGAACGGACGCGCCGACGACGACGGAACCGGCCACTCGTCCCGATGCGACGAGGCTGACCGATACCGGGACCGTTCCGGTCTCGATGCGACCCGCGATGGTCCCTCGCGCGGCGTCGACGCGCACATCGGCAGGAAGCTGTCG
>DASXOW010000016.1:0-2829 GCA_036493955.1 Gaiellaceae bacterium
GCGCGCACGCACTCGGAGCCGATGCCGCCGGCGCCGCCGGTGACGAGAACGCCCTTCCCCGCGAGACCCGTGTCCACGTGCAGACAGTAGTCTCCCGCCGTGCGCGTCCACGTCATCAGCGACATCGAGGGCGTTGCAGGCATCGTCAAGTGGGGACAGGCGGGCGGCGACCTGCCGCTCTACCAGGAGGCGCGGAAGCTCTACACCGAGGAGATCAACGCCGCGGTGCGCGGCGCGAAGGCCGCGGGCGCGACCGAGATCGTCGTCATGGACTGTCACGGCGCCGGCGGCGACTACACGTTCAACTCGCTCGTCGCCGACCTGCTCGACCCGGACTGCGAGTTCGTCATCCAGAGCGAGTGGACGGAGTACACCGCGTTCCTCGAAGAGGGCTGCGACGCCGCGCTCTTCGTCGGCATGCACGCGATGGCGGGAACGCCCGACGGCGTCCTCTCGCACACGGTCTCCGGGCAGGCGTGGCAGAGCCTGACGTTCAACGGCACGCTCGTGGGCGAGACCGGGATCAATGCCGCGCTCTGCGGGCAATGGGGCTGCCCGGTCGTGCTCGTCACCGGCGACCGTGCCGTCTGCCGCGAGGCAAGCGCGCTTCTCCCCGGCGTGACCACGGTCGAGGTGAAGGAGGGCCTGGGCCGGTTCAGCGCACGCTCGAAGACGCCGCTCGAGGCGCGCCGGCTCATCGAGGAGGGCGCGAAGCGGTCGCTGCAGGACCTGAAGGCGGTGCAGCCGTACGACCCGGGCCGCCCGTGCGAGATCGAGGTCGTCTTCACGACCCCGGACCGGCTGGACGAGTACCGCAGCCGGCGCGGCGTCGAGGCGACCGGGCCTATGTCCGTCGTCGCCCGCGGGGACGACTGGTGGCAGGCTTGGTCCAACTTTTACTTTTAGTCGCGCGAAGGGCCGGAAACCGTCCCTCCGGTGAGGAGGATCGGGATCGTTCTCGCGTCGGCCGCCTGCATGGTGTCCTGCGCTGCCGCCGCGCCTGCGCACGCGGACACGGGCACGTCGGTCCGCCTGCGGCTCGCGGGTGAGGTCGAGCAGGGGATCGCCGCCGTCAACAAGCGGTGGGCGTGGAAGGGCTGGTACCAAGACGTCCCCGGCGTCCCCGGCTGGTCGAGCATCTGGGACACCGAACAGCTCTTCCAGGCGTACGTCGCGCTCGATGTCGCCGAGCCGACGACGCGCCATCGCAACATGCTGATCTGGTTCGCGGCGAAGAGCGAGGAGGGGTACTACAACCCGACGCTCGGAGACGGTATCGGTGGGTTCTCGACCGGCTTCGGCCGCCACGGCGAGCAGGGGCAGCAGTGGTTCGACGACAACGGCTGGCTCGGACTTTCGTTCGTGGACGCATACCGCCAGACGCACCTGAAGCGCTTCTTGACCGATGCGGAGCGTGCGTTTCGCTACATGTACGACGTCGGCTGGGACCCGGGCGGCGGCGGGATCTGGTGGAACACGCAGGAGACGGTGAAGTCCGCCGAATCGGTGAACACGGCGGCGTTGCTCGCCGTCGAGCTGTACGAGCTCCACGCCGGCACGGGCTATCTGGCAGATGCGCAGCGGTTGATCGACTGGGCCGATGCGAACCTGCGCAACGCACGCTCCGGCCTCTACGTCAACCATCCGGGCGGCGCCGGGGTGCCCGTGAGCTACCTCGAGTCGCCGATGCTGTCGGCGTTCATGCGACTGTGTGCCGACCGCCAGCTGTACTGCGATCGCGTGGCGCCGTTCGAGCACGCGATGCTCGCCGCGTTCGGCGATGCACTGCATCAGCCGCCGCAGTTCGACGCGACGTACATCCGGTATCTGCTGGACGCCTATGAGCTCTCGCACGACAGTCGTCTCTATGCCGTCGCGTACGCAAATGCGCAGCGCATCGAGCGCAACGCGGTCGACGCAGACGGCTATTACTCGAGGGCGTGGGATGGAAGCGCGAAGGGCGTGCGGCCGGGGCTCATCTCGGTCGACGGCGCCGCCCTCGAAGCGTTGGGCTGGACCGCCGCCGAGTCCTAGAGCACGCTCGGCTCGACGACGCCGAGGCCTTCGACGAGCGTGAAGAACGCTCGCGCGAACGGAGACGCCTCGGTCCGCACGCGCACGTCGTCCCAGTTCACCTGCTCGCGGAGCGAGCGCGCCAGCTCGAGCAGACTGCCGAAGTCGGGCTCCTGCTCGTTGAGCGCGAGCAGCTTCGTCGTCATCAGGTCTTCGAGCGAGCAGACGCGCAGCCGCAGCGCCATCACCTCGATCACCGGCGCGCGCTCGATCGTGTCGTCCGTGATCGGCCCGCCCGCGGGGCTGTAGATCAGATCGATCAACGTGCCGTTCGGATGCCACGCCTTCACGAGCCAGCCTTCCGGCGGACGCTCGGTGCGCATGCCCGCCTCCTCGAACGCGTCGAGCGCCTTCTCGGCGTCCCGCTCGAGGATGAGCAGGTCGACGTCGTGCTCCGACCGGGGGCCGCCGCGCGCCCAGGCCGCGAGCCCGCCGCCGAGCACGAAAGGAACGTCGCGCGTCTGCAGCACCGCGACGGCGTCCTTCATCGCGTCCACCATTTCCTCGAATGTCGGTTCCGGCATGGCGGCCGAGCCGTTTCCGTTTGCCGTGAAACTGCAACATCAGTGCTGTGATCCGGATCGCGGCGGCGGGAGACGTACACGCATCGGAGGCGATCCGCGAGCGGGTCGAGAGCGCCTTCGCACGGGTCGAGGGCGAGGCCGACGTCATCCTGCTCGCCGGCGACCTGACGACCACCGGTGAGCCCGAGCAGGCGCGCGTGCTGGCCGACGCGTGCCGCGACCTCTCGATTCC
>DASXOW010000017.1:0-13435 GCA_036493955.1 Gaiellaceae bacterium
CATGTCCTTCGTGTAGATCAGGTCGTCGCGGTTGTACTCGGAGATCTCGAACTCGTTGCCGAGTGTGATCGCGTCGAACGGGCACGCGAGCTCGCAGTAGCCGCAGAAGATGCAGCGCGACATGTTGATCTCGTAGATGCGCGCGTAGCGCTCACCGGCGGAGACACGGTTGTCGGCCGTGTTCTCGGCGGCGACGACGCGGATGCAGTCCGCGGGGCACGCGGCCGCACACAGCGAGCAGCCGACACACTTCTCGAGGCCGTTCTCGTGCTTGTGCAGGCGGTGACGGCCACGGTAGCGCGGGTATACCGGGCGCTTGTACTCGGGGTACTGCTCGGTGATCGGCTTCTTGAAGACCTGCTTCAGCGTGACGCCGAAGCCCTTCAGCGTGTTCGGGACGACGGCCATTACTTCACGAGCACCACGAGGAACGCGGTGGCGAGCGCGTTGACGGTCGCGACGGGGAGCAGCACCTTCCATCCGAACCGCATCAGCTGGTCGTAGCGAAGTCGCGGCTGGGTCGCGCGTAGCCAGATGAACGTCGAGACGAGCGTGAACAGCTTCAGCACGAACCAGATCGGCCCGAACTTGTCGAGCCACGGCACCCACGGGAAGTGCCAGCCGTCGAAGAAGAGCGTTACGGCGAGCCCCGAGAGCACGATCATGTTGATGTACTCGGCCGTCTGGAAGAGGCCCCAGCGCATCCCGGAGTACTCGGTGTGATAGCCGGCGACCAGCTCCGTGTCTGCCTCCGGGAGGTCGAACGGTGGTCGCGACGTCTCGGCGGTGCCGCCGATGATGAAGACGACGAGCCCGACGAACTGCGGGATGAAGAACCACAACGTCGTCTGCTGCTTCTGGACGACGTCGACGAGGTTGATCGATTGCGCCATCAGGACGACGCCGAGCACCGAGAGCGCAAGCGAGACCTCGTACGACACGAGCTGCGCGCAGGTGCGCATCGAGCCGAGCATCGAGTACTTCGAGTCGGAAGCCCAGCCGCCGACGATGAAGCCGTAGATCCCCAGCGAGCCGAGGGCGAAGATCAGGATCAGCGAGATCGGCACGTTGACGACCTGGCCCTCGATGTGATGGCCCCACACGGTCCAGCCGTTTCCCCAGGGGATGACGCTGAACGCGGCGAGCGCGGTGAACATCGAGACGACGGGCGCGAGGATGTAGAGCGGCTCCTTGGCCGCCATCGGCGCGAACGCCTCCTTGCGGATCAGCTTCAGCAGGTCGGCGATCGGCACGAGCAGCCCCTTCGGGCCGGCCCGGTTCGGGCCGAAGCGGAGCTGCATCCGGCCGAGCAGCTTGCGCTCGAGCCACGTCGTGAAGGCGAAGAACACCATCACGACGTTGATCACGAGGAATGACTTCGGGATCGTGATCCACCACGCCTCGTGCGTCACGGCTGAACCTCCACGCTCGCGTGCAGGTCGCCGGCGTGCTCGTGCGCAACGCGCACGATCCCCGCCTGCAGGTCCTTCGCGATCCGTGCGCGCAGGTCGACAGACGTCCCGTTCGAGGAAACCGTCACGCTCTGTCCGTTCTTGATCCCGCGTACGTTCGCGTCTTCGCGCGAGAGGTGGATCTCGGCGTCCGGCTTCTGGAACTCGAGCTCCGGCGTGCGCTCGACCGCGGCGCCGCTGAAGAGGGGGCGGTAGGCGACGAGTCTCAGGCCCGACGAACCTGGTTCGCTCTGCGAGGCAGGTCCATGACCGTCGGCCCGCGCTTCGGCCCGAGGCGGCAGCGAAGCCCGCTCGCCGACGTCGGAGAACGAGATTCCGCCGAAGCACCGCTCCGAGAGCTCGCCGAAGAGCACCGACACGTGCGGCGAGACCTCGACCTCGAACCGCTCGGCGAGTTTCGAGATGAACATCGTCACGTCCGGCACCGGGGCGACCACCGCGCGGCGCTGACGCTGCAGGCGCCCCTCGAGGTTGACGGTCGTGCCGTCGCGCTCGAGGTAGCTCGTGCCGGGGAGAATGAGGTCGGCGATCCCGCGGAAGCTGTCCTCGAACATGCCGATGCCGAGCACGAACTCCGCGTCGGCGGCCAAGGCGCGCACCGAAGGATCGGTCGCGGCCTCGTCGCCGGAGATGACGAGCAGGCGCGGCTTCTCGTCGACGGGCTCGCCGTCGCCCGCAGCACTCCAGGCGTCGGCGACGCCGCGGCCGTTCGGCGTGCGCGGCAGGTAGAAGACGTTCGTTGCGCCGTGGCTCGGGCCCGGGTGGTCGGTGACGAGTGCGTCGACATCGCCCCCGGGAACGCCGTAGGTGATCGTCGCGCCCTTGCGACGCGCCGAGCGCAGCCAGAGGTCGACCACCGGTGCGCGCTCGACGACCGGCTCGTCGCACACCACGGCGATGGTCTTCGCGTCTCGCAGCGCCGACAGTGGCGCGCGGTAGGCGTCGAACCCATCCGGCACTTCCTCCGGCAGCACCGCCTCGTTCGCGCCGAGGCCCTGGCGAAGCAGCTTCGCGAGCGCATACGCCTCCTCGACCGACTCGCCACCCGAGAGCGCCGTCACGGTCGAGGCGCCGCCCGCGCGGAGTGTCGACTCCGAGGCGTCGAGTGCGTCCTCCCACGAGATCTGCTCGAAGCGCCGCGGGCCGGCCTTCACCATCGGCGCCGTGATGCGGTCGCGTGCCTGCAGATGCGAGTACGCGAAGCGGCCCTTGTCGCACAGCCAACCCTCGTCGACCTCGGGGTGGTTGCGTGATAGGACGCGCTTGACCTTCCCTTCGCGCGTCGTTGCCGAGATGTTGCAGCCGACCGGGCAGAGCCCGCACACGGTCGGCACGTTCTGGATCTCCCAGGGGCGCGCCTCGAAGCGGTACTGCGTCGAGGTGAGCGCGCCGACCGGGCAGAGCTCCGTCACGTTGCCGGAGAACGTGCCGCGGTACGGCTCGTCCTCGAACGTCGCGATCACGGACTGTGCTCCGCGGTTCACGGCGACGAGCTGCCCGTCCTCCGCCACCTCCTCCGAGAATCGCGTGCAGCGGTAACAGAGGATGCAGCGCTCGCGGTCGAGTGCGATCAACGGCGAGATCGGGATCGGCTTCTCGAACGTCCGCTTCGGGAACGTCATCCGCGTGTTGCCCGGCCCGTAGCGGAACGTCAAATCCTGCAGCGGGCACTCGCCGCCCTTGTCGCAGACCGGGCAGTCGAGCGGATGGTTGACGAGGATGAACTCGAGCGTGCCGTTCTGCGCTTCGCGCGCCATCTCGGAGGTGAGCGCGGTGCGCACGACCATGCCGTCTGCCGCGGTGAGCGTGCACGCGGCCTGCGGCTTCGGCGGGCCGGGCTGCACCTCGCAGAGGCACATACGGCACGCACCGACCGGATCGCCGAGCCGCGGCTCGTAACAGAAGACGGGAATCTCGATCCCGGCGGCCATCGCCGCTTCCACGAGGCCCGTGCCCTTCGGCACCGAGACCTCACGGTCGTCGATCGTCAGCGTGACGTGCTCTTCGCTCACGCGATCACCTCGAGCCCGGGGTGATGCCGGTGCGCGTCGAGGGGCGCGACGATCCCGTCGAGCGACGACGCGCCGCCGTACGGACAGCAGCCCTGCTCGACGTGCGCGACGAATTCGCTGCGCCATTTCTTCAGATAGCTCGCGACCGGGTACACCGCGAAGTCTCCGAGCGCGCAGAGCGAGCGACCGAGGATGCGCGCGCCGACGTTGTCGAGCAGGTCGAGGTCGGAAAGCTCGGCTTCGCCCGCTTCGATCTTCTCGAGCAGCTGCACCATCCAGCGCGTGCCCTCGCGGCACGGTGTGCACTTGCCGCACGACTCGTGCATATAGAACTTCGTCGAGCGCAGGGCGAGCTGCACCATGCAGCAGCGGTCGTCGACGATGATCAGCGACGCGGCCCCGAAGAACGTCCCGATCTTGCCGAGTGAGTCGTAGTCGAGCGGGACGTCGATCTCGTCGGGCGACAGCGCGGGCACGGAGGAGCCGCCCGGGATCACGCATTTCAACTCGCGTCCGTCGGGGATGCCGCCGGCGAGGTCGTAGATCAGCTCGCGCATCGGCGTTCCGAGCACGAGCTCGTAGTTGCCGGGGCGCGCGATGTTGCCGGAGATCGAGAAGATCGCGGTGCCGGGCGAGCTCTCGGGACCGATCTTCGCGAACTCGGCCGCGCCGAGCTCCATGATCGCGGGAACCGTCGCGATCGTGCAGACGTTGTTGATCTGCGTCGGCGCGTCGTAGAGGCCTTGCACCGGGGGAAACGGCGGGCGCGGGCGGGGTTGGCCGCGCTTGCCTTCGAGCGCGTCGAGCAGCGCGGTCTCCTCGCCGCAGATGTAGGCGCCGGCGCCGCGGTGCACGGTGATCTCGACATCGCCGAACAGGTTCGCCGCGCGCGCCTCGTCGACCGCGCTCTGCAGGATCTCGTACTCGGCCAGATACTCGCCGCGGATGAAGATGTAGACGTCCTTGCTCTCGATCGCGTGCGCGGCGATCAGGCAGCCCTCGATGAGACGGTGCGGCACACGCGCCATCACCTCGCGGTCCTTGAACGCGCCCGGCTCCGACTCGTCGGCGTTGACGACGAGGTACTTCGGCTTCGGGCTCGAGCGGTCGATCAGCGAGGCCTTGCGCCCCATCGGGAAGCCGGCGCCGCCGCGGCCGCGCAGGTTCGCGGTCTGAAGCACCTCGATCAACGCGTCCGAGCTGAGCGCGAGTGCCTTCGGCACACCGGCGTAGCCGCCGATCGCCTGGTACTCCGCGAGCCTCGTCAGGTCGCGGTCGTCTGCGCCCGCGAGCAGCACCTCACGAACCGGCACGGAGCTCCTCCACGATCGCGGGGACGTCGTCCGGGCCGACATGCTGGCGGTAGCGATGGTCGACTGCGACGACCGTGGCATAGCCGCAGCCGCCGAGGCACTCGACGGTGCGGAACGTGACGTCGCCGTCCTCCGTGGTCTCGCCGGGCGCGACACCGAGCTCCGAAGCGAATGCGTCGACGACGCTCTGCGCACCCACGAGCGCGCACGACAGGTTGGTGCACACCTCGACGAGGTGCGTCCCGACCGGCTCAAGGTGGTACATGTCGTAGAAGGTCGCGACGGCCTTGCAATACGCAGGCGTCACGTCGAGCGCGTCCGCCACTTCGCGGAGCGCGTCGGGCGAGAGCCAGCCGTGCTCCTCCTGCCCCAGGCGGAGCGCCTCCAGCGTCGCGCTGCGCGACCCGTCCGGATACTTCGCGCGCTCGGCCTGGATCGCCTCGTACAAGGTCATCTGTCCACCTCGCCCATGACGGTGTCGAGCGAGCCGACGATCGCGATCATGTCCGCGATCAGCGCGTCCTTCATCAGAGTCGCGGTCGCCTGCAGCGCGACGAACGAAGGAGCGCGGAACTTCACCCGCCAGGGCTTCGGCCCGCCGTCCGAACAGATGTAACAGCCGAGCTCGCCGCGCGGCGACTCGATCGCGTAGTACACCTCGCCCTCGGGGACGCGGAAGCCTTCAGTGACGATCTTGAAGTGGTGGATCAGCGACTCCATCGACGTGTGCAGCTCGTGCCGCGGGGGCAGGACGACCTTGCGGTCGTCGGCGATCCACGGCTCCCCGTCCATCTGCTCGAGCCGGTCGAGACACTGCTCGACGATGCGCACCGACTCGCGCATCTCGTCCATATGAACGCGGTAGCGCGCGTACACGTCGCCGGCCTGGTAGACGGGCACATCGAAGTCGACCATCCCGTACGCGAGGTACGGCTCGGTCTTGCGGAGATCCCAGTCGACGCCTGAGCCGCGCAGCACTGGGCCGGACTGTCCGAGCGCAATCGCGTCCTCCGCCGACAGCAGCCCGAGCCCTTCGGTGCGCTCGAGCCAGATCTTGTTCTTCGAGAGCAGCGTCTCGTAGTCGTCGACCGCGCGCGGCATCCAGTCGCAGAACTTGCGGCACTCGGGATAAAAGCCGCGCGGGATGTCCTCGGCGAGCCCGCCGACCTGGAAGTACCGGGTGTGCATGCGGTAGCCGGTCACGAGCTCGAACAGGTCGAGGATCTGCTCGCGCTCGCGGAACGCGTACCAGAACATCGAGATCGCGCCCAGCTCCAGTGCCGACGTCCCGATCCAGACGAGATGGGAGTGGATGCGGTTCAACTCGTTGAGCAGCGTGCGCATCCACGTCGCCTTCGGCGGGACCTCGAGCTCGAGCAGCTTCTCCATCGCGCCGACGAACACGTACTCGTTGTTCTGGAACGAGACGTAGTCGATGCGCTCGGGGTACGTGATGCACTTCCACCACGTCTTGTGCTCCATGTTCTTCTCGAAGCCGGTGTGCAGGTAGCCGATCACCGCTTCGACGCCGGTGACGTCCTCGCCGTAGAGGTCGACGATCAGGCGCAGCACGCCGTGCGTCGACGGATGGTTCGGACCGAAGTTGATCGTCAGGATGTCGCCCGTCGCCATCATCTCCGGCGTCGTCGTCAGCACCGTCGGCGTCGGGGTCGGAATGCGCGTGCCGCTGTAGATCGGGCGGCGCGAGGTCAGGCTACGGGGCGCAGTCGTCGTCACTCTTCACCCGAGAAGCGCACCGGCTCGCCGCCGAGCGGATAGTCCTTGCGCAGCGGATGCCCGTCCCAGTCGTCGTCGAGCAGGATGCGCTTCAGGTTGGGGTGCTCGTCGATCGCGATCCCCATCAGGTCGAACGCCTCGCGCTCGTGGAAGTCCGCGGTGGGCCACACGGGGATGACGCTTGGCACACGCTCCCCTTCGTCCAGCCACACCTGCAGGCGGATGCGGCGCGCCCGCTCCGAGATGGAGAGGAGGTGGTAGTTCATCGCGAAGCGCTTCGGCTTCGCGGCGGGCACCGCCTGGTAACCCTGCGTCATCGGCGCGTTCAAGTCGCGCCCGCTCGCCGTGCCGAGGTAGCCAGACACGCCTTCGCCCGCCCAGCCGAGGTAGTCGACCGCGGTGATGTCCGACAGGAAGTTGAACCCGTGCTCGTCGCGCAGCGTTGCCGCCGCACCGAGCAACTCCGACGCGTCGACGACGACCGTCAACTCCCCCACCTGCCTCCGCTCCTCGACGTAGCCCGGGAGCGCATCGAAGTCGCTCATGTCCCGCTCCGACGCCGCGCATGTCGGCGTCTCCGCTCCTTGGTGAGCTCCGTCGAGCCTACGCTCATGACGCCACGCTCCGCAGCTCGTACGCGGGCGGCACGCCGGCCCTGACCGCCTCGTGCAGCCGGATGATCCCTTCGATCAGCTGGTCCGGCCGCGGTGGGCACCCGGGCACGTACATGTCGACCGGGACGATCTTGTCGACCGACTGGACGATCGCGTAGTTGTTGAACATCCCGCCCGACGACGCGCACGCGCCCATCGCGATCACCCACTTGGGCTCGAGCATCTGGTCGTAGATCTGACGGAGCGGCGGTGCCATCTTGTGCGCGACGCGGCCCGACACGATCAGCAGGTCGGCCTGGCGCGGCGAGCCGCGGAACGGCTCCATCCCGAAGCGTGCGATGTCGTAGCGTGCGCCGACGATCGACATCATCTCGATCGCGCAGCACGCAAGGCCGAACGTGTCCGGCCACATCGAGTTGGTCTGCGCCCACGCGACCGCCTTCGCGAGCGTCGTCAGGCCGACCTTCTGCTCGAGGTCGGCGACCTCTTGCTCGAACGTCGACGCTTTCGTCGGCATGAGGAGCCGCTCGGACTGGAGGCCGTAGTTGCGAAGTGGCTTGTCTAGCGCCACTCCAGCGCTCCCTTGCGCCAGATGTACACGTACGCCACGAGCAGGATGATCAGGAAGACCAGGAACTCGAAGAACCCGAACCAGGCGAGCTCGTGGAGGATCACGGCCAGCGGGTACAGGAACACGATCTCGATGTCGAAGAGGATGAAGAGCATCGCCGTCAGGTAGAAGCTCACGGTGAAGCGCTGCCGCTTCGGCGGCCCCTCGGAGACACCGGACTCGAACGGGATTGTGCGAGCGCGCACGCGGCGGTGCGGCCGCTGTGCGAAGACGAAGCTCCCGATCATCATCGTTGCCGGGATCATCAGGGCGAAGAGCCCGTAGATCGCAAACGGCAACCAGTCGTTGAACACTCTGCCTCCCTGGCGTATCGGCGTGGGACGCTAGCAGCACATGGAACGCCGCGGATGGCCCAACCATCGGCGTTGCAGGTGTCACAAACCTGGCATCCGGCGACCTCGTGGCTACACTGAGACCGATGGCCACCGTCGAACAGTCCGAGACCACCGTCGTCACGCTGACCGAGCGGGCGGCGGGCAAGATCGGCGCGCTCATGGCAGCGGAGCCGGCCGGCGAGGCGGAGGTGCTACGGGTTGCGATCCAGGGCGGCGGCTGCAGCGGGTTCGAGTACGCTCTCGGCTTCGACCGCGGCGCCCAGTCGGGCGACCACGAGCTCGAGTTCCACGGCGTCCGGGTCGTCGTCGACCCGTTCAGCGCGCCGTACCTGCAGGGGTCGACGATCGATTTCCTTGAGACATTGCAAGAGTCCGGGTTCAAGATCGAGAACCCGAACGTCGTCTCCGCCTGCGGCTGTGGTTCGAGCTTCCAGGTCGCGGAAGGCGAAGACCCCGGCTGCGGCTCCGGCTGCGGCCACGCGCACTGATCGACTCCGAAGGCGTCACCCTCGACGGTCTCGTCAAGACCTGGAACGGGCCTGCCGGTCCGATTCACGCGGTCGCGGGCATCGACATCTCGATCGCGCGCGGTGAGACGGTCGCGCTGCTCGGCCCGAACGGCGCCGGCAAGTCGACCACGATCGATCTGCTGCTCGGGCTCGTCCGGCCCGACGCGGGCTCGGTCTCGATCCTCGGCCGGCCGCCGTCGGCGGCGGTCGACGCCGGGCTCGTCGGGGCGATGCTCCAGACCGGCTTCCTGATTCGCGACCTGAGCGTGCGCGAGCTGGTGACGATGTTTGCGTCGCTTTACCCGAAGCCGCTCGACGTCGACGAGGCGATCGAGCTGGCGGGGCTGGAGGGCCTCGCGGGCCAGCGGACGCAGAAGCTGTCCGGGGGCGAGACGCAGCGGACGAGGTTCGCGCTCGCTCTGGTCACCGATCCGGACCTGCTCGTGCTCGACGAGCCGACGGTCGCGATGGACGTCGAGTCGCGGCGATCGTTCTGGGTGGCGATGCGCGAGTTCGCCACCCGCGGCAAGACGGTGCTGTTCGCGACCCACTATCTCGACGAGGCCGACCAGAACGCCGATCGCATCGTGCTGATGGCGCACGGGAAGATCGTCGTCGACGGGCCGCCGACCGAGATCAAGGCCCGCGTCGGGACGCGGACGATCCGTGTCACGCTGCCGGACGTCGCGGAGGCGGAGCTCGCGTCGCTGCCTGGTGTGTCGACTGCGACGCGTCACGGCGCGTCTGTGGCGCTCGTGTGCACCGACTCCGACGCGGCGCTGCGCGCGCTCCTCACGGCGTATCCCGCCGCCCGCGACGTCGAGGTCGCGGGCGCCGGCCTCGAGGACGCGTTCATCGAGTTGACGAGCGGCGCATGAGCGTAGGCTTGACGGAGCTCAACAAGGAGCGCAGGTGCCGGCTTTGCCGGCGCCGGAGCGGGAAACAGTGACCGGCCTGGCGTACACGCGGTTCGAGCTGCGGCGCACGTTCCGCAACCGACGCTTCCTTTTCTTCTCGCTCGGCTTCCCGATTGCGCTCTTCTTCCTCATCGCGGGTCCGAACAAGGGGGAGCACGACCTCGGCGGCACAGGGATCTCGGCACCGCTCTACTACATGGTCGCGCTCGCGTCCTTCGGGACGATGATGGGGATGGTCTCGACCGGCGCTCGCATCGCGGGCGAGCGGCAGGTCGGTTGGACGCGTCAGCTGCGCGTGACGCCGCTCTCGTCCGTTGCCTATCTGCGCGCGAAGGTGATCACGGCGTACGCGACAGCTGCCGCGAGCGTCGCTGCGCTGTACGTCGCGGGGGCGAGCCTCGGCGTCTCCATCTCCGCGGGGCGATGGGCGGAGATGACGCTACTGATCGCGATCGGGCTGATGCCGTTCGCCGCGCTCGGGATTTTCCTCGGCCACCTGTTGAACGTCGACTCGATCGGGCCGGCGACGGGAGGCAGCGTCACGATTCTCGCGTTCGTCGGCGGGACGTGGTTCCCGGTCACGAGCGGGGTGCTGCGCGCGATCGGCCGCTGTGTGCCGTCGTACTGGCTCGTCCAGGCCGCGCACGTCGCGCTCGGCGGCAGCGCCTGGGGCATGCGCGGATTCGCCACGGTGATCGGGTGGACGATCGTCCTCACGGCGGCGGCGGCCTGGGCGTATCGCCGGGACACCGGCCGCACCTAGCGGGGTCGCGCTTTCCGGCGAGGGCAGGAATGCCCTTCACAAACGCAAACCAATGCGTGAGGATTCGCACAACGCCATCGTCCGGAAAGGATCGCAATGGATCAGCTGAAGGCGCTGCCGCTCGGCCGGCAGCTCATCTTGGGGGCAGGGGTGTTGCTCTTGATCGACACGTTCCTCGATTGGCAGCACGTGAGCGTCAACATCAACGGCGTGACCGTCGGGGGCGGTGGTCAGAGTGCCTGGCACGGCTTCTGGGGCTTCTTCATGGGCCTGATGCTCATCGTTCTGCTCGCCTGGACCGCGGCGCGTGCGTTCAACGTCGCCCTGCCCGAGCAGGTCCCAGACGGGTTGGTGACGCTCGCGCTCGGTGTGCTCATCCCTGTCTTCGCGTTGATCAAGGCGATCAGTGACAGCTATGTCCACTGGCCCGCTTGGGTCGGCGTGATCCTCGGCGCGGTGATCGCGTACGGCGCGTGGCAGGTCTTTGCGGCGAGCGGCGAGAAGCTGCCGTCGATGCCTGCGCGCGATACACCGACTGCTTGACCTCGATCGGTACCAGGTACCCGGCCGGGTACCTGGTACCTGATCTTCTAGGCTCGCTCCGTGAGCTTGAAGGTCGCAGTCGTCGGTTCCGGCCCGGCGGGGTTCTACACCGCCGACGCGCTCCTGAAGAGCGAGGACCCGCAGGTCACCGTTGACGTGATCGACCGGCTGCCGACGCCGTGGGGGCTCGTCCGCCTCGGCGTTGCGCCCGACCACGAGAACATCAAGGCGGTCTCCCGCGCGTTCGAGAAGACGGCCGCGCGGCCGGGCTTCCGCTTCTTCGGCAACGTCGAGGTCGGCTCGACCGTGTCGCACGAGGAGCTGCTCGCGATCTACGACGCGGTCGTCTACACGGTCGGCGCGCAGACCGACCGCAGGCTCGGCATCCCCGGCGAGGACCTGCCGGGATCGTGGCCGGCCACCGCATTCGTCGCCTGGTACAACGGCCATCCGGACTTCCAGGACCTCGACTTCGACCTCGGCACGGAACGGGTCGTCGTGATCGGGAACGGCAACGTGGCGATTGACTGCGCGCGGATGCTCGCGCTGACAGCGGACGAGCTGGCGCCGACCGACACGGTCGACGAGGCCGCGGACGCGATTGCCGCCTCGCCGTTGCGCGAGATCCTCATGCTCGGCCGCCGTGGGCCGGTGCAGGCGGCGTTCACGGCACCGGAGCTGAAGGAACTAGGGGAGCTGGCCGGAGCGGAACCGATTGTCGATCCGCACGATCTCGACCTCGATGCAGCCAGCAAGGCCGAGCTGGAGGCTGACCGAGATCGCGCTAGAAGGAACTTCGAGTTGTTGCAGGAGTATGCGGCGCGCGCGCCTGAAGGGAAGCCGCGGCAGATCGTGCTGCGCTTCCTCGTCTCGCCGGTCGCGATCCTCGGCGCTGAGCGCGTCGAGGCGGTCGAGATCGTGCGCAACGAGCTCGTCGAGGAGAACGGCCGGATCGTCGCGCGGCCGACGGGGGAGACCGAGACGATTCCGTGCGGACTCGTGCTACGGAGCGTCGGCTATCAGGGTGTCGCGCTTTCTGGTGTCCCGTTCGACGAGCGCCGCGGCGTCATCCCGAACAACGGCGGCCGCGTCGACGGCGCGGAGCGGACCTACGCCGCGGGGTGGATCAAGCGCGGCCCGAGCGGCGTCATCGGCACGAACAAGAAGGACGCGAGCGAGACGGTCGAGCTTCTCCTGGCCGATGCGCGCGACGGCAAGCTCGCTTGTGTTGGCTCAACACAAAGTCTCGAGGGGCTGCTCGACGCGAAGGACGCGGCGTACGTCGAGTACACCGGCTGGCAGGCGATCGACGCAGCCGAACGCACCGCCGGCGAGCCGCGCGGGCGGCCGCGCGTGAAGGTGACGACCTGGGACGAGCTTCTCAGGGCCGGACGCCGGAATTAGGATCGACGCGTGTTCTGGACCGCTCGTCACGCTCCAGTACGAGCTGGCACAACCGCCCGCGGCCGCCGCCCCATAGCTACCTTCACGAGCGTGACTGACACCGCTTCGACACCGACAGAGTTGTGGGGCAGCGAGACCCGCAAGGCGATCGCCAACTTCCCCGTGTCCGGCGAGCCGATCCCCGCCACCGTCGCGCGCTGGCTCGGCCGGCTCAAGGCCGCCGCCGCACGCTCGAACGCAGAGCTCGGGCTCCTCGACGGCGAGAAGGCGCAGCGCATCGCCGCCGCCGGCGACCGCATCACTGCGGGCGAGCTGGACGACCAGTTCCCGATCGACGTCTTCCAGACCGGCTCGGGCACCTCCTCGAACACGAACGCGAACGAGGTGATCGCCACGCTCGCGGGCGAGGACGTGCACCCGAACGACGACGTCAACATGGGCCAGAGCTCGAACGACGTCTTCCCGTCGGCGGTGCACCTCGCCGCGCTCGAACAGCTCACCGTCGACCTGCTGCCCGCGCTCGACGGCCTGGCGGGTGCGCTCGAGGCGAAGTCGGCCGAGTTCGCAGACATCGTCAAGTCCGGCCGCACCCACTGGATGGACGCGGTCCCCGTCACGCTCGGACAGGAGTTCGGTGGCTATGCGGCGCAGGTGCGCGAGGGCAAGGCGCGTGTCTCGTCGACGCTCGGACGGCTCGGCCAGATCCCGCTCGGCGGCACCGCGACCGGCACCGGCTTGAACACGCATCCCGAGTTCGCGGCTCGCGTCCGCGAGAAGCTCGTTGCCGACACGGGTCTGCCCATCTCGCCGCCCGCCGACGCGTTCGAGTCGCAGGCAGCCCGCGACGGGCTCGTCGAGGCGTCGGGCGCGCTGCGCAGCGTCGCCGTCAGCCTGACCAAGATCGCGAACGACCTCCGCTTCCTCGGCTCGGGCCCGCGCGCCGGGCTCGCGGAGATCTTCCTGCCGGAGCTGCAGAAGGGCTCGTCGATCATGCCGGGCAAGGTCAACCCGGTCATCCCCGAGGTCGTGACGCAGGTCGCAGCCCAGGTGATCGGCAACGACCAGGCGATCGCGGTCGGAGGCCTGCAGGGACACTTCGAGCTCAACGTTTTCGTGCCGCTGATGGCACGCAACCTGCTGCAGTCGATCACGCTGCTCGCCTCCGCCTGCCGGCTGCTCGACGAG
>DASXOW010000018.1:0-1820 GCA_036493955.1 Gaiellaceae bacterium
TCGACGGCCTCCTGCAGCATCCGCTTCTCGTTGTTGACGATGATCTCGGGCGCGCCGAGGTCGAGCAGCCGCTTGAGGCGGTTGTTCCGGTTGATCACGCGCCGGTAGAGGTCGTTCAGGTCGCTGGTGGCGAAGCGCCCGCCGTCCAGCTGCACCATCGGGCGCAGCTCCGGCGGGATCACCGGGATCGCCTCCAGGACCATCCACTCGGGACGGTTCTCGGAGGTGATGAACGCGTTCACGACCTTCAGGCGCTTGATCGCGCGCTGCTGCTTCTGGCCCTTCGAGGTCTTGATCGTCTCGCGCAGCGACTTGGCCTCCGCGACGAGGTCGAGGTCCTTGAGCAGCTCGCGGATCGACTCCGCGCCCATGCCGCCCTGGAAGTAGACGCCGAAGCCGTACGGGGAGCCGAAGCGGTCCTTGAGCTCGCGGAAGATCTGCTCGTCGTTGACGATCAGCTTCGGCTCGAGCTCGCGGAACAGCTGCCAGGTCTCCTCGAGGCGGCGAACCGAGTCGACGGCCGCCTCCTTCGCGTCGTCCTTGCGCGACTCGATGTCCTGGTACATCTCGCGCACCTTGATCGCCCACTGGACGATCGCGTCGAGATCCTCCTTCGAGATCTTCCCGTCGGTGCGCAGGCAAAGGTCGTTCGTCAGCTCACGCAGGTCCTCGGGGCTCGCGCCGGGGTCGGCGGTCTCAAGCGTCTCGCGCAGGAGCCCCTTGCCCAGGTCGCGTGCCTTCTCGAGCTGCTTCTGGTCGACGCCCGAGACGAGGTCGACGTCCTCCTCGTGCACCGAGGCCTTCTTGTCGAGCAACCCGTCGAGCACGCGATTGACGTGCTTGGTGATCGCGCCCTTCTTGGAGCCGGTTGCCTTGCCGAGCTCCTTGTAGAGCGGCGCGAGCGCCTCGCGGATCTGGATCGCGACGTTGGCGACCGTCTCCAGCTCCTTCGGGGAGAGGCGGCGGTCGTCGCGGATCGCCGAGTTGCGGACGAGCTCGCGGATCTTCTTCGAGTCCTCCGTCGTGATCTGGTTCGCGACCTCGACGAACATCTTGCCGACGAGCTCGCGCACCTCCTCGAGCGGCGGCACGGCCTGCTCCTCGGCCCAGTTCGAGAGGCCGCGGGCCCAGAAGTCGTCGTCCTCGTCGAAGTTGCGCTCGGTGCCCTTGGTGAAGTAGGTCCGGCGCCGCTTCAGGCGATCCTCGAGCGCGGCGAGGTTCTCGTCGCGGTCGACGTAGATCTGCTCGGACTCGGCCTTGACCTTGTCCTCGAGGTCGTTCAGGTCCTTCTGGCGCGCCTCGGTGTCAACCGAGGTGACGATCGAGGCGGCGAAGTAGAGCACCTTCTCGAGCTCGCGCGGCGCGATGTCGAGCAGGTAGCCGATGCGGCTCGGGACGCCCTTGAAGAACCAGATGTGCGAGACGGGCGCAGCCAGGTCGATGTGGCCCATGCGCTCCCGCCGCACCTTCTGGCGCGTCACCTCGACGCCGCAGCGCTCGCAGATGATGCCCTTGTAGCGGACGCGCTTGTACTTGCCGCAGTAGCACTCCCAGTCCTTGGTCGGACCGAAGATGCGCTCGCAGAAGAGGCCGTCGCGCTCGGGCTTGAGCGTGCGGTAGTTGATGGTCTCGGGCTTGGTCACCTCTCCGGACGACCAGTCCCGAATCTGCTTCGAAGACGCGAGTCCGATTCGGATCGCGTCAAACTCGTTGATGTCGATCAAAGCTCTCCTTCAGCCCGCAGTTACTCGTCTACTTCAACATCGGCCAGCTCGTCGGCGAGCGGCCCTGCCTGTGCTTCCGCCTCTTCCTTGGCGTTC
>DASXOW010000019.1:0-1770 GCA_036493955.1 Gaiellaceae bacterium
CAGCGCCTGGACCGTGTCCGCCACCGTGAGCAGGAACTTGCGTGTTGCCGCCTCGTCGAATCCGCGCACACTCTTCGGGAGCGATACCTCGCTGATCGCTGCCGGCGAGATGAGGAACCCGGAGACGTCCACCGCCCGCCATCTTGGCGGGAATCGCGCCGCGCCGCAAGGTATTCGCGACTGCCGCTAGGAGAGCAGCGCCGAGTCTGTGGCGAGGAGCGCCCAGCGGCCGATCGCATCCTGCGTCCAGGGGCGCAAGTCGTAGGTCCGCAGCCGGTGATCCCGCGCGGCCGTCAGCAGGCTTCGGCGGTCAGCGACGCGGTTCGCGTCGTCGAGCACGAGAACGCCTCCCGGCTTCGTGTGGTCGGCGGCGACCGCAGTCATCGCGGGCCGGATCGCACCGACGATGTCGTTGAACACGAGGTCGAACTGCCCGACGAGGGCTTCGTCGCGCTCGTGCAGAGGCGTGAGGTCCCGGTCCGGGACGCCGAGCGAGCGCAGGAACGCGCTCGTCTTCTCGAGCCAGGCATCGTCGTCGTCGATCGAGAGCACCTGCACGTCGTGATCGGCTTCCTCGGCGTAGCGGCGGAAGACGTAGGACGTGAAGCCAGAGCCGAGCTCGAGCACGCGCTTGGCGTCGACGGCGCGGCACAGCTGCCAGAGGAAGGCAGAGAGCTCGAGCGAAGCCGCCCAGTTGCGGTCGGAGACCTCCGTCACGTACCGCTCGTGCAACGGCTCGAGCTCGTGCATGAGCGCATGCCAGTTCTCGTCGGTCGGAGCAAGGTGCGCGGGAAGCGGTTCGATCCGGACGAGGTCGCGCCACAGCTGCACTCGCTCCACCGCGTGCTGGAGATGGGTTTCCACTCGCGAACGCCTTCCCGGTCGTCGCCGATCGGGAACCCGGCTATGCGCTCACCAGTCCGGAGCCGCGTCGATCGCGGGATCCGTCGTCAGTCGCGTCTCTCCTGTTCCGTTGGCGTTGATCGTCCCGAGCTCGGCGTTCAGGACGCCGTAGCGGTTCGTCGCGAACACGAGCTTCGTGCCGTCCGCCGACCAGGACGGGGCGCCGTCGAGCCCGGCGCGGTTCGTGCGGCGCGTCTGGGCCGTTCCGGTCTGGGTCATCGTGTAGAGCTCGAAGTTCAGCAACCCGTCGCGGTTCGAGGAGAAGGCGATCGTCGTACCCGCCCAGTCGGGCTCGGCGTCGATTCCTGCCGAAGTCGTGAGGCGCGTCTGGCTCGTGCCGTTCGCATTCATCACATAGATGTCACCGTTGCCTGTGTGGGCGCTCGCGTAGGCGATCTTCGTGCCGTCGGGCGACCAGGTCGGTCCCAGGTCGGCGCCTGCCGTCGTCGTGAGCCGCATCACGCCGGTGCCGTTTGCGTTCATCACGTAGACGTCCCAGTTGCCCGACGCGCGGTCGCTCGCGAACGCGATCTTCGTGCCGTCGGGCGACCAGGCGGGCGCGACGTCGCTGTGCGCGTCGCGCGTCAGCCGAACGACGCCGCTGCCGTCGGCGTTCATGCTGTACAGCTCGAGGTTGCCGTCGCGGGTCGAGGCGAACGCGATCTTCGTGCGGCTCGGCGACCACGCGGGATCGCTCTCGACGGCGTTGTTCGTCGTCAGCCGCTTCAGGCTGCTTCCGGACGGGTCGACGGAGTAGATGTCGCCGTGGCCGGTGCGGCTGCTCGCGAAGACGATCGGATGGTCGGCGGCGTTCGGCACGCCGTCGTGGTCGGAGTCGAGATGCTGGGCGACGTCGAGCGCGACGGT
>DASXOW010000020.1:0-82832 GCA_036493955.1 Gaiellaceae bacterium
GCATCCGCCGGTTGTCGGCGGAGATCCCGGGGGAGTACGTGGCGTTCGACGTGCTCATGTGGGACGGCGAACCGGTGTGGAAGCTGCCGCTCGACGAGCGCCGCGCGCGGGTCGAGGCGTTGATTGCGGGCGGGTTCCGGGTGTCGCCGGCGACGCGTTCGGTGCAGGAGGCCCGCGGGTGGCTCGAGCGGTTCGAAGCGCTCGGCCTCGACGGTGTCGTCGCGAAGCGGCTCGGTGTTCCGTACCTGCCGGGCTCGCGCGACGGGATGGCGAAGGTCAAGGAGCACAAGTCGGCGGATTGCGTCGTCGTCGGGGTCCGCTGGAAGGGCGATCGGGCGGCGATCGCGACGCTGCTCCTCGGCCTGTACCGCGACGACGGCGGCCTCGACTACGTCGGGTCGGCAGCCGTGGCGGCCAAGACGCGTGAGGACGTCGCGAAGCGTGTGCTGCCGCTGCTCGACGAGACGTCGGACCGGCGGTTCTCGGAGCCGAACCGGTGGGGGACGGGCGAGCTGGAGGAGGCGCCCGTCGAGCCGAAGCTCGTGGTCGAGGTGCGCTACGACAAAATCCAGGGGAGCCGCTTCCGCCACGGCACGAAGCTGTTGCGGTGGCGCGACGACCAGGATCCGCAGGACTGCACGTGGCGCGAGCTGCGCCCGCCGCGCGACCCGAACGCGCCGGGCGTCGAGTCGCTGTTCGTCTAGCGCAGGTCGTCCGAGGCGAAGAGCTCCTCGACGGAAGCCTCGAATCGGTATGCGAGCGCAAGAGCGAGTGAGACGGACGGGATAGACCGCCGCCGCTCGAGCGACGAGATCGTCCTGCGTGACGTGCCGACCGCATCCGCGAGCTCCTGCTGTGTGAGCCCTTCCCGGAAGCGAAACCCCCGCAGAACCGACCACTCGGGGATTAGAGGGATCACCTGGTGCCGAATCGGGTTGAGCGGCATCGCGCAACGGTGGCTGCGCGCCCGACTCGCCGCAAGTTGTCCGCGGTGGCCGTGACTCGGATGCGAAGCGCACTTCACGGTGCCTGGCACCAGACGTGGCCCGAAACGCCTCGTCCGAGCCGCTACGAAACCGTGACGATCGCGCTGTACGTGTGCTCCGCGGGGAGCCAGAGGCGATAGCGCGCGCCCGGCGCTGCGTTCACGATCCGCTTCAGGTAGCCGCGCGCGGTCGTTCGCACGTCCGTACCGACGCGGACCCACTTGCCGGCGTCGAAGCGGAGCAGCCGGTACGTCGCTGCGCCACCCGGTCGCACCTGCCCCCACAGCGTCGTGCGCCGGCCGGTCCGCGATTGCTGCGTGAACGGAAAGCGCAGTGCCTGCAGCGCAGGCTTCGCACGATCCGCGGCCGTGTAGACGCCGCTCTGCCATCGCGCGGGGTCGGGCTCGTCCTCGACGAGATAGTGGATGAGCACGTCGACGCGTGGCGCCTCGTACGCGCAAAGCGCGGCCTCGCTCACGTATTTCGCCTGCGCTGCGTACGAGACGCCGAGAAGCTTGTCGGGCGGGTTCGTCTGGTAGCCGTACTCCGTCAACCAGATCCTTGTGTGGACGCCGAACGCGCGCTGCACGTCGTGAAGCAGCCGCGGCAGCGTCGCCATCGTGATCGTCTCGCAGTGGTCGCAACCGCCGCTCATCGGCGTCTCGCCCGGACGAAGCGGATAGGGGTTGTGCGCGTACGCGTCGAGTCGGGCGTGCGCCGCCGCCATCCCCGCGATCCAGGCGACCGGCGAGACGCCGCCCGTCGACCCGCGCGGCGCAGTCACCCCGCCCGCGACCTGCGAGCTTGGACTGACCGAATGGATCGCGGCGTAGGCCGGGTTCAGCAGCTTCGCGACGTACGTCGCCGGTGTCGTCGGCCGCAGCCACCGACGCTGGTTCGGCTCGTTCCAGATCGCCCACATCCCGACGTACGGGTAGCGCTCTGCGATGTTCCGTGCGAACGCGGCAAAGCTTGTCGTCGACACCGGCGCCCAGTTCTCGGGTTGCCCGCCGTTGGCCCAGCCGGGACTTCCGTACAGCGTCACGAGTGGCGCGATGCCGTGCGAGTGCAAGCCGTCGAGCAGCCGATCCGCCCGCGACCAGTCGTACACCCCCGGCCGCGGCTCCGTCGCGCGCCAGTCCACCGTTACGCGAACGACGTCGACGCCGAGCGCGTCGAGCTGGTCGAGCCGGTCGTCGAGCGTCCCCGGCCCGAACTCGAGCCAGGCGTCGTCCTGCACGCCGTCGCGGATGTACGACGACGCGGCGGCGGCCGCCGGGAGAACGAGGGCCGCGGCCAGAGCCGCGAGCACGAGGAGGCGCCGCATCGCAACCCACGGTAGGCAGTGCACTTGAGAGCGGTGTTAGGGGGAGTTACGAATACGATGAGGGCTCGACGTCGAGCTTCGCAAACCGGCTGCGCAGCGACGGCGCGTTCCGCCACATCCCCTGCATCGGATCACCGACGTCGGCGATCCGCGCCGCCATCGTCTCCAGCGTGAACGCCTCCGGCTCGACGTCCGCGACCTCCTCCCACCGCAACGGCGCCGAGACTCGCGCGTCCGGTGTCGGCCGCACCGAGTACGCCGACGCGATCGTGCGGTCGCGCGCGTTCTGGCCGAAGTCGACGAACACACCGACTCGATCGGCGACGCGCCATGTCGTCGTCGCGATCGCCTGATCGTCGATGCGCCGCTCGACCTCCGTCGCGAGCGCCTTCGCGAACCGCCGCACGTCTGGGAAGAGAAGCTCCGGCTTGATCGGCGCGAGGATGTGCAGCCCGGTTGCGCCCGACGTCTTCGGATACGAGCGCAGGCCGAGCTCGTCCATCACCCCGCGCACGACGAGCGCGATGTCGCGCACGAACGGCCACTGCCCGTCCGACGTGGGGTCGAGATCGATCAGCAGGTAGTCGGGCCGCTCGATGTCCGGCACACGCGAATGCCACGTATGAAGCTCGATGCAGCCGAGGTTCGCCACCCACGCGAGCGCCTCGACGTTGTCGACGATCGCGAACACCGTCGAGTGCCCGCTTGGAAACTCCACGAACACCTCGTCGACGAAGTCCGGGTGCTTCGCGGGCACGCGCTTCTGGTGGAAGAACTCGCCCTCGACGCCGTTCGTGAACCGCTTCATGTGGAAAGGCCGCCGACGAAGATGGGGGAGAGCGAGCTCCGCCACGCCGACGTAGTACGCGACCAGATCGCCTTTCGTCAGGCCGCGCGCGGGGAAGAACGGCTTGTCGGGGTTCGTGACCTCGATGGTCGGAGTATCGTGGAGACGTGTTGGACGGCCATCCGATCGCGAACGCCACGCTCGATCCGCTCGACGACTACCTCGTCGTCGAGCCGCTCGACGAGTCCGAGCTGCCGAGCGGGCTGATCGTCCCGTCCAACGAGGCGACCCATGTCCGCAGCGGGATCGTCGCCGCGATCGGCCCTGACGTGACGATCGTCGAGCCCGGCGACAAGGTGCTGTTCCCGCGCGATGCCGGCTTCGACGTCCGCCTCGTTCGCTCGTCGCATCGCGTCCGCGTGCTCAAGCGCGAAGACGTGATCGCCAGAATCCTCGACTGACGCGGCTACACTGCCTCCGCTCGGAGGGGTGGCAGAGCGGTCGAATGCGGCGGTCTCGAAAACCGTTATCCGTCGCAAGGCGGATCGAGGGTTCAAATCCCTCCCCCTCCGTTTCTTCACGCTGGATCCCGCGTGAACGCTCGGGCGGCGTGCCTAATCGGCGTCGTCGCCCGTGCTGAGAGATCCGCCGTGATCCACTGCCGCGGCGCCGATCTGGGCGCGCAGGCCGGCGACGAGCGTCTCGACGCTGAACCTCCACGCGACCTCTGGATCGATCCGCCCTTGCAGGGCATGGACGTGCGGAAAGCTTTCCACGGGAAGTTGCTCGAACGCCGTCTCCGCGTCTTCGCCGCGGCGCCACAACGCGCGTTCGACGCCGATCGAGAGAGCGACGTGCGTCGTCGCCTTGACTGCGCCGTATGCAGCTGCCGGATCGAGGCCCGTCCGCTCGAGCGCCGCGAGGGCGGCCTCGAACGACTGTGTTGCTCGCGCACCCTCGACGGGACGGCGCTGCAGGGCGGCGAACGCGCCTGGATGCTCGACCGCGATTGCCGAGACACCGTCCACGAACGCGCGCACCCACACCTCCCATTCGATCTCGCCGGCCGGGAGGTCGGCGCGCGTCACCAGCGCGTCGACGATGCCCGTTGTGACCGCGTCGCGCGTGGGGACGTGGTTGTAGAGCGAGGTGACGTGCACGCCGAGAGCCGCCGCGATGCGGCGCAGGGTCACCGCGTCGAGCCCGTCGCGGTCGGCCATCGCGATCGCCGTGTCGATGATCCGGTCGCGGCTCAGGGGAGGCACGGTTGCATCGTACCTACAGTGTAGGTATGGTCGACCTACATTGTAGGTCGACGGACAGAGGAGGAAGCAGTGGAGCTGCAGACGAAGCTCGAGGAGCTGATCGCAGAGCACCACGTCCCGGGGGCGCAGCTTGCGGTCATCGACGGCGACGAGATCACCGAGGTCGCGGCCGGCGTGCTCAGTGTGAGGACCGAGTGCCCCGTGACGCCGGATGCGCTGTTCCTGCCGGGGTCGATCGGCAAGCTCTACACGGCAACGCTCGTGCTGATGCTCGTAGACGACGGCGAGCTCGACCTCGACACGCCGATCCGGGCGTACCTGCCTGAGTTCCATGTGCAGGACGAGCGCGCGGCCGCGACAGTCACGCCCCGCAACCTGCTCTCGCACACGAGCGGCTTCGACGGCGACCACTTCACCGACATGGGACGCGGCGACGACGCGCTCGAGCGTTATGTCGACGGCTGCGCCGACCTGCCGCAGATCGCCGACCCCGGGACGATCTGGAGCTACAGCAACAGCAGCTACTCGATTCTCGGCCGGATCGTCGAGGTGCTGAACGGCAAGACGTTCGAGGAGGTCATGCGCGAGCGTCTCTTCGCGCCGCTGCAACTCGAGCATTCCGTCTCGTTCGCGGAGGAGGCGCTCGTGCACCCGACCGCGGTCGGGCACGAGCCCGACCCGGACGACCCGTCGCGCCGCGTGACCGCACAGCCGTGGGGACTCGGCCGCGCGTTCGGGCCGATGGGCAGCGCGCTCGTCGCGAGCGCGGGGGACGTGCTGCGTTTCGTGCAGCTGCATCTACGCGGCGGGCTCGCGCCGGACGGCACGCGGCTGCTCTCAGAGGCATCCGTCGCGGCGATGCAGGAAGAGCAGATCCGCCTCGTCGACGACACGCTCGGAGCGGCGTGGGGGCTCGGCTGGATCCTCGATCGCTTCGGCAGTGCGGACGTCATCGGCCACGACGGCAACTCGATCGGCCAGAACGCGTTCATGCGCGTCGCGCCCGAGGAGCGGTTCGGCTTCTGCCTGCAGACGAACGTCGGGAGCGCGCTGCTCGTGTACCGCGAGCTCGCCGGATGGCTCTTCGCGGAGCGCTTCGGCGGCGGGCCGAAGCCGGACGCCGAGCCGCTCCCGCAGCTCGCGGTCGCCGATCCCGCGCGCTATACCGGCATCTACGAGCGCGAGGGGTTGCGTCTGGAGGTGACCGCAGACGACGAGGGTCAGTTGCTCGCGACGGTGAACCCGACGCATGCTGTGGCGCAGAGCCAGGGCTGGCCGCCGATGGTCGACCTCCCGCTGCGCCCGGTCGCACAGGCGGACACGTTCATGCTGCGCGTGCCGATCGCAGACGCCGACCTGCCCGCGGTGTTCTTCGCGCCCGGAGACCCAGGCGGCCGCCCGACGTACGTTCACTACGGCGGTCGTGCGAAGCGCCGGGTCGCGTAACGTCTTGCGCATGGCGGGGAAGCGGGCGCCCGTGATCAGGGCCGGCGCGACTCCGGGGGACGTCGAGCAGGCGAGCCTCGGGGAGGTCCTGGAGAGCCTCGGCCGTGACGTCATCCAGGCGCTGAGCGCGCCGGCGGGTCTCGACGCCCCCGCGGGCGAGCCGGTGATCTACGACGCCGACGAGCGCGCCGCGATCTCGCGGGGCGACATCGTCCTCGCCGTCGGCGTCCGCGCGGGCAGCGCCGAGGCGCGCCGCCTGGTCGAGCTCGCCGAGCAAGCCGGGGCTACGGCCGTCGTGTTCAAGACGGCGGCCGACACCGCGGACGCTCTGCGCGACTCGAGCACGGTCGCGCTGATCTCCGTGCCCGAGGAGATGACGTGGACACAGCTCTACGCGCTGCTCAGCCTCACACGCTTCTCGGCGGCGGCCGGCACGGCGTCGGGGATTGCCGGCGTGCCGCTCGGCGACCTGTTCGCGCTCGCGAACGCAATCGCCGGTGTCGTCGGCGGCGCAGTCACCATCGAGGATCCGAGCCGGCGCGTACTCGCGTACTCGACGCTCGGTGACCAGCCGATCGACACGGCGCGCCGCGGGTCGATTCTCGGCAGGCAGGTTCCTGACTCGCCCGGGATGCGCACGCTGTACCGCGACGTCATCTCCGCTGCGGGTGTCATGACTGTCGACGCGGCGACGCTGAAACGGATGCTCAAAGACAGCCCGGCGGAGCTCGAGGACCTGAAGCCGCGGTCGGCGGTCGCGATTCGTGCGGGCAGCCAGGCGATCGGCTCGATCTGGATCGTGCATGACGGCCCGACGCTCGACGAGCACGCGTTGGTCGAGGCGGCGCGCATTGCGGTGCCGCATGTCATCCAGGCGCGCGCGAGCCGTGACGTCGAACGGCGCCTCCGCGCGGAGCTACTGCTGACGGTGCTCGAGGGGGACGGCCTCGTCGAGGAGGCGGCGACGCGCCTCGGCTTCGCGTCGGCTGCGCCACTGTCCGTGATCGCGTTCGAGCTCGCGAGCGCGGAGCGGCCGCTCGACGAGCTGCAGCGCGAGCGGCTCGTCGATGTCGTCGTGCTGCACTGCGAGGCGTCGTACCGGCAGAGCGCGGCGGTTGCGCTCGGCCAAACGGTGTACGCGCTTCTCGGAGGCGAGCGCTCGCTCGACCAGCCTCGTCTCGTGCAGCTCGCCGAGCAGGTGCGTGCGCACGTCGAGACGCGGTTCGCGGCTGCGCTGCTCGCCGGTGTGGGCTCGACGGTCGACGGCGTCCGCGACCTGCCTCGCGCGCGACGCGAGGCGGAGCGCGTGCTCAGCGTCTTGCGCGTCGACGCAAAGTCGCGCACGGTCGCGTCGATCGACGACGTGCGGAGCGAGGTCGTCTTGCACGAGCTGAAGGAGCTGAGCGCCGACCATCCGGGCCTCGCGCGCGGCAAGCTCGAGCGGGTGCTCGCGCACGACGCAGAGCACGGGACGTCGTACGCGGCGACGCTACGCGTGTTCCTCGATGCATTCGGCGACGTGCCGCAGGCGGCGGGCCGCATCGCGGTGCACCCGAACACGTTCCGCTACCGGATACGGCGGCTCGTCGAGCTGTTCGACCTCGACCTCGACGACGCCGACGAACGCGTGGTGCTCGAGCTCCAGCTGCGCTTCGACGCCGACGGGCCTGCTAGCGGCACGTCTCGACGGAGACGGTGAAGCGCTTGAGCTCGTCCTCGAGTGGCGTCACGCCGAGGCCCGGCCCCGTCGGCACGGCGAGCGTTCCACTCTCGAGTACGAACGGCTCGACGATGTCCTGCGCGTAGTAGCGTCCTGACGCGGACGTATCGCCGGGGAGCGTGAAGTTCGGCAGCGCCGCAAGCGCGACGTTCGCCGCGCGCCCGAGGCCTGTCTCGAGCATGCCGCCGCACCACACGGGAACGCCGTGCGCGGCGCAGACGTCGTGCACGCGCCGCGCCTCGAGGTAGCCGCCGACGCGGCCGGCCTTGATGTTGACGATGCTGCACGCGCCCATCGCGATCGCGTCCGCGGCGATGTCCGCCGACGTGATCGACTCGTCGAGGCAGATCGGCGTGCGCATGATCTGCGCGATCTCTGCATGCCCAAGCACGTCCTCCTCGGGTAGCGGCTGCTCGATGAGCAGCAGGCCGAGCTCGTCAAGCTGCGCAAGATGGTGTCCGTCGCTGCGTGTGTATGCCGTGTTCGCATCGACCTGCAGCAGGATGTCGCCGAACCGCTCGCGAACCGCGCGCACGTCGGCGATGTCGTGACCGGGCTCGATCTTCAACTTGATCCGCTTGTAGCCCTCATCGAGGTAGCCCTCGACGGTGCGCAGCAGATCCTCGACCCGCTCGTGGATGCCGACCGACACGCCGCAGTCGACCACGGGCCTGCTCGCGCCCAGGAAGTCGCCGAAGGAGCGTCCTTGCGCCCGCAGTTCGGCGTCGAGGATCGCCATCTCCACCGCCGCCTTGGCCATTGGATGGCCGCGGACCGGCGCGAGGATGCGTGCGACGTCCTCGGCGCGGAGGTCGTTCTCTGCGGAAAGCAGCGGCAGCAGGTGCCGGCGGATGACCGCCTGTGCGCCGTCGGTGTACTCGTACGAATAGATCGGTTCGCCGAACGCGGTGCACTCGCCCCAGCCCTCGACGCCGTCCAGCGTCACGTTGACGAGCAGCACGTCGCGGTGCAGCAACGTCCCGATCGACGCCCTGAACGGGGCGACGAGCGGCAGGTGGATCCGGCGCAGTTCGACGCGCTCGAGCTTCACCGCGCGAGCACCAGCCACCCGTCGCGCGTGATCGCATCGGCGCGAAACCCGTCGCGCAGTCGCGGTCCGATCGCGTCGCGGAGTGCGTGGCGCCACGCGTCGGCGACGCGCGCGTCCTGCTCGCGCAGCCGCACGATGTCCTGCGGGATCCAGGCGAGGAGCACGTCGCCGTCCCCCGCATCTACCTGGGGGCCTCCGCCGCCGTCTGCTTGCAGGATGATCCGGCCGTCGACCGGCCCGGGCTCGCCCGTCGTCCCGTCCGCCGCGCGAACCGACCGCTCCGACGCGAGATCCCAGCGGATCACCGCGCGGTCGCTCTCCGAGCTTGCGTTCAGGCCGTCCTGCAGGACGCCGTAGAAGTTCTCGTGGTAGCCGACGATCGAGGCGCCGAGCTTCGCGAGGTTGAAGTACACGTTCGCGCGCACGAGCGGATCGGCAGTCCACTCGATCGTCCGCGCGCCGCGCTCGAGCGCCCAGCTGCGCTGGAACTGCTTGATCGCGAAGCCCAGCGCCTTGCCCTGGTCGCCAGGCGCGACGCCGGTGATGTGCGAGTGCAGATGAAGCTCGGCACCGGCGAGGCCGAAGAACCCGAGCGAAATTCCGACGAGCGCGTCGCCGCGATATGCACCCGCCACGAAGTCGCCCGCGTGCGACAGGGCGCGGAGCAGGTTGACGGGCGCCTTCGGCTCGCCCTCGTCGCTCCAGATCCGGCCGATCAGGTCCGACGCGGCCTCGAATTCCGCGAGCGCCTCGAGCGGGCGCACAACTACTCCGGCGCGCTCGGCTGCGGCGCGCGCGGCGGCAGCTGCCTGCCCGAGCCGGAGATCGACCTGAGTATCGGCCATGGCCGCGATCGTTCCACTCCCGTGTCGTGTCCGCATGGTCGGCGCGGCACAAGCGCGGGCAAGCAGTTTGGTGTCGCCGCCGAACGCGGGCCGCGGCGCGGCGCAAGAATGCGGCGGTGGAGAAACCGATGCTCGCCGCGCTGCGCGCGCTCGTTGAAGCCGAGTCCCCCAGCGCCGATCCTGCTGCCTGCCTCGCCTGCGCCGACGTCGCCGACGACCTGGCCCACGCGTTGCTCGGCGTGCGCGGCGAGCGCGTCGCGTCGGGTGACCGCATCCACCTCCGCTGGCGCTTCGGCCCGCGTCCGCGCGTGCTGCTGGTCGGCCATCTCGACACTGTCTGGCCACTGGGAACGCTCGCGCGCTGGCCGTTTGCGGTCATTGAGGAGCGCGCCACCGGACCGGGGATCTTCGACATGAAGGCGGGAGTCGTGCAGCTGCTCTTCGCGGCGGCGCGCGTTCGTGCGCGTGAGGGCGTCGCGGTGCTGCTGACGACCGACGAGGAGCTCGGCTCGCCCACCGGCAAGCCCGTGATCGAGGAGACGGCCGCCGGCATCGAGGCTGCCCTCGTCCTCGAGCCGAGCGCCGGCGGCGCGCTCAAGACCGAGCGGAAAGGAGTGGGCATCTACCGCATCGACGTGACCGGCAAGGCGGCGCACGCGGGGCTCGAGCCGGAGAAAGGCGCAAACGCCGTCGTCGAGCTCGCGCACCAGCTGCTCGCGATCACCGCGTTGGCCCGCCCGGAACAGGGCACCACCGTGACCCCGAGCCTGGTCAGCGCGGGGACCGCCGTGAACACCGTCCCCGCCGGCGCGGTCGCGCGGGTCGACGTGCGCACGCGGACGCTCTCGGAGGCGGAGCGGGTCGACGCTGCCTTCGTAGGGCTGCGCCCCGTGACGCCCGGCACCGCTGTCGACGTGGAGCGGGAGATCGGCGTGCCGCCGCTCGAGCACCGGGCGTCAGCCCGACTCTTCGACCGCGCACAGCGTGTGGCCGCGGCGCTCGGCCTGGCGCCGCTGACGGAAGCGTCGGTCGGCGGTGGCTCCGACGGGAACCTGCTGGCCGGGCTCGGCATCGAGGTGCTCGACGGGCTCGGTGCGGTCGGCGGGGGCGCGCACGCAGAGGGCGAGTGGATCGATGTCGAGGCGATGGTGACGCGCTCCGCGCTCGTCGCGGCGCTCGTCGAGGACCTGTTGGACGGCCCGACTCCGCCGGATGCGGTTTGGTCGGCACCACGAAGCGCAGCCGGTCCGTAACCGGGAGGCTTGGCGTCTTGTCCCGGCGGTTACGCATCGACGACCTGTACGCCATCGCGGTGCCTGAGCAGCCTGCGCTCTCGCCCGACGGATCGACCTGCGTCTACGTCCTTCGCTCCGCCGACGCCGACGACGATCGGACGGCGCACTCGCTCTTCCGGGTCGGCGCACAGGGCGGAGAGTCGCACCGCCTGACGCGCGGGCTCGCCGACGTCGCCCCCGCGTGGTCGCCCGACGGCACGACGATCGCGTTCCTGCGCGCGACCGACGGTCCAGCGCAGGTCTGGCTGCTGCCCACCGACGGCGGCGAGCCGGAGCAGCTCACGACGCTCGCGCTCGGCGCCGGCGCACCTGTGTGGAGCCCGGACGGCACGAAGATCGCGTTCGGTGCGGCGACCGACCGTGGCACGGACGGGCCGATCGTCACGGAGCGGGTCGACTACCAGTCCGACGGAACCGGCTTCCTGCGCGACATCCGCAAGCACGTCCACGTGCTCGAGCTCGCGACCAAGGACTGTCGGCAGGTGACGTACGGCGACTGGCACGCCGGCCACCCGGCCTGGTCGCCCGACGGTTCGACGCTCGCGTTCGCCGCTGCCATGGCTGCCGACGCAGACCTGCGCTTCCGCGCCCCCGTGTACACGCTCGACGTCCACGGCGGCGCGGAGCCGCGCGCCGTCGCGCTCGCGGACGGCATCGGCGGCCCGGTTCGGTGGAGCCCCGACGGCTCATGGCTGCTCGTTGCCGGCTATCTGGGCGGTCCGACGGGGCATACGCGGCTGCTCCGCGTCCCTCTCGGCGGTGGCGATCCCATCGATCTCGCCTCGTCGCTCGATCGAAACGTCATGACCGGGGGTCCGGGCTATCCCGGCGGGCTGCCGCAGTTCGCCGCCGACGGCGCCGTCGTCTTCTGCGTTCGCGACCGCGGCGTGACGGATCTCTACGCGGTTGACGTGGCAGGAGGCGATCCGAAGCGGCTCGTGCGCGGCGTCGACGGGCTCTCAGTCGCGGGCGGGACCGCCGCAACGGTGCACGCGACGGCGACGTCGTTCGGGGAGATTGCGCTCGTCGACCTAGAGAGCGGCAACGTGCAGGTCCGCACGACGCACGGCGCGACTCTCGACGACGTCGAGCTGTTCGCACGTCAGGAGCGCGAGTTCGCGATCTCCGACGGGACGGTCGTGCACGGGTGGGTCGTGCGCGACCCGAGCGCTGAGGCTCCCGGCCCGCTACTCATCGACATCCACGGTGGCCCGCACAACGCATGGAGCGGCCTGGCGGACGACTGGCACCTCTACCACGAGGAGCTCGCCGCACGCGGCTGGACGATTCTGCTGCTCAATCCGCGCGGCAGCGACGGCTACGGGTCGGACTTCTACGAGGCCGCGATCGGCGCGTGGGGCGACGCGGATGCACGTGACTTCCTCGAGCCGGTTGACGCGCTCGTCGACGAGGGTCTCGCCGATCCGCAACGGCTCGCGGTCACCGGCTACAGCTACGGCGGCTACATGACGTGCTACCTGACGAGTCGCGACGACCGCTTCGCGGCGGCGGTCGCAGGCGGCGTCGTCAGCGACCTCGTGAGCATGGCCGGCACGTCGGACTCCGGGCACTTCCTCGTCGAGCACGAGCTTGACGGCACGTACTGGGACGATCGCGACCGCTACGACCGCATGTCGCCGCTCGCGCGCGTGGACGCGGTGCGCACGCCGACCCTCGTCTACCACGGCGCAGACGACGTGCGGTGCCCGGTTGGTCAGGCCGAGCAGTGGCACGCGGCGCTGCGCGAGCGCGGCGTTCCCTCGCGGCTCGTGCTGTACCCCGACGCGTCGCATCTGTTCGTCATCGACGGCACGCCGTCGCAACGTAAAGATCTCAACCAAAGGGTGGTGGACTGGGTGGAGCTACACGCCGGAGTCGGATATGCGTCGATCGACGCGGCGCACTGGCAGCGCCGGTTGGACGAACTGGCGAAGAAGCACCGGGTCCCGGGAGCCGCGCTCGGGATTCTGCGCATGCGTCCCGGCCGCGAGGACGAGCGGGTCGAGCTCGCAACGGGCGTGCTCAACGTCGAGACGGGGGTGGAGGCGACGCCCGACTCGGTCTTCCAGATCGGCTCGATGACCAAGGTCTGGACCGCGACGCTCGCGATGCAGCTTGTCGACGAAGGAAAGCTCGACCTCGACACGCCCGTCGTCGACGTGCTGCCGGAGCTCGAGCTGAGCGATCCTACGGTCGCCAAGACGGTGACGATGCGCCACCTGCTCACCCACACGAGCGGGATCGACGGGGACGTCTTCACCGACACCGGCCGCGGCGACGACTGCCTCGAAAAGTACGTGGCAGGCCTGAAGGACGCCGCCCAGAACCATCCGCTCGGCGCGACATGGTCGTATTGCAACTCCGGCTTCTCGCTCGTGGGTCGCGTCATCGAGAAGTTGACCGGAGGCACGTGGGACGCCGCGATCCAGCAGCGACTCGTCCAGCCGCTCGGATTGACGCACACCGGGACGCTGCCCGAGGAGGCGCTGCTGCACCGTGCCGCCGTCGGCCATGTCGGCGAGGGTGGGGAGCCCCCGAAGCGCGCCCCAGCCTGGGTGCTGCCTCGCTCGGCCGGACCTGCCGGGCTGATCAACCAGACGGTCCGCGACGTGCTCGGCTTCGTGCGGATGCACCTGAACGGCGGCGCGGCCGCGGACGGCACGCAGGTGCTGAGCACGGAGAGCACGGGGGCGATGCAGGAATGGCAGGCCGACCTGCCCGACAAGTACATCCTGGGCGACTCCTGGGGCCTCGGCTGGATCCGCTTCGGCTGGGACGGCCACCGCTTGATCGGCCATGACGGCAACACCCTCGGCCAGGCCGCGTTCCTGCGCGTGCTACCTGAGCAGGGCCTCGCGGTCACACTGCTCACGAACGGCGGCAACACCCGCGATCTCTACGAGGACCTCTATCGCGAGCTCTTCGCGGAGGTCGCCGGGATCGAGATGCAGCGGCCGTTCACACCGCCGAACGAGCCTGTCGACGTCGACGTGACGCCGTACCTCGGCCGTTACGAGCGCGCCGGCGTCCGGCTCGACGTGCTCGAGCACGACGGCGGCGCGATCATGCGCACCGAGGTGACCGGGCCGCTCGCGGCGCTTGTCCCCGAAACCGTCCACGAGTACCCGATGACGGCCGCCGGGGAAGGGTTGTTCGGCGTGCGCGACCCGTCGGCGCAAAGCTGGATACCCGTCACGTTCTACGAGGTGCCCGGCGCCGGCCTCTACATGCACTTCGGCGTCCGCGCGACGCCGAGGGTCGGATGAGGCGGCTCGTCGGGCCAGACAAAAGCCCCCGCGGCTTCTTGTCCGTGGCCACGATGTCGCGCGCGGCGTGTGCCGGGAAACTTCCGACTCCGGAAGTCGTCAATACGTTCGACACGAGTCTCGACTCGACAGGAGGGCTGGGCATGCGCAAGCGCTTGATTCTGGTGATCGCGGGTGTGGCTCTCCTGCTGTCCCTCACCACCTCGGCGACGGCGGATCGGAAGGCGGCGCCGTCGGGATCGGCAACCCTGGCTATTCCCGGCGATCCCGGGAACCTCGACCCGCAGATGACCGTCCTCCAGACGACGAGGTACGTCGACACCTTCGCGTACGACACGCTCGTCAATCTCGTCGGGCCGGGCACGATCTCGTCGGGGGTCGCCCAGTCGTGGAAGGTCGTCTCGCCGAAGAAGGTCGAGTTCACGCTCCGTCCGAACGTCACCTGCTCCGACGGCACGAAGCTGACCGCCTCGGTGGTCAAGCAGAACCTCGACTTCGTCGGCAATCCGGCGAACAAGTCTCCGCTGCTCGGGCTGTTCATGCCGGTCGACGCAACCATCACGGCGAACAACGGTGCGCGCACGGTCGTCGTCACGACGAAGACGCCAAACCCGTTCATGATTCAGGGACTCGCCCTCGTGCAACTCGTCTGCTCGAAGGGCCTCGCGAACCGCAGCCTGCTCGACCATGGCACCGACGGCAGCGGGCCGTACCGCTTGACGGCATCGGTCGCGGGGGACCACTACATATTTGCGGCGCGGAACGGCTACACGTGGGGGCCGGGCGGTGCGTCCACCGGCGTTCAGGGGCTGCCCGCGAAGGTCACGCTCAAGGTCGTGTCGAACGAGACGACCGCGGCGAACCTCCTCCTCTCCGGGGGGCTCAACGTCGCGTCGATCGGAGGCCCCGATCGCACGCGGCTGGGCAAGGGGCATTTGTTCAACATCGTCTCGCCTGCACAGCCCAACGAGATCCTCTTCAATGAGAAGCCGGGTCATCCGGCCGCGGATCCGGCGGTGCGCAAGGCGCTCGTGCAGGCGTTGAACCTCGATCAGATCGGCAAGGTCGTGACGAGCGGCTTCGGTCTCAAGATGACGCAGCTCTCGCTGCAGAACTTCACACCGTGCGCGGGTAACTCGATCGCCGGCAACGTCCCCGCGTACAACCCCTCGGCAGCCAAGTCCGCACTCGGGGGCGTCAAGCTGAAGCTTCTCTATGCGACCGACCAGGGCCCGTCGTACCCGCCGGCGGCCGAGTTGACGCAGCAGCAACTGGCGGCGGCAGGCGTCAACGTCACGCTCGATCCGCAGGGCGTCGCGAACCTGCAGGGGACACTTTTCGGCACTGGTGACTGGGACGCCGTGATCATCGGCATCGGTGTTGCCAACCCCGCGCAGATCGGAGCGTTCGTGTCCGGGCCCGCGCCTCCCAACGGCGTCAACTTCGCGGCCATCAACAACGCGGCCTACAAAGCGGCGGTCTCCCGGGCGGTCAGGCGGGTCGGCAAGGCCGGTTGCGCGTACTGGCTTGCCGGCGAGAAGGCACTTTTCCAGGCGGGAGATCTCGTGCCGATGCAGGTCAGCACGGTAGTCGCATACGGCAGGAAGATGTCGTTCAAGCTCGGCGTCGAAGGCCCTCTCCCGACCAGCCTGCGCCTGACGAAGTGAGGTGACGGCCGCACCGCTCTCGCTCAGCCGTCAACGGAACTGGTGGGCCGTCCACGCAAGGACGGCCTACCTGTTCCGGCGCACGTCGCGGCTCGTCGTCTCGCTGTTCCTGCTCCTCACCGCGACGTTCTTCATGATCCACCTCGTTCCCGGGGATCCCGTCCGGGCCGCGCTCGGGACGACCGCGCCGCCGGACCTCGTCGCGGCACGGCGCGCGGCGCTCGGGCTCGACAAGTCGCTCGTCACGCAGTACGTCGACTACATCGGGAACATCCTCCACGGCGACTTCGGCACGTCGCTGGTCAGTGGTGAGCGTGTCACCGACGTGATCCAGGCTCGCGGCCCGTCGACCTTTCGACTCGCCGGCATCGCGTTTCTCGTCACGATCGGTGTTGCCGTTCCGCTCGGCCTCCTGATGGCGGCGCTCACGCGGGACAGCAAGCGGCGCCCGCTCGAGCTCGGGTTCACGGCAACCGCCGGGGCGATTGCCGCGGTGCCGTCGTTCCTGACCGCGGTCGCGCTGGTCTACGTCTTCGCGGTGAAGATCCATTGGTTCCCGGTTGCCGGGCAGGGCGGCCTCTCTTCCTACGTGCTCCCGATCGCATCGCTCGCGATCGGGCCGATCGCCGCGCTGGCGCGCATCGTGCGGGTCGAAGGTCTACGCGTGCTCGAGCAGGACTACATCCGGACTGCGCGTGGCAAGCGTCTGCCGGTGCGCATCATCTACGTCCGGCACGCGCTGCCGAACACGCTCACGCCGACCCTGACGATCGCCGGGCTCCTCGTGGGCGGACTCGTCGCCGGGACAGTGCTCGTCGAGAACATCTTTGCGTGGCCGGGCCTCGGGACGTCGCTCGTTGCGGCGGTCGCGCAGAAGGACTTCTCGACCGTGCAGGCGATCGCGGTCATCTTCGGCGCGGTCGTGTTGCTCGCGAACTTCGCGGTGGACGTCGCGCTCGGCGCAATCGACCCGCGCTCGACGATCCTGGACGCATGACGGTGGGCTCGACCCGGATCGGGCAGGCGCTGCGCTCGCCTGTCGGCGTCGTCGCGTCGGCCGGGCTGATTGGGGTGATCGTGCTTGCGATCGCCGCGCCGTTCATCTGGTCGGACGACGCGTCGCGCCTGGACATCCTCCACGCGTCGCAGGGTGCGAGCTCGGCGCATTGGCTCGGCACGGATGCGCTCGGGCGTGACATCCTCGACCGCGTTCTCGTCGGAACGCGGCTCTCCGTCGTGCTCGCGGTGGTCGCTGCGACGCTCGGGGCCGCGATCGGGATCCCGGTCGGCGCCGTGCCGGCACTCGTCGGCGGCCGCATCGGCCGCCTCGTCACGGGGTTCATCAACCTCGCGGTCGCGTTCCCTGCGCTCCTCGTTGCGATCTTCGTGGCGGCGATCATCGGCGTCGGCGCGCACGGCGCGGTTGTCGGGATCGCGATCGCGATCGCGCCGTACTTCGCGCGCCTCAGTCAGACGCTCTCGTCATCGGTCGCCGGCTCGGAATACCTGGCGGCGGCCCGGATGATTGGCGTGCGACGGATCCGGCTGCTCACGCGTCATGTGCTGCCCAACATCGCGGAGCCTCTCCTGATCACGAGCACGATCGCGATCGGCGACGCACTGCTCTCGCTCGCCGGTCTCAGCTTTCTGGGGCTCGGCGTGCAGCCTCCGCAGTACGACTGGGGCCGGATGCTCAGCGAGGGGCTGAACCGGATCTACGTGAACCCGGAGGTGGCGCTCGGCCCGGCCGTGGCCATCACCGTCGGCGCGCTGACGTTTGCGCTCTTCGGCGAGGTGCTGGCGAAGGCCGCAGGCACGGGCAGCGCGCGCAGGTGGTTGCGCGGTGAGCTCCCCACCGCGGCCGCGGCCGCCGCTCCGCGCGCGGGCGACGACGTGCTCGCCGTCGACGGGCTCACGGTCTCGTTTCCGGGCGGTGCGGTGCCGGTGCGCAACGTGAGCCTGCATGTCGCGCCCGGGGAGATCGTCGGGATCGTCGGCGAGTCGGGCAGCGGCAAGACTCTCACCGCGATGGCGATCGCCGACCTCCTGCCGTCGACAGCACACCTGTCTGCGTCCCATCTCCGCCTGTTCGGCTCCGATCCACGCACGCTCAGCGCGGCGCAACGGCGCCGGCTGCTCGGAACGTCGCTCGCGGTCGTCTACCAGGATCCGATGTCCGCGCTCAACCCCGCGCTGCGGGTTGGGCGGCAGGTGGGCGAGGTGTCCGAGATCCACCACGGCATCTCGAAGCGCGAGGCGCGCTTGCGCGCCGTCGAGCGTCTGCGCGCTGTTCGGATCGGGAACGCCGACGCGCGGGCGCGGCAGTTCCCGCACGAGTTCTCGGGCGGAATGCGCCAGCGCGCGGTGATCGCGATGGGACTGATGGCCGAGCCGAAGCTGATCGTCGCCGACGAGCCGACGACCGCACTGGACGTCACGGTGCAGCAGCAGATCCTGCGCCTGCTGCGGGACGTGACCGAGTCTCGCTCCTCGGCGGCGATCCTGATCTCGCACGACGTCGCAGTCGTCTCGCAGCTGTGTTCCCGCGTCGTCGTCATGTACGCGGGGCGCGTCGTCGAGGAACTCGATGTCGAGACGCTTGTCGCCGGCCCCGCGCATCCGTACACCGCGGCGCTCGTCGCCTCCGTGCCGACGATGGAGTCGGAACGCGAGCGTCCGCTGGCAAGCATTCCCGGGCGCGCGCCGACGCCGTACGACGACCTGCCCGGCTGCCCGTTCGCGCCGCGCTGCCCGCGCGCCACCGACCGCTGCCGCACCGAGATGCCGCCACTCGAGCGGCGCTCGCCGACGCATCGCGCCGCGTGCTGGCATCCGGTGGACGTCCTGGAGGAGGCGGCAGTGTGACCGCCCTCGAGGCACGCTCGGTCACTGTGCGCTTCGGTCGTGGGCGCCGTCGTCTCGTCGCGGTCGACCGGGTCGACGTCACGCTCCCGGAAGCATCGACGCTCGGCGTCGTGGGGGAGTCGGGGTCCGGGAAATCGACGCTTGCGCGTGCGCTGGTGGGCCTCGTCCCGCTCGCGGACGGCGAGGTGGTCATCGACGGCGATCGCCTGCGCACGGCGCGCGACGGACGCGTGCTCGATCCGCGGCGGCGGATCCAGATGATTTTTCAGGACCCGTTCGCATCGTTGAACCCCCGGATGAGCGTTGGCGATGCGATCGGCGAAGCGCTGACGGTGCGTGGCGGCAGCGGGCGTGCGGCGCGGGCGGCGGAGATCGCGCGCTACCTCGACCTCGTGCATCTCGACGCGCAGATCGCGGAGCGAATGCCGAGCCGCCTGTCGGGGGGGCAGCGGCAGCGCGTCGCAATCGCACGCGCACTCGCGGCCCGCCCGGACGTGCTCATCGCTGACGAGATCACGTCGTCGCTCGACGTGTCGGTGCAGAGCGCCGTGTTGAACCTGATGCGCGAGCTGCGGAACGAGCTCGGGATCTCGATGATCTTCGTCTCGCACAACCTCGCAACGGTGCGCTACCTCAGCGACGAGATCGCGGTGATGTACCTTGGCCGCGTCGTCGAGGTCGGCGCGACGGAGGCGGTCGTGTCGTCACCGGCGCATCCGTACACGCGCGCGCTGCTGTATGCGGTGCCCTCGCTCGGCGGGACGGTGCCCGCCGACCTCGAGCTCGGCGACCCGCCCGATCCGCACGACCCGCCTCCGGGCTGCCCTTTCCATCCGCGCTGCCCCGTCGGTCCCCACGCGTACCCGGAGCGCGAGGAGTGCATCGTGCGTGACCCGCGCGACGGCGCCGAGGAGCGCCCGCATCGCGCGTTCTGCCATTTCGCCTCGGCGCCGGCCGAGACCCCACGACCCGAGGAGAGATTCCATGCCGCTCGCGACCGCTAGCACGTCCCTCCAGCAGCGACTCGACGACGCGCGCGAAGCGCACGGTGTCCCCGGCGCGTCGCTTGCGGTGCTGCGGGACGGCGCCGTCGACGCGGCGGCGTCGGGGATCCTCAATCTCGACACCGGCGTCGAGGCGACGGTCGATTCGCTGTTTCAGATTGGCTCGATCACGAAGGTGTGGACTGCGACGGTCGTGATGTCGCTCGTCGAAGAAGGGCGCGTCGAGCTCGACGCGCCTCTACGCCGTTACATCCCGGCGTTCACGAACGGCGAGATCACGATCCGTCACCTGCTCTCGCACTCGAGCGGCATCGACGGCGACAACTTCGCGGACACTGGGCGGGGCGACGACGCGCTCGAGAAGTACGTCGCGACGTGCGCGTCTCTGCAGCAGGTGCATCCGGTCGGCGCAACGATGTCGTACTGCAACACCGGCTACACGCTGCTCGGCCGCGTCATCGAGGTCGTGACCGGCGAGGTATGGGACGCCGCGATGCGCGAGCGCCTGTTCGAGCCGCTGCAGCTCACCCACACCACGACGCTGCCTGAGGACGTGCTGCGTTTCCGTGCGGCGATCGGGCACATCGACCCTCGGGGCGAGCTGGTGACGGCGCCGACGTGGGGACTGCCGCGCACCGCCGGTCCTCCCGGCGCGATCTGCTCGACGGCCGCGGAGGTCGTGCGATTCGCCCAGCTGCATCTCGCCGGAGGCGAGGGAGTCCTTTCGCCGACGGCGGTCGAGGCGATGCAGCAGCCGCAGGTCGCGGTGCCGAGCGCCGGCGCCGGGACGTCGGCGGCACATTGGGGTCTCGGCTGGGAGCTCTTCGAGTGGGACGGGCGTCGCGTGATCGGCCACGACGGCAACACGATCGGCCAGGCCGCGTTCCTGCGTGTCGTGCCGGACGCAGGCGTCGCGATCGCGCTCCTCACCAACGGTGGTGGCGCGATGGGTCTGTTTCGCGACGTCCTCGAGCCGCTGCTCGCCGAGACGACCGGCATCGCGCTGCCTGCCGAGCTGGCACCGCCCGCGGAGCCGGTCGCCGTCGTTGCCGCCGCGTACGAGGGTGTTTACGCGCGCGAGAGCTCGTCGATCAGCGTGCAGGCGCGCGGCGAGGGCATTGTCGCCGTCATGACGGTGACCGGGATCGCCGCCGAGATGACGCCCGATCCGGTCGAGCTGCCGCTCCGTCGCGCTTCCGCCGACGACGACCTGTTCCTCACGCAGCATCCCGCTGCGCCGGGGATGTGGCTGCCGGTGCGGTTCGTGACGCTGGCCGACGGTAGTCGCGTCCTGCATCTCGGCGGCCGCGCCACGCCGCGTGTCGGCGACCGGTGAGCTCAGCGGCCTGCTGGACGGTACGGATGGGCCAGACACCTTCTAGCCTTCGCGAATGAGCACGCTCGACTGGTGGTGGTCGCCGCATCCGTCGTGGGAGCCGGGCGAGGACTGGGATGAGAACGTCCCGGTCGTGCGCGTCGAGAGTGAGGAGGAGGTCGTGCTGATCGACCCGTTCCTGCCGCCCGACGATTCGTTCGATCCGCACGGCAAGCCCGTCAGAGTTCTGCTGACGCAGGGGGCGCACTACCGTGGCACCCTCGACTTCGTCGATCGCTACAGCGCATCGGTGTGGGGGCCGCCGAACGCGTGGTGGCCGCCGAAGCTGCCGGATCCGTCGACGACGACCGAGCTGCCCGACGGGATCGAGGCGATCGAGCTCGACGGCGAGCTGCAGCAGGTCGTCTTCTGGATCCCGGACCACGCGACGCTCGTCACCGGCGACGTGATCAGCGGCACCGGCGAGCGTGTGCACGTGTTCGTCGACGAGGCGGACGCAGTCCGGCTTCTGCCCGCGCTCGACCGCATCGCCGAGCTCCCGATCGCGCGGCTCGTCATTCCGCACGGCGCGGTGCTCGAGCCCGACGGCGCGGCGCACCTGCGCTCCGCCGTCGCCGAAACTCGCGGCGGCTAGGATGGCGACCGCTCGGAGGGGTGTCCGAGCGGTCTAAGGAGCGCGACTGGAAATCGCGTACGTGCTGAAAGGTGCGTCGAGGGTTCAAATCCCTCTCCCTCCGCCTCACTCGGGCCTGCATGTCGCCGCGCTGGTGGCGAAGGCCCGTCGTCCTAGACTGAGCCATGCCCAGCTGCGCCACCTGCGGGCGCTCGATCGAGCAGGAGTTCCGCTTCTGCCCGTTCTGCGGCGCCGATTCGACGTTGCCGGTCGCACCGTCGCGCGAGGAGCGCAAGGTCGTGACCGTGCTGTTCGTCGACCTCGTCGGATTCACCGCCCGGGCCGAGCAGCTCGATCCGGAGGACGTACGCGCCGTGCTCGCGCCGTACCACGCACACGTCCGCACCGAGCTTGAACGCTTCGGCGGCACGGTGGAGAAGTTCATCGGCGACGCCGTCATGGCGCTCTTCGGTGCACCGGTCGCGCACGAGGACGATCCCGAGCGCGCGGTCCGAGCGGCGCTTGCGATCCGCGACTGGGCGCGCGAGCAGAGCGACCTTCAGGTCCGAATCGCGGTCAACACCGGTGAAGCGCTCGTGAGCCTCGATGCGCGCGCGAGCGAGGGCGAGTCGATGGCGGCCGGTGACGTCGTCAACTCCGCTGCGCGATTGCAGACCGCGGCACCGCTCAACGGCGTGCTCGTCGGCGAGCAGACCCACCGCGCGACGTCACAGGTCTTCGAGTTCGCACCTGCGGCGCCGGTGATCGCGAAGGGCAAGGCCGAACCGGTCGCGGCGTGGGAGGCAGTCGCCGCGCTCTCGCGGTTCGGCGTCGACGTCACGCGCAGCGTGTCGACGCCGCTCGTCGGTCGGACCCGGGAGCTCGACCTTCTGGTGTCGACGCTCGAGCGTGTGCGCGAAGACGTATCGCCGCAGCTCGTCACGCTCGTCGGCGTGCCCGGGATCGGCAAGTCTCGGCTCGTCCACGAGCTGTTCCGGACGGCCGACGAGCAGTCGGAGCTCACGACCTGGCGGCAGGGCCGGTCGCTCCCGTACGGCGACGGCGTCACGTTCTGGGCGCTCGCCGAGATCGTGAAGGCCGAGATGGGCATCCTCGAGACCGATCCCCGGCGAGTCGTCACCGAGAAGCTCGCTCGGTCGGTCGGCAACCTCGCGCCCGACGCGGAGGAGGCGCAGTGGCTCGAGCGTCAACTGCAGCCGCTCGTCGGCCTCACCGAAGGAACGCCGACGGGCGCCGGCGAAGCCTCGGCCGCGTGGCGGCGTTTCCTCGAGCTCGTCGCGCAGCGTGGGCCGATCGTTTGCGTCTTCGAAGACCTGCACTGGGCCGACGACGCTCTGCTCGACTTCGTCGACGCGCTCGTCGACCGCAGTGGCGCGGTTGCGATGCTCGTGCTCGCGACGGCGCGCCCCGAGCTCTTGCAGCGACGACCCGGGTGGGGAGGAGGCAAGCCGAACGCGCTGGCGATCTCGCTGACGTCCCTCTCTGACGATGACGCATCGGTACTCGTCGGTCATCTAATCGAGCGAGTCCTGAACGCCGAGGAACGTTCAGCGCTGATCGCTCGCGCCGGCGGCAACCCGTTGTACGCCGAGCAGTTCGTGCGTCTCCTGAACGAGCGCGGAGAGCTCGATGCGCTACCCGAGTCGGTGCAGGGGATCATCGCTGCGCGTCTCGATGCGCTTCCGGAGGCCGAGAAGCGGCTGCTCCAGGACGCATCGGTGGTCGGCAAGGTCTTCTGGCTCGGCGCCGTCGAGGCGGTCGACGGGCTCACGCGCTGGCAGGCGGAGGAGCTGCTGCACGTGCTGGAGCGCAAGGAATTCGTCCAGCGCTCGCGAGCGTCGTCGGTTGGCAGCGAGACGGAGTACGCGTTCCGCCACGTGCTGATCCGGGACGTCGCGTACGGGCAGATCCCACGAGCAGCGCGCGCGGCGAAGCACGAGCGTGTCGCGGCGTGGATCGGTTCCCTCGGGCGATCGGACGACCAGGCGGAGCTCGTCGCCCACCATTACCTCCAGGCGCTCGAGCTGACCGAGGCGACTGGAGGGAGCACCGACGCGCTGGCCGACGCGGCCAGGCTGGCGTTCCGCGACGCCGGCGAACGGGCAGCCGCGCTCTCGGCGGCCGCGAACGCTCGCAAGCTATTCGACGCGGCGCTGCGGTTGACGCCGCTCGACGACCTGGAGCGCCCGTACCTGTTGCTCCGTCGCTCCGCGCCGCTCGGCGGCACCGACATCGACCCCGCGGACGCGCCGCTCCTTCTGGAGGCCGCCGACCAGCTGGCCCGGCGCGGCGACAAGACCGGCGAGGCCAAGGCGGAGCGTCTCATCGCCAGGAGCTACTGGCTGCAAGGCTCGACCGACGAGGCGAACGACCATACGAGGCGCGCGGAGGAGCTCATCCGCGAAATCCCGCCGAGCGTGACGACCGTCGACGTTCTCTCCAGCAGTGCCTCATTGAGGATGCTCGCCGGCGACAGTCGCGAGGCCCTGCCGCAGGCGCAGCAGGCGCTCGAGCTCGCCCAGCAGCTCGGGCACTCGGAGAGTGAGGCCGAGGCTCTCATGATTCGGGGTAGCGCCCGGGTCTCGCTCGGCGACGACGGAGGTCTCGATGACGTGCTGAAGAGCGTCGAGCTTGCGCGGTCGTCGGGCGCCCTCGGCGTCCTCTCTCGCCGTTTCAACTCGCTCTCCGTCCAGCAGATCGAGCTCGGCGACGTCCGCGCCGCGGGCGAGGCACGCCGCGAGTCGGGTCGCCTCGCCCGGCAGGTCGGGTCGGACGCCGGTTACCACTGGTACCAAGGTGTAATCGCCGACCAGCACTACCGTGACGGCGACTGGGACCAGGCGCTGAGCATGTGCGACACGTTTCTGCGCCGCATCGATGCAGGTGAGCGCCATTACCTGACCGGGCAGGTCGCCTGTATCCGTGCAGAGATTCGGGTCGCGCGTGACGACAGTTCAGGTGCGCTCGACGACATCGAACGCGGAATGGCGGAAGCGAGCGCGATCGGCGATCCGCAGCTCCTGCACTACGCCACGGGGCTCGCAACGCACGTAATGTCGTTCCTCGATCCAAAGCGTGCTCTGTCGTACGCCGCTGATCTGTTGGACGTGCTTCGGAGCGACCGCGAGCTCCAGTTTTCCGTCGTTGCGCTTCCGACGTTCGCGGCTGCGGCGCACCGACTCGGGCTGCTGGACGAGCTCGGTGCTGCGATTACCGACCGCGGGTCGAGGCCTTGGATCCAGGTCGCTGCCGCGTACGTGACGGGCGACCTCGTCCGCGCCGCCGACCTGCTCCACGAGATCGGCTCGCTCCCCGACGAAGCGGAGGCGCGCGTCCTCGCCGGCGGCGATCAGCGCGAGGCGGGTCTCGCGTTCTTCCGCACCGTCGGCGCGACGAGGTTCGATTCCGCAGGGTAGGCGGTACGATGCGCGCGCCCGGAGAAGTGGCCGAGTGGCTGAAGGCGGCGCCCTGCTAAGGCGTTAGGTGGGGAAATCCCTGCCTCGAGGGTTCGAATCCCTCCTTCTCCGCTTCGAAGCCCGCGGGCGCCAAAAATCACCCTTCTGGTTGATGCGCGCCAGTCCGTTCGTCTAGCAGGATGCCCTTGCCGGCTCCCCCCTGACACTGTCCGGCGGACTGACGTGACTGCGGCGATGCCCGCCCCTCCCCCGGGCGGGTTTCGTCATTTAAGGGGCCGTAGCTAGGAGGAGTGGGTCGCGGTGAACACGTAGGCCGCGACGTCGTCGATCTGCTTCGCCGAGAGCGTGTCCTTGAACGCAGGCATGACGCCGCCGCCGTGCTCCACCTGGGCGTGGACCGCCGCTTCGGACGGCTTCAGCTGATCGAGGTTCGGCCCGACATTCCCGGTCGCCCCTGCGTCCTTCAGTGTGTGGCAGCCGGAGCAGCCGGAGCTGCCCGTGAACACCACCTTGCCCGCCGTCGGGTCGCCCTTGGGCGACGGCGCCGCCGGGGTCGTCTGGGCGGCGGTCGTCCCGGGGCCTTCGGCTGCCTCCGACTTCTCCCGGCCGAAGATCAGCACCGCGGAGAGCATCGCGACGAAGAACAGCGCGGCGATCGTCAGGTACAGCCCCATGAACCGGCCCGGGAAGTTCGGGATGCGGCGGGGCAGCACGAACGACGAGACGAGCGCGAAGACGATGAAGGCCGCGCCGGTGACACCGAGCCCCACCTTGTGACCGGCCGACAGATCGGCGACGACGAACGCGAGCATCGAGGCAGGAACCTACCGGACGAAAGCTACGAGAGCGCCGCTTCGCCTGCGCCCGGCTCGTCCACGCCCGACTCGGCCGTTCCTACCGGGTCTGGACGCGCGGGGCGGAGGTACAGCAGCTCGTAGAGCGAGGCGGCGATCACGGCACCCGCACACGGTCCGACGTACCAGACCCAGAAGTGCGACCAGTGATTGCCTGCGAGCTCCGGCCCGAACGCGCGAGCCGGATTCATGGCGCCGCCGGTGAGGCGATATGACATCAGGATGTCGAACGCGATCACGAAACCGATCGCGAGCCCGGCGATCTGCTTGAAGGTGCCGCGTGGGTCGACCGCGGTCGCGAACACGACCCACACCAGGAAGAACGTCAACACGGCCTCGATCACGACGGCTGCGCCTGAGCTGATGCCGGAGCCAATTCCCGGTGCACCGAGGTTCGTCACGGACTCCGCGCTGTTCGGGAGGACCCACTTGAGCAGCAGAGCCGCGAGGACCGCGCCGCTGAACTGCGCCACCCAGTACACGCCTGCGAGCAACGGCTCGATGCGCTTGGTGACGAGAAACGCGAGCGTGACGGCCGGGTTGATGTGGCCGCCCGAGATCGGGCCGGCCGCGGAGACCATCACGGCGATCACAAGGCCGTTCGAAAGGGCGAGGTCGGTAGGCGAGGTCGCATACGCGACGCTGCCGGCTGCAATGAAGATCAGGGCAAAGACCCCGACGAACTCGAGGACTCCGCGGCGGAGGTAATCGCGCTCAAGCATGGGCGCAACGATAGGACCTCGACCGGACGGACTCAGATCATGAACGCGCCGTTGTTCTGATCGATCGCCTGGCCCGTCACGCCGACGGAATCGTCCGAGAGGAGCCACGCGACTGTTCCCGCGATCTCGCTCGGGTCGCTCATGCGGCGAAGCGGGACCTCCTGCTTGGCGACCTCCCACGCCTCCTCCTCCGTCAGACCCTCGAACAGCGAGAGCCCGAGCCGAGTCATGTCGGTGTCGACCCAGCCGGGGCAGATCGCGTTCACCTGGATCCGGCGCGGCGCGAGCTCCGCCGCGAGGGCGCGCGTGAGACCGAGCAGCCCGGCCTTCGAAGCGCAGTACCCGGTGTACCCCGCGACGCCGATGCGCGAAAGAATGGACGACGTGATCACGATCCGTCCGCCGTCCGCGAGCAGCGGCTCGGCGGCGCGCGCGCACCAGTACGTGCCGTAGAGGTTCGTCTGCAGGATCTCGTCGAAGCGGTCGTTCTCGCCCGATTCGTTGCCGCCGCCGATGCCGGCATTCGCGACGAGCGCGTCGAGTGGCTCGGTGAACGCGGCGAATACCGCGTCGCGGTCCCTGATGTCGACGACGCGGACGGTCGCGCCTTCGAGCGCCGGCTCGTCGCGATCGACGAGCGTCAGCCGCGCGCCCTCCGCGGCGAGGCGCTCGGCGATTGCGCGCCCGATCCCGCGCGCCGCTCCTGTGACGGCGACATGCTTCCCCTCGAAGCGGTTCACGCAGGCGAGTCTACGAGTGCGGCGCGCAGCGAGGATCGTTCAGCGAGCGCAGCGGCAATGAACGTCGCGGCCGCGAGCGTCATGAGACTGAGCACCGCCGCGAGCACGCTGTGGGTGTCGTAGTGCGCGAGCGCGGGACCGGCAAGCAGCAGCCCGATCGGCGCGCCGATGCATTGGAAGACGCCGAACGACGCGAGTGCCTGCGTTCGGATCTCGCGGGGAATGCGCAACGTGATCAGTGCGTGCACCGGTGTGTTGACGAGCGACGCGAAGAACCCGGCGAGCGCCATCCCGGCGAAAGCGACGAACCACGGAGCGGGGATCGCAAGAATCCAGAGCGATGCCATCTCGAGCGTGAAAGCCGCGGCGCCCAGCGTCAGCGCCTCGACTTTGCGCACGACGGCCATCGACACCAAGGCGCCGACGAGAGAGCCGCCGCCCATCGCGCCGAAGAGCCAGCCGAGGATCCGCGGGTCAGCGTGGTAACTCGTCACGACAAGCACGGGCAACGATGCAAAAAGAAGCATCCAGCAGATGTCGATCACGGTGAACGCAGGCGTCCAGAGCCGCAGCAGCTTGTCTCGGGCCATGAACCGGACACCGTCGAGCACACCGGCGGGCGGTCCATCCGTCGCGATCTCGGGCAGGCGCACGAACGCCGCGACGAGGAGGAACGACGCCAGATAGGTAGCTGCGTCGACGTAGATCACATCTGCCGTGCCCATCAGGCTGATCAGGACGCCGGCGAGAGGCGGACCGATGAAGATCGTCGTCCGGTTCGCTGCCTGGGACAGCGCCGCTGCCTGGGCCACCACCGCCTGGTCCTCCCCGACGAGCTCCGGTATCACCGCGCGCTGCACGGAGAAGTACGGCGCGAGGAAGACGCCGGAGACGGCGACGAGTGCGAGCAGCACCGGGAACGGAAGCGCGCCGGCGGCGTGGAGGGCGGGGATCGCCGCGAAGAGCGGCACGCGCGCGAGATCGCACGTGAGCATGGTGCGCCGGGTGCCGACGCGGCCCGCGATAGCCCCGCCCCAGAACCCGAGCACCGCGACGGGGAGGACCTCGGCGATGATCACCCAGGTCATGCGCTGCGGCGAGCCGGTGGTGCGAAGCACGAACCACGGCAGCGCGACCCATGTCATCTGCGTGCCGGTCGACGAGATCACCTCCGCGACGAGCAACGCTGCGAACCGGCGGTCGCGCAGGAGGTTCACGGCTCCGCCGTCGCCCCGAAGTTGACGATCACCATGCGCGTACCACGGCGCGCGTCGCGGCCGCGGTACTCGTCGAGCAGCGCCTCGAAGCGCTCGCCGAGCTCTTCCAGTTCCTTCGTCGTCAGTTCGAGCGAGGCAGACGACGTCTGAACCGCGCGCCGCCACGCCGCGGGCAGCTCGTGCTCGCGGCGCAGGGCGTCGCGGACGCGCTGCTGCTGTCGCGCGACGAGCTCGTCGCGGAGCACCGTCGCCTCGATCCCGTCCGACGGGAACGCGATCCGCGTCGCGGTGGCGCACCAGGGCCGCTCGCGGCCGGCGCCGCCGACGCCCTCGACGACGAAGCCCCACTTCGCGAGCGCGCGCAGGTGGTAGCTGCACGAAGAGGGGCTTTCGTCGACGAACTCCGAGCATTCGGTGGCCGTGGCCTGGTCGACCGCGTGGAGGTGGTCGAGGAGCGCAAGGCGGGTCGGGTGCGCAAGGGCGCGCATCGCCCGCGGGTCGGTCAGGGTGAGCGAGTTGTCGAAAGAGATCTTTCGAAACTAACGTTTCGAGAGCCAGGCGTCAAGGATCTTCTGTTCTTTCGCCCGGTCGAGCCCCGCCGCCGTCTCCGCAGGGGCGTCTCCCGCGGCGACCCACGCGAGTGTGTCGCGCACCGTGTCCTCGAGCGGGCGGGGCTCGAGGCCGGCCGCGAACGCTGCCGACGGGTCGACCGAGAGCATCCCTGCGAACGCCGGGTCGTTCAGCCAGAGCGGCAGCTCCATCCACTCACCGACTTCGTGCTCGGCGAGGAACGCGCCGTCGACCCAGACGACCTCGGCGTCCGCTCCGGCGGCGCGCTCGCACGTCTCGACGACCGTCGAGCGCGGGACCGGCCGGTCGACCGCGTTGTAGGTTCCGGCGAGCCCGGTCTCCGCGGCGCGCACGATCCAGTCGGCGAGGTCGCGCGCGTCGATCATCTGCGCGTCCGCCTCGGGCGGCGCGGGGGCGAGCACGCGCCCGCCGTCGGCGAAGCGCTCGGGCCAGTACGTGAAGCGGCCGGTCGGGTCCCACGGGCCGACGATCAGCCCAGGCCGCGGGATGAACGCGCCCGCGAACCGCTCGCGGACGACGTCCTCGCAGTCGGCTTTCAGCTCGCCGTACGCCTCGCGCCATTCCTCGGTCGGCTCCTTCAGCTCGGCCACCGGCGAGCTCTCGGTCGGGGGCGTTGACGCGTCCGCGTACACCGAGATCGACGAGACGAACGTGTAGTGGCCGACGTCCCCGAGTGCGTCGATCGTCTCGCGGACGATGCGGGGCACATAGCCGCTCGTGTCGACGACCGCGTCGAACGCGCGCCCGCGCACCGCGTCGCGGTCGCCGTCGCGGTCGCCGCGCAGCTTCTCGACGTCGGGGAACAGCTCCGGCCGGGTCTGGCCGCGGTTGAACATCGTCAGGTCGTGGCCGCGGGCGAGCGCGGCGTCGACGGTGTGGCGGCCGAGGAACCGCGTGCCGCCGAGAACGAGGATGCGCATAGGGTGAGCGTAATGGCGACGATCCGTCCGGCAGAGCCTGCGGATTACGCATCCGTGATTGGAGTTATCGACGATTGGTGGGGCGGCCGCTCCATGGCGTCGATGCTGCCCAAGCTCTTCTTCGTGCACTTCCGCGACACGTCGTTCGTCGCTGAGGAGGATGGTCGGGTCGTCGCATTCCTGTGCGGCTTTCGGTCGCAGACGCACGACGACGAGGCGTACATCCACTTCGTCGGAGTCGACCCGGCCCAGCGTGGGTCGGGGCTGGGACGTGACCTGTACGAGCGGTTCTTTGCAGCGGTCGCGCCGCGGACGACCGTCCGGGCCGTCACGTCGCCGCTGAACGAGCGGTCGGTCGCGTTCCACCGCGCGCTCGGCTTCGAGGTGGAGCGGGTCGACGAGGAGTACGACGGGCACGGCGAGGCCCGCGTCCTTCTCCGCAAAAACCTCTAACGAGTGATTCGGCGTTGCCCGCGGAGCTGACGATAAGGCTCCGGTGGGGGCGCCGGTCTATCGTGGCAAGTTCGACGCGTCGCATGCCGAGCGGCTGCTCTGGCGCGCCGGGTTCGGACCGCGCACGGGCGAGGCCGCGAGGCTCGCGAAGCTCGGGCTCGACGGCGCCGTCCATCAGCTTCTGAACCCCGGGGCCGAGAAGCTCGTCGGGCCGAAGCCGCACGACTCCAAGGGTCGCCCGTTCGCGCCGGCCGACGCGTGGGGCCACGACCACTGTTGGTGGCTGGACAAGATGGTGCGGACGTCGCGCCCGCTCGTCGAGCGCATGGCGCTCGTCTGGCACGACTGGTTCGCGACGTCGAATGCCGGCGTCGGCGACCAGGGCCTGATGCTGAAGCAGAACGATCTGTTCCGGAAGCACGGGCTCGGGTCCTTCGAGCAGCTTCTGGTCGACGTGACCGCAAACCCGGCGATGCTGGTGTGGCTCAACGGCACCGAGAACACCAAGGACGCGCCGAACGAGAACTACGGGCGCGAGATGATGGAGCTGTTCACGCTCGGCGCCGACCGTGGTGCGTACACCGAGCGCGACGTCCGTGAGCAGGCGCGCTCGCTGACCGGGTGGACCAGCCGGTGGAGCCGCCGCAAGGGGGAGTACGACTTCCACTTCGACGCGAGCCGTCACGACATCCAGATGAAGACGGTGTTCCACAAGAGCGGCAACTACGCGTGGCGGGACGCATGCCGCCTCTGCCTCGAGAACCCGAAGCACGCGTCGTTCTTCACGCAGAAGCTCTGGAGCTATTTCATCCCGGTCGCCCCGGACACGAAGACGCAGCGGGCGCTCGAAGCCGCCTACAACGGCAGCGGCCGCCAGGTCAAGCCGGTACTCGACATCGTGCTCAAGCATCCGGCACTGCACACCGGGCCGCGCATGACGAAGCCGCCGGTCGTTCATATCGCCGGGCTCCTGCGCCGCATCAACGCCGGCGTGACGACCGATGCGTGGGCATGGATCGGCGGGCTCTCCGGCCAGCAGCTCTTCTATCCGCCGAACGTCGCCGGCTGGGACGATTCGCGCTGGCTCGACACCGCGACGTTCCGCGGGCGGTGGATCGCCGTCGGCGAGATCCTCGACAAGCGCCGCCTCGATCCGTCGAAGGCAAAAGAGGCGATCGACGCTCCGACCACGCTCAAGCAGGCGCTCGCGTTCTGGAACAACCCCGAGCTCTCGCCCGCGACGCACCGTCAGTTGCTGCGCTTCACCCAGCGCGCGCTGCACGACGCGAAGACGGACAAGTGGAAGCAGGTGCAGTACCCGGCGCTCGTCGAGAACGCGCTCCGACATCTGATCGCCGTGTCCCCTGATCTGCAGACCGCATGAGTCGCATCGTTTGCGACGAGTGCACGCGGGCCGAAGCTCTGCGTGCGGTTGCCGGGCGCGGGCTGCCGGCGATCGAGCCGGGCATGCCGACTCCGGCAGGCACCGGTCTCTCGCGTCGCGGCTTCATGGCGCGGTCGCTCGGTCTCGCGCTGACGGTTTACGGCGCCGGCCGGCTCGACATCTTCGACGAAGGGATCGCGGCCGCCGCGACCGCGCCGAAGACCCCGATCCTCGTCAGCGTGTTCCTGCCGGGCGGCGCCGATGCGCTCTCGCTCCTCTCCCCGCAGGCCGACCCGCTCTATCGCAAGCTGCGTCCGAGTCTCGCCGTCTCCGGCGGAACGGTGTTCGCCGAGGACGACCGCCTCTTCTGGCATCCCGCGCTCGACCCGATCGCCCAGCTGCACGGCGAGGGCAAGGTCACGGTGCTCCCGGCAGTCGGCTACGACCATCCCGACCAGTCGCACTTCACCTCGCGGCACTTCTGGGAGGTCGGTGCGACGGATCCGCGCCTGCTCACCGGGTGGATGGGCCGGTACCTCGACGCGGTCGGCTCACCCGACAACCCGCTGCAAGGTCTTTCGCTGACCGGCTCGCTCGAGCCCGCACTCGCGACGGCGAAGGTTCCGGTCGCCGCGATCTCGGGCCCGGACCAGTACGACTTCTGGTCGCCCGGCGTGTGGGGCCAGGTCGAGGACCGCATGCTCGATGCGATCGGCATGCTCGGCAACGCGGGCGCACACGACGCCGCGTCGCGCGCGGCGGCGAAGGTCGCCTCTCAGTCCGCAAAGCTTCGCCAGCAGCTGCAGCCGTTCGGCGGCAAGAAGCTCACGCCGGCCGTGCCGTACCCCGACGGCAACGACTCGTTCCCGCACAGCTTGCAGGGCCTCGCGGCGATGATCGCCGCCGGGCTCCCGCTTCGCTGCGTCGCACTGGAGGCGACGGGCGAGTACGACACGCATGCCGGTCAGGCGTCCGAGCTGACGCCGGCGCTGACGACCACGGCTGCGTCGCTCTACGCGTTCCAGCGTGACCTCGAGGCGCGCGGCGTCGCCGACCGGGTGCTGACGCTCGTGTGGACGGAGTTCGGCCGGCGTGCAGAAGAGAACGGCTCGGGCGGCACCGACCACGGCGCCGCCGGCACCGGGTTCCTGATCGGGACGCGTGTCGCGGGCACGCAGGTCGGCGAGTATCCCGGCCTCACGAGCGGGCTCGACCGCGACGGCAACCTGAAGGCGACAAGCGACTTCCGCGGCGTCTACGCCGGGCTGCTCGAGCAGTGGCTGCACTTCGACGCCGACCGCGTTCTGCCGCACAGCTCGAAATTCAAGCGGCCGACACTCGTCAAGTGAAGCTCGCAGTCCTGACCGGGCTGCTCGGGCTGTCGCTGTTCCACGCCGTGCCGAAGGCGCCTGCGCCGTCTCGAGTGCAGGTGGTGGCTCGCGAGTACTCGTTCACGCTCTCGCGCCTGCGTGTGCACTCGGGCGCGGCCGTGATCGAGCTGGCGAACTTCGGGCAGGACATCCACGACCTGCGGATCCAGCGCGTCGGCGCGAAGCACATCGCAGGCCTCGGCGACGTCGCGGCCGGCGCGCGCGGAGACCTGACGGTGAAGCTGGCGCCGGGGCGATACTCGTTCTGGTGCTCCGTCGCGAACCATCGCAAGCTCGGCATGCGGACGACGTTGGTCGTCACCCGCTAGTCGTCGACGAAGCGGGCGATCCGGTCGGGAAGCCGGTCGTCTATCTCCACGGCGGCGGAGACTCGCGGCTCTCGCGTCATCCCGACGACTCGATTGCGGCGTCGCTCGGTGTGCGCCTGGTGGCGGTCGACCGCTGCGGGCCGGCGCGGCGTTTCGGCTCGTTACGGGCCTGGGCGGAGTCGACCGCGGCGGCGCTCGAGCTCGAGCGGTTCGGCGTGATCGGCTGGTCGGCGGGAGGCCCGCACGCGCTCGCGCTGGCGGCCGTCGCTCCGGAACGGGTGAGCCGGGTCGCGCTGGTCGGCTCGATGCCGCCCGTCGATCGGGTCGCCGACCTGCACCGTGACGTGCGCACGGCGATGCGTGTCGCGCGCGTGTCGCCGCGCGTCGCCGCGCGCGGCCTCGAGCGGTGGGGGAGGCAGCCGACGCCGCCGACGGGCGACCCGGCGTGCGACGACGCGTACACGGGCGGGCGCGTCGAGTCCTTCCGGCACGGCGGCCTGTGGCTTGCGCGCGAGCTCGCGTACCTCGGCCGGCCGTGGGGTTTCGAGCTCGCCGACGTGCAGGCGCCGGTGACGCTGTGGTGGGGGAGGGGCGACGTCGTGTGCCCACCGCCGATCGGCGAAGCATTCGCGGCGCGCCTGCCGTACGCAGAGCTCCGCCTCGTCGAGGGGACACACCAGCTGTTGTTCGCACGCTGGCGCGACATCCTGGCAGACGTGTCTCGCTGAGACCCGTCCCGGGGACTGTCCCCAGGGTCTTGCCGTTCTGAGAGCCGAAAACCGGGGACAGTCCCCGGGACATGTCCTGGGGACTGTCCCCACGAACGAGGTGCGCTACCGCGGCGGCCTGAGGGCGGCGAACTCATCCGTCACCTCGAGCCGCTGCGCCGCGAAGCGGAAGAGCGCGGCGGGGCGGCCGCCCGTTCGGCCCGGCGCGCGGTGGCCCTCGACGCGTTCGACGGCTCCGCGGCGCAGCAGCACGCGCTGCAGGTTCGTCGCGGACACGTCGTGGCCGAGCGCCGCCACGTACAGCTCGCGCAGCTCCGAGATCGTGAACACCTCCGGCGCGAGCGCGAAGCCGAGGTTCGTATACGAGAGCTTCGCGCGCAAGCGAGACTGCGCCGCGGCGACGAGCTCTCGCTCGTCCGCCGGCGTGCGCGAGCCGACCGCGCGCCACTCGCCGTCGAGCTTGGTGCCCGGCCGCGCGAGCCCGAAGTACACCGTCGCAAGCGTGCCGTCACGGAGGATGCGCGTCTCGAGCTGCTCCAGGTGCTCGAGCGCACCGACCTCGATCGCACGCTCGAGCGCGCGCGCGAGCGACTCGCCCGGCAGGCGCGCGACCCGGCGGAGAAGAGCCTCGAGGCGCCCGTCGTGCACCCTCATTGCGACGGCAACGACCGCATGCGAAGTAGAATCCGACATAGGTTTTCGTCCCATAGTCTAAAACCTCGGAGGACTCGTGAAGCGACTCACCGCAATCGCCCTCGTCACGGCTCTCGCGCTCGTCGCGGCCGGCTGCGGATCGAAGAAATCGTCGTCCGGCTCGACCACAACGACGCAGGCAACCTCGTTCAAGGTCGCGCTCTCGACCGACACGGGCGGCCTGAACGACCGCAGCTTCAACCACCTCGCCTACGTCGGCCTCCAGCGCGCCAAGACGCAGCTCGGTGTCGACACTCGCGTGGTAACGGCCGCATCCTCGTCCGACTACATCCCGAACCTGAGCGCGCTCGCCCGCCAGGGTTACGACCTCATCATCGGCGTCGGCTTCACCGAGATCGACGCGATGAAAGCGGTCGCAAAGCAGTTCCCGAAGACGCACTTCGCGATCGTCGACGTGTCGAACGCCGACGAGGGCGGGCTGAAGAACGTCGAAGGGCTCCTGTTCAAGGAGCAGGAGGCGGGCTACCTCGCCGGCTACGCCGCCGGCCTCGCAGCGAAGGATCGCGGCGGCAAGGCCGTCTCGTCCGTCGGCGGGCAGAAGCAGCCGCCGGTCGACCGCTACATCGCCGGCTTCCAGGCGGGCGCGAAGGCGGCGTTCCCGGGTGTGCAGACGATGAACGGGTACTCGAACGACTTCGAGAAGCTCGCGCTCTGCAAGGAGATCGCGCTCAACCAGATCGCCGACGGCTCCGTCGTCGTCTTCCAGGTCGCGGGCGGCTGCGGCCTTGGTGCGCTCGACGCCGCGAAGGAGAAGTCCGTGTGGGGCGTCGGCGTCGACGCCGATCAGGGATACCTCGGCAGCTACGTGCTCACGTCGGCGCTGAAGCGGGTCGACACCTCGGTGTTCGACGCGATCAAGGACGCCAAGGGCGGCAACTTCAAGGGCGGCCAGGACGCCGTCTACGGGCTCGACGTCAACGGTGTCGGCATCGGCAAGTTCTCACCGAAAGCGCCCGCGGGCATCGTCGACAAGGTGGAGCAGATCAAGCAGCAGATCGCGGCCGGGAAGATCAAGAACATCCCGACAATCGTGAAGTGAACGGATGGCGAAGCTGACCGACGCACAACTCGCGCTGCTCCGCGGGCAGAACTTCGGTGTGGTCGCGACGCTGAAGCCCGACGGTTCGCCGCAGACGAGCGTCGTGTGGATCGACACCGACGGCGAGCACGTGATCTTCAACACGCGCAACGATCGCGCCAAGGGCAGGCACCTGCGGCGCGATCCGCGCGTGAGCGTCACCGTGTTCGACGCCGACCATGCGTACCGCTACTTCGAGGTCGAGGGGACCGCGGAGCTCGAGGTCGACGGTGCGAACGATCACATCCACGACCTGTCGCGCAAGTACAACGACGGCGAGGACTTCCACACGCCCGAGAACCGCGTCATCGTCAAGGTCAAAGCACGGCGGATCTTCGACTACCAAGTGTCCAGCTAGCGTTCGTCGCATGCGGAGATCGCTCGGCATCATCGTCGTCGCCTTCGCGGCGGCGTTGTGGGGGCTGGATACGTTGATCCGCGGTCCGCTTGCGAAGACGACGACCCCGACGACAATCGTCTTCGGCGAGCATCTCGTCCTCGTCGTTCTGACGCTGCCGTTCGCTGCCGCCGCCCTCGCCGCGGTGTTCCGGCTCGGCTGGCGACACGTTCTCGCTGCGATCGTGGTCGGTGCAGGCGCTTCAGCGGTCGCGACGATCCTGTACACGCAGGCGCTCTTCGCCCACTACGACTTCGTCACGCCCGCGGTCCTGCAGAAGAGCCAGCCGGTGTTTGCCCTGCTCGGTGCGATGGTTGTGCTGGGTGAGCGTCCGCGACGCAGTTACGCGATTTATTTCGTCGCCGCCCTCGTCGGGACCTGGTTCATGGGGCTCAAGCATCCGTTCCACCCGGAGCCGCACGGCCTCGTGACAATGGCCTACGCGTTGGGCGCCGCTGTCCTCTGGGGGATCGGCACAGTCTTCGGCCGATACCTAGCGCGCGACATGCGGTTCGAGCACGTTGCCACGCTGCGATTCGTGTTCGGGCTCGCCGCGAGTGGTATCGCACTGCTCGTTGTCGGAGTGCCGGCGTTCGCGTCGTGGCACGACTCTTTTTGGATCTTCGTGCTTGCGCTCGTGACAGGCTTGGCGGCAATGTTCCTCTACTACTACGGGCTCCGCTCGACACCGGCGGTGGCAGCGACACTCGCAGAGCTCGCCTTTCCAATCACGACGGCGCTCGTCGGCTATTTCAAGTTCGGACAGACACTCACGGGTTGGCAGTGGGCCGGCGTCGCTCTCACGAGCGTCGTGGTCGTCCTCTTGCCGACGCGCCCCCAGGACGTCGCGGCGCCGATCGGCGCTCCGGTCCCCGCGTGAACCCGACGGTCATCCCTGGCGGCGAGCCGGCGTGGTGGCTGCGCGACGCCGACGACGGAGAGCGTTCGGCGCCACTCGATCGCGACCTCGACGTCGACGTCGCGATCGTCGGCGGTGGGTTCACCGGCCTCTGGTCGGCGCTCGCGCTGCGCGCGCTTCCGGAGCCGCCGCGCGTCGCGCTGCTCGAGGCGGAGTTCTGCGGCTGGGGGCCGAGCGGTCGCAACGGCGGCTTCTGCCACGGCTACTGGTCGTATCTGCCGACGCTCCGAGATCTGTTCGGCGACGAGGCTGCGCTCCGCCTCATCTCCGCCGGCGACCAGATCATCCCAGGCATCCGCACGTTCCTGGCCGAACGCGGGGAGGACGCGTGGTTCCACGAAGACGGGCTGCTCGAGGTGTCGACGGCGGCGTCGCAGGACTCCGAGATCGACGGGCAGGTCGCTGCAGCACGTGACGTGGGCCATCCGGAAGAGGCGGAGCTTCGAGCGTCACCCGGCATCTCTCCTCGCTTCCGCCGTGGCGTGTTCTTCCGCGACGGTGCGACCGTCCATCCCGCGCGGCTCGTTCGCGCGTTGAGGCGCGCAGCGCTCGCGGACGGAGTCGAGCTGTATGAAGGAACACGTGCGCAGCTGCGCAGCGACGGCACGATCGCGGCGAACGGCCGCACGGTGCGCGCGAGGGACGTCGTGGTCGCGACCAACGCTGCCGCCACGGAGTGGCGTCCGGTCCGCGGCCGGCTCACGGTCTTCGGGAGCTACGTGGTGCTCACCGAGCCGGTGCCGGACCTGCTCCGGGAGATCGGATGGGCGGACGGGCTCGGCATCTACGACGCGCGCATGTTCCTGCACTACTTCCGCACGACGAACGACGGCCGTGTGCTGATGGGCTCGGGCTCCGGGCCGATCGGGTTCGGCGCGCGAATCGACGAGCGCTTCACGCACGACGCCCCGACTGCGGGGCGTGCGGAGGAAGGCCTTCGCCGACTTGTGCCGGCCCTCGCAGATGTGAAGGTCGAGGCAGCGTGGGGCGGACCGATCGACGTCTCGGCCGACCACGTGCCGTTCATCGGCACCGTGCCGTCGACGCGGATCCACTACGCGCTCGGGTACTCGGGCCACGGTGTCGGCCCGTCGTGGCTCGCGGGCCGCGTGCTCGCGTCGCTCGTGACGCGAGCGGACGACGAATGGACGCGTCTGCCCCTCGTCGAGCGCAAGGTCTCGCGCGTGCCGCGTGAACCGATGCGGCGGATCGGCGGCGGCGTGATCCGGGCTGCGATCCTCTCGCTCGAAGAGGCCGAGGAGCACGGCCGTCGCGGCAGCCCGGCAGCCAAGGCCGTGGCGGCGATCCCGCGCCTGCTCGGAATGAAGCTCGGCACCCGCTGAGCCACGCAAACCGCCATTGAGACGGGTCTCGGTTGACGAAATGCGCAGCAATCCGATAGAACCGCGCCGTGCCGGTGACGGAGGCGACGCGGGGACCGGTCACACGGCCGCGCTCCCTCGACCCGATCGACCGCGGCATCATCGAGGCGCTCCAGGAGAACGGACGCGCGCCGTTCCGCGCGATCGCCGGGCGCGTCGGCGTTGCCGAAGCCACCGTTCGCTCGCGGTATGCGCGACTCGTCGACGACGGGATCCTGCTCGTCACCGGCGTGACGAACCCGCTCGGGCTCGGATTCGAGGCGCAGGCGATGATCGGGATCAAGACGTCGGGGAGCCCTGAGCCGGTCGCCGACGAGATCGCCGGCTGGGACGACGCGAGCTACGTCGTCGTCGCCGCCGGGCGCTTCGACCTGCTGGTCGAGGTTGTGTGCGACGACCGTCGCCACCTACTGGAGTTGACGACGCGCCTCCGTGGGGTTGAAGGTGTCGTCTCGACCGAGACGTTTCCTTATCTGAGCCTCGCCAAGCAGGTCTACGCGTGGGGCACCCACCTCGTGGAGGAGGACGAATGAGCGTGGCCCACGATGTTCGCATCGAGAACGTCACGAAGCGGTTCCAGGACGTGAATGCTGTCGACGACCTGACGCTCGACGTGGAGGCCGGCAAGTTCTATGCGCTCCTCGGGCCGTCCGGCTGCGGCAAGACGACGACGTTGCGGATGATCGGCGGCTTCGAGGAGCCGACGGAAGGCACGATCTACCTCGGCGACCGCGCAGTGACCGGGCTCCCGCCGCACAAGCGCGACGTCAACACCGTCTTCCAGAGCTACGCGCTCTTCCCGCACCTGACCGTGTTCGAGAACGTCGCGTTCGGCCTGCGGCGCAAGGGCGTGAAGAAGGGCGACGTCGGCAAGCAGGTCGACGAGATGCTCCGCATCGTCGGACTAGCCGGCTACGGCGGGCGCAAGCCGAAGCAGCTGTCCGGCGGCCAGCAGCAGCGGGTCGCTCTCGCGCGTGCGCTCGTCAACCGTCCGCGCGTGCTGTTGCTCGACGAGCCGCTCGGCGCACTCGACCTGAAGCTTCGGAAGGAGATGCAGCTCGAACTGAAGCGCATCCAGCACGAGATGGGGTTCACGTTCATCCACGTCACGCACGACCAGGAAGAGGCGATGACGATGGCCGACTGGATCGTCGTCATGAACGGTGGCCGGATCGAGCAGCTCGGCGAGCCGGCCGATCTCTACGAGCATCCACGGACGGCATTCGTCGCGAGCTTCCTGGGCGTTTCGAACCTGCTGCCCGGCACCACCGAGGCCGGGGACACCGTTCGCCTCGACAACGGCCAGGTGCTCCAGGTCGCCCCGGGCGCCGTCGGCGGGCAGTCACGCGCGGTCTCGGTCGGGATCCGGCCCGAGAAGCTCCACATCGGGGGCACGGACACGAATCGCCTCTCCGGCGAGATCGTCGAGCGCGCATACGTCGGCGTCGCGACGCAGTACGTGGTGAAGACATCGATGGGTGAAGTGTCGGTCTATGTCCAGGGGGCAGGAACGCACGCACCCGGCGAGCAGCTCGAGCTGTCGTTCTCGCCGGACGCGGCGTTCGTCGTCGAACGATCGGAGGAGGTCGCAGCATGACCCAGTCTCAGTTCACGCGCCAGGAGCTCTTGCGGCGCGGTCTCGCAGGTGGTGCGCTCCTCACCGTTCCCGGTCTACTCGCCGCGTGCGGTGGGTCAGGGAGCAAGAGCTCGGTGACCACGACCGGCGGGAAGCAGCAGCTCGCGAAGACGCTCCATTTCTCCAACTGGACCCTCTACATCGACGTCAACAACAAGACGAAGTCGCACCCATCGCTGCAGGAGTTCCAGCAGAAGTACGGCACGCACGTCGATTACGTCGAGGACATCAACGACAACGCCGGGTACTTCGGGAAGATCCAGGGCGCGCTGTCGCGCGGGCAGTCCATCGGCCGCGACATTGTCGTCCTGACGGACAACGACCGCTACCTCTCGCTGATGATCAAGAAGGGCTGGGCGGAGAAGCTCGACAAGTCGGCGATCCCGAACATCAAGAATCTCGTCGAGGTTCAGCGGCACCCGACGTTCGATCCGAATCGCGAGTATTCGCTGCCGTGGCAGTCCGGAATGACCGGCATTGCCTACAACGACAAGCTGACCGACCCGGTTCTCTCGGTGACGGATCTGCTCGAGAACCCGAAGCTGAAGGGCAAGATCACCTCGCTCAACTCGATGGGCGATGCGCTCACGCTCGTGATGCTTGCGAACGGCGACGACCCGTCGCACGTCACCGACAAGTCGTTCAATGCCGCGTTCACCCGGATCAAGAAGGCCGTCGACGACAAGCAGATCCGTCAGTTCACCGGTAACGACTACGCGCCGTCACTCGCGAAGGGCGATCTTGCCGCGGCGATGTCGTGGTCGGGCGACATCGCGCAGATCGGCAACAGCCACATCCATTGGAACGTGCCAAAGGACGGCGGTGCGCTCTGGACAGACAACATGCTGATCCCCAAGGGTGGCAACGTCTATACGGCGTCGGTGTACATGAACTATGTGTACGAGCCGAGCGTGATGGGCCTGATGGAAGCCGGCGACCCCAAGCGGAACATCACCGGCATCTACTACATCCCGCCGGTGATCGGGGCGAAGCAGGCGGCGCTGAAGTTGAACCCGTCTGTCGCGAACAACGAGCTGATCTTCCCGTCGGCGGAGACGCTCTCCAAGGTTCATCTCTTCGACAGCAAGGCGCTGAACAACCAGAAGTACCTGACCCAGTGGCAGAACCTCATCTCCGGTTGATGAACTAGTGGTCGCCTGGCTTCACAGACGTCGCGGCTGGACGCCGTACATGCTGCTCGCGCCCGGGCTCGGGTTCCTGGCGGTGTTCTTCGTCGTGCCGCTCGGGTTTCTCGGCTACCAGTCGCTCCAGTCGGGGAACATCGACTTCGGCTACGCGTTCACGTGGGCGTTCGGCAACTACAAGACCGCCGTCACCGACTACCGGTCGGAGTTCGTGCGCTCGATCGAGTACGCGGGCATCGCGACCGTGCTCGCGCTCCTCCTCAGCTATCCCGTCGCGTACTGGATCGCGTTCCGCGGGGGCCGGTGGAAGAACCTGCTGCTCCTGATGATCGTGGCGCCGTTCTTCGTCACGTACCTGATCCGCACGCTCGCCTGGGAGACGATCCTGTCCGACAACGGGCTCGTCGTCCGGACGCTCCAGCACCTGCATCTGGTAAGCCCGGGCGGGCATCTGCTCGCGACGAGCACCGCGGTCGTCGCAGGCATCACCTACAACTTCCTGCCGTTCATGGCGCTGCCGTTGTACGTCTCTTTGGAACAGATCGATCAGCGCCTGATCGAGGCGGCGCAGGACCTCTACGCCTCGAACTGGAAGGCGTTCCTCCGTGTGACGGTTCCGCTCTCGCTTCCCGGCGTCGTCGCGGGGACGCTCCTCACGTTCATCCCGGCCGCCGGCGACTTCATCAACGCGCAGCTCCTCGGTGCGCCGCAGAACCACATGATCGGGAACGTCATCCAGTCGAAGTTCCTCGAGTTGACCGACTATCCGGCGGCCGCCGCCATGTCGTTCATCCTCATGGGCGCGATCCTGGTCGGCGTCATCCTGTACGCGCGCGCCGTCGGGACCGAGCAGCTCTCGGGGTCGGCGGTATGAGCGCGGTTGCTGCCCCGGCGCGCGTGACGACCAACCCCGCAGGGAGCGTGTGGGCGTTCGTGCGGCGGCACGCACTGACCGTCTACTCGATCCTGTTCTTCCTCTACCTGCTGCTCCCGATCGCGATCGTCATCGTCTTCTCGTTCAACCAGCCGGTCGGGAAGTTCAACTACACGTGGAACAAGTTCACGCTCGACAACTGGCGCTACTGGAACGGCGTCCCCGGGATCCAGAGCGCGATCACCCTATCGCTCGAGATCGCCGTGCTCGCAAGCGTGATCGCGACCATCCTCGGCACGCTGATTGCGCTCGCACTCGTGCGCTACGGGTTCCGTGGACGAAGCGTCACGAATCTCCTGATTTTCCTGCCGCTCTCGACGCCCGAGATCGTCATGGGGGCGTCGCTCCTCACGCTCTTCCTGAACCTGAACTTCGTGTTCGGCTTCACGACGATCCTGATTGCACACGTCACCTTTTGCATCAGCTTTGCGGTCGTGTCGGTGCGAGCGCGCCTCGTCGGCTTCGATCGCCACCTCGAAGAGGCTGCGATGGACCTCGGGGCGAACGAGTGGGTGACGTTCAAGAAGGTGACATTGCCGCTGATCGCGCCCGCGATCCTCGCCGCGCTGCTTCTCTGTTTCGCCGTCTCGATCGACGATTTCGTCGTGACGTATTTCAACTCGGGGTCCAGCGTGACGTTCCCGCTGTTCGTCTGGGGGGCGGCGAGGATCGGAGCGCCGCCGCAGGTGAATGTGATCGGGAGTGCAATTTTCATCATTGCCGTCAGCGCGATGCTCGTGAACGTCTTCGTCCAGACCCGTCGCACGAAAGGAGCGGTAGCCGAATGACCCTCGACCTGCAGCAAGCTGCCCGTGACCATCTCTGGCTCCACTTCACGCGCATGGCCGCGTACGGGGAGTCGGAGGTTCCGATCATCGTGCGCGGCGACGGCTGCTACCTCGAGGACTCGAAAGGAAAGCGGTACCTCGACGCGCTCGCCGGCCTCTTCGCGGTGCAGATCGGTTACTCGCACGGCGACGAGGTCGGGCAGGCGGCGCACGCGCAGCTGAAGGAGCTGCCCTTCTACACGAACTGGTCGTACGCGCATCCGCGGGCGATCGAGCTCGCGCACGAGGTGGCGCAGCTCGCTCCGGGCGACCTGAACCGCGTGTTCTTCGTCTCCGGTGGGTCCGAGGCGGTCGAGTCGGCCTGGAAGCTCGCGCGCCAGTACCACGGCGCCCGCGGCGAGCGCCGCTGGAAGGCGATCGCGCGTCGCACGGCGTACCACGGCACGACTATGGGCGCGCTCTCGATCAACGGCATCGCAGCAATCAAAAACGTGTTCGAGCCGCTCGTGCCCGAGACGTTCCACGTCCGCAACACCAATCGCTACCACCGGCCCGAAGACGAGACGGAGGAGAGTTTCACCGCGTTCCTGCTCGACGACCTCGAGGAGGCGATCATCGCCGCAGGCCCGTCGACGGTCGCAATGGTGATCATGGAGCCGGTTCAGAACGCCGGCGGCGCGTTCACCCCGCCCGCGGGCTACTGGCAGGGCGTTCGCGAGATCTGCGACGAGTACGGGATCCTGCTCTGCGCGGACGAGGTGATCACGGGCTTCGGCCGCCTCGGCGACTGGTTCGGGTCGGCGAAGTACGACATCCGCCCGGATCTGATCACGAGCGCGAAAGGGCTCTCGTCGGCGTACGCGTCTATAGGTGCGGTGATCGCGACGGACAGGGTGTTCGAGCCGTTCATGGGCTCGCAGTCGATGTACACGCACGGGATCACGTTCGGTGGCCACCCGGTGCAGTGCGCGATCGCGCTGAAGAACATCGAGATCATGAAGCGCGAGCGGATCGTCGAGAACGTCCGCGACAACGGCGACGCGTTCCGGGATACCCTCGCGCAGCTGCTCGACCTCGACATCGTCGGCGACCTGCGCGGGACGGGCTACTTCTATGCGCTCGAGCTCGTGAAGGACAAGGAAACGAAGGCCGGCTTCAGCGATGAGGACAGCGAGACGCTGCTGCGTGGGTTCCTCTCGCCCCGTCTGTTCGAGCGCGGGTTGATCTGCCGGGCGGATGACCGTGGCGACCCCGTCATCCAGATCTCGCCGCCGCTGATCGCGACGCAGGCGGAGTTCGACGAGATGACGGGCATTCTCGGCGACGTGCTCACGGAGGCGCAGGAGCGGATGCACATCAAGTCGCGCGCGCTCGCCGGCGAGACGACGCGCGAGCCGGGCACGCGGATTCCGTGAGAGTCCTCGTCGTGGGAACCGGGGGCGTCGGCTCTGCCGTCGCCCCCATCGCGGCGCGCCGCGATTTCTTCGAGCGCATCGTCTTCTCCGACCTCGATCCGGCGCGGCCGCAGGCGCTTGTCGACCGGCTGGGGGACGAACGCTTCGGTGCGGCACAGCTCGACGCGTCCGACGCCGCCGCGATCGCCGAGCTCGCCCGCACGGAGAAATGCGACGCGATCCTCAACGCGGCCGACCCGCGCTTCAACCCGCCGATCTTCCAGGCGGCGTTCGATGCGGGCTGCACGTACCTCGACATGGCGATGACGCTCTCGGACCGCCAGGGCACGAAGCTCGGCGACCTTCAGTTTGCGCAGGAGGCGGCGTGGCGGGAGCGCGGGCTGCTCGCGCTCGTCGGGATCGGCGTCGAGCCCGGCCTGTCGGACGTCTTTGCGCGCTACGCAGCCGACCATCTGTTCTCGGAGATCGACGAGGTCGGCGTGCGCGATGGAGCGGATCTCGTCGTCGACGGGTACACGTTCGCGCCGACGTTCTCGATCTGGACGACGATCGAGGAGTGCCTCAACCCGCCGGTGATCTGGGAACGCGACCGCGGTTGGTACACGACCGAGCCGTTCTCCGAGCCCGAGGTATTCGAGTTTCCCGAAGGGATCGGGCCGATCGAGTGCGTGAACGTCGAGCACGAGGAAGTGCTGCTCGTGCCGCGGTGGATCGACTGCAACCGCGTCACCTTCAAGTACGGGCTCGGCGAGGAGTTCATCGACGTGCTGAAGACGCTCAACAAGCTGAACCTCGATTCGACCAAGCCCGTGACCGTTCGCGGTATGCAGGTGGCGCCGCGCGACGTCGTCGCCGCTGCACTTCCGGACCCCGCCACGCTCGGCGACAAGATGCACGGCCGTACGTGCGCAGGGACGTACGTCACCGGGAAAGGCAAGGATGAGCTGCCGAAGGCGACGTACCTGTACCACGTGGTCTCGAACGAGGAGACGATGGCGCGTGACGGCGCGCAGGCGGTCGTGTGGCAGACGGCGATCAACCCGGTGGTCGCGCTTGAGCTGCTCGCGAGCGGCACGTGGTCGGGCACCGGTGTGCTCGGCCCGGAGGCGTTCGACGCAGTGCCCTTCCTCGATCTGCTCGGCGACTACGGCTCGCCGCACGGCATCGACGAGCGCACGGCGTGAAGCACAACGCCGAGCGCCTGCTCGAGCGTGAGCTGCAATCGTTCGCGGAGACGCACCCGCGTTCGCGCACGCTCTCCGAGCGGGCTCGGTCGTCGCTGCTGGCCGGTGTTCCCATGCAGTGGATGCTCCGGTGGGCGGGCGGCTTCCCGGTCTACGCCGAGCAGGCGTGGGAGGCGCGCTTCCGCGACGTCGACGGGATCGAGTACGTCGATTTCTGCCTCGGTGACACGGGTGCGATGACCGGTCACTCGCCCGAGCCGGTCGTGCGCGCCGTCGCGGAGCAGCTCGCGCGCGGGATCACATTGATGCTGCCGAGTGAGGACGCGCTGTGGGTGGGGGAGGAGCTGACGCGCCGCTTCGGCGTCTCGCGCTGGCAGTTCGCGCTGACGGCGACCGACGCGAACCGCTTCGCGATCCGACTCGCGCGACTCGTCACCGGGCGTCCGAAGGTGCTCGTGTTCAACTGGTGCTACCACGGCACGGTCGACGAGACCTTCGCGACGCTCCACGGCGATGCCGTAGTCGAGCGCGACGGGAACCTCGGGCCGCCCGTGCCGCTCGACGAGACGACGCGCGTCGTCGAATGGAACGACGTCGAGGGCCTCGAGCGCGCGCTCGCCCACGGCGACGTCGCGTGTGTGCTGGCCGAGCCGGTCCTGACGAACATCGGAATCGTCCCGGCGGAGCCCGGCTACCACGACGCGCTTCGCTCGCTCACCCGTAAGTACGGGACGCTGCTCGTGATCGACGAGACGCACACGCTCTGCGCCGGCCCCGGCGGCTACACCGCCGCGCATGGCCTCGACCCCGACGTCCTGACGGTCGGGAAGGCGATCGGCAGCGGCATCCCGTCGGCCGCCTATGGGTTCACGGAAGAGGTGGCCGCGCGGATCGGCGGGACGATCGCCGTCGACGACTCGGACGTGGGCGGTGTCGGCGGCACGCTCGCTGCGAACGTCCTCTCGCTGGCGGCGATGCGCGCGACGCTCACGCACGTGCTGACGGACGAGGCGTTCGAGCGGATGATCGCGCTCGGCGAGCGGTTCGAGCATGGTGTCGCGTCCGTGATCGCCGAGCAGTCGCTGCCGTGGCATGTCACCCGCCTCGGCTGTCGCGTCGAGTACCTCTTCCGCCCGGGGCGGCCGCAGAACGGCAGCGAGGCGGCCGAGGGCCAGGATCACCTGCTCGACCGGCTCATCCACCTCTATGCGCTGAACCGCGGCGTGCTGCTGACGCCGTTTCACAACATGGCGCTGATGTCGCCGGCCACGTCGGAGGCCGACGTCGACCGGCATACGGAGGTGTTCGCCGCCGCCGCGGCGGAGTTGGTGGCGTAAAGTCGCCACCCTCTGATGAACTCGGTTGCCGGCCGAAGGCCGGAACCGAGTTCATGACTGTCCGTTCGCCTAGCCTGCACCTGTGGACCTGCTGATCTGTGACGTCGGCCCGCGCGACGGGCTGCAGAACGAGCCGGACGCTCTGCCGTACGCGACGCGCGCGGAGCTCGTGACTCGCCTTGCGGCGGCCGGCGTGCCGCGCATCGAAGCCGTGTCGTTCGTGCGCGGCGACCGCGTGCCGCAGATGGCGGATGCGGAGGAGGTCATAGCGGCAGTCGACACGCAAGGCGCGGAGTTGTCGGGACTCGTGCTCAACGAGCGCGGATACGAGCGATTCACTGGAACCGTGCTCGACCGCGTCAACTGCACACTCGCTGCAACGGAGACGTTCAACGAGCGGAACGGCAACGCGACGCTCGAGGAGGCCGTCCGCCGTGTACAGGCGATCGTCGCGGAGGCGAGCAAGCCCGTCACGATCACCCTGTCGTGCGCGTTCGGGTGCCCGTTCGAAGGCGAGGTCGACCCCGGCGCAGTGGCGGCGCTGTGCGAACGGTTCGGGGGCGTCGACGAGTTGGTGCTCGCGGACACGATCGGCGTCGCGACGCCGACGCGCGTCCGTCGCCTCGTCGAGCGGGTCTCGATCCTCGGCCCGCGCGTCGGCGCGCACCTGCACAACACGCGTAACACGGGCTACGCGTCTGCGTGGGCGGCGCTCGACGGGGGCGCGTCGGTGCTCGACGCGTCGATCGGCGGCCTCGGCGGCTGCCCGTTCTCGCCGAACGCGACCGGCAACATCGCCACCGAGGATCTTGTCTGGCAGCTCGAGCGCGACGGCGTCCGCACCGGGATCGACGCCGGCGCGCTCGTCGAGATCTCACTGTGGCTCGAAGAAGTCCTCGGTCACCGGCTCGACGGCTACGTGTACCGGGCGGCCCGCTGGCCGTGACCTCTTCGCGTCAGCGCGCCGGCCAGGCCTTCGGGATGAGGAAGCTGCGCTCGAACTCGCAGACGACCTGGTCGCGCTGGTTGAGGCCGCGCGTTCGCACGCCGACGATTCCGTAGCCCCGCCGCGACTGCGACTCGCGCGCCGAAAGGATCTCTGTCTCGGAGCGCAGCGTGTCTCCGATGAACACTGGGTGAGGGAGGCGGATGTCCGTCCAGCCGAGATTGACGCCGCCCGCCTGTGTCGTGTCGGCGACGGAGAGGCCAAGCACGAGCGCGAGCGTGAACGTCGAGTTGACGAGCGGCTTTCCCCATTCACTCGCGCGCGCCGCCTCCTCGTTGAAGTGGAGCTCGTTCGTGTTCATCGCGAGCATCGTGAAGAGGAGGTTGTCGGTCTCGGTGACCGTGCGTGCGACGTCAGAGCGGTAGACGTCACCGACGGCGAAGTCCTCGTAGGTGCGCCTCATGCCGGCGCGAGCTCGCGGAACGCGGCCAGTGTGCGCTCGACGTCATCGTCGGACGTCTGCCAGTTGGAGACGGAGATGCGGATTGCCGGCCGCTCCTCCCAGACGGTGCCGCTCAGCCACGCCTCGCCGCTCGCCTGTACCGCGGCGAGCACGGCTTCGGTCCGCGCGTCGTCCGGGAAGCGGATCAGCACCTGATTCAGCTCGACCCCGTTCATGACCTCGGCGCCCATCACCTCGAGGCGAGCCGCGAACGTCCGCGCGTGCGCACACGTTCGCTCGATCAGCTCGGCGATGCCCGTCCGGCCCAGTGAGCGAATCGCGGCATAGACGGCGAAGCCGCGTGCGCGGCGCGAATGCTCGGGGTTCCAGTCGAGCTGCTCGCGCTTGTCGTCGTCCACGATCAGATAAGTGGCGCGCGCCGAGAACGCCGCGCTGTGCGAGTCCGGGTGCGCCGTGAAGACGAGGCCGGAGTCGTACGGGACGTTCAGCCACTTGTGTGCGTCGGTCGCCCAGGAGTCGCAGCGCTCTGCGCCGTCCACGTAGTGGCGGAGCGAGTCGGTCGCGGCTGCCCAGAGCCCGAACGCGCCGTCGACGTGGATCCACGCGTTGGCAGCGGCGTCGCGGGCGTCGGCGATCGCATGGAATGGATCACTCGCGCCGGTGTTCACCTCGCCGGCCTGCGCGCAGACGATCGTCGGCTCGTCGCCGAGCTGGAGCTCGCTCGCGAGCATGCGTCCTTCGCTGTCTGCCGGAACCACGTCGGTCGGCGCGCCGAGCCCGAGCATCCGCAGCGCCCGGTCGATCGTGCCGTGGCGCTTCGCGCCGACGACGACGCGGATCCTCGGTGCTCCCTGGAGCCCGTCGCGCTCGACGTCCCAGCCGGCGCGCGCGAGCACGTGGTGACGTGCGGCGGCGAGCGCAGTGAAGTTCGCCATCTGCGCGCCCGTGACGAAGCCGAACGACGCGTGCCGCGGTAGCCCGAGCAGCTCGATCAGCCACGCGCCCGCCGCCTGCTCGACGATCGACGCCGACGGCCCGAGCACGAAGAGGCCGGCGTTCTGGTCCCAGGTCGACGTCAGCCAGTCGGCGGCGATCGAGGCGGGCACCGCGCCGCCGACGACGAAGCCGAAGTACCGACCCGACGCCTCGGCGACGATTCCCGGATCCGCGGCGGCGGCGAGCTCGGCGATCACGGTGCGAGCCGGAAGGCCCTGCTCCGGCAGTGGAGACGAGAGCGCGGCGTGGAGTTCTGCAACAGTGGCCCGCGGATACACCGGCCGCTCCGGGAGCGTCTCGTAGAAGTCCGCCGCAATCGCGGCGGTCAACTCGAACAGCTCGCGGAGGTCGTCCATCGCCCGATCCTAGTCCGGCGCCATCACCCGACCGTGTTCGAATCCGTCTTCCACCTGCTGTCCGACCCGCCCGAGGCGTACTTCATCGTCTGGGCGCTCGCGCTCGGCGACTCCGTCTTGCCGATCCTTCCGAGCGAGGCGGCGCTGATCACTGCCGGCCTGCTCTCCGTCGTCGGCGAGCTCTCGCTCGGCTGGGTGATCGTGGCCGGCGCGCTCGGCGCGTTCTGCGGCGACTCGATCGCGTACGCACTTGGACGGTTCATCGGTCGACCTTTCCAGGAGCGCTTCTTGACCGGTGTGCGGGCGCAGCGCGCCCTGGGCTGGTCGCGCGGCCAGCTCGAGGAGCGCGGCGGTCTTGTCCTGATCGTCGGGCGGTATGTGCCGGGCGGTCGCACGGCCGCGACGTTCACCTGCGGCGTCACGCACTACCCCTACGGACGATTTGTCGCGTTCGACGCTCTGGCGGCGTCCTCGTGGGCGGTCTACGCGTCGGTGCTCGGCTATTTCGGCGGCCGGTTCTTCGAGAACCACGCCTGGGTCGCGCTGCTCGTCGCATTCGGCATTGCCGGCTTGCTCACGGTTGCCGTCGAGGGCGTCAGGCGGCTCCGGCGCCCGTGAACCGCCTCGCCGACGAGACGTCGCCGTACCTGCTCCAGCACGCGGCGAACCCGGTCGACTGGTACCCGTGGGGCGACGACGCGCTGACGCGAGCGCGTCTGGAGAACCGGCCGATCCTGCTGTCGATCGGGTACGCGGCATGTCACTGGTGCCACGTGATGGAGCGCGAGTCGTTCGAGGACGAGGCGACGGCGCGCGTGATGAACGAGCACTTCGTGTGTGTGAAGGTCGACCGCGAAGAGCGCCCCGACCTCGACTCGGTGTACATGGACGCGGTCGTCGTGTTGACGGGCAGCGGCGGCTGGCCGATGACGGTCTTCCTCACGCCCGAGGGCGAGCCCTTCTTCGGAGGCACGTACTTCCCGCCGGAGCCGCGGCACGGGCTCCCCGCATTTACGCAAGTGCTGCTCGCGGTGGCCGAGGCGTGGGAGACGCGCAGGGACGAGGTGCGCACGTCGAGCGCGAACCTCGCCGAGCACATCCGATCGGGCTCGCTCCTCGCCGAGTCGAACGATCCGCTGTCGACCGAGCTGCTCGATGCAGCGCAGGAGAACCTCGGTGCGCTGTTCGACCCGACGTGGGGCGGCTTCGGGCGTGCACCAAAGTTTCCGCCCGCACCAGTGCTGGAATTCCTCCTCCGGCGCGGGGAGGAGGCGATGACGCGCCGCACGCTCGATGCGATGGCCGCCGGCGGCATGCACGACGTGGTCGGGGGTGGGTTCCACCGCTACTCGGTCGATGCGCGCTGGCTCGTGCCGCACTTCGAGAAGATGCTGTACGACAACGCGCTCCTCGCGGCTGTCTATCTACATGCGGCGAAGCGGTTCGCAGACGATCGCTACCGCGCGATCGCCGACCGGACGCTCGACTACCTGGAGCGCGAGCTTGCCCTCGACGGCGGCGGCTTCGCCTCCGCGCAGGACGCCGACACCGACGGCGTCGAGGGGCTGACGTTCACCTGGGCATCGGGCGAAGGGGCGCCGGAGGAGCTCTTCCAGCCGTTCGAGCACGACCGGTTCGTCCTGCGCGGCGAGATCGACGACGAGGAGCGCGCACGCCTGCTCGCGATTCGCGAGCAACGGCCGCAGCCACTGCGCGACGACAAGGCGATCGCGTCGTGGAACGGGCTGGCGCTCGCCGCGTTCGCGCAGGCCGGTCGCGTCGACACCGCAACGCGCCTCGCTGAGTTTCTCCTCGGCCCGCTGTCGACGTCAGACGGACGCCTGCATCGCACCTGGCGCGAAGGCATCGCAAAGGGAACCGGCTACCTGGAGGACTACGCGGACGTGGCGTACGGGCTGATGGAGCTGCACACCGCGACCGGCGAACCGCGGTTCCTGCTCGAGGCGTATCGCCTCGCTCGGATCGCGCTTGCGCTGTTCGCGGACGACGAGCGCGGCGGCTTCTTCCAGGCGCCGGTCGACGGTGAGCGGCTCGTCGCGCGCAAGAAAGAGGTCGACGACCACCCGACCCCGAGCGGCAACGCGATGTTCGCGTACGTCCTGCTCCGGCTCGCGCGCCTCTGGGGCGACGACAAGCTCGAGCACCGCGGTGTCTCGGTGCTGCGGCTCGTCCGCGCGGGCCTCTCTCGCTCACCGACCTCGTTCGGCTGGATGCTCGTCGCGCTGCACCAACATCTCGCACCGCACCGTGAGCTCGCGATCGTCGGCGACCCGGACGCAGAGGTCGCGCGCCGCGCCCTCGCGGAAGCCGCGCCGACCGACGTGGTCGCGTTCGGTCCCGCGGAAGGCGTGCCTCTGCTCGAGGGAAGAACGAGGGTCGACGGCAAGACCGCCGTCTATGTGTGCGAGCGCTTCGCCTGCGCCCTGCCGATCACCTGACGAGCGTCTCCTCGCCGACCGGCTCAGGCTCGGGCCGCGGGTCCGGCGCAGGGACCGGATCCGGCGGAGGCTGTGGTGCCGGAACTTCGTCCACGGTGTGCGCCGGCTCGCGCCGCCGCGCGCCGATCGGCTCCAACGCCGCAGCGAGAGTCGCGCCTATGCCGAATGCGAGCACGCCGACCCAGGTGCCGAGTGCGCGGACGACGCCGCCGACGCCGATGTCCGACGACCACGACCGAACGTGATGCGCGAACCAGTTCGAGCTGGGCTGCATGCCAACGATCGCCCAGCCCGCGACGATCAGGACCGGCAGGAAGCCGAACAGGAGCATCGCCGGTGGATGCCCGCCGCCGCCGCGGAGTTGCGACAGCCCGAACACGAGGCCTGCGGCCGCGACGAGGCCGCACGCAGCCCAGTAGCCGCCGGTGGTCGAGCGATCTACATGTGCGGCCGCGAGCCAGAGCAGTGCGCCCGCGCCGGCCGCGCCGAGCAAGGTGATCGGGACGCGATTGACGCCGCTGAGAGTCATCAGTGTTTCCTCCCTTTCCTGGTGCAACGGGAAACCGGGCTTTGCGGGTACCCGTGACTTTCCCGCGTCCCGAACGAGAATGCAGTGGATGCCCGACCGCTCCGAGGAAGCGTTCCGCCGCCACTATGGCCAGCTCTTTCGCTACATCCGCCGCCGAACCCCCGACGACTTCGAGGCCGAAGACGTCACCCAGGCAGTCTTCGCCGATGCTGCGCAGCGGCTCGGCGATTTCAAGCCGGGCGCCGCGCCCGTGCTTGCCTGGCTGTACACGGTGGCGCAGCGGCGCCTGGCGGATCGAGCTCGGCGACTGGCGCACCAAAGCGCCTCGCTGCGCGAGCTCGAGCAGTTGCGCCTCGCTCCCACCGCGAGCTCGTACGGCGCAGACGTCGCCGCGGCTCTTCGCGACGGGATCCAGGCGCTTCCCGAGACGCAGCGGACGGTGGTCGTCATGAAGCTGTTGCGAGGACTCTCGTTCGCCGAGATCGCGGACCAGGCCGGGGCGAGCGAAGCGGCGTGCAAGATGCGCTTCGCCCGCGGCCTCGAGGCTCTCCGCGATCGGCTGGGAGACGCGCCGTGAGCGTTGGGCCCGACCGCGAAGTCGTCGAGCTCCTCCGGGAAGATCCAGACTTGCTGGCGATTGCCGACGCCGTTGTGGCGACGCAGGCTCCGAAACCAACGTCGCACGCGTGGCGGCTCTTGGCGGTCGCGGCGCTGGTCGGCGCGGCGATCGTGCTCGCGATCGTTGCGCCGTGGCACGGTCACGGCAACGGCCTCGTCGGTCGCGCACTGGCCGCGGTGGGGCAAGGCGCGGTGCTGCACGCGGTGATCGAGAGCGAGGTGCCGAACGAGAAGATCGTGACCCTCTCGTCGGGGCGTGCGCGCCCGGTGCCTCAGTCGCTCGAGTACTGGTACGCCGCCGACCGAAGGTTGCTCCGGGCGATCAGCTCGGTCAACGGCGGCGTCGTTGTCGACGCACTCGTTCGGCAGGATCGCACCGAGCCGCTCCTCGACCCGGCGTTGACGGCGTTCGTGAGTCGCTACCGCGCAGCCCTCAAGAGCGGAGAGGCGCGCGAAGTCGGCAGAGGCACCTTCGACGGTCGAAGCGTTGTTTGGCTGCGGTTCGAGTACCGCGTGTTCGGCGAGCGGGTCGGCATCGACGCCCAGACGTACCGCCCCGTCGTCATTGAGCCGCTCGGTCCGCGGGGCAAGCCCGTCGCGCCGATCTGGACCGTCACGGAGATCGGCACAGGCCCATACCGAGCATCCGACTTCAAGGCGCGCAAGCTTGTCGCGAGTCTCAACATCAGCAGTCACCTCCAAGCGATTGCGCCCACCAAGGCGGCACGCCTTCTCGGCTGGGCTCCAGTCTGGCTCGGCCGCTCGTTCCGGAGCCTGCCGCTCCAGTACACGCAGCTTCAGGTGCTGTCGCACGATCCCCCTGTGCCGCGGCGTACGACGAAGGGTGTGTACCTCGCCTACGGACGTGGCGCCGACCGCATCCAGATCTCGGAGGCGAAAGCGCGAGAGCCGATCTACTGGCCCCACCCCCTAGGCGCACCGGCGCCCGGTACCGCTCTCCTGCTCCGCGCGCCCGTGAACGGCCCGGGTCAGCGGATCAGGCGCGCCTGCCAGGCGCAGGTGCATGTGGCCGGCGTCTGGGTCACGGTCGAGGGCTGGAACCAAGCGGCCCCGCTCTGCATCGACGCGGCACGAGCGCTCGTGAGGCTCGAACCATGAGGGGCAAGGCCGTCGTCGTGCTCCTCCTCGCCGCGCTCGCCGTCGGCGGTTGTGGCGCGACCGCGAGGCCGAAGCCGAAGCTTGCGCGACGTGCGGCCGTTCCCGACGTGCGCGGCCTGGAGGCGACTGATGCGGCCATCCGCCTCCTGAGGGCGCACTACTGCGTCCGGCTCAAGGCCGCGAAGACGTTTCCGGCGCCGACACGAGCAGAGGTTCCGGTGGTGCGACAGTCGGCCGCGCCCGGAACCACACCCCGCGCGTGGTCGCTGGTCACCCTCACGATCGGCCTTCCGCCCCAGACGCCGAAGGCCGTCTACGGCATCGATATCGCAGGCGCCGGCAGCGCCCCGTGCCCGCGGATCCAGGTGACCTACTGACGCATACACTCGTCGCATGGCCCTGCTCTCGATCCGAGAGATAACCCGGCGCTTCGGCGGGATCGTCGCGATCGACGCGGTCTCGCTCGATGTCGAGCGCGGCCAGATCGTCGGCCTGATCGGGCCGAACGGCGCCGGCAAGACGACGCTGTTCAACGTGATCACGCGGCTGTACAAGCCGGACTCGGGGCAGCTCGAGTTCGACGGCAAGAGCCTGCTGCGGACACCGGCCCACCGCGTCGTGCGTCGGGGGATCGCTAGGACGTTTCAGAACGTCGAGCTGTTCAAGACGATGTCGGTGCTCGACAACGTCCTCGTCGGCGCGCATACCAGCACGCGGCCGTTCGGCGGGACGTCGGGAGATGCGCGTGCGCTCGAGATCCTCGACTACGTCGGGATCGCCGACGTCGCGCGCCGGCCGGTGGCGGGCCTCCCGTTCGGCACGCTGAAGCGTGTCGAGCTTGCGCGCGCCCTCGGCGCCGAGCCGCGGCTCCTGCTGCTCGACGAGCCGGCAGGCGGCCTGAACCACGAGGAGGTCGGGGAGCTCGGGACGTTCATCACGAAGATGCGCGACGACTTCGATCTCACCGTGCTGCTCGTCGAGCATCACATGGGGCTCGTAATGGGGATCGCCGAGCGCATCCACGTCCTCGACTTCGGACGCAAGATCGCCGAGGGCACGCCGGACGAGGTACAGCGCAACCCGTCCGTGATCGAGGCGTACCTCGGCGCAGAGACCGCTGCAGCGTGAGTCGTGATCTCGAGTGGGACGGGTGCCTGAACGTCAGGGACCTGGGCGGCGTCGCGCTCGCGGGCGGGGGCGAGACGCGCTACGGCGCGCTCGTGCGCGCGGACAACATCAGGCGGCTGACCGACGAGGGCTGGCGCTCGCTCGCGTCGCACGGCGTCGCGCGGATCGTCGACCTCCGCTGGCAGACCGAGCTCGACCAGGACCCGCCGCGCGACTTGGAGATCGACGTCGTGCACGTCTCGATCCTCGGTGACTTCGACCCCGACTTCAAAGACGACATACGCGATTACATGGCGGTCGACGATCCGGCGGGGTACTGGGCTATCTCGTATACCCGCATCCTCGAGAAGTTCGCGCCGAACTTCGGCCGCGCGCTTACCGCGATCGCCGACGCCCCCGACGGCGCAGTCGTCTTCCACTGCGCGGGAGGCAAGGACCGCACCGGGCTCGTTGCGGCACTCATGCTTCGGCTCGCCGGCGCGCCGATCGAGGAGATCGCGCACGACTATGCCCTCACCTTCGCACGCCGCTCAGGCGAGCCTGACCGGTGGGTCGAGGCGGCGCCGGACGACCACGAGCGCGACCGCCGGTCGTTCATGCAGCACACGCCGCCCGAGGCGATGCAGCGTGCGATCGAGCAGCTCGAGCTCGACCACGGGAGCGTCGAGTCGTACCTGCGGCACGCCGGTCTCGACGAAGCCCGCATCGAACGACTGCGCGACCGGCTGCGAAGCGCTTGAAGGAGGCGCGCAGGGCGGGGCGAATGGTCCAGTCCCGTGACTCGTCTCGCCGTCCTTGCGGCGGTCGCGGCTCTCGCCGCGCCCGCCGGTGCTTTCGCCGGAATCAACCCGCAGATCGCCGGGCTCCAGGTCGCCCTGCGCGCACATGGGCTCTACCTCGCGCAGATCGACGGGATCGCGGGTGCCCGCACGGCGGCGGCAGTGCACAGGTTCCAGCGGCTCCACCACCTTCCTGTTGGCGCTGCCGACACGCGCACGCGCGTCGCGCTCGGCCCACTCGGTCGTCCGCTGTTCGGGTCTCGCGTCCTGAAGCGGAGTGACTTCGGTCTCGACGTGTCCGTGCTGCAGTTTCTCCTGACGCGCCGCGGCGTCTACAACGGCGCCCTCGACGGGTACTTCGGCGCCGAGACGGCGGCGTCGCTGAAGCGATACCAGCGCCTCATGCACCTCTCTGCCGACTCGATCGTCGGCCCGCGGACGCTGTCGGTGATCGCCAGGCGCGATCGTGTCCCCGTTCGCAGCCCCGTCGCTAAGCCGGTGACGTCGACGATCCATGTCGTCCGCGTCGGCGACACACTCACCGCGATTGCGAAGACCGCCGGTACGACGATCGCCGCCGTGTCTTCGTTGAACCACATCGATCCGAGCAAGCCGATCCTGATCGGGCAGAGGCTGCGGATCCCGTCGCGCACCGCCGGCCTCGCAGCGACGCAGGGTGACGTTCGTGCGCGGCTCGACTACTGGTCGAGCCAACTCGGCGTCGACGAGCACCTCGTGCGCGCGCTCGCCTGGATGGAGTCCGGGTACCAGACGAGGATCGTCTCGTCAGCCGGCGCGCGTGGCGTGCTGCAGACGCTGCCGACGACGCGCGACTACGTCGAGACGGTGCTTGCGGGCCGACAGATCCCGCACACGGTCGACGGCGACATCGAGGTAGGGATCCTGTATCTCCGTCATCTGCTGCAGGTCTTCCACGGGAACGAGTCGCTCGCCCTCGCCGGTTGGTATCAGGGCGAGCGCGCGGTGAACGAGCACGGGGTGTACAACGTCTCGAAGCCGTTCGTTGCGAACGTGCTCGCGCTCAAGCTCCGTATGTGATGAAACCGCTGCTCGCCGCCTTGCTCGTCGTCGCCTTCGTCCCGGCGGCGATGGCGGCGCCGGAGCGGCCCGCGCCCGGCCTCGGGCGAGCCACGTGGCCGCCGGTGTGGGCGCAGCACCGCGCGCTTCAGCAGGTTCTCGGTCGGCGGCAGATCGTCTCGTGCGGCGGCGGTCACGGCGACGCGGTCGCTCTCACATTCGACGACGGGCCGAGCCCGTACACGGCGCAGCTCCTCCGGATCCTGCAGCGGAACGGCGCGCACGCGACCTTCTTCGACGTCGGGAACCGACTCGCGTACTGGCCGCACGCTGCCCACGATGAGGCGCGGCTCGGCGGGGTCGGCAACCACACGTGGTCGCATGCGCACCTGACACGACTGCCGCACTGGCTCGTCTGGCTCCAGTTGATGCGGACGCAGTACGAGGTTGACTCCCAGGTCGGCTGGAAGCCGAAGCTCTTCCGCACGCCGTACGCCGAGCATTCGCGCGCGACCGACGACATCTCGTTGAAGCTCGGTCTCGTCGAGGTGTTCTGGAACGTCGACGCGCGTGATGACATCCCGCATGCCCGGGTCGGCGCGATCGTCCAGAACGTCGAGCGCGGCCTCCGTCCTGGCTCGATCATCCTGCTGCACGACCTCCATCCCTGGACGGTCCGCGCGCTGCCGACGATCATGCGCGACATCCGCCTTCGCGGTCTGCGGGCCGTCTCGGTTCAGGAGCTGCTCGCGATCGATCCGCCTGCATCCGGTCAGCGATGCCCGTACGCTTCTTCCTCGTGAAGCGCACCTTCGTGGCGTCCGCGGTCGTGGCCCTCGTTGCCGCGCCTGCGGGGAATGCCGCGCCGCTTCCCGGCGTGAAGACGCCGACCCGCAACATCTCCTGCTTCTACGTCCCCATCAAGCCGACGACGCGCGGGAACCTGCTCTGCGCGGTTGCGAAAGCCTCGTTTTCCCGCGCGGAGCAGGAGGGCTGCCAGGCGCGGGCCGGCCTCGACTGGCACGGCTTCGAGCTCTCCGACCGCGGCAAGGCGCGGCCCGTCTGCACGGGTGGAGTTCTCTACGACATCGGCCGCGACAAGCCCGCGTTCGTCGTCCTCGCGTACGGCCGCACCTGGCATTCGCACGGGTTCACGTGCACGTCGCGCGTGACGGGGCTCACATGCACGAACGGCCACGGGCACGGGCTCTTCCTGTCGCGCGAGTCGTACCGGCTCTTCTAGCTCTCGAGTGCGAGCAGGTCGTCGACCGTTTCGCGCCGGCGGATCACCCGCGCCTCGCCGTCCGCCACGAGAACCGCGGCGGGCCGGGGCACGGCGTTGTACGTCGACGACATGGCGAGCGTGTACGCGCCGGTGACCGGCACGGCGAGGATGTCGCCTCGGTGGGGGAGCGGCAGCTCGACGCGCTCGATCAGGACGTCGCCGGACTCGCAGTGCTTCCCGGCGATCGCGAACGCGCCATCCGGCTCGGCATCGGCGCGCGACGCGAGCAATGCCGCGTAGCGCGCGTTGTACATCGCCGGACGTGGGTTGTCGGACATGCCGCCGTCGACGGTGACGTACGTCGTCGCGGCACTCGCGCGCTTCACGCCGCCGACCGTGTAGAGCGTCACGCCGGCGCGGGAGACGAGCGACCGGCCGGGCTCGAACGCGAGCTCCGGCTCCGGCAGCTGCTGCAGCTGCCACGCGCGCCGCAGCTCGCCGATGAGACCCCCGACGAACTCCTGCACGCTGAATGACGGCTCCTCGACGACGTGCCGGACGCCGAGCCCGCCGCCGAGGTCGACGAGGCGGGGCGTCCAGCCGATTTCCGAGCGAAGCCGCGCGGCGAACTGCGCAACCCAGTCGACGGTCATCAACGACGCACCGAAGTGCATGAGCTGCGACCCGACGTGCACGTGCAGCCCCTCGCAGGCGGGCAGTTGACGGATGAGCTCGACGGCATCGTCGGGCGGCAACCCGAACTTCGAGCCGTGGTGCGCGGTCTTCACCGCCTCATGCGTGTCGGCTTCGATTCCCGGGGTCACGCGGACGAGAAAGCGCTCCACGCCGGCACCTTGCGCGCGCTCGAGCTCGTCCATCGAGTCGAGCACGACGAGCGCACCCGCCCGCGCCGCGCCGCGGAGGAGCTCGTCTTCCTTGTTGTTCCCATGCACGATCAGCCGCTGTCCGTCGAGCCCTGCGCGGAGGGCGAACTCGAGCTCGCCGCCGGTCGAGACGTCGGCGCCCAAGCCTTCCTCGGCGAACAGCCGCATTACCGCGACCGAGGGGAAGGCCTTGGTGCCGTAGACGACGAGCGCATCGGGCGCCGCCGCGCGATACGCGCGAGCCTGGTTCCGCAGCGTCTTCTCGTCGTACACGACGAGCGGCGTTCCGAACCGCTCGGCGAGCTCGGTCGCGCGCACGCCGCCGACGACGAGCTCACGTTCCTCGATCGAGGCTCCGTCAGGGAGCAGGTCGGACACGCGTGTCACGTCAGGCATTGTGGCCGATGCGATGTTCCCTCTTCTCGCCGACCTCGCGTGGCGTCGTCCGCGCCGCATCCTCGTGACCGCGGTCGTGCTCGCCGTCGCGGCCGCAGCGTTCGGCGCCAGCACCCCGTCGCGCCTGAGCGCGAGCGACAACGACTACCAGGACAAGGGCTCCGAGAGCTACCGGACGTTCCAACTGCTCTCGCACCGGACGGGCGTCATCCCCGGGCCGTCGATCGTGATCATCGCGTCGCGCGCCGACGCCGAGCGCGCCGCCGCCGTCCTCCGGCACGACCCAGCGGTGGCGGTCGTGCGCCGCAGGATGCCTCGCGCCGGGTCGGTCGTCCTCGCCGCCTACCTCCGCGACGGTAGTGACACGAGCCGCGCCGCCCGTCGGATCGAGCACGCCGCGCCGGGGCTGGTCGGTGGCCCGGCGGTCGCCAGTGAGCAGGTGCGGCAGCAGTCCGAGCGCGACCTGCTGCGTGCCGAGCTGATCGCGTTCCCGCTCCTGCTCGTCCTCGGCATCTGGATCTTCCGCGGCGTCGTCGCGGCGCTGCTTCCGGTCGCGGCCGGTGTGCTGTCGATCGTCACGACCCTCGCCATGCTGCGGCTCGCCAACTCGGCGGTCACGATCTCCGTGTTCGCGCTCAACCTCGTCACCGGCGCGGGGCTCGGGCTCGCGATCGACTACAGCCTGCTGCTCCTCTCGCGCTACCGCGAGGAGCTCGCGCACACCGACCCGCAGACAGCGCTGCGCACGACCGTCACGACGGCGGGGCGGACGGTCGCGTTCAGCGCGGTCACGGTTGCCGCGGCCTTCGCGTCGCTGCTCGTCTTCCCGCTCGCGTTTCTCCGGTCGATGGCGATCGGCGGAATGGCGGTCGCACTGCTCGCCGGAGTCGTCGCGTTGCTCGTCATCCCGGCGCTCTTCGCGCTTCTCGGGCGGCGGGTCGACGCCCTGGCTCTGCGGCGCGGCCCGCGTCCCGGCGCCGGCGGCTGGTACCGCTTCGCGCACGGCGTCATGCGGCGCCCGCTCCCGATCGCGATTGCGACCGCCTCCGTGCTCGTCGTGCTCGGGCTGCCCTTCGTCGGCGTGCGCTTCACCGGAGTCGACGCGTCCGTGCTGCCGACGAGCACGAGCGCGCGTCAGGTGCAGGACGCGATCCACGCACGCGCGCCCGAGCACGTCGTCACCCGCTCTCGCTCCACGCTTGCCCGGGTGCGGCAACTACGCGGCGTCGCCGCGATGACGACGCCGCGGCCGCTCGGCGGCGGCCTCTGGACGGCCGACGTGACAGCCGTCGCGCGGCCGATGTCGAACGGCGCGAAGGATCTCGACCGCCGCATCCGCGGGCTGCCCGGCACGTCCGTCGCCGGAGTGACCGCGTGGTACCTCGACACGTCGTCGTCGCTCCGGCGGAACCTACCCGCAGCCGGCGCGATCCTCGCGCTGACGATCGTCGCGCTCCTGTACCTCGTCACGCGGTCGGTGATCCTGCCGGTGAAGGCGATCGTGATGAACGCGCTCAGCCTGTCCGCGGCGTTCGGCGTCCTCGTCTGGGTGTTCCAGGACGGACGCCTCGAAGGCGTCCTGCGGTATTCGAGCCAGGGAGCACTCGAGCTGACGCAGCCCGTGCTGTTGTTCGCGATCGCGTTCGGCCTCGCGACCGACTACGGCGTCTTCCTGCTCTCGCGGATCCGGGAGGCGCACGAGAGCGGCCTCCCGAACCGGGAGGCGGTCGCGCTCGGCCTCGAGCGGACCGGCCGCGTGGTCACCGCCGCGGCGCTCTTGTTCTGCGTCGCGGTCGGGTCGTTCGCGACGTCGGGGATCGTGATCGTGAAAGAGGTCGGGCTCGGGATCGCGCTCGCCGTCGCGATCGACGCCTCGCTCGTCCGAGCACTTCTGGTGCCGAGCCTGATGGCGTTGCTCGGGGACTGGAATTGGTGGCGGCCCGGCCGAAAGCCTGGCTAAAATACGAATCGATGCAGCTGCTCCTTAGCTGACCCAGGGAACCTCGCGGCGAGAGCCGCGCCGGCTCCCGACGGCCTCTCACGCGAGAGGCTTTTTCATTTCATGGACAGATACGACCCCCATCAGATCGAAGCGAAGTGGCAAGCCGTCTGGGAGGACGAGCAAGCCTTCCACGTCGCCGACCCCGAGCCCGGGGATGACAAGGCGCGCTTCTACATGCTCGAGATGCTCCCGTACCCGTCCGGCCAGCTGCACATGGGGCACGTCCTCAACTACACGATGGGCGACGTCGTCACGCATTTCCGCCGGCGCTCCGGTCACGAGGTGCTGCGGCCGATGGGCTTTGACTCGTTCGGCCTGCCGGCCGAGAACGCGGCGATCCGCGAAGGCGGCCACCCGCTCGCGATCACGGAGCGGAACATCGCGACGATCACGAACCAGATGCGCCGCATGGGCTGGGCGATCGACTGGCAGCGCGTGGTGTCCGCGCACGAGCCGACCTATTACCACTGGACGCAGTGGCTCTTCTTGAAGTTCTTCGAGAAAGGCCTCGCCTACCGCAAGGAGGCACCGGTCAACTGGTGCCCGAACGACCAGACCGTGCTGGCGAACGAGCACGTCGTCGACGGAAAGTGCTGGCGGTGCGGTGCCGTGGTCGAGGCGCGGAACATGGCGCAGTGGTTCTTCAAGATCACCGCGTATGCCGATCAGCTGCTCGACGACCTGGCGACGATCGACTGGCCGGACCGCACGAAGAAGATCCAGACGAATTGGATCGGTCGGTCGGATGGTGCGGAGGTGCTGTTCCGCGTCGACGAGCTCGACATCGACATCCCGGTCTTCACGACGCGGCCCGACACGTTGTTCGGCGCGACGTTCTTCGTCGTCGCGCCCGAGTCGCCGCTCGTCGACAAGTTGGTCGAAGGAACCGCGCAGGCGGACGAGGTGCGCTCGTACGCGCGCGTCGCCGGCGCGCGTCCGACCGAGGAGCGCGAGCAGCGCGAGAAGACGGGCGTCTTCACGGGGCGCTACGCGACGAACCCGGTGAACGACGAACGCATCCCGATCTGGGTCGCCGACTACGTCTTGATGGAGTACGGCACCGGCGCGATCATGGCCGTCCCGGCGCACGACGAGCGCGACGCCGAGTTCGCCGCCGCTTTCACGCTGCCGGTGGTCGCGGTGATCTCGGAGGACGACACGCTCGTCAACTCGGGCGAGTTCACCGGTCAGGACGCGCAGGCTGCGAAGTCTGCGATCGTCTCGTGGCTGTCGAAGCACGGCCGTGCGAAGCCGGCGATCAACTATCGCCTGCGCGACTGGAGCTTCTCCCGCCAGCGCTACTGGGGCGCCCCGATCCCCGTCGTCCATTGCGAGAAGTGCGGGATCGTGCCGCTCGTCGAGAGCGATCTGCCGCTGCTGCTGCCCGACGTGGAGGACTACCGCCCGAAGGGCAAGCCGCCGCTCGCGTCCAACGAGGAGTTCATGAACGTCGCGTGCCCGTCGTGTGGCGGCGCCGGGCGTCGCGAGGCCGACACGATGGACACGTTCGTCGACTCGTCCTGGTACTTCCTGCGCTATTGCGACCCGCAGAACGCCGACGCGCCGTTCGAGCGCCCGTTGGTCGACGCGTGGATGCCGATCGACCAGTACATCGGCGGCATCGACCACGCCAAGGGTCACCTGCTCTATTCGCGCTTCTTCGTCAAGGCGATGAACGACTGGGGGATGCTCGGCTTTCGCGAGCCGTTCCAGCGGCTGTTCCATCAGGGCTGGGTTCTGCTCGACGGCAGGAAGATGTCGAAGTCGAAGTCCGGCGTCTCTCCGGACGAGCTGGCCGACGAGTTCGGTGCCGACCCGATCCGGATCTACATCCTCTTCCAGGGCCCGGCCGATCAGGACATCAATTGGAGTCCGGATGGGATCGAGCCGATGGTGCGGTTCGTGCGCCGCTTCTGGCGTGTCGTGCACGAGGCAGCGGCGCAGCCGGAGTCGCCGGCAGGCGTCGATACAGCGCTCGCCCGTAAGGCGCACGAGACGATCGCGCGCGTCACCGACGACATCGAGCGGCGGTTCGTGTTCAACACCCCGATCGCGGCAGTGATGGAGCTGGTCAACGAGCTTTCGAAAGCGCCGGACGATCCTGCTGCGCGGTTCGCCGCGGAGACGGCGGTGTCGGTGCTGCAGCCGTACGCACCGCATGTGTGCGAGGAGCTGTGGGGCGTGCTCGGCAGGTCACGGCTGTGGGACTCGCCGTGGCCGGTTGCCGACGCGTCTCTTCTCGTCCGCGACGAAGTCGAGCTCGTGTTGCAGGTGAACGGCAAGGTGCGCGACCGCGTGCGCGTTCCCGCAGGCCTGTCGGAGGCCGAGCTGATCGAGCGGGCGCGCGCGTCCGAGAAGGTGCAGGCGCACGTGAACGGCGGGTCCGAGCAGCGCGTGATCGTGGTGCCGGACAAGCTCGTCAACATCGTCGTCTGAGTTTTTTCGCTTTCGGCACGAAGCCGTGTCCCACGCGTGACAGCTTCCCCGGCAGCCTTGTCGGGTGGACAGGTTTCCGATCGCGGTGTCGACTCGGCGCCTCGTGGCGGCCGGGCTGCTCGTGCTCGTGCTCGCCGCGCTCGGCGTTCGGCACTTGCGGCCGGGCGGGCACGTTGCTGCGCTCTCGGTGGCGCCGATTCGCGTGGCTTCTGCTGCGTCGACGCGCCCGCGCGCGGCGGCCGCGATGGTCGTCGACGTCGAGGGGGCGGTTCGCCGGCCGGGGCTCGTGCGGCTCCCTTCGGGCTCGCGAGTCGCCGACGCGGTTGCGCGTGCAGGCGGAGCGACGCGGGTCGCCGACCGCGCCGGCGTAAACCTCGCGGCGCCAGTCTCGGACGGGCAACAGGTGGTGGTGCCGCGCGCCGGGGTTGTGGGTGGTGTGCCCTCGGCGACCCCGGCCGGTGGGAGTGCGGCGAGCGGGCCGGTCTCGCTCTCGAGCGCGACCGCCGAGCAGCTCGACGAGCTCCCGGGTGTCGGCCCTGTCACGGCGCAGAAGATCATCGACTACCGCACCGAGCATGGCGCGTTTCACTCCGTGGACGAGCTCGACGCGATCCCTGGCATCGGCCCGTCACGGCTCGCCGACCTGCGCAAATTGGTCGTCCCATGACTCGCGTGCTCCCGGCCCACGTGGTCGTCTGCGCGTGCGTGGTCGGGCTCGCGGCGAGCGACGCCGTGCGCGTCCACGACCCTGCAGTTCTGGCAGTTGCGACGGGCCTCGCCTCGGCCTTGCTCGCACCGACGGGCTGGGGGCGCGCCGCGCTTCTCGCAGCCCTCGCGCTGACCTTTGCGTGGTGGTGGGGCAGCACTCGGCTCGACCAGCTCGACCGCAGCATCCTCGCGCCGCGGATCGGGACCGCCGACCGGTTCGTCGTCGTCACGACCGCCGAGGCGCGACGGGGCATGTTCGACCTCCGACAAATGGCGCGGACGCGCGGTGAGCGCGTCGAGCTTGAGCTTCCGCTCGGGCGCGCACCGCCTCAGGGGGCGCGCCTGAGCGTCCTCGCCGTCGTGAAGGCACCGCGCGGCCCTAAGCACGGCTTCGACGAGCGCACCTGGCTGCGCCGGCAAGGCGTGCACGTCGTCCTCCACGTGGACGAATGGCACGTCGTCGGTCGGCGAGGTGGCCTCGGCGGCATCGCGGACCGGTTACGACGGTGGCTTCGCCGCTCGTCCTCGCCCGGGCTCACGGGAGAACGACGCGCGCTCGTGGAAGGAGTACTGCTCGGCGACGACGGCGGCCTGTCCGACGGGACGAAGCAGGCGTTTCGCCGGTCGGGCCTCTACCACCTGCTGGCCGTTTCGGGTCAGAACGTCGTGCTGCTCGCGGGCGGCGTGCTGGCGCTTGCCGTCGCGCTCGGGATCGGACGGGCGTGGGGACACATCGGAGCGCTCGCAGCGATCGGGGTGTATGTGCTCGCGGTCGGCCCGCAACCGTCTGTGATCCGCGCCGCGATCGCCGGTGCGGCGGTGTCGGTCGCGTGGCTCGCCGGCCGGCTGCGCGACGCGTGGCATCTGCTGCTCGTTGCTGCGTGCGCCCTGCTCGCGTGGAATCCGTACACGCTCTTCGACGCCGGCTTCCAGCTCTCGTTCGGAGCGGTCGCCGCGATCTTCGTCCTCGGCGGCCCGTTCCTGCGCGTGCTCGACGGGTACCCGATGCCCGACTGGCTGCGCTCCGCGCTCGCGATCTCCGCCGCCTGCACGCTCGTCACGGCTCCGATCCTCTGGCTCGAGTTCGGGCGGGTGCCGCTCTACGGCCTGGTCGCGAACGCGCTGGCCGAGCCGGCGATGCCGCTCCTGCTCGGGCTGTCGTTCTCCGCCGCGGCCGTCGCGCCGCTCGCCCCGAGCGTCGCGGTAGCGCTCGCCTGGACCGACGGCTGGGTCGCCGTGTACATCGCAACCTGTGCGCGCATCGTCTCGGCGATCCCGGGCGCCCAAGTCTCCGGTCGCGCCGCCGCGGTCGCGGCCGGAGCGGCGATTGGTGGCGGCGTGCTCGCGTGGCGCCGGGTTCGATCAGCGGACGCCGGCCGCTGATCGACGTTTGTATATTCGCAAGGTGGACCTCGCTGCGTACGGACAGATCACGAGTGTCGTTGTCTCTGATCACGGTGAGGTCGTGCACGAGGAGTACCGGGAGGGCGGCATCGAGACGTTGCGCAACACGCGCTCGTGCACGAAGACGGTCGCCGGGATGCTGCTGGGCATGGCGATCGACCGGGGGGTCATCGCGGGCGTCGAGTCGCGCCTCGAGGAGCTCGTCGGGGCACCCGCGCCGCCGGTGAGCCTCCGCGAGCTCTTGGCGATGAGCTCATGCCTCGACTGCAACGACTGGGATGAGAGCTCGCCCGGCAACGAGGAGCTGATGTATCCGCAGGACGACTGGCTCGGATTTGCGCTCGGCTTGCCGGCGCGCGCGTCGAAAAGCTTCAGCTATTGCACCGCTGGTGTGGTGGCACTCGGGATCGGGCTCGAGCGGGCGCTCGGGGAGCCGTTGTCGGAGTTCGCCCAGCGTGAGCTGTTCGCACCGCTCGGGATCGAGCGTGCGGAGTGGGCCCAGACGCCGCGCGGGGAGACGTCGACCGCTGGCGGGCTCGAGCTGACGAGTCGTTCGTTGCTCCGGCTGGGAGCGTTGTACCTCCGCGGCGGCGAGGGCGTCGTCTCGGGTGACTGGGTCGGAGAGTCGATTCGTCCGCATGCGCGCATCGACGCCGAGACCGAGTACGGCTACCTGTGGTGGCTGCGGGAGTACTCGAACGAGCCGTGCTTCTACATGACCGGTATGGGCGGCAACCGGGTGCACGTGTTTCCGAAGAGCGAGCGCATCGTCGTGATCACGTCCACGAACTTTGGTCGTCGCGATGCACACGCGTTGAGCGATCGCCTGTTGACCGAGCTTCTACGGGCTCGCTGAGCAGGCGCTTCAGACTGTCTCGAACCGCCAGAGCGTGATGTCCGTGACGGGGCGGTAGCCGATCCGCTGATAGATCGAGTTCGAGGTGGGGTTTGCGAGATCCGTGAAGAGAAAGCAGAACCGCCGGCGTTCGAGGAGCTGCCTGGTCAGCGCAGCGGTCAACGCTGACGCGTACCCATGCCCGCGAAGCTCGGGCGGCGTATAGACTGGCCCGACGCGGAAGCCGTTCGAGGTCTCGCCGGCGTGCCCCGCGAGCGAGACGACCAGGCCATCGTCCTCCCAGAGCACGAGCGAGCCCTTCCCCGCCGCGCGGTCGTCGACGATGCGCTCAACCCGTCCTTCCGGCAAGTCGGGCATTGCCTCGGACATGAATGCGCTCAGCCAGGCGATCGTGAGGGCCCGATCCGCCGCTTCGTACGGGCGCATCGCGCCCGCGACATCGGGCGGATGCACGACCGTCGTCGCCTCGTAGATCCGCTCCTCCATCTGAACAGACGGCACCAGCCCCGTCAGGGCAGCCCACCGCGAGGCGAACGCGCGCGAGACCTCGACAGGCCCGCCCGCCGTCGGGAGCTCCGCCCCGTCCGAGGCGAGCCGATCGGCGAGTGCGTCGACGATCGTCGGATCATCGATCTGCGAGAGCACGAGCCCGAACGGCGGCGTCTGCGTCGCCACTGCCGCGACACCTCCGGCGTCGTCGAGCACGGCGTAGAGCAGCGGGTCGAGTGGGCCGAACGCGTGCCGGTCGGCCTCCAGGCGTTGCCGGAAGCCGAGCTGGAGGTTGTGCTCGGCCTCCCGCCGCTCGAGGAACGGCGCGACGAGCCTGAAGAACTCGTCGGGCTGGTCGTGGCGCTCGATCCGCATCGTCGGCTTATCCTTGCAAGTGATGCCCGACGACCTGAAGCCTGCGTACCTGATCGCCGGCGGGGACCGCCCGAAGGTCGATCGCGCGGTCGCGAGGTTGCGTGGTCGGTTCGACGCGGACGCGGTCGAGGTGCACGACGCGGCGGAGGCGACGGGCGACGACGCGGTCGCGGCGTGCAATGCGCTCGGCCTGTTCGGCTCCGGGACACGGCTCGTCGTCTTCGAGAACGTCGAGTCCTGGAAGGCACCCGACGCGAAGGTAGTCGGGGACTACCTCAAGTCGCCCGCCCCCGGCACGACGCTGGCGCTCGTCGGTGGCGAGCTGAAGAAGGACTCGCCGCTCGGGAAGGCGGTGGCGGCGAAGGGTGAGGTGTTGATCTGGGACGTCCAGTCGCGTGCGATCCACAAATGGATCGCCGACCAGTTCGCCGTGCATGGCGCGAAGGCAGAGCCCGCCGCGTGTCGCCGGCTCTCCGAGCTCGTCGGTGACGACCTGTACGAGCTCGCGGGGGAGGTCGACAAGCTGGTGACCTGGGCGGCCGGCGACGAGGTGACCGACGCGGACGTCGACCTGCTCGTGGCGCCGCGTGCAGAGTCGCCGCCGTGGAACCTCACCGACGCGTGGGGAGCGCGCGACGTCGGCGCCGTCCTCCGTGCCGCCGAGCGCATGCTCGATCGAACCGGCGATCCGGTGTCGCGCACGATTCCACGTCTTGTCGGCAGCCTCACCAACCATCTCCGGCGTGCGCGCCAGGCGCATCGCCTCGAGTCCGCTGGCGTCTCGTCCGCTGACGCGGCGTCGAAGCTCGGGGTCAAGCCGTTCCCCGCCCAGAAGCTCTACGCCCAGGTGCGCAACTTCAGTGTCGGCGAGCTCGATACGGCGCTGATCCGTCTGGCCGAGCTCGACCACGCGTTGAAGGGTGGCTCGCGGCTCGCCAATGAGCTAGAGCTCGAACGCGCGCTCGTCGAGATCACGCAGCCGACAGCGGCGTGAGCTAGGAGCTCGAGCCGGCGGCGAGCTTGGCCGCCTGCGACTTCTTGCGGGCGGCAGCGTTCCGGTGGAGCGCGCCACGGGAGACCGCCCGGTCGATGAGCTTCACGAGCTCGCGGTGCTCGGTCTCGACCGCTGCGGTGTCGCCACCTTCGGCCGCGGCCGCGAGACGCTTCGTCAGCGTCTTGATCGTCGAGCTGTAGCGCAGGTTCTCGAGGCGCTCCTCGGCGGCGATCCGGACCCGCTTCTTCTGTTGCTTGATGTTCGGCATCTCAGAGAAAAACCCGCACCAGCGGGCGCGATCAGGGTACCAGAGTAACGTCTGGCCTAGTGGCCGACGACACGACCCCCGCGTTCGCATCGACCGATCCGAGCGCGGCTCCGGCCGACGCGCCGCGGCGCAGGCTCGGCACCTCGGCGCTCATCTTCGGGGTCGCGACCGGGGTCTCCCGGGTGCTTGGGCTCATCCGCGAGATGGTGGCGGGCTACTACTTCGGCGCCGCCGGGCGGATCAACGCGTTTACGGTCGCGTTCCAGATCCCGAACCTCGTGCGGGCGCTGGTCGCCGACGCTGCGCTGTCGTCCGCGTTCGTGCCGGTGTTCAGTGAACTGCTCGAGAAGGGAGAGCGGAAGCGGGCCTGGCGCGTCGCGTCGACGCTCTTCTGGCTGATGCTGCTCGGGCTCGGCGCGCTCTCGGCGATCTTCATCCTGATCGCGCCGCTCGTCATCTCGCCGTTCCACGCAGTCGACCCGAGCCTCGCCACAGGGCTCTCGCGCGTCCTCTTCCCGATCGTGGCGCTACTCGGAGTCTCCGGGATCGTCGTGGGGATCCTGAACAGCTACGACCACTTCACCGTTCCCGCGCTCTCGCCTGTCTTCTGGAACCTGGCGATCATCCTCGGGCTCGCCCTCGGCGTCCCGCACGTGAGCGGCGAGAGCGGGAAGCTCTACGTCTACGCGGCCGCGATCCTCGTCGCGACGCTTGTTCAGGTGTTCCTGCCGATGCCGTGGCTCCGCGGCCGCGACGGGCGGTTGCAGCTCGTGCTCGACTGGCGCGACCCCGCTGTCGCGCGCGTGTTCAAGCTGATGCTGCCGGTGACGCTCGGCCTCGGGCTGATCAACGTCAACGCCGTGATCGACACGCTCTTCGCTTCGCGCTTCATCGACAGCACGCTCGCGCCGACCGCGATCCAGAAGGCGTTTCTCGTCTACATGCTGCCGCAGGGGATGTTCTCGGTTGCGGTCGCGACGGTGCTCTTCCCGTCGCTGTCGCGCTTCTCGACCCGCGGCGACATGGACGGCTTCCGGCGCACCGTGTCGATGGGCCTTCGCCAGATTGCGTTCCTCCTGATTCCCGCCGCCGTCTTCAGTGCCGTGCTCGCGGAGCCGATCATCCGGATCCTGTTCCAGCGGGGTGCGTGGCACCCGTCGCAGACGCCGGTCGTCGCCGGAGCGCTCGCCGCCTTCAGCGCAGGCCTCGTGTTCAACGGCGCGATGCTGATGCTGAACCGTGCGTTCTTCAGCCTGCAGTCGAACTGGATCCCCACGATCGTCGCGCTGGGCAACCTCGCGCTGAACGCGATCCTCGACGCGGTGTTCTACCGCTTCGGCACCTGGGGGATCCCGCTCTCGACCGCGGTCTGCAACGTCGCCGGCACGGTCGCGCTGCTCTTCCTCCTGCGCAGGCAGATCGGCCGCATCGACGGTGGCGAGATCGCGTCGTCCACGATCCGCATCGCGGTCGCCTCCGCCGGCGTCGCGGTCGTCGCCTTCGTCGTCTGGGATCCACTCGACAGCGCGCTCGGTCGATCGTTGGGAGGCCAGGTCGTGTCGCTCGGGCTGGCTCTGATCGCCTCCGTCGCGACGTACGCGATCGCCTGTCGCGCGCTTCGGGTGCGCGAGATGCAGGCGCTACTCTCCTTGCGAAACCGCGCCGCGCGCGGTTAGAGGCCATGGACCAAGCTCACATCCGCAACTTCTCGATCATCGCGCACATCGACCACGGCAAGTCGACGCTCGCGGACCGCATTCTCCAGCTGACCGACACCGTGTCGGCGCGGGAGATGCGCGACCAGATGCTCGACTCGATGGACCTCGAACGGGAGCGCGGCATCACGATCAAGGCCCAGGCCGTCCGCGTGCACTGGAAAGGGTACGAGCTCAACCTGATCGACACGCCAGGTCATGTCGACTTCACGTACGAGGTCTCGCGGTCGCTGCAGGCGTGTGAGGGCGCGCTGCTCGTCGTCGACGCCGCGCAGGGGATCGAGGCGCAGACGCTCGCGAACGCGTACCTCGCGATCGAGAACAACCTCGAGATCGTTCCCGTCGTCAACAAGATCGACCTGCCGCAGGCCGATCCCGACGGCGCGTCGGCCGAGGTTGCGGACCTGATTGGCGACGACCCCGGCAACGTGTTGCGCATCTCGGCCAAGACCGGCCATGGCGTCGACGCGGTGCTCGACGCGATCATCGCGCGGATCCCGGCGCCGGTCGGCGAGCCCGATGCTCCGCCGCGCGCGCTCATCTTCGACTCGTCGTACGACCAGTACCGCGGCGTGGTCGCGTTCGTCCGCGTCGTCGACGGCGTGTTCCGGCCGCGCGAGCATCTGCGCGCGATGGCGCTCGGCACGCGGTTCGAGGCGCAGGAGATCGGCTTCATGTCCCCTGCGATGCGTCCGGTGCAGGAGCTGCAGGCGGGGGAGGTCGGCTACGTGATCACCGGCCTGAAGGACGTGTCGGAACTACGTGTCGGCGACACCCTGACCGCCGAGAAGCGCCCGGCGTCCGCGCCGCTGCCGGGGTACAAGGACGTTAAGCCGATGGTGTTCGCCGGGCTCTTCCCGACGGAGTCGGACGACTACCCCGAGCTGCGCGACGCGCTCGAGAAGCTGAAGCTCAACGACGCGGCGCTGTTCTACGAGCCCGAGACGTCCCAGGCGCTCGGCTTCGGCTTCCGCTGTGGGTTCCTCGGCCTCCTGCACATGGAGATCGTCCGCGAGCGCCTCGAGCGTGAGTTCGATCTCGACCTCCTGGTCACGGCACCGAACGTCGCGTATCGCGTCAAGCCGCTGAACGAGGACTGGGTCGAGGTGCACACGCCTGCAGACCTGCCGGACTCTTTCGACGAAGTCGAAGAGCCGTACATCAAAGCGTCGATCATCGTCCCGAAGGAGTTCGTCGGTCAGGTAATGGAGCTCTGCAACGACCGCCGCGGGAAATTCGATCACCTCGAGTACCTGTCGGAGCAGCGCGTCCACCTGACGTACGAGCTACCGCTCGCCGAGATCGTCCTCGACTACTACGACCAGTTGAAGTCGCGGACGCGCGGCTATGCGAGCTTCGACTACGACCTCGCGGGCTTCCGGCCCGGCAACCTCGCGCGGGTCGACATCCTCGTCGGCGGTGAGCCGGTCGACGCACTCTCGCTCATCCTGCACCGTGACTTCGCGTACGAGCGCGGCAAAGCGCTCGTGGAGAAGCTCCGCGAGGAGATCCCGCGCCAGATGTTCGACGTCGCGATCCAGGCGGCCGTCGGCGCGCGGATCATCGCGCGTGAGACGGTCAAGGCCCGTCGCAAGGACGTGCTCGCGAAGTGCTACGGCGGCGACATCAGCCGGAAGCGGAAGCTGCTCGAGAAGCAGAAGGCGGGGAAGAAGCGGATGAAGCAGGTCGGCGGTGTCGAGGTGCCGCAGGAGGCGTTCCTCGCCGTCCTCAACCTGAACGACACCGCCAAGCGCTGACGTGCGCGACGGCGCCCGGCACCTCTACGTCCACCTCCCGTTCTGCGCGTCGAGGTGCGGCTATTGCGACTTCGTCACTGTGGTCGGTCACGGCGACCTCCACCGTGGGTACATCGATGCACTCCTCGGCGAGCTCGCGCTCGAGCGTCATCTGCTCGCGCCCGAGCTCGAGAGCATCTACCTAGGCGGCGGCACACCGTCGCTGACGGCGCCGAACGAGCTCGAGCGGCTGCTCGCTGCGCTCCCGCCGGCGCGCGAGGTGACCGTCGAGGCGAATCCGGAGACGGTCACGGCCTCCCTGGCGGCGCTTCTGTCACGAAACCGTGTCGATCGCGTGTCGATTGGCGCACAAACGTTCAACACCGCCCTTCTGGAGGTGCTCGATCGCCGCGCGCGGCCCGAGGACGTCCGGCTCGCCATGCAACGTCTACGTGATGCCGGAATTGACAACAGATCGCTCGATCTCATCTACGGCATCCCGGGCCAGACCACCGCCGATCTCGCACGTGACCTCGACGAGGCTCTCACCCTGGAGCCGGAGCACATCTCCGCGTACGAGCTTGAAGCGAAACCGGGCACCCGCTTCACGCACGCCCACGGAGCCGAGCTCCTGCGCCAGGCAGACGAGCTGGAGTCGTACATCGAGCTGGTCGTCGAGCGGCTGATCGCAGCCGGGTATCGCTGGTACGAGACGGCGAACTTCTGCCTCCCCGATCGCGTGGGTGGGCGGGACCTGCGCGCGCAGCACAACCTCGGCTACTGGCTCGGTCACGACTACCTCGGCCTCGGCGTGGGCGCGGTCAGCACAATCGAGAACCGGCGCTGGCGGAATGCGCCGTCACTCCACCGCTATCTGGCGGCGCATCACCGCCGGGAGCGTCCGGAGCGGGCGCTCGAGATCTTGTCGGCGAGCGAGCGGGCGACCGAGCGAGTGATGCTCGGCCTGCGGCTGGACGAGCCTCTACCGCTCACCGGGCTGGGGGAGGTGCTCGACCCGGAGGCGCTCGAACGCCTCAGCCAGAGCGGGCTGGCCGTTCACGGCGAGGGCTCCTTGACCCTCACTCCGCGCGGACGCTTCCTGGGCGGCGGCGTGACGGCACGGCTCCTCGCCTGACACGCGGCCTACCATGAGGCTCATGCAGATCCTGCTCTCCGACCGGCAGCGCGACATTCTCGGCCTCGTCGTCGAGGAGTACGTCGCGACCGGGCAGCCGGTGAGCTCGCGGGCGCTCGTCGAGCGGTCCGGGCTCGGGGTCTCGCCTTCCACTGTGCGGAGCGAGCTCTCGGAGCTCGAGCGGCTCGGGTTGCTCACGCATCCGCACACCTCGGCCGGGCGGGTTCCGACCGAGGCGGGGTACCGCATCTACGTGGACGAGCTGCTCCAGCGGCCCGAGTCGCGCCCGGACGACTTCCCGCTCGGGCTCGCGGGTGCGCGCGCCGAGGTCGAGGAGGCGCTGCAGGCGACGACGGAGATGCTCTCGCAGGTGACGCGGCTGCTCGCGCTCGTCTCGGCGCCGCCGCTCGAGGCGGCGACCGTTCGGCACGTCGAGGTGCTGCTCCTCCAGCCGGACGTCGTGCTCGTAGTCGTAATCGCCTCCACCGGAAGCGTCACCGACCTGCGGTTCGCATTCCCTGAGGCAGTCGACCCGGGCCTTGTGACGTGGGCCGCCGAGTATCTCGTCGAGCGTGTGCGTGGTGCCCGAATCGGTTCACGCGCAATGAAGCTCGCGTTCGACGAGCCCTCGCTCCGTCCGCGCGAGCGCGGCTTCCTGCACGTCATCCGCGGAGCTTTCGAGCAGGCGGCCGACGAGAACCGGCAGCTGTTCGTCGGCGGGACGGCGGGGCTGCTCGAGGAGATGCGGGCGGAAGAGATCGGTGCGTACCGGAGCCTGATGGAGGCGCTCGAGAAGCGCGCGGCGCTCCTCGACGTCGTTGCGCAGCGGCTTGACCCCCGGCGTCCGTTCGCCCGTGTGGGTGAAGAGCTGGTCCAACCCGGGTTGCAGCAGCTCGCACTCGTCGGCGCAACGTACGGGGTCGCCCACCGTACGCTCGGCTCGGTGAGCATCCTTGGCCCGTTGCGCATGGACTACGAGAAGGCGCTGCGCTCGGTCAGGGCCGCGGCGGCCGAGCTCTCGCGGTTCGTCGAAGACGTCTACGCCGAGGACGGCTGATGGCCGACCGCGACTACTACGAGCTGCTCGGGATCGAGCGCGACGCCGACGAGCAAGCGCTCAAGAAGGCGTTCAGGCGGCTCGCCCGGCAGCTGCACCCCGACGTGTCTACGGAGCCCGACGCCGAGGCGCGGTTCCGCGACGTGACCGAGGCGTACGAAGTGCTGTCGAACTCGGAGACTCGCGCGCTCTATGACCGGTACGGGCACGCCGGCCTTCGATCGGGCGGCTTCACGCCGACGAACTTCGACATGGGCGGGCTGAGCGACCTGTTCGCTGCGTTCTTCGGTGACGATCTGTTCGGGGGCGGCAGGCGCGGCGGCCGGAGCGCCCGGGGAGCGGACGTCGGCGCAGAGGTCGAGATCGAGCTCGTCGACGCGGCGCGCGGCACGACCGTTGCGGTGCCGTTCGACGTCGCGGCCACCTGCGAGCAGTGCGGCGGCGACGGCGTCGAGCCGGGAACGACTCCCGTACGGTGCGATCGCTGCAACGGCACCGGACGGCTCCAGCAGGTCTCGCGCAGCGTGTTCGGAGAGTTCGTCCGCACGTCCGCCTGCCCGACCTGCCAGGGACGCGGCGAGATCGTGCAGCATCCGTGTACCGAGTGCGACGGTGCGGGCCGGAAGCTCGAGCGGCGCGAGCTCGATGTCGACGTCCCGGCCGGCATCCACGACGGGCAGCGCATCCGTGTCTCGGGCGAAGGCCACGCCGGCGCGCTCGGCGGGCGGGCTGGCGACGCCTACGTCCTCGTCCGCGTGAGGCCCGATCCGCGGTTCGTCCGTGAAGGAAACGACATCTACACCCAGGTCGACCTGACGATCGTGCAGGCTGCGCTCGGTGCGACGCCGACCGTCGAGACGCTCGACGGGCCGATCGAGCTCGAGCTGCTGCCCGGCGTTCAGCCGGGTGAGGTGCGGGTCCTGAAAGGGAGAGGCATGCCCGTGCTCCAGGGGTTCGGCCGCGGCGACCAACGCGTGCTCGTGAACGTCTCGGTCCCGCGTCACCTGAGCGACGAGCAACGCCGCCTGCTCGAAGAGTTCGACGTGATCAGCGACGAGCACACCTACCGGCACGACGAGAGCTTCTTCGAGAAGCTGAAGAGTGCGTTCCGCTGAGCGGGCTCCGTCGCATCGCGATCGAAGTCGGGCACGAGCGTGCCGAGCAGGCGCGCGCGACCATGATCGAGCTTTTCCCCGAGGGCTTCGAGGAGACCGACCGCCTGGGCGGTGTCGAGCTCGCGGCCTACACGAACGCCGCCGGCGAAGAGCGCATGTGGGCGTTCTTCGGCGGCGGGCGGGCCGCCGACGTCGACGCGGGATGGGAGGACCGATGGCGGGCGTTCCACCGGCCCGTGCGCGTCGGCCGCCTCTGGGTCGGGCCGCCGTGGGAGCCTGCGCCGGACGACGCACTCGTGGTCGTGATCGATCCGGGTCGGGCATTCGGCACCGGGTCCCACCAGACGACACAACTCTGCCTCGCCACGCTGCAGGATCTCGAGCCGACCTCGCTGCTCGACGTGGGCTGCGGCTCCGGCGTCCTCTCGGTCGCCGCGGCACTGCTCGGCTTCGCGCCGGTGGTCGCGGTCGACATCGAGGAGCCGTCGGTCGAAGCGACGCGCGCAAACGCCGCCGTCAACGGTGTCGAGCTCGAGGTGCAGCTCGTCTCTCCCGACCAGCGTCTGCCCGGAGCGGACGTCGTGATCGCGAACATCTCGCACGAATCCGTCGAGTCGCTCATCCCGCGGATCGACTGCACTACCCTCGTCACCTCCGGCTATCTCGAGCCGACGAGTCCCACGCTTCCGGGCTTCGAGCACCTCGCACGGCGTACGCTCGACGGCTGGGCGTGCGACCTCTTTCGCGCGACGTAACGCATACGATCCCCGCCGTGGCGACGTTCACCGTCGACTTTCTCGGCTGCAAGGTCTCGCACGTCGACGCGCACGAAGTGCGCGAGGCGCTGCTGCGGGATGGCCATCGGGAGGACGCTGCCGCGGACGTCGCAGTGATCAGTACGTGCTGCGTTACGAACGAAGCGGTCGCGAAGAGCCGCAAGGCGGCGGCGCGTGCGGCCCGGACGCATGCCCGCGTCTACCTGACCGGTTGCGCCGCGAACCTCGGCGGGACTGCGTTCGCGGGGCTCCCCGAGAACGTCGTCGTCGTGGCGAAGCGGCCCGAAGAGACTGCGTCCTTCGTCGCGGGCGACGTGGGGGCGATCGGCTGCGTGCAGGCCGACGCGCGTGTCGACCGCGTACGTGCGTTCGTGAAGATCCAGGACGGCTGTTCGTTCTCGTGCAACTTCTGCGTGATCCCGCTCGTGCGCGGGGCCTCGCGCAGCCGCAGCGCGGAGGCCGTACTGACCGAGATCGAACGTCGAGTCGCGCAAGGCCACCGCGAGGTCGTCCTGACCGGCATCAACCTCGGCTGCTTCCGCGACCGCACCGCGGGTTACGACCTCGCGCGCATTGTCCGCGAGGCGGGAGCGACGCCGGGGCTTCAGCGGCTGCGACTCAGCTCGATCGAAATCAACCACGTGAACGACGCGCTCGTCGCGGCGCTGCGGGAGACGCCCACCGTCGGTCGCCACCTGCACGTCCCGCTGCAGTCGGGTGACGACGGTGTCCTGCATGCGATGGGCCGCCGCTACACCGTCGACACCTACCTGCGTCGGCTCGCGCCGCTCGCGGACGAGTTCAACCTGACGACCGACGTCATCGTCGGCTTCCCGGCTGAGGACGAGGACGCGTTCGCGACGACGCTCCACACGGTCGAGCGCGCCGGCATCACGAAGGTGCACGTCTTTCCCTACTCGCCGCGACCCGGCACCGTCACCGCCGGCGACGACCGCGTACCACCACAAGAGAAGAAGCAGCGCGGCGCCCGGTTGCGCGCGCTCTCCCACGAGCTCTGCCTCGCGCGGTGGCGCGAGAAGACCGAGGACGTGGTGCTCGTCGACCGGCCCGGCCGCGGCTACGGCGACGACTACACGCCGTGGCTCGTCGACGCGCCGGTGGGTGAGCTCGTCCGCGTGCGCGCAGACCGCGTCACCGAGGAGGGGATCCTTGCCCGAGCCGCGTGAGGACTGCTTCTTCTGCACACTCGTCCGCGACGGCGACCACGTGCACGCCGCGGACGGGTTCGTCGCGATCGCCGACATCAACCCGCAGGCACCGGTTCATTTGCTCGTTCTGCCGGAGCGCCACGTCGACACCTTCCGCGACGTCGCCGAGTTCCCGCCCGAGGAGGCGCAGCGGATGCTGGCATTCGTGGCCGAGACCGCGGCAGAATCCGGCTTGACGGACTACCGCGTGGTCGTCAACGTCGGCCCCGGCGGAGGGCAGACCGTGTTCCACCTGCACTGGCATATCCTCGGGGGCCGCCCGATGGGAGAAACGCTATGACGCTGATCGAAGAGCTCGAAGACGACGTCAAGGACGCGATGCGCTCCGGCGACACCGCGCGCCGCGACGCCCTGCGCCTGATCCTCGCGAGCCTGAAGTCGGCGGAGAAGGATCTCCTGCGCCCGCTGAGCGAAGAGGAGGAGCTCCAGGTGCTCCAACGTGAACGCAAGAAGCGGATCGAAGCCGCCGAGGCGTTTCGCGGCGGCGGACGCGAGGAGCAGGCTGCGAAGGAAGAAGCGGAGCGGGCCGTCCTCGAGGAGTTCATGCCCGAGCCGCTCACCGAAGAGGAGCTCGAGCGCATCCTCGACGATGCGATCGCCGAGAACGGTGCGACGAGCATGCGCGACATGGGCCGCGTGATGAAGGACGTCATGCCGCAGATCGCGGGCCGTGCCGACGGCACCGCGGTCAGCCAGATGCTCCGCGAGAAGCTCGCCTAGGGCGAGCTCGCCCGCGCCTCTCGGCCGCCCAGGAGGGGCAGGGAAACGAGCGGGAAGACGATGACCGAGATCAGCCCGGCGGTGACGAGAGCGACGTAGTTCGCGGGGCGGATCAACCCGAGGTCGACTCCGATCTGGCCGGCGACGAGCGGGATGCTGAGTGACGTCGCCTGCAGCAGACCACCTGCGACGAGCTGAGAGCCACGCTCCGCGAGAGGTCGATACGCGAGCGCGGGTAGTCCGCGGACGACGACCAGGGCGGCGAGGAAGAGTGGCACGCGCGCAATCGTCGAGCCACCGTGGAAGAGGCTCGCAACGTCGAGCTTGATCCCCGTCGAGACGAAGAAGAAGGGAACGAACACGCCGAAGCCGACCGCTTGGAGCTTTGCGTGGAAGAAGGAGTGCGTCATTCCCTCGTCGCGGTCGACCAGCTTCAGCGTCGCTCCGGCCAGGAACGCGCCGAGGATTGCTTCGAGGCCGAATTGCGACGCGAGCACGACGAACAGCGCGAGCAGCAGGAAGGCGCCGCGAACACGGATTTCGGCGGTCGTGTCCTGGAGTTTCAGCAGCGTCTGCGAGATCCGCATCGAATGCTCGAGGCCGACGATGGCAATGGCGACGGCGAGAACGAAGATCACGAAGCCGATCAGCAGTACGAGCTTGCCGCCGATGCCGCCGGAGTGATCCGAGAAGAACAGCGACAGGAGAATGATCGGACCGACCTCCGCGATCGACGCACCTGCGACGACGACCTGGCCGAACGGAGTCGATGTCTGGCCGGCATCTTTGAGAATCGGGAGGATGATCCCGAGCCCGGTCGCCGAGAGGATGATCGCGACGAGCAGCGGCGAGCGCACGAGGTCGGCGGCCTTCAGCCCGTAGCCGACGATCAGCGCGAGTGTGAATGAGATTGCGAAGCCGAGACCCGTGAGGCGCAACAGGCGTCCCCGCAACTGTTCGAAGTCGATCTCGAGCCCGGCGAGCAGCAGGAGGAACGCGAGCCCGATCAGCGCCAGCACTTGAACGGGCTCGTCGTTCGATGCCCAGCCGAGCACCTGCGGCCCGACGACGATGCCGAGCAGGATCTCGACGACGATCGCCGGCAGGCGCAGTCCGGAGATGCCGACTGCGAGCGGTGCGACGAGCGCGACCACAGCGATCACGGCGACGGATGAGAACGAGATCATGCGCTTTCAGTCGCAAGCGGCGTGCCGTCGTTACAACGGAGACGCTTGCGCTAGTCCGCCTGAGCCTCGGCCTGCTGCGGCGGGCCGGAGGCGACGAAGTCCTGCCGACGGACGAGGAGTGCTGCGAGCACGGCTCCGATCGCGGCGACAGTCGCGCCGACGAGCAGGATGTCGTGCAGGCCGTGCACGAACCCCGCGTGCGATCGCTGGTCGCCAACCTTCGACGCGAAGATCGCACCGAGTGCGGCGATGCCGGTCGCGATCCCGATCTGGCGGAAGGTGTTGTTGATCCCGGAGGCCATTCCCGCACGCTGGACGGCAACCGTGGACACCGCGGTCGTCGCGAGCGGCGCGTTCACGAACCCGATCCCGATGCCGCCGAGGATGAAGCCGGGGAGGAGCACGGTCCAGTGTGAGCCGACGGTCACACGGCTCATCGACCACATGGCGATCGCATTCAGCGCGAGCCCGAACGCGAGCAGTGCACGCACCGGTACGCGGCCCGTGAGCCTGCCCGCAAGCGGTGCCGCGAAGAACGAGACGACGGAGAGCGGCAGAAAGCGCACGCCGGTCTCGAGCGGTGACAACCCAAGGATGTTCTGGAGGTACAGCGTCAGGTAGAGGAACATCGCGAACATCGACGACGAGATCGCGAACGCCGTCGTCTGCGCGCCGACGAACGCGGGTCGCCGGAACAGTGCGAGATCGATCATCGTCACGCGGTCTCTCGCCTGCGTCGCGACGAACGCCGCGAGCGAGATGACGGCGACGAGGAGCAGCACGATGATCAGGCTGCTCGTCCAGCCGTGGTCGTTCCCCTCGATCAGCGCGAGGATCAAGGTGAAGAGCCCGATCGTGAACGTGATCAGGCCTGGCGGGTCGAGCCTGCTGTGCTCGGGGTCGCTCGACTCGCGCAGCTGCCGCATGCCGAACACGATCGCGCCGATCCCGATCGGGATGTTCACGAGGAAGATCCACCGCCACGAGAGCCACGACGTGAGCATCCCGCCGGCGAGCGGGCCGATCGCGACGGCGGCGCCGATCACCGCGCCCCAGAGCCCGAACGCCGTCCCGCGTTCGCGGCCGTGGAACTCCTGCGAGAGGAGGGCGAGCGCCGTTGCGAACATCATCGCCCCGCCGATCCCCTGCACGCCGCGGGCGATGATCAGGAAGAGCGCATCGTTGGCGAGCCCGCAGGCCGCCGAGGCGATCGTGAAGAGGGCGATCCCGAGCAGGAAGAGCCGCTTCCGGCCGAACAGGTCGGCGAGCGCGCCGGCTGTCAGGACGCACGTGGCGAGCGCGAGGGCGTAGGCGTCGACGACCCACTGGAGGTCGGAGAACGAGGCGTGGAGCGCCTTCTCGATCGCGGGCAGCGCCACGTTCACGATCGTGATGTCGAGCAGGAGCATGAAGGTCGCGGTGCAGACCGCGACCAACGTCCACCACTTCCTGGCCACGAACGCAACCTACACTGAGGCCATATGGAGCAAACGCTCGACGTCTCGAACGCCGTTGCGGCCGAGCTGGCCGGGATCTCGGACGGCGTCCTTGATGCGCTCAAGGAGCGCCTCGACTGCACCGTGCGCCTGCGCGGGAACCACTTGACGCTGGAGGGCGACGATCAGCATGTGGCGGACGCCCGGGCGGTCATCGACGAACTCGTCGAGTTGGTGGAGGGCGGTCATCAGATCGGCGCGCACACCGTCGACGCGGTGCTCGGCACGCTCGAGGCGGGCCAGGACGTCCGCGACGTCTTCGACACGGTCGTCTGGCGCCATCGCGGCAAGAAGATCGCGCCGAAGACAATCACGCAGAAGACGTACGTCGACTCGATTCGCCGCTCAACGATCACATTCGGCATCGGCCCCGCGGGCACCGGGAAGACCTACCTCGCGATGGCGCTCGCCGTCTCGGCGCTGCACGAGCGCGAGGTCGCGCGGATCATCCTCACCCGCCCGGCGGTCGAGGCGGGGGAGCGACTCGGGTTCCTGCCCGGGGACCTGATGGCGAAGGTCGACCCGTACCTGCGCCCGCTCTTCGACGCTCTCTACGACATGCTCGACCCCGACAAGGCGAACAACCTGATCGAGCGCGGGACGATCGAAGTGGCGCCACTCGCCTTTATGCGCGGCCGCACGCTGAACGACAGCTTCATCCTCCTCGACGAGGCGCAGAACACCTCCCCGGAGCAGATGCAGATGTTCCTGACGCGACTCGGGTTCGGTTCGAAGGTCGTCGTCACGGGCGACATCACCCAGATCGACCTCCCGCGGGAGCAGCGGTCGGGCCTCGTGCACGTCCGGGACGTGCTCACTGAGATCGACGGCATCCAGTTCGTCGAGTTCGACCACAAGGACGTCGTCCGCCACAAGCTCGTGCAGCGAATCGTCGAGGCCTACAAGGAGCACACCGACGAGCGCAACCGCGCATGATCTCGCCATGATCTCGGTGGAGGTCGACAATCGAAGCGGTGTCGAGGTCGACGAGGCAGGGGCCGTCGAGCTCGCCGGGCGCGTGCTCCGCGCCGAGGGGGTCGACGACGGCGAG
>DASXOW010000021.1:0-1750 GCA_036493955.1 Gaiellaceae bacterium
ACGACTGGACGTTCCCGAAGGGGAAGCTCGAGGAAGGCGAGTCGGACGAGGAGTGCGCGCTGCGCGAGGTGCACGAAGAGACCGGTCTCCGGTGCGTGTTGGAAGAAGAGCTCGGAGAGACCGAGTACACCGTTGACGGCGCGCCGAAGCGCGTGCGCTGGTGGCGCATGCGTCCGCTTGCCGATGACGGCTTCGCGCCGAACGACGAGGTGGACGAGCTGCGCTGGCTCGAGCCTGCAGCAGCCATCGAACTGCTGACGTATCGCCCTGACCGGGCGCTGCTCGGTGCTATGCGCGACGCCAGAGTCGGCCGACGAGCGGATCGCTGACCCGCTCGACGAGGCGCACGACCCGGTCGACCAGCGGACCGAGCAGACGGACGACAACGAACGCCGCGACGGCCCCGACTACGAGGCCGGCGAGGACGTCGCTCGGATAGTGCGCGCCGATGAACAGCCGCCCGACGGCGATCACGATCGCCGCCAGGAGGAGAACTGCCCCCGCCGCGGCGTCGAATGCGATCACCGCGAACGCGATGGCGAACGAGACGCTCGCGTGGTCACTCGGGAACGACGCGTCTGTCGCACTCGACCACGGATGCCTGATCGTGTGCGACTCGTACGGCCGCGGACGATCCCAGGCCGTGTGGATGACGAAGTTCACGACGTATCCGAGCGCAGCGGCGGCGAATCCGTTGCCGGCCGCGAGCTTCCAACGCCTGTCGCCGCCCGGACGTGAGAAGAACCAGAGGACGGCGGTCGCGACGACCATGAACGGAATGCTCGCCGCCTCGATGCCGTGGAAGAGGCTCCCGAGCCAATGGTGATGCAGGGAGACGTCGTAGATCGCCTTGTAGAGCCGCCAGTCCACGCGGACAGCTTACGGAACGGGATGTGAGGCGTCGGTGAACTCGCGGAACTGGGCCGTGAGCAGGTATGCCGTCTGCTCGCCGATGTCCACGGCGCGGTCGCCGATGCGCTCGATCGTGCGCGCGGCGACGACCATCCGCAGGCCCCACTCCCGGAGCGACGGCTCGGCCATGACGTCGATGAGACGCTCGACGAAGCGGCGATTCGCACGGTCGATGAGCTCGTCGAGGTCGACGAGGCTCTCCGCCCCCGCGAGGTCGCGCTTCGAGAACGAGTCGAGCGCGACGCGCAGCATCTCCTCGGCGCGGTCCCCCATCTCGACGAGCACGCCGACGAGCGCCGGGTCGGGATCCGCGTCGGCGACGAGTTTTGACAGCTTCGCCACCGTCACCGCGCCGTCTCCGCTGCGCTCGAGCAGCAGGTTGATGTGCAGCATCGCGAGTAGCAGGCGCAGGTCGCGCGCCACCGGAGTCTGCAGGGCGAGCAGCGCCTGGATCGCGCCCTCGATCGCGAGGAAGAGTTGGTCGACCTCGTCGTCGAACGCGACGACCTCGTCGGCGAGCTCGACGTCGCCCTCCTGCAGCGCACGGACGGCGCCGCGGACGGCGGAGAGCACCCGCTGGCCCTCTTCCTGGAGCTGCGCTTCGACCCGGTCGAGGGCTTCGTCGATGGCCACGAGAAACACCGTACACCGGTTGGGCACAGGCTTTTCAGGGTGCGTCACCACTTCGTAACCGGGACGCAACCCGCCCGTATCCCATTCGCCTCCTGCCTGGTCGTACGTTGGCCGCGAACCCAAGGAGGAGGAACTTCAATGCCGAGACTCGGCACTTCGATTCGCATCGTCAGCGCCGTCGCGGCCGCCGCAGCCCTCGCGGTCG
>DASXOW010000022.1:0-13176 GCA_036493955.1 Gaiellaceae bacterium
CAGCTTCTCGTCGAACATCGTGTACACGGAGCGGATGTCCATGCCGCGTTCGGGAGCGTGCCCCAGATCGACCGAGCGGACCGACTCGCGGATCTTCTCCTCGGACGGATACTTGAGGCGCTCCCCCGCAGGTTCGACTCCGCGGGCAGAGAGCTCTCCCAGCAAGGCGAGAGCGACAGCCTTTCCGTCTCCCACCAGCTCACCGCCGTCCACGTCGCAGCGGATCACCTTCGAGTCGCCGTAGAGACCTCCGAAGTCGCAGGTGAAGTCGTTCATCGAGGCGCCGACGGCGAGCACGGCATCGGCTTCCTTCAGGAGCTCGTAGGCCAGCGGCGCTCCCCATCCGCCGGAGAGACCGAGGTTCCGTGGATGGCCGGCGAAGAAGCAGTTCGCCAGGAGCGTCGTCGCGACGCGCGCGCCCAGCGCGTCGGCGAGCGCCACGAGCTCGCTCCGGCAATCCGCAAGGACGGCGCCCCGGCCGGCGATGATCAGCGGAGCCGCTGCGCCTGCGAGCAATTCGGCTGCCGACGAGACGCTCTCCCGCGACGGCCCACCCGCACGCGATACGCCCACTGACAGCGCGCCGGCCACGTTCGACACGTCGCCCTCGATGGATTCGTCCGCTGTGCTCACGACCTGCGGCGTCCCGTCCCAGCGTGCTCGCTCGAACGCGTGGGATAGGACACTGGAAATGTCCGCGGCGTGCACGGCGTGGTGGAAGCCCGCCCCGATCAGGCGACACGCCTTCTCTTGGTCGAGGTTCAGCGCCGAGTCGGCCTCGCGCGACGGCGATGCGCCGACGATGAGCACGAGGGGAGCGTGCGTTGCGACGGCAGCGACGAGCGCATTGATCGAGTTCGCGAATCCGGGCCCGCGCGTGACGCTGCAGACCCCGACCTGCCCCGAGGCGATCGCATACGACGCGGCCGCAACGACGGCGGTCTCTTCGTGTCGCGTGTTGAAAAACTCGAAGGCCCTCGTCCGCACGCCTTCTGCGATCCACGCGACATTCGTGCCGCCGAGCATCGCGAACACGACGGAGACGTCGTGTGCCCGAAGCGCTGCGGGAATCGCCGCGTACCCTTTCATCGCGCGGCGACTCCCACAGCACGTTCCCGGCTAGCTGCGTCCGAGAGCTACTTCGACTTCCAGACGGTCGTGATCGCGTTCATCAGCAGCCCGTAGTCGTTCTGCGGACTCGCAACGACGCCGTGGATGTTGGTTCGAGCAGCCACCCAAACGCGGTTGAAGTACAGGACGATCGTGGCCACGTCCTGCTTCATCACGATGTTCGACGCCTTCTTCACGAGCGTTGCATAGGCGGTCGGATCCGTCGTAGCCGCCATCTTCGTGATCACGGACTGTAGGTTCGGATCCTTCAGCGTGAAGATGTCGGTCGGAGGGTTGGCCACGTTGTTGATGGTCCACACGTCTTCGTACGTGGACACGGCGAGATCGTTCTCGCCGTTGTGCCAGAAGAACATGTCCCAGTCGTAGTTCTGCACGACGTTGGCCGCGACTTCGTTCTGGAGGCACTGCAGCGTGGCGTGGTAACCGAGCGAGATGAGCTCGGCCTGGAAGGCGGTCGCGACCGGGCAGAGATCCGTTCGCTGGATCGTGTAGAGGGTGATCGTGCCGCCCTTCGGGATGCCGCCGGCGGCGAGCAGGGCCTCACCCTTCGCCACGTCGTACGGCCAAGACGTGATCGACTTGTCGTATCCGAGCTCACCCGGCGGGATCGGCTGCGTGGCGAGCTTGCCGAAGACGCCCACGAGCGGCGGGACGATCTGCGGCGTGTTGATGAGGTACGCGAGGCCTTCGCGGACGTCGAGCCCGTTCTTGTAGCCGCCGCGGCGCTCCTTCTCGAAGTCGAAGAAGCCTTGGAAGTTGTCGTTCCCCGACGTCGTGTAGAGCTTGATGCCGTTCACGTGGAGAAGCGACTGGATCGTCGTCGCATCCAGATACGCCGGCACCATGTCCACGGTGCCCTTCTGGAGGGCGAGCGCTGCCAGCTGCGGCGTCGTGATCACCTTGAAGACGACCCCGTCGAGCGGCGGATAGCCGCGCCAGTAGTTGGGGTTCCGCTTGAACGCGATCTGGCTGCCGACCGTGTGGCTGACGAACTCGTACGGGCCCGTGCCGATTGGAGCGTTCGGGTTGTACGGCTTCATCTCGCCCATGTAGACGTTGTCCATCAGGTTGTAGTTCCAGTAGTAGTCCGCGTTCTTCAGCGTGACCTTGAACGTGTACGGACCCGTCACCTTGTACGAGGCGACCTCCGAGAGGTTGTCCGCGACCGGAGACGCATTCGCAGGGCTGAGGATCGCGTCGAAGTTCTGCTTCACGCTCGTGGCGTTGAACGGCTTGCCGTCGGTGAACTTGACCCCCTTGCGGATGCTCAACGTCCAGACCCGCCCGCCGTTCGACGCCGTGGCGCTCGTCGCCAAGGCAGGAGCGGGCCTCCCGTTCGCCCCCACCGTGAGCAGCGGGTCGTAGACGGTGCTGCCGAAAACGATGTTGTCGACGACGTCGTGGGCCTGGAGGTTGCCGCCCGCGCGAATGTCGTCCTGGATCGCGATGTTCAGCGTCCCTCCACGCTGAATCTTCGCCGTCCCAGCCGCCCTCGCCTTCGGAGCGGCCTGGGCGCTGCCCCCTGCAAGCGCAACGAGCAGTACTACGACACACGCCGTCACGAGACGCGACGGCGCTGAGATGAGACCGGCGGGCTTCATTCCTCGAACCCTCCCTGGGTTTGCCCTAACCGTCCGGACTTGGCTTCGTCACCAGCCGGACACACAGTTTCGCAGGCGCTGGTCTTAACACACATTACGAGTAAACGCAAGTTGCAAGTAACGCCGTTAACTTCAGTACGCACATCACGCATCGACGTAGACGGTGACCGTTTCGGTGAAGAACTGCGCGGCCGCCTCTCCCTGCTCGTGCGGGCCGAAGCCGCTTCCCTTGATCCCGCCGAAGGGGACGTGGACGTCCGCCCCGGCGGTCTGGGAGTTGATGTGGAGGATCCCGGCCTGCGCCTCGCGCCGAAAGCGCAGGGCCGTCGTGAGGCTCGAGGTGAACAGTCCGGCCGCCAAGCCGAACTCCACGGCGTTGGCACGCCGCAGCGCCTCGTCGAAATCGGCAACGCGATAGAGCGCGGTGACCGGCCCGAAGACCTCGGCGCAGGACAGGAACGCGGTGTCGGCGACGTCCTCGAACACCGTCGGCGCGACGACGTATCCCTCACCGGTCGGCGAACCGCCGACGACGACCGATCCACCTTCGTCCCGCCCGCGCTGGATGCCTGCGAGCACGTCGACGAACTGCGACTCGCTGGCGAGCGGCCCAACCTCCGTCTCCGGGTCGCTCGGATCGCCCACGCGGGCCGCGGCGACGCGTTCGAGAAACCGCTCCCTGAAGTCGTCGTACGCAGCCGCCTCGACGTAGATCCGTCGCGTTGCCGTGCACTTCTGACCTGCCGACCAGAACGCACCGGCGAACGCGGCCCCCACCGCTCGGTCGACATCCGCGTCGGCCATGACGATCAACGGGTTCTGACCGCCGAGCTCGAGCTGAACGCGGGCCCCGCGGGACGTGACCGCGTCGCGCACGTCCGATCCCGTCGCGACGGAGCCGGTGAACGAGACGGCCGCGACGCGCGGGTCATGCGTCAGCGCATGACCGACGGTGGAGCCGCGTCCGGTGAGGACGGTCAAGACGCCCGGCGGCAGTCCCGCCTCGACGAGCGCGGCCTCGAGATGCAGGCCGGTCGCCGGGGCGTCCCACGCGAGCTTGAGCACGACGGTGTTTCCGTAGACGAGCGCAGGTGCGAGCTTCCACGTCGGAATGGCGATCGGGAAGTTCCACGGCGTGATCAGGGCAACCACGCCGAGCGGCCGGCGCAGCGTCGAGACGGATCCGCCGTTCGCCTGCTCGAACTCCTCGCCGACTGCGCGGTATGCCGACGCAGCCGCGTACCGCAGGATCTGGGCGGCGCGCGCGACCTCGCCGCGCGACTCGCGTATCGGCTTCCCCATCTCGGCCGTCATGTCGCCCGCGACGGTGTCGATCCGCGAGTCGAGGACCGAAGCCGCGGCGGTGAGATAGCGACCGCGTTCGGCGATCGGCATGCGCGACCACGTTTCGAAAGCGGTCTGCGCAGCCCCGAGGGCGGCGTCCACGTCGTTCGTCGTCGCGACTCGGTACTCGCCCGTGACCTTCTCCGGAGAGAACGGGTTGCGCTTCTCGTACCGGTCGGAGACCCTGCTCACCGAGCCGCCGCTCCTTCGCCCATCAGGTCTTGCTCGATCGCGAGGAACGCGGGCAAACCGAGCAGCTCGCTCCGCTCCTCTAGTGGTGCCATCCGCTCCGGATACCAGTCGGCAATCGATCCGGTGCGGTGGAGGTCGGCGAGGAACGCCTGCATCGCCCGGAGCGCGACCTTCTGGCAGCCCCCCGGGAAGTGGGCGATCTTGTAGCCCATCGCTTCCAGCTCGGCCGCGGTCGCGAGCGGCGTCTTGCCCCCCTCGGCCATGTTCGCCTTGATCGGCAGCCCGAGATCCGCGAGCGACTCGACGACCTCGGCAAGCTCCTCCTTCGACTCAGGCGCCTCGACGAAGAGCGCGTCGGCTCCCGCTTCCGCGTAGGCGCGCGCACGAGACAGCGCCGAGGGCAGGCCCTCGACCGTGCGCGCGTCCGTGCGGGCCATGATGAGGAGATCGGGGTTCTCGCGCGCCTTCACCGCCGCGCGGATCTTCGTGACCATCTCCTCGACCGGCACGACCATCTTCCCGGTGAAGTGCCCGCAGCGTCGCGCCTGCGGCTGGTCTTCGATGAAGAAGCCGGCCACGCCTGCGCGCTCGAACACCTGCGTCGTGCGCATCACGTTCAACGGGCCGCCGAATCCGTTCTCGCAGTCTGCGAAGACGGGGACGTCGACGCAATCGACGATCGCGCGCACACGGTCGGCCACCTCGGTCATCGTCATCAGTCCGAGGTCGGGAACGCCGAGCGCGCTTGCGGTGAGGCCCGCGCCGGTGACGGCGACGATCTCGAACCCCGCCGCCTCGACGAGCCGCGCCGAGAGGCAGTCGTACACGCCGGGCGTCACGAGGATGCCCGGCCGCTGAATGAGCTCCTGGAGTCTTGCCGGTCCGTTCATCTCGCTTCTCCTCCTGGTCGACTCGCGGTCGTCGCGAGCGTCGCGATCACCGCATCAGTGAATTCGTCCGTCGTCGCCGTCCCACCGAGATCCTGTGTGCGCGGTCCCGACGCGAGAACCTCATCGACGGAGGACTCGAGCGCACGTCCGGCCGCAGCGGTCATCGGATCCTCGTGGCGGTGGCCGAGCCACTCCAGCAACATCGCCGTGGACAGCATCATCCCGACGGGATTCGCGATCCCGCGTCCGGCGATGTCAGGCGCCGAGCCGTGCGCTGCCTGCGCCATGGCGTGCTTCTCGCCGCTGTTGAGCGACCCGGATAGACCGAGCGCGCCGACGAGCTCGCCGATGAGGTCGGACAGCGTGTCTCCGAAGAGATTCTCGGTGAGGATCACGTCGAACGACTGCGGCCGGCGGATCAAGTACGCCGCCATCGCGTCGAACAACACCTCGTCGAGCTCGACGTCCGGGTAGCGACGGGCGACCTCTCGGCATTCGTCGCGGAAGAGCCCGAACGAAACTGGCATGACGTTCGCCTTGTGGACGAGGGTGACGTGCCGTCTCCTCGTCGCCGCGAGCTCGAACGCCGCCTCGGTGATCCGCCGGATCGCGCGGCGCGTGAACACGCCGACGGACAACGCGACGTCCTCGGTCGGCATGAACTCACCGCTTCCGAAGAACATGTTGCGGTCCGCGTACAGACCCTCGGTGTTCTCGCGGACGACCACGAGGTCGACGTCGGAGACGAGACTCGGCACACCCGGCCGCGTGCGTGACGGCCGGATGTTCGCGTACAGGTCGTATCGCGTCCGGAGCTCCGCGCCCGGAACGCGCTCCGTGCCCTCATGCCAGCTTTGCGGGTACGACTGGCTGTCGTGCGGGCCGACGAGCCACCCGTCGCAGCCAGCGAGAACGTCGAAGTGCTCGATCGGGACGGCGCGCCCGGTGGCGGCGATCGCTTCCGCCCCCATCGGGAGCTCGATCCACTCGAACGGCCGTGCGCCGGACGCCGCGAGCGCCTCGTCCGCCGCGCGCCGCGCCGCCGGCACGATCTCCGGGCCGATCCCGTCGCCGAGCAGGCACGCGAGCCGAAGAAGGTCGCTCACGGCGCACACGCGGCCGGAAGATCGGAGACGTCCTCCTCGTCACGAAGCCGAAGAGAGCGCGCCTCGACCTTCGCGGCTGCATCGGGCCCGATGGCCGGGGTTGCGAGAAGCCGAAACTTGTCGATCAGCTGCGCTTCGGACATCGGCACCGCGAGCGAGCCGAGCCCGCCGCGCACTTCCGTGTCGAGGACGCGGCCGTCCTTGAGGCGGATGGAGACGCCCGCGGGCTCGTCCTCGGGATCGTCGGAGTGGATGCTCGGATCGACCTCGACGACGACGCGCTTCGCCATGTCCAGCACCTCGGGCCGCCGTACGGCGTCGTCCGTGAACTGATCCATCAGCGCGACGCCGTCGACGAGGAGCACGGCCACCGCGAACGGCAGGCTGTGCTGCGCGGTCGCACCCGTGGGCGGCTCGCACTTGACCTCCCGCGGGGTCGCGAACGAGTCGCGTGCGTGCTCGCTCGTACGGACGACCACGGCGTCGACGTCCTCGTACGCGACGTCGTGCTTCGCGCGCAGGTCGTCGATTCCGGTAAGCGCGGGATGAATTCCCCCGGCGCACGCGTACGGCTTGTACATGATGAGCGAGATGTCGAAGTCGACCCCGAGGCCGGCCTCGATCACGTCGAGGTCGTAGTCGCCGTCGCCGCAATACGCGCGGTAGAAGCCTCGCTTCCCTTCGAACACCGTCCGCGGGCCCGTGTAGCCGCGCGCCGCGAGCTGTGCCGCAACGACACCGCACTGCGCGGCCCAGCCGGCATGGAAGCACTTCATCATCGCGCCGGCGTTGACCGTCTCCTGCAGGCCGCCGCACATGCTCCCGCAGATCCCGAATGCGTTCGACAGCTGCTCTGGCGTGAGCTCGAGCAGCCGCCCTGCTGTCGCTGCTGCAGCAAATGACCCGAAGAGGCCGGTCGTGTGGAAGCCCCGCGTCTTGCCGAGAAAGTCCGGATAGCTCGTCGCCGCGGATAGTCGTCCGATCACGTCGTAGCCGACGATCATCGCGGTCAGGAACTCGCTGCCACGCACATGACGCGTCTCCGCGATCGCCCAGGCCGCCGGCATGATCACGACACCCGGATGCACCTTGGAGCGCATGTGCGCTTCGTGGTCGTCGAGCTCGACCGAATGTGAGCGCGTGCCGTTCACGAGCGCCGCGGACGCGACCGACATCTTTTCGCGCGAGCCGATGAGCGACGCCTCCGCGGGACCGCCGAGCTGGCGGGCGTACTCGGCGACGATCTGGCCTGCGGGGGTCGTCGAGCCCGCGAGCACGACGCCGAAGAAGTCGAGGGTCGAGAGCTCCGCCTGCCGCACGACCGGCTCGGGGAGCGCGTCGGGGCGCAGCTCGATGGCGAACTCGGCGAGCCGGTCGCCGATCGACGACGACGCTGCTGTCTTCGAGTGCGCCTCAGACAGCATGGACAGGCGCCTCCGCGACCACGCTCAGCGCGCGGGCGCGCTCGGCGGCGCTCCGACCGGCGGCGCGTCCCATCACGAGGCCCGAGGGGAGCCCGCTGCCGCCCGGATAGTTGTGGTAGTAGATCCCGCCGACCATCTCGCCCGCCGCGTACAGCCCGGCGACGGGAATGTCCTGCTGGTCGAGGACCTCGCCGCGCGTGTTCACACGCAGGCCGCCGAACGTGAACGTGATCGCCGGCCCGACCGGGAATGCCGTGTACGGCGGCGTATCGAGCGGCAGCGCCCAGTTGGACTTCTTCGGCGCGATCGCTGTCGTCGACTTCCCGTCCCGGATCGCAAAGTCGACCTCGCCCGGCTGGACCGCTCTGTTGAACTCCGCGACGGTCTCGACGAACGCATCCGGATCGAGATTCATCTCGGACGCGATGACGCGAAGGTCATCGCTCACAGTCTTCGTGACGGCGAAGGCCCGATACGGCGACCTGACGAGGTCGATGGTCTTCGCATCGAAGACCTGTACCGCGAAGCCGTCCGCGGCCTCGATGATGTTTCGACCGCTGACGGCATAGGTGAACGCGCGCAGATCGGCGCCCTCGTCGAAGTAGCGCTTCGCGTTGCGGTCGACGCTGATCCCGAACCGGTACGAGACCCGCTCGCTGAACTCGCCGTGGGCGCGGTCGGCGAACTCGGGCGCGAAATAGTCACCGGCGACCGAGTGGCAGCCGGCCCAATGGCCGTACGCGCGTGCGCCGATGTCGAGCGCCATGAGCAAGCCGTCGCCTGTGTTGAACTCGGTCCCGCGCACCTTGGCGAGATCCCATCCCGACCCGAGATACGACGTCCGCAGCGTCGGGCTCGCCTCGAATCCGCCGGCGGCCATGACGATCGCCGACGCACGAAGCTCGACCGGTCCGTCGGCGGTCTCGACGACGACCGCCTCCACGCCGCTCGGCGTTCGAACGAGTCGCTTCGCGGCTGTCTCGTAGAAGATGTCGATGCCGCGAGCCTCAGCAGCGCGAGTGAGAGTCGCGACGAGACCTGGCCCTCCCTCGTAGTGCTGGATGTCGTCTCCGCCGATGAGCTTGAGCGTGTTCCCGGTGCGAATGTCGTCGTGCCCGAGCGCGAGCTCGAACTTCGCGCCGAGGCTCTTCATCCACTCGACGCCGGCGCGCGCCTGGGAGGCGATGAGGCGCGCGAGATCTTCGTTGCACAGGTAGCGAGACGCGAGCTGGAGGTCGTCGTAGAACGCCTCCTCGGGGTAGGGGTCGACCTCGACGTCGCCGAGCTCCGCGACCTCGCAGCCGAAGAGGTCGGCAAGATCGGCGAGCCCGTGATGCGGAACCCGCATCCGGCCTCCGGTGAAGAACGAATTACCGCCGCGCTTTGCCTTGGGCGCCTTCTCCACGACGGCCACGCGCTCGACGCGCTCCCTCGCCGTCAGAGCGGCACACAGGCCGGCGTTTCCGCCGCCGACCACGACCACATCGAACGTCCTGTCGCTCACCAGGTCTCACCTTCTGTAAACAATCAACAGTTGACGAGCGTAGCGAAGCCGGACGGCCGAATCAAGGGCCTTTCTTGGCCGTGAAGTAGTCGACGCCCTCCGCCACGGCCTGTGCGACTCGCCGCTCGTCGGCCGCCGTGGCCTCCGCCGCCTCGAGCACCTCTGCCACCTTGGCTGCCGGAACGACGATGACCCCGCTTCCGTCGCCGAGCACGAGGTCGCCGGGAACCACCTCGACGCCGGACAGCGTCACCGGCACCTGGCTGGCGACCGGATTCGCGAATCCCGCCGAACCGGCGACTGCGCGGGCTCGTCCGAAGACGGGATACCCGAACGCAGCGTGCTCCTCGACGTCGCGGTAGGCGCCGTCGACGACCGACCCGACCGCGCCCCGCTGGCGGGCGGCGAGGGTGCGCTGCCCGCCCCAGACGGAGCAGTCGGTACGACCACCGTTCGCGACCATGACGACGCTGCCGGGCAGGATGTCGCCGAGATACTCGATCCGGTCGTTCTCCGACTCGGCGGCCGGCAGGCAATGCACGGTGAAGGCGACACCGACGACCTTCACCGCGGGGTCGAGCGAGACGATGCCGTCCAGTCCTCGCGGCGGCAGGCCGACCTCGCGCAGGCTGTCCGACACGGTCGGCGTCGACAGCGTGCGGTACCGCTCGAGCGTTTCCGCGGTAATCGCCATTAGAGGCGAAGCTCGTCGACGAGCTCGGAAACCGAGTCGTATGAGTCGAATGCGGTGAGTGCGCTCAAGACTTCCTCCGTTCGTTCGCCGAGGACGGGCGCGACGAGATTCCTGAACTTCTTCTCGTAGTCGGCGTCGCCGACGCGATTTGGGTTCCGGGCATGTCCGCGCGGATACCGCGCCTCGGCCGTGAGCCGACGTCCGTCGCCCATGACCACCTCGATCCGAGCGGGCTGCGCCTCGGGATACTGGACGTCGAACTCGTCGAGCACGTCGACGCGCACGATCGTGTCGAGCAGGCCCTGCACGCTTCCTTCGGCCAGGCGCTGTTCGAGGAACGTGTCGCGCGTGAGATCGCCGTCGTACAGCGCCGCGACGGTCGCGTACGGGAGCGAATGGTCCGCCGTTTCACGCGTGAGCGGATGCCAGTTGTCCTCACGGCACATCGATCGTGCAGCGGACTGGAACGTGGAGATGACGATCTCACGTATGTCGGCAAAGTCCTCGATCTGCTCGTGCAGCTCGACCGCGACGTCGACCGACGTCTGCCCGACCTGTCCGACGGGCCAGCACTTCATGTTGGTGTCGCGGATCTTCGAGGGCGGCTGCTTCTGGACGATGGACTCGAGCGCGTCCCACCAGATGCCGTCTTCGTCGCCCGCGGCGTGGAGCAGGCCGGCGCTGCCCTCGAAGGGACGCGACGGTCCCTGGACGCCCGCGCGCGCGAGGTAACAGCATTCGATCGCGTTCCGCATGGCGTTGCCGGCCGCGACGCTCTTCCACATGCGCACCTGGTTCTTCCGTGCCTGCCACAGGCCGACGTGCGCGACCGCCGAGATCGCCAATGCCTCCTGTAACTCCTGCTGGGAGAGCCCGAGCAGCCGCGCCGCCCCGCAACACGCGGCGAGCGCCTGGGCGTTCACATGGTCGAGCACCCCGCGCTTCTTCACGCGCCACGCATCCGCGAGGCAGACCTCCACCTCGTAGGCGAGCGCGATCGCCACTGCGGCTTCCGCTCCCGTGGCGCCCGCTTCCTCCGCAACCGCAAGCAGTGCGGGGACGACGTCGCTCGGGTGTCCGCCCGCGTCTCCGCGCGTGCCTTGGTAGCCGTCGTTGAAGTCGAGGCATCTCGTCGCCGTTCCGTTGGCGATCGCGGCAAGAGGTGTTGCGACGCGCATCGTCGTGCCCCAGACGAGTGCCGGGCCTGGATGGTCGTGTGCCTCGACGTACCGCCGGACGGCGTGCACGGCAGGCTCGTCGAGCGCGCCGAACGCGCACGCCACGACGTCGATCACCTTTCGCCTCACCTCGTCGCGCGTCGGCTCCGGGAGCGCATCGTCGACGTCGAGTGCGTACTCCGCGAGCACGCGGATGATCTCGTCGGTCTCTCCGCCCGCGTGCGCCATCCCGCGGGCAGCGTATAACAGATGTTCGTCTTTACTCAAGTTTAGAGTAACGTTAGTTTCATCAAGCCATGAAGATCGCCGTCTGCATCAAACACGTCCCGGGCGGGCCGCTTCGTATCGATCCCGGCTCCATGCGGCTCGACCGCACGGGGGACGGTGCGTTGAACGAGGCCGACGCGACGGCCGTCGAGGAAGCGCTGCGCATCAAGGAAGGCGCCGGCGCAGAGGTCGTCGTCGTGTCGGTCGGCCCCGAGCCCGCAGTGGCGTCCCTCCGTCGCGCGCTCGCGATGGGCGCGGACCGGGCCGTTCTCGTCTCCGACGACGCGGCCGCCGGCTCCGACCTCGTCGCGACGAGCCGCATCCTCGCCGCGGCGCTGGAGCGGGAGCAACCCGACCTGGTGCTCTTCGGCCAGCAGGCGGCGGACGGCGGGGGCGCAGTCCTGGCGGCCGCCGTCGCCGAGCGGATGCGCATCGCGACCGTGTCTCAGGCAACCGAGCTGTCGGTCGAGTCCGGCAGCGCGCGGGTCAAGCGCCAGACCGAGTTCGGGCAGGAGACCGTCGAGCTGCCTTCCCCTGCCGTCATCGCCGTCAGCGACGGGATCAACGAGCCGCGCTATCCGCCGATGAAGGGCTTGATGCAGGCGAAGATGAAGCCGCTCGCACTCGTGACGCTCGCTGATCTGGGCATCGGCGAAGACGAGGCGGGTGACCCTGGATCGCGCACCTCAGTCCACGGCGTGAGCGACGTCCCGCGGCGCGGCGACGGGCGCAAGCTCGAAGGGGACCCCGATCCCGCAGCTGCAATCCTCGCCTTTCTCGTCGCGGAAGAGCTCGTCTAGCCCGGTCAGCCGCGCCGTGCTTTCACGAGCTCGGTGAGCTTGGGGACGATCTCGTGCACGTCGCCGACGACGCCGAGGTCGGAGAACTCGAAGATGGGTGCGTTCGGGTCCTTGTTGATCGCGACGATCACGCTCGAGCTCTGCATCCCCACCTTGTGCTGGATCGCACCGGAGATGCCGAGCGCGACATACAGCTTCGGCGACACCGTCTTCCCCGTCTGCCCGATCTGCGCCGCATACGGATACCAGCCCGCATCCACGACCGCGCGGGTCGCGCCGACCGCGCCGCCAAGCGCACGCGCGAGCTCCTCCGCCAGGGTGAAGTTCTCCGGCGCACCCAGGCCGCGGCCGCCCGCCACGATCACGTCCGCGTCCTCGATCGAGGGGCCGCTCGCCTCCGCATGCGCCTGCTCCACCATCATCGTCAGCCTCGAGAAGTCCTCCAACTGCACCGACACGTCGCGCACCTCCGCCTCCCCGCCCGTCTCCTGCGGATCGAACGAGCCCGACCGAAAAAGCGCAAGTCGCGGCGAGCTCTTCCACCCCACATCCACGAGCACCGAGTCCTGCAACGCCGGACGCTTCCCCACGAACTCCGCGCTGACATCGACCAGATCCCAGTTCAGCCCCGCATCAAGCCGCGCAGCAAGACCCGCAGCCACGTCGGCCGCCAAAACCGAATTGGCGAAGAACACCCCGTCGTAGCCCCCCGCGAGCTGCGCGAGCACGTCCACACGCGGCTGCGACAACGGAGCCGCCAACGACGCATCGTCGGCCACGAAAACCGTCCTCGCGCCGAACCGGCCCACACCCGCAGCAAGCTCGCGCACGCCTTCACCCACGAGCACCGCGTCCGCATCGCCGAGCGACGCCGCCTTCGCCAGCACACCGAGCGAGCCCTTCTGCAACTCACCGCCGTGATGCTCGAGGAAGACGAGGACGCTCATACGAGCCGCTTCTCCGCGAGGAAGTCGACGATCGCCTGCGCCGCGTTCGCGTCGCCCTCGATCTTGCGCGCGTCTCCACGGGCAGGAGGGTTGCCGAG
>DASXOW010000023.1:0-18593 GCA_036493955.1 Gaiellaceae bacterium
AAAAAGCGCAAGCCGCGGCGAGCTCTTCCACCCCACATCCACGAGCACCGAGTCCTGCAACGCCGGACGCTTCCCCACGAACTCCGCGCTGACATCGACCAGATCCCAGTTCAGCCCCGCATCAAGCCGCGCAGCAAGACCGGCAGCCACGTCAGCCGCCAACACCGAATTGGCGAAAAACACCCCGTCGTAGTCGCCCGCGAGCTGCGCGAGCACATCCACACGCGGCTGCGACAACGGCGCAGCCAACGACACATCGTCGGCCACGAAAACCGTCCTCGCGCCATACCCGCCCACACCCACAGCGAGCCCGCGCACACCCTCACCCACCAAAACCGCATCCGCGTCACCCAACGACGCCGCCTTCGCCAACACACCCAACGAGCCCTTCTGCAACTCCCCACCGTGATGCTCGAGAAAAACGAGGACGCTCATCGTCCCGCTCCTTTCATCCCGCGGCGGCACGCACCGCGGCGAGTGTCGTATGGGGCGCAATCGCCTCGCGGTCGACGGCGAGAGAGAGCACCGCCGGTCTCCCACTCGTCAGAGCGCGCTCGAAGGCTTCGGGGAACTCGTCGGTGCTGCGGACGATCTCCCCATGTGCGCCGAATGCGCGTGCGTACGCGGCGAAGTCGGGATTGACCAGATCGGTGGCGAAGACGCGCGCCGGAAATCTGCGCTCCTGATGCATCCGGATGGTCCCGTACATCCCGTTGTCCACGATGACGACGACGATGGGCAAGTTGTACTGGGCCGCGGTCGCGAGCTCCTGCCCGAGCATGAGGAAGTCGCCGTCCCCGGAGAAGCAGATGACGGGCCGTTCCGGTGCGACGAGCTTCGCTGCGATCGCGGCGGGAAGGCCGTAGCCCATTGCTCCGCTCGTCGGTGCGAGCTGGCTCGGAAACGAGTGGAACCGCCAGAAGCGATGGATCCACAACGTGTGGTTCCCCGCGCCGTTCGTGACGACCGCGTCGGGCACGCGCGCGTGCATGTGCGCGATGCACTGCGCCAGGTCGATCGGTCCCGGCATGGGCTCGACGCACTGCCACTCTTCGTAGTCCCGGCGCGCCGAGGAGGCCCAGTCCTGCCAGCGCACGTCGACGCGCATCTCGGCGACGGCATCCGCGAACAGCTCGGGCGCGGCGAGGATCGGAAGCTCGGCCTGGTAGACGCGACCGAGCTCCTCCGCGCCGGGGTGGACGTGCACGAGAGCCTGTCGCGGGACGGGCACGTCGATCAACGTGTAGCCCGACGTCGTGGCCTCCCCGAGACGCGGGCCCACCGCGAGCAGCAGATCGGCCTCGCGTACGCGCGCGGCGAGCTTCGGATTCGGAGCGATCCCGACGTCGCCGGCGTACACCGGCGACGTGTTGTCGAGCACGTCCTGCCGGCGAAACGCCGCGCCCGCCGGAATCGCGTTCGCCTCGAGAAACGCGCGCATCCCGTCGGACGCCCCGGGTGTCCAGCCGGCGCCGCCCAGGATCGCGAACGGACGCTCCGCCTGTTCGAGGAGTTGGCGCAGCCGTTCGATGTCTTGCGACGAGGGGCTCGGTCGTGCAACCCGGCAAGGTTCGGCGTCCGCCGCATCGAGCTCGGTTGCGAGCACGTCCTCGGGCAGCGCGAGGACGACCGGCCCGGGCCGCCCCGCGCATGCGGTCGCGAACGCACGCGCGACGAGCTCGGGTATTCGTTCGGCGCGGTCGATCTGAGCGACCCACTTCGCGGTCCCGCCGAACATGTGCCGGTAGTCCATCTCCTGGAACGCCTCGCGCTCCAGCGCGTCCGTCCCGACTTGGCCGACGAGGAGGATCATCGGCGTCGAGTCCTGATACGCGGTGTGGACGGCGACCGACGCGTGGGTCGCGCCCGGCCCGCGCGTCACCATGCAGATTCCCGGTCGGCCGGTGAGCTTCCCGTATGCCTCGGCCATGTTGGCGGCGCCGGCCTCGTGACGGCACGTGATCACGCGAATGGACGACTCGTACAAGCCGTCGAGGAGCGGGATGTAGCTCTCGCCGGGAACGCAGAACGCGATCTCCGCGCCGTGGACCGCGAGCTGGTCGGCGAGCAGCTTGCCCCCGTGACGAATCACAGCCGCGGCGTCTGCTTCGCGGTCAGACGCTCGCCGTCGCGGCGCCGACGCTGCCGCGGATCGATGCCGTGAACTGGTCGCGCGAGGCATCGATGTGCTGCCCCATGAGCGCAGTCGCGAGCTCGACGTCATGTGCGGCGATCGCATCGACGATCTCGACGTGCCTCTTCCAGGACTCGCGACGTCGAAGTGGATCGAACGGAGGCGAGTACCAGTCGGTGCGACGCCTGAGCGTCGAGAGGAGCTGCTCGAGGAGCGGGTTGCACGAGATCCGGGCGATCTCGAGATGCATGTGGACGCGGTCGCGGTCCGCGGACGGGTCGTCGCCGGCGTCGAGGATCTGCTCGGCGAGCGCGATCGACTGGCGGAGCCGTTGCGCCTCCTCGGCGGTGATGCGCTGCGCGGCGAGCGCGGCCGACTCCACCTCGAGGACGCGCCGGACCTCGAAGAAGTCCGTGATCTCCTTCTCCGTCGGGACGTGGACGAAGGCGCCCTGACGAGGCCGGAGATCGACGAACCCGTCCCGCGCGAGGACCTGCAGCGCCTCTCGAACAGGCCCGCGGCTGACACCGAGCCGCTCGGCCAGGTCGCTCTCGACGATGCGCGAGCCCGGCGGGATCGAGCGGCTGATGATGAGCGCCTCGAGCTGCGCGTGCACGCGGTGGTGCAGCAGCGGGGGCGGATCCAAGCGCTCGAGTTGCGGGCCTACCACGGGGTTCCCAATCTCCTCGCGATTGCTAACAGTTTTCAGCTATCAAACATACCACCCGGTCCTGCTGTCAATCGTCCGCGAACTCCAGGATCGCGGCATCGGGAGTCCCGGTGGGGATGCGTGCGCGAACACGGAGATACGCGACGCCCACGAGCATCGCTCCGGCACCACCGATGACGAGGCCGTACCGCGCGCCGAGCAGGCTGCCGACCCCGCCGACGATCGGTGCGCCGATCAACGTCGTCCCCTGCCAGGCCATGTACCAGAGCGACATCACACGGCCGCGCATCTCCGGCGCGCTGCCGAGCTGCAGGATCGACTTCGCGGAGGAGTTGAACGTGATCGCGGTCAGGCCGACGAGGAGGAGCACGGCGTACAGCGCCCAGAGCGTGGGCATGGCGGCGGCGACGAGCACGACGGCGCCCCACGCGACGGCGGACGCGGCGAGCGACCGGACGGTCGCGGCCTGTCCGTGGGCGGCGATCAGGCCGCCGACGATGGAGCCGATCCCGAGCGACGACACCGCGAGCCCGAACGCCGCCGCGTTTCCGTGCAGGCTCGACGTCGTCATGAGCGGCAGTGAGACCGGGAACTCCCACGTGAGCGTTCCGGTCACGGCCACCATGACGAGGGGCCCGAGCAAGGTCGGCTTGCTCTTCACATAGCGCAGCCCGGCGCGCACTCCTCCCGGCCCGGCGTTGTCACGGCGGACTGGAAGGAATTGCTTGACGTCCATCATCACGAGGCTCACGAGCACCGCGCCGAACGAGACGGCGTCGATGAGGAAGCAGGGCGTGACGCCGAGGCCCGCGATGACGGCTCCGGCGAACGCGGGCCCGGCCGTGCGCGCGGTGTTGCTCGCGATCGCGTTGAGCGCGACCGCGTTGCTCAAATGGTTGCGGTCGACGAGCTGCCCGAGGATGCTCTGGCGTGTCGGGACGTCGACGACGTCGACGAGCCCGACGAGCGCGACGAGGCACATGAGCACCGGCAGCTGGACGTGGCCGCGCGCCGACACGACGGCGAGGGCGATGGAGAGTGCGGCCGCGCATAGCTGCGTGACGAGGAGCACCGAGCGCGACTCGAAGCGATCGGCGATGAGCCCGCCCCAGAGGCCGAGCAGCACGAGCGGCCCGTAGCGCACCGCCGTCACGGCTCCGAGGACGGCGCCGCTGTGGAACGACTGGAGCGTGAGCCACCCGATGGCGACGTTCTGCATCCACGAGCCTGCGCCGGAGATGCACTGACCGATGAAGTAGAGGCGGTAGTTGCGGATCCGCAGCGAGGCGATGATCCCGCGCGACGCGGTGCCTTCGATTCCCCCTGCGCCCTCCGCGTCCACCCTGTGTCGACCGCCTCGTCGAGCCGCGCCCCGAGAGAACGCTCCCGTGAGAGCCGGCTGGTGTCCCACCCAGGCGCGACCGTCGTCTGATCACGGAATGGGTTGTTGACTGCGGACGGTAAACGAGTTACCGTCTTCCGTCAAGCGTGGCACGCCAGATCCTGACCCGCCTCGTCTTCCTGCCGGTCGTGCTCCTCGGGGTGACGATCGTCCTGTTCTCGATCAGCCAGGTGATCCCGAGCGACCCGGCTCGCCTGATCGTCGGCGACTACGTGTCGCCCACGCTGCGCGCGGCGATCGACGCGAAGTACGGCCTCAATCAGCCGTTCACGACGCAGTACGTGAAGTACATGGAGCGCCTCGTCCACGGCGACCTCGGAACGTCGATCCGCTACAACCTCCCGGTCTCGACGATCCTGCGCTCGGCGTTTCCCGCCACGCTCGAGCTCGTCGGCGCAGCGGCGATCGTGAACATCATCCTGACGTTCGGCCTCGGGTTCCTCGCTGCGCGTTTCCACAACACCGTGCTCGACGGGCTCATACGACTCTTCGCGCTGATCGGCACGTCGACCGCGACGTTCATCCTCGCGATCGTCTGCATCCTCATCTTCGGCTTCTATCTCAACATCCTCCCGATCAGCGGACGCGGATCGCCACCGGACATCCAACACATCATCCTGCCGGCGTTCGTGCTCGGCTACGCAGACGCCGGCAACAACGTGCGTATCTTCCGAGCGAGCCTCTTGGAGTCGCTGGGAAGGGACTACATCAGAGCCGCGCGCGCACGCGGCATCGGCGAGCCGGCAATCCTCTTCAAGCACGCGGGGTTCAACTCGCTCGGGCCCACGATCACCGTCCTCGGCCTGAGCATCGCGCGCATCGCAGGGTCGGTCATCCTCGTCGAGACCGTTTTCCAGTGGCCGGGAATCGGCCACCTCCTCGACGTCGGGATTCTCTGGAACGACTTCCCGCTCCTCACGGGCGCACTTCTTCTGTTGCTCGTCTACACCCTGGTCGTCACGCTCATCGTCGACATGCTGTACCGCGTCGTGGACCCGCGCCTACGGACGCAGACCGCTTAAGCGATGGACAGCGAGACGGTGCACGGAGCGGGACTCGTGAGAGGGAGCGCCGACGTCGTCGGCCGCGTCCTGTCGGCGCTCGCCTCGATCTGGCGCGCCGATTCGTTCCGCAGATTCCGGCGCAACCGTGTCGGAATGCTCTGCGCATCCTGGCTCGTGCTCGTGATCCTCGCGGTGCTCATCGGCCCGTACTTCGCCGTCGATCCGAACAAGATCGACCTCTTCCACCGGCTCGCAGCACCCAGCCGGCACCACATCTTCGGGACCGACGAGCTCGGCCGCGACCTCTTCTCGCGCGTGCTCGAGGGCGGGCGCGCGACGCTCACGGTCGCCCTTCTCGCAACCGTGATCCCGTTCGTGATCGGAATGATCCTCGGCACGATCGCCGGCTATCGCCGCGGCGTGCTCGACGAAGTTCTCACGCGCCTCTTCGACGTCCTCATCACGTTCCCGGCGCTGATCTTCGGGATCATCCTCGCGGCCGCGATGCATCCTTCGGAGGAGTCGGAGATCATCGCGCTGTCGATCACGCAGATCGCGCTCTACGCCCGCCTCTTCCGGGCCGGCGTTCTCAGTGCGAAGCAGACGGACTATGTGCAGTCGGCGATCTCACTCGGGTTTCGGCCGATCCGTGTGGTGCTCCGCCACATCATCCCGAACATCGTGCTTCCGGTCGTCGTGGTCGCCGCAAGTCACATCGGCATCCTCGCCATTGCAGAGGCGTCGCTGAGCTTCCTCGGCGCAGGGATCCAACCGCCCGCTGCGAGCCTGGGCAACATCATCTCCGACGGACAGCAGTTCCTCCAGACGGCACCGTGGATGGCGCTCATCCCCGGTGTGATCCTCACGACGATCGCCGCCGCGTTCAGCTTCGTCGCCGACAACCTGCGCGACGCCTTCGACGTCCAGCAGCCCGTCGCGACGGCGGACCAGGTCGTCCTGCCCGAGACGGTGGCCGCGTGACGGGCGAGATGCAGATCGAGACGAAGGGCCTGACGGTGGCCTACGCGTCGGATGCGCAGAACAAGGTCGTCAACGACGTCTCCTTGTCCGTGCGCGCAGGCGAGACCCTGGGGATCGTCGGGACGACCGGATCCGGGAAGTCGACGATCGCGCTCAGCCTGCTGCGACTCCTCCCTCCCGGCGCACGTCTCTCGGGGCGCATCCTCGTGAACGGCACAGACATCACCGATCTCCCCATCAGCCGGCTGCGCGAGATCCGCGGGAAGACGATCGGCTACATCTTCCAGGACTCGCTCGCCTCGCTGAACCCGGTCATGACAGTGAGGACGCAGGTCGCGGAGACGCTTCGACGGCACGACCGCTCGCTCTCGCACCGAGACGCTCGGCGCGCGGCCGAGGTCGCGCTCGACGAGCTCGGGATCCCGAGCAAGTTCTTCCGCTCTCACCCACACGAGTTCTCCGGGGGCATGCGTCAACGCGCGATGATCGCCATCGCGCTCGCGCCGAGGCCGTCGTTCCTGATCGCAGACGAGTCCACGTCCGAGCTCGACGCGCCGACGCAACGCCGGGTCCTCGACCTCCTTGCCGACATCCAGCGAACGCGCGGCCTGGGGCTGATGGTCATCAGCCACGACCTCGCGGTGATCAACCACGTCTGCGAGCGCGTGGCGGTGCTGTCGCACGGCGACCTCGTGGAGTACGGCGAGACGCGCGACGTCCTCGGCTCCCCGACGGCTCCCGAGACACGGGATCTCATCCGCATGAGCGCCAAGGCGATGACGAGTAGCGGCCGCCTGTACACGGTGAAGCACGATCGCGCCGCGAGCGCGCCGGCCGCATGACGACGAAGCCGTCCGCGAGCCTTGCGCCGGCCGAAGTCGGCAACGACCCGAGAGACGTCACCGGGACGGATCTGCTCTTCCGCCTCGAGGGCGTCAGCCGAACGTACCGAACCGACGCCTCCTTCTTCCGCCGGCACCACGTCGACGCGCTTCGGTCGGTCGACCTCGACATCTTCCGCGGCGAAGTCCTCACGCTCGTCGGCCAGAGCGGCTCGGGAAAGAGCACGCTCGGCCGAATCGTCGCACGCCTCATCCGCGCGTCGAGCGGTCGCGTGTGGTTCGGGGACACGGACGTCAACTCGCTGAGAGGCCGCGCGTTGCGCAACTACCGGCGTCGCGTCGGCATCGTCTTCCAGGATCCGTACGCCAGCCTGAACCCGCGGATGCGCGTCGGGGCGGCACTCGCCGAGCCCCTGCGCGTCTGGAAGGTCGTCGACGGTCGCAAGATCGACCAGGAGGTCGCGCGACTGCTCGACAGCGTCGCCATCCCTCAGCACTACGTCGATCGATACCCGCACGCGCTTTCGGGGGGCGAGCGCCAACGTGTTGCCATCGCGCGCGCGCTCGCGTCGCGGCCGGAGGTCCTCGTCGCCGACGAGGCCGTGTCGGCGCTGGACGTCGCCTCGGCAGCGGAGATTCTCAACCTGCTGCTCGACCTCCACGCGGAGCTGAGGCTCACGGTCCTGTTTGCGACGCACGATCTCGGCGCCGCACGCGTGCTCGCCGACCGCATCGCGGTCATGCAGCACGGCGAGATCGTGGAGATCGGCCCCGCCGCGGACATCCTCGGCCAGGCGACGCATCCGTACACGAGGGAACTGCTCGAGGCAGAGCTCCACCTCCCGTCGTCGCAGACCTAGGCCGATTCACCGACGAGGCGCTCGACGCCGGCGATCGCCTCCGCCGCATCGCGGCGCCCTTTTGCAACCTGCGTGAACGCCGCGATCGCGCGGCCCGCGCGCCAGACGCGGTCGAACGTCGCCGGGAGCGGCCCATACGCGCGGTAGCCCGCCAACACGCAGGCGGCGTCGCGCTCGGCGCTCCACGCGCAGAGATCGAGCGCCGGGTGGCTGCGATACGCGTCGCCGAAGTCGATGAGCCCACGGAACGTGCCTTCGGCGAGATCGACGAACGTGTGCGTCGGGCCGGCATTGGAGTGGAGCATCACGGGGTCGCAGTCGTCCGGCACCTCGTCGAGGCAGGCGCGCGCGATCGCCGCGACGTCACCCGGGCCGTGCCACCCGGCGACGAGGGCCTCGAATGCACCGGAGAGGCGGGTGCGCAGATCGGCGGGAGCCGCGTCGCCCGGCAGCAGCCCGGTCGCCCCGAACGCCGCCTGGTCGACGGCGTGGATACGACGCAAGGTCTCCCCCAGCTCCTCGAGCGCTGCGGCGCGCGCGACCGGCGCGAGCGACGAGCGGGCGATCGGGGCACCGGGCACGAGCGTGAGACAGAGGTATTCGACACCCTCGACGTGTCCATACCCGAGCGTCCGCGGCACGCGAGAGACACGCTGACGCTCGAGCTCGCGCAGGATCATCGCCTCCTTCTCGAGGCTGGTCTTCGCACGGCGACGCTCGGGACGTTGCGTCTTCAGGACGACGCCGCCGTCGAGCAGGTATGCGCGAGCCTCTCCGCCCGACTCGTCCACCGCAAGCAGCCGGCCGGCGTGCGGCGCATGGCGGCGTACGGCTTCGAGCACGCTGTCCTCGTCGAGCGGACCGTCGGCGCGAACCGTCACGCCGGTTCGTCCTCCCAGTCCCATCCCGCGGCTTCGAGCTCGGCGAGCGCGGCGAAGCGGCCGCCCGCCTGCACCAGCTGCTCCGGCGGGCCTTCCTCGACGACGCAACCGTCGTCGAGCACGATGACGCGATCCGCCTCACGCGCGCTCGCGATTCGATGCGCGACGGTGAGAACGGCCGAGCCGCGTTCGACGGCGGTCGACCGCAGAGCCGCGCGGAACGTTGCGTCGCCGGCCCCGTCGATCGCAGCGGTCGCCTCGTCGAGCAGGAGGATCGCCGGGTCGCAGACCACCGTCCGCGCGAGCGAGACGAGCTGGCGCTCGCCGGCAGACAGGACGGCGCCCGCACCCCGCCCCTCGCCGGCGAGCGGCGTATCGAGGCCGTCGGGCAGTTGCGCGACGAGGCGGTCGATTCCCGCAAGCGCGAGCCCGCGGGCGATCGCGTCGTCGCCGATGTCGGCGTCGAACAGCGTCACGTTGTCGCGCAGGCTCGCACCGAAGATTCGGAGCGACTGAGGCGCGACGGCAAGGATCCGACGGCGCTCGTCGTCGGCGAGCACGCGCGGATCCCGACCGTTCACGCGGACGGAGCCCGACCAGGGCGCGTACAGGCCGCCGATGAGCGAGACGAGCGTGGACTTCCCCGAGCCCGTGCGGCCGACGACCGCGACGTGCTCGCCGGGTCGCACGACGAGCGACACGTCCCGAAGGACGCGTCGGCCCGTCCCGTAGCCGAAGCTGACGTGCGCGAGCTCGATGCCGGGAACGGCGGCCGGCGCGGGCACGTCGACAGGGATCGAGTCGACCGGCAGGTCGAGCACCTCGAAGACGCGCTCCGCGCCCGCGATCGCGGCCTGGACGGACTGCCATTCGTCGCCCAGCGCGACGACGGGGGCGAAGAAGTTCTGGAACAGGAAGATGAAAGCGGTGAGCGTGCCGAGGCTGACGCCGAGGCCGGTCAGCGTGTGCCCCGCTCCGACCCAGAGCAGTGCGGCGATCGCGATCGACGAGAGCAGCCCGCTGACCGGAGTGAAGAACGCGTTGTACTTCGTGGAGCGGTTCTGCACGAGCAGCGTCCGCTGCAACGCTGCGCGGAAGCGCGCCGCGAACGTCGACTCGCGTCCGAATGCGCGAACCGTCTCGACACCACCGACGATCTCGGCCAGCTCCACGTTGAGCCGCCCGACCGCCACCCTGGTGTCCCGCTCCGCGTCGCGGACACGCTTCTGCAGGAAGCGGGTCATGAGCAGCAGAGGGGGCATCACGAGTGCGGACACAGCGGTGAGCAAGGGGCTCAGCACGAGCATCGCGCCGACCACGGCGACGAGCGGCACGAGTTGCCCGATCAACGTCGCGATGCCGTCGGTGAAGAGCTCGTCCACCGTCTCGACGTCCGCTGTCGACCGGCTGATGACGTCGCCGATGGGCGTGCGATCGAAGAACGAGGACGGGAGCGCCATCTCGTGCGAGAAGAGGCGCACGCGCAGCGACGCGATCGCCGACTGCGAGACGCGTGCGGCGAGGAACGTATAGGCGAAGCTGAAGACTGCGTCCGCCGCCACTGCGAGCACGTAGACGACGCCTGCGAGCGTGAGTCCGTTCGTGCGCCGCGGGACCAGGTCGGCGTTGACGACGTGCCTCACGACGAACGGCGGGACGAGCTCGACGAGCGCCGATGCGACGACGCAGAGCGCGACGACGAGCAGTGTCCGGCGCCATGGCCGGACGAGCTCGGCCAGCTTCCGCCAGAGAGGTGTGGCGCCCGCGCTCATCGCGAGAGACGCGCCTGGGCGCGGTGGATGCGCGCGTAGAGACCGTCCGACGCGAGCAGGGCGGCATGGGTCCCGCGTTCCGCTATTCGGCCGTGCTCGAGCACGAGCACTTCGTCCGCGTACGAGAACGTTGCGAGCCGGTGCGAGCACAGCACGATGGTGGCATCGCGTCCGACCGCCGTGCGCAGGGCCGTCGCGATCGACGCTTCCGTGTGCGCGTCGACGGCGGAGAACGGGTCGTCGAGCACGAGGAGCGCCGGTGTCGAGCCGCCGGCGGCAAGCGCGCGCGCGAGCGCGATCCGCTGTCGCTGACCTCCCGAGATGCGCACGCCGAGCTCGCCGATCTCCGCATCGAGCCCCTCTGGTAGCGCCGCCAGGTCCGGCTCGAGAGCGGCCACGGTCAACGCTCGCCGGAGATGCTGGTCGTCGTCGCCGCCGAGACGTCGCTGACGGCCCGGCGCGAGCAGGAGGTTCTCGACGACGCTGCCCGAGAACAGCTGCGGCTCTTGCCCCAGGTAACCGACGCGGTGCGCACGGTCGGCTGGCTCGATCTCCGCGGCGGGCACGCCGTCGACGGAGACCTCCCCTTCATCCGGCGGATGGACGCCCGCCGCAAGGCGCGCGAGCGCGCTCTTGCCGGAGCCGACGGGGCCGGTGACGGCAAGAAGCGACCCGGGCGCGATCTCCAGGTCGAGCTCGTGCAGCGCAGGGGACGAAGCACCGGGATACGTGAAGGTGACCGAGCGAAACGACACAGCGGCAGCCCGCTGCAGGCCTCCTCTGCGCTCGATCTCCCGGTCGCTCGGGCCCGGCATGTGCGCGAACCGAAACGACGACCAGCCCGGCTCCTCGACCAGCGGCGGAGACGGCGCGAGCAACGGGCGCAGGCGCTCGTAGGCTGCGGCGGCCGCCTGGATCTGGTTCGCCATCTGCGGGATCCGCGGAGCGCGCCCGATGAAGCGCACGAAGAGCTGGAGGAACGCGACGAGCGCACCGACGGTCATGACTCCGGACGCGACGCGATGGCCGCCGAGCACGAACACGAAGACCGCGCCGACGCTCATCATCGTCGTGTAGACGGCCGCGAGCCCCGCGTCGAGGCGGATCCAATCGAGCTCGGCCGCCGCCTGCAGGTCGGCGAGACGCCGCACGCGCAGGGCGGCCGCGCCCGACCGGCCCGCGAGCCGAAGCAGGCGGAACGCTCCGAGCTGCTCGTGCAGCAGCGTCGTCAAGTCGGCGTCGGCCTGCCGCGCGCGGATCGTCCTCGCCGCGACGATCCGGCCCGACACCTTCGCCAGCACGAGTGCGACCGGGACGGGCGCGAGCGCCGCGGCGGCGAGGCTCGGCGCGTAGACGAACATCGTGACGACGATCGACACCGAGAAGAGAAGCGTGTCCCACGTCTCGACCATCAGCTCGTTGACGCCCGCGCCGAGCTGCTGGACGTCGCCGATGACGCGCGCCATGACGCCGCCGACGGACATCGCCGCGAGACGGTCCATCGGCCATCCCAGAACACCGCGCAGCGCGTCGGCGCGAATGCTCGCCTCGATTCGCCGCCGGGCCATGCCGAGCCACCAGCGCTTGCCGATCCGTGGGATCTCCGTCGCGGCGCTCGCGAGCACGAAGGCGATCGCGGCACGGACAACCGAGCCGCTGCTGCCGTGGCCTTTCTGGAACGCGAGGACGGCGTCGATCGCGCGGCCGAGGAAGATCGCCGGCAGGACGATGGCGACGTTCATGAGGATCCCCGCCAGGGATCCGATGAAGACCAGGCCGGCTACCTGCCGGAAATAGGGGCGCAGCTCCCAGAGGAACGGCGCGCTGCTTCGGCGCGTGCCGCGATCAGCGAGAGGCTGAGGCAGCTCGCGCTTTCGCCTCTGCGACGGCATCGGGATCCGGCGTCAAGCCGAGCCCCGGGCGATCGCCCATGGCGAGCCGACCGTCGTGTGGGCGAATCGCGTCGACGAAGATCGTCTCGGACAGCTCCGCGGCGAACGTGTGGTACTCGCTCATCCACCCGTTCGTCGCTGCCGCGATCAGATGCGCGTTGTGCAGATGGAAGGCGCCGCCCGTCACGACACGCAGATCGTACGCCTCGGCCAGGTGGGCGACCTTGATCGTCTGCGTGTATCCGCCCTGATCCATGACGTTCGAGCCCATGAGGCCGAGGCCGCCGCTGAGGATGAGGTCGCGGTTGTCGGCGTAGCTGCCGGCGCGGCTGCGTGCGGCAACCGGAACGTCCGGGACCGCCTCGCGCAACATGCGGTACGTCAGCGGGTCGCGCGAGCGCAGCGGCTCGTCCACATAGGCGACGCGGAACGGCCGCAGCGCGCGCAAGAGCGTCGTCGCGTCGTACAGGTCGTAGTTGCCGTGCGCGTCGAGGATGATCTCCGCGTCGTCGCCCACGGTCTCGCGCAGCCGAGCCACCCGCCCGACCGCAGCGTCGAGCTTGCCTCCGCGGTCGTCGACCCCCTGGAGCTTGAAGGCGGTGAAGCCCTTCGCCTGGACGAGGCGCGCGGCCTCCATCTCCTCCTCGGGCGTGTAGATGTTGAGCCCGAAGGTCGCGTACAGCTCGATCTCGCGCTGTGACCCGCCGAGCAGCCGGTAGACGGGCTCGCCGAGCTTCTGCCCCCACGCGTCCCAGAGCGCCTGGTCGATCGCGCTGAGCGCACTGTTCGTCACGCCGTTCGGCCGGCGCCAATCCCCAAAGGGAAGATCGAACGCCGCCTCGTGCCACATCTCGCCCGGCGCCGCGAAGTCTCGTTCGAGCACGAACGGGGCGACCTCGTTGAGAATCGTCTTGCGCACCGAGACACCCTGGAAGTCGTAGGCGCGGGCGAAGCCGGTGCCGACGATCCCGTCCTCCGTCGTCACGGACACGAGCTGGACGCCGTAGTCCCGATACGTCTCGCGCACGGGAATCTGCAGGGAGAGCACGAGGTAGTCGCACTCGATGCTGCGAATCTTCACGCCTCGGCACCCACTCGCACAGGACCCTCCGCGAGAAGCGAGGCCAGGTCCCGTGCATCGCCTCCCTCGCGTGCCGCGCCGACCGCGCGCACGATCTCGTCGGCGCGCTCCACGGACACGATCTCGTCCGCGAGGTCGTGGAACTTTGCGCGCACCTCGTCGGGCGTCAGCGGGTCGTCGCAGTGCCCCTTCGCATGGTGCGTCTCCCCGGAGACGACGCGCCCGTCGCGCAGCTCGACGGTCACCGTGCACGTGAACTTCGCCCCGTGCAAGCTCTCGTCGGGCCTGAAGCGGACCTTGTGCGCGAGCGCGAGGACCTCGGCGTCGTGCCAGGTATCCGGGTCCGTGTAGTCGCGGATGTCGTTCCGGCCCTTCAGCAGGCGCACGGCGAGTGAGAACGGCAGGCTGAACTGGGCCTGGATCACTTCCTCTGGCTCGTAGATCGTCCCGATGTGGAGCACGAGCGCCGCGTCGGCGTGGACCTCGATGCCGACGACGTCGTCCGCCTCGAACCCGGCGGATTTGATGAGCCGGTCGAGCACGGAGATCGGCGAGTGCTGCGACGCGGTCACCGGGTATTGCTTCAGTCCGTTGCGCCGGACACCGGCGTACAGCTCGTACGTGAGGTCGACGTCCTCGACTCCCGCGAGCACGCGGAAGATCCCGCGTCGTCCCTCGAAGATCGCGGACGGGCCGGTGAGACCGGCCTGCGCGAGCAGCGCGGAGTGGATACCGCTGAGCGCGGCGATACCGCTGTGCGCGCGCTTGACCTCTCCGCCCGTCTGGTCGTACTCCATCGTCCCGGAGGCGTGACTGCCGGCGATCCCGAAGGCATGCGCGAGCTGCGCGGGCGAGAGCCCGAGCAGCTTTCCGGCCGTCGCGGTCGCGGAGAACGCGCCGATGACTGCGTGCGTGTGGTACCCGCGCTCGTGCAGCGGACGGCGGATCGCGCGGCCGAGTACCCAGCCGACGTCGTATCCGGCGCCGATCGCCTCGAACAGCTCGGGCCCGGTCGACCCGACCGCTTCCGCCACGGCGAGCGCGACGGGCACGACGACGGACCCGGAGTGCGTGCCCGAGTCGACGCCGTAGTCGTCGAGCTCGGCGCCGTGCCCGAATGCCGCGTTGGCAAAGGCCGCGTACTGCATCGCCGGCCGGGCCGGTCGATTGACGACCGTGCATCCGGGCTCTCCGCGCACCGTGCGCGCGAGCTCGTAGCTCGGCGCCGTCCACGGCAGTGTCGAGCCGATGATCTGGCAACCGAGCTGGTCGAGGAATGCGTTCTCGATCTGCGACGCGGACTCGTCCGCTATGCGGCTGCGGCGGTCGTCGAGGACGAACTCGGCCAGGTCGTGCGCGACCGAGCTGCCGGAGGCCCCGCCGGGCGTCATCGTCCGCGGCTCGGCAGGCTCGGGCTCCGTTCCTTCGCGAACGAAGCGGCGCGCTCGCCGGCGATCTTTCCCATGACCGAGCCCCAGGTGAGGCCCGTGCTGCCCGGATAGTTGAAGTAGAAGAGACCGGCCGCCAGCTCGCCGCAGGCGTACAGGCTCGGAATGACCGCGCCGTCGCCGTCGACGACCTCCGACTGCGTGGTGATGCGCAGCCCGCCGAATGTGAACGTGATCCCGCACGTGATCGCGAAGGCCTCGAACGGCGGCTGGTCGATCGGGTTCGCCCAGTTCGACTTCGGCAGGTCGAGCCCGACGGTGGCGCGTCCATCGCGGTTGACGGGATCGAACGGCTTGTCCGACGTCGCCGCAGCGTTGTACTCGCGAATCGTCGCGAGGCACTGCTCCGGATTCACGCCCTCCAGCTTCGTGACGAGCTCCTCGAGCGTGTCTGCGGTCACGCGCGTGACGCGCGGGATGCGATAGAAGCTCCGCGTCAGCAGATCGGTCACGCGCGAGTCGAAGATCTGCCACGCGAACTGCCCCGGCTGCGCGAGCGTCTCGCGACCCTTTTGCGCGTACGTCAGGTTGCGCAGGTCGGCGCCTTCGTCGACGAAGCGCTCGCCCCTGCTGTTGACCGTGATCCCGAGGAAGTAACTGTGCTTGTTGAAGCCGTGCCCGACCTCCAGATCGCCGAAATCGGGAGCGTTGAGATCCCACGCGACCGAGTGGCATCCCGACCAGTGGCCCCACGGCATCGCGCCGATGTCGAGCGCCATGCGGATGCCGTCGCCGGTGTTGAAGCGTGTCCCCCGTACCTTCGCGAGATCCCAGCCCGGGCCGAGATAGCGCGCGCGCCACTCCGCGTTCGCCTGGAACCCGCCGGCGGCGAGCACGACGGCGCCCGCCGAGATCAACGTCGTCGTCCCGTCGATCTTCGCGACGAGCCCGGTCGGTCCGGTGTCGTCGCCGACGAGGTCGATGCCGCGTGCGTTGTAGAGGATCGTGACCCCGCGCTGCTCGGCCGAGCGCGTCAACGAGTCGACGAGGCCGGGCCCGCCGCCGGCAGCTTCGAGCGGCGCGCCGCCGCCGAACTTGTAGCGGCCGTCGACCTCGAAGGCGTACCGCTCGTAGCTCGGCAGGAACCGCACGCCCTTGTCGGCCATCCAGCACAGCGTGTCGTAGCTCTTCGTCACGAGCAGCTCGGCCAGATCGGGGTCGGCGCGGTTCTCGGTGACGTTCGCGATGTCGGTGAAGAAATCGACCTCCGAATACGAGTCGAAGTCGATCTTGTCGAGCTCGCTCTGCGTCAGGTCGCGCACGATCTGCAGGAGATCCTTCTCGTCGCGGAAGGGGAAGCGGAGCCCCCCGCCGGTGAACGCGGAGTTACCGCCGCGCTCGGCGTACGGCGCGCGCTCCAGCACGAGCACGTTCGACCCGGCGTCGGCGGCGGCCACCGCGGCGCAGAGACCCGCGTTTCCGGCGCCGACGACGACGACGTCGAACCCGTCGAGCTCCTCGCTCGTCCCGGAGGCCATCGCCATGTCGTTAGCGGGCTTGCCGATCGCGCTCGGTCTTCTCGTCGGCCGGCGTAGGCGGCTGCTCGGACCGTTCCTTCATGTCGTTCTGCCGCCCCGCCACTTCGAAGACCTTCGCCTCGAAGTCCTCGAGGAGCACCTCGCAACGCTGGAGCCATTCGCGTGCGTCCGCCTCGTTCGGTGCGCTGAACCAGTCGCGATCCGCGACCCGGTCCAGCCACGTGGAGATCTTCTCGAAGTTCATGCGGATCTCTTCAGCCTCGGCGTAGCTGTAGTTCTCGCGGAAGTGCTCGAACTCGATCTCCTTGACGAAGTTGACCTCGCAGTCCTCGATGATCTCCTCGTAGTGCTTCTCGGACTGCTGGACGAAGAGATGGACGAGCTTCGCTTCCTCCTCGGGCGGCAGTCCCACGAGAGGCAGGAGGTGATACGTCCCGCCGCTGTCCTCGATCTTGGCCAGGATGCGATCGAGCTCCTCGCGCAGGTTCGGAAGATCCGGAACGACGCACGCGGAGTCCTGGAGATAGACGACGCCGAGCTTCTTGAGGGCCCGCCACACCGTCACGCGACCGGCCGTGGGCTTCACCGGCATCCGGTAGACGAGCTCGAGGAACGCGCGGGTCGGTTTCGGCATGAGCGCCCTCAGCTCTTTCGGCGGGAAGCGTAGGCCCCGGCGATGATACTCGTGCTGACGACGAGCACGATCCCGACGCCCGTCAAAAGAGTCAGCGCGTCGCTGGAGAGATGCGTCTGGGCGGTCAGGGTTCCACCGACCACGAGCACGACGGCCACTCCGGCGGCGATCTTCCAGTCCTCCCCGATGATGAAGTCCCACCAGAAACGCCCGAAGCCGACGACGAAGCGAATCACGCCGTCTCCTCACTGTGAACGGGCAGCGGCGCCGGCGTGACGGTGAGCTCGCCCCGTGCGTAGCTCGAGAGCAGCTTCACGGCGAGCCAGGACAGAGCGCACCACGCCGCCAGGACCCCGATCAACGCGGCGTCCCCTGCGGGCCAGCGCAGGCTGGCGCGACCGGCCCGGAAGACTCCCAGCCCTTCGACCGACCAGAACGCGCCGAAGGTCGAGAGCAGCAGGCCGACTGCGAACTTGATCGTGTTCTCGGGCACGCGCGAAAGAGGCTTGTGGAAGATCAGTCCCGCGATCAAGACGAGGACACCGCCGAACGAGGCGCCGGCGATTGCGGTCGGCATCGAGTGCGCCGCGAGGCCGAAGGTGATCACGATGAAGATCACCTCGAGCCCTTCGAGGAACACCCCCTTGAAGCTGATGACGAAGCCGAACCAGTCGAGGCCGGCCCGCACGTCGTTGGCCGCGCGGCGACCTGCCTCCGTCTCCTCGCGGAACGTCGCGTCCTCGTCGTGGAGCGCCTTCAGCCCGGATGACCGAAGGATCGACTTGCGCAGCCACTGCAAGCCGAAGACCAGGAGCAGGCTCCCGATCGCAAGCTGCAGGACGCTCTTCGGGAACCACGTGATCAACGCGTAGCCGGCAACTGCGGCGACGCCTGCCAGGAGGACGAGCGCGCTGATGGTCCCGGCGAGCGTCGATCGCCACCCGCGCGTCAGCCCCATGGCTAGGACAATTGTTAGCGCTTCGACGAATTCGACCGCCGAAGCGAGCATCGTCGAGAGGGCCAGACCTACGGTGCTTCCGCTCACGCGCATCTCCTGATGAAACGACGGTTACAGATGCGCTCTAGTTTAAAGCAAACTCCGGCACATGTCGAGTGCTGTTTACTCCTCGGTCGGCTGACGACCCATCAGGCGGCCGAGCAGCTCGCCGATGCTCTGACCGGACAACACCGCGCACACGCCCTCCGTGATCGGCAGCTCGACGCCGACGCGCTGCGAGAGCTCGTGCAGGACGGGCGCGGTCGTGATCCCCTCCACCGTCTGGCCGATCTGCGCGATCGCGTCGGCCGGCGAGGCGCCCTGCGAGATCAGCTCGCCCGCGCGCCGGTTGCGGCCGTGGCGGCTCCAGCACGTCACGATCAGGTCGCCCATGCCGGCGAGGCCGGAGAACGTCTCCGTGCGCGCGCCGAACGCGTCGCCGAGGCGCGCCATCTCCACGAGGCCGCGCGTGATGACCGCCGCCTTGCCGTTGTCGCCGAGGTCGAGGCCGTCGACC
>DASXOW010000024.1:0-24510 GCA_036493955.1 Gaiellaceae bacterium
CCGGGAATACCTAGGCTCGCTAAGGCAGCGGCACGCTCGGGTACGAGACGATGCCGAGACGCTCCATGATCGCGTCCGCCTCCTTTGCGTCCTCGTCCGAGCCAAGTCCTGTAAGCACTCGCAGCTGCAGCGTGCGGGCGACCTCGTAGTCGGCGCCGAGCTCGCGGGCGACCCGCACACTCTCGTCGAAGTGGGGTAGAGCCTGCGCCGGCGTTCGCGCCTGCACCGCCGCGACCGCGAGCAGACGCTGGAGGACTGCGATCCGGACTCCGACCTCGCCGATCGCGGCCATTCGTTCGAGCGCCGCGGACGCGAGCGCCGTTGCGTCGGAGTGGCGCCCTTCGAGGACGAACGCTTGCGCCCGCCGTGTGTCCGCCTCGATCAGCAGGCTCTCACTCCCGAGTGCCGCGAATTGCTCACGCGCCTCGTCCAGCAGGGCATAGGCGTCGGCGAAACGTCCCTGCTCAGCGGCGATCCGGCCGAGCAGCTTCGTCGCGAACGCCTCCCCGATCGGGAACTTGGCGCGCCTGTAGGTTCGGAGCGCCGATTCGATCAGCTCGGTCGCCTCGTCGTGACGGCCGCGCTCGATCAGGATCTCGGCGCGATTGTCCGCCGCATGCGCGCCCGTGAGCACGTCGCCTGCGCGCTCGACGACCTCGCCCGACCGAAAGTAGAGCGCCATCGCGTCATCCCAGCGGCCTTCGTAGTGCGCGCGCACGCCCATGTTGTTGAGCACCGTCGCCTGCCGGTGGAGGAGGCCGAGCTCTTCGAAGATCGGGAGCGCCAGGTCGAGGAACTGGGTCGCCGGACCACCCCGATCGCCCTCAGCCGCAGCGCGGATGTAGTACGCGTCGGCGAGTGCCTCTTGATCTCCGAGCGCCATCGCCGATTTGGCTGCTGCGTCCGCGGTCTCGGCCGACTCGTCGATGCGACCCTGCCGGTACAGCACGATCGCCCGCCCGAGCTGTGCAGCGAGCTGCGCCTCCGGATCGTCGTCTGCCGCGACCTCGTCGTAGAGCGCGAGTGCGTCGTCGTAGGCGCCGTGGCGCTCGGCGACGACGCCTCGCTTGCGGAGCACGCTCACGCGCGCCGCCCCTTCCGCGAGCGCGCGTGCGTACGCCGCGTCCGCCTCCTCGTAGCGTGCGGCGAGCTCGCAGACGTCGCCGAGCGCCTCGCAGACCCGTGCGAGCTCGAGCTGATCCGGTCGGAAACCGCCGGCCGCGGCAAGGGCGCGCTCGTAGAACACCGCTGCGTCGATGTTCGCGTACTTGCTGCGTGCGTCGTCGCCGGCGACCACGGCGTAGCGCCATGCTTTCGCCCACTCGTCTGCGGCGAGGAAGTGCAGCGACAGCACCGCGGCGTCGAGCTCCGCGTCGAACGACCGTCGCTCGATCGCATCACCGACGAGCGCATGGATCTCGCGCCGGCGCGTGAACGAGAGGCCGTCGTAGGCCGCGGCATGCACGAGGTCATGACGGAAGCGGAGCGTCGACGGGCCGTCCCAGTCGACGAAGTCGGCGAGCCGGCTCCAGCGCTCGAGATCGCCGGCGTCCTCGGGAAGGATCTCTTCGAGGAGGTCGAGGCTGAACGACGCCCCGATCACCGATGCGTGTCTGAGGAGCAGCCGGTCGGCGGAGTGGAGGGTGTCGATCCTGCTCGTGAGCAGCGACTCGACCGTCTCCGGCAGCGCGTCGCCGACCGACGGGGAGACGGCAAGCTCGCGGATGAAGAGTGCGTTGCCCGCCGCTCGCTCCGTCAGTGCCGCGAGCTCCGCGTCCGACAGCGGTATGTCTCCCGCAGCTGCGAGCGCGAGGGCCCGCGAGTCGTCCGCCGAGAGCGGCGTGAGCTCGATCACCGACGCGCCCGGCAGCGGTGGGCCTGACGGCCGCCGCGTCACGACCACGAGCCACGGCTTAGGCCCGGGCTGCGCGAGCTTCGCAAGAACGAGTTGCGACGCGTCGTCGAGCCAGTGCGTGTCCTCGACGACGATTGCCGTGGGCATCATCAGCATCCGCATCAGGAATTGATCGAGGACGTCGTGGAGCCGGTCGCGGCGGAAGATCGGATCGATCTGTTCCACCTCGGGCGTCGCCGCCACCTCGGCATCGAACGGCAACGCGAGCAGCGGCAGCCAATGCGCGAGGTCGGGCATCGCAGCTTGCGCGAAGGCCGTCAGCTTCGCGCCCGCTGCGTCGGGCGGGTCGTCGGGGAGGATCCCGACCAGCGGGCCGAGCAGCGTCCTGAGTGGTGCGAACGGCGTCGAGGCCGAGTACGCCTCGCAGCGGGCGCGCAGCAGCTGGAAGCCGAGGGCGTTCGCGACGAGCTCCTCCAGCAGGCGCGACTTGCCGGCGCCGGCGTCCCCGACGAGCTCGACGGCGCGCGACTGGCGCATTCGAGCTGAATCGAGTGCCTCGCGCAACGTCCCGAGCTCCGTCTCGCGGCCGACCAGCGGCAGCGGCGGATGTGCCTGCTCGACCGCATCGGCGAGCAGTGCGCCGACCGCGTGGCCGGTAACCGGCTTCGCCTTCCCTTTCATCAGGAACTGGCGCGCGGACGTCTCGAACTGCGTCCGCGACCGTTGGAGCACGTCGCCCGTGGCGAGGATCTCGCCCTTGGCCGCTCGCGCGGTGAGACGGGCGGCGAGGTTGACCGTGTCGCCCATGACGGCGTAGGTCCGGCGGGTCGGCGAGCCGATCGGTCCAGCGAGCACGCGGCCTCGATTCACACCAACGGCGATCGGCGGTCCGGCGTGCGCGTCGACGATCGCGCGCACCGCGCGCAGCATGCGCTGCTCGTCGTCGCCGCCGGTCGCCGGCGCTCCTGCGACGAGATACATCTTCCCGCCGTCGCGGTCGATGTCCGACTCGAGCCACGTGATCGACCGGTCGAAAGTCTCCGAGGAGACGACGTCGGCGAGCTCACCGAGCGACGCCGCAGCCGCCTCGGGATCGGCGACCAGCGAATCGGTCCCGCCGAACTTGATGAACGCGGCGGTCGCCTGGCGATGCTCAGGCTCGACCGCTCCTTCCTCGATCGGCTCGCGCAGCGCTGGTGGGAGCAGAAAGGAGAGATCGAGCGGCTCGCCGGCCTCGACCGCGCGCTCGGGCAGCACGTCAGGCGCCCGGTCCGGCCGCAGCAGGAACGCTCCGTCGCGCTCGGCCGCGACCAGCCCGTCGAGCGCCTCCGCGGTCCGCGCGGAGACGAGCACCTCGCCCGCCTCGGCGGCATCCTCCAGCTCGAGCGTCGCCGAGGCGGAAGGCCCGCAAACGATCAGCTCCCGCTGGTGGCGTCCGAGGAGGAAGAAGTGGCACGGCCCGGAGACGAGCCCGCTGGCCATTGCGAGTTGCACCGGGCCGACGCTCGACTCGCTCGAGCCGGTGACCCCGATCAGCTTCTGCATCGCGAGTGCCGCCAGCGCGGCTCGCTCTTCGTGTCGCTCGCCGTCGAAGAGCAGCAGGAGCGCGTCGCCGCGGAACTTGAGGACGTCGCCGCCATAGCGCTCAGCAATGTCGATCAGCCCCGAGTAGCAGCGACTGATCAGCACGATCAGCTCCTCGGCGCCGAGCTTGCCTCGCTCGGCCAGGCGCTCGGAGAGCGCCGTGAAGCCCGAGATGTCGAGGCCCAGCAGCGATGCGTCGAGCACCCGCACCCGCTGTCCCGGCGCGTCCTCGTCCCAGCGCGCGGCGAGCCGCGGCACGAACGGCCGGTACATCGAGACCGCAGTCGTCGTCGAGACGTCGTTCACCCCTCAACCAGGGTACGGCAGGCATCCCGCGTCCTCAAGACACGGATTCGACGCCGCTTGTTCACCGGTCGTTCACGATCCCCCGTCGTAGGCTCCGAGCGTGGAGCCGACCCGCCTCGCCGCCATCCCGCTCTTCGAATCGCTCGACCCCGAGCACCTCGAAGCGCTCGCCGCCGTCGCATCGGAAGTCGAAGCACACGCGGGCCAGTCGCTCGCCAACGAAGGCGACTTCGGCCACGCGCTCTACGCGATCGAGAGGGGCACCGCCGACGTGTCCCGCGATGGTGACCGCCTCCGCACGCTCGGCCCGGGCGACGTCTTTGGCGAGGTTGCCGTGCTCGCCTCCGGCCGGCGCACGGCGACCGTCGTCGCAACGAGCCCGATGACATTGATCGCGGTCTTCAAGCGCGACGTCTGGCAGCTCGAGCAGCACACGCCCGAGGCGGCCGAGCGGCTACGCGGGCTCGTCGCCGACCGGCTCGCCGGTCAGACCTCGTAAGAGGCCAGCTCGGCGGCGAGCTCGACGTCGGCGCCCGTCTTATCGGCGACGGTCGCCCGCATCGACTCGAGGAAGTCGTCCGAGTGCGCCGGGTCGTGGTGAAACAGCACCGACTTCCCGGGCTTCATCGCCTCGAGGTACGTCGCGACGTCGTCGATGCTCGAGTGGCCCCAGCCGACGCGGCTGCCGTACTCGTCGGATGTGTACTGCGCGTCGTGGAACAGCAGATCGGCGCCGGCGGCGAGCCCGGCGCCCGAGTCGGACTTCAGCCCCAGCTCATTGTCGGGGATGTAGGTGAACGTGCGGCCCTCTTCCTCGATCCGGTAGCCGAGCGTCGTCCCGGGGTGGGTGACGCGCGCCGACGTGACCGTCAGCCCGTCGAGCTGCCACGTCTCGTCACCGAGCTCGACGAACTCGATCTTCGACGGCAGCTCCTCGAACCGGCGCGGGAAGAACGGCGGCGACAGGTAGCCGGCGATCCGCTCGGCGAGTGACGAGTCTTCCTGCGGCGGCCCCCAGATCGTGACCGCGCAACCCGGAGAGAAGAGCGGCGCGAAGAACCCGAGCCCCTCGACGTGGTCGAGGTGGAGGTGGGTGAGGAGCAGGTCGACCCGGTCGGGAGCGTCGCGCAGCGACAGGCCGAGCGGCCGGATGCCCGTCCCGGCATCGAGGATCACGAGGCGGCCCGACGCCGGCCGCAGCTCGACCGACGAGGTGTTCCCCCCGTACCGCACCGTCCTTTCGCCGGGAGTCGCGAGCGACCCCCGGCACCCCCAGATCGTCGCCCGCACGAGTCCCGGCTAGTGGTGGTCGAGCTCTCTGGTGCGCTTGGCCATCGCTTCGAGCAACGGCCACGCGATGTCGCCGTGCATCTCGATCAGCGGCTTGAACTGCCACTTGGTGAGGCCGTATGCCACACCGTCGCTCGTCGCGGTGATTGTCGCGGTACGCGTGCCGCCGTCGATGAGCGCGATCTCGCCGTAGTAGTCGCCGGAGCCGAGCGTGCGGCGGTCCTCGCCGTCGACGGTGACCTTGGCGCTCCCCGATTCGATGATGAAGAACCCGGCGCCGCCCGAGCCTTCGGCGGTCAGTTCCTGTCCCTCGCTGAACTTGCGCTCGGTGAACTCGGCCGAAAGGTTCTTCAGGGCCTTGTTGTCGAGACCCTTGAACAGGGGCACGTGCTGCAGAAGTTCGATAGGTGCGGACATGCGCAGGAGCTTACAGCGAGAACGCCCGGTTGTTCAGGCGCTGAGCGCGATTCCGCGGGAGGCGACCAGCGCGTCGGCCGCCGTGCGGCTGCGGCTGTGGCCGGTGACCGCTTCGAGGAAGTGCTCGGCGTCGAGCGTCCAGAACGTCGAGTCGGAGACCACGCGCACCGTCGCAGTGCGCGGGACGTCGCGCAGCAGTGCGATCTCGCCGACGAACGCGGGGGCGTCCTCGACCTTGGGGCCGCTCGGCAAGTCGATCTCGATCGTCCCCCGGCTGAGGATGTAGAGCCGGTCGCCGTGGTCACCGGCGGAGAACAGGGTCGCTCCAGCGGGCAGATCGACACGCTCGAGCGCCGCGGCGAGCGCCTCCTTCCGGTGGATCGGGAGCACCTCGAGGAACGGCACGGTCGCGATCGCGTCGAGCTGCTCTTCCGGCACCGTCGCGCCGGCATCGATCGAGTTCAGCGCACGGCGCATCACGAGCGACAGCACCGGCAGGATGGCGCCTGCGACGGCGAGCGTCCAGCGCGCGCCGGCGAGATGGAGGAGAAGCGGCGTCAGCACCGAGCCGATCCCGAGCCCGCCGACCGCCGCCGCCTCGACGAGGCCGAAGACGCGTCCCGCAACGGCGGCGGACGCTGTCCGCTGGATCAGCGTCACCGCTGAGATGTCGACGACGCTGTTCCCGATGCCGAGCAGCGCGAGCGCGACGACCGCCGCCCACGTGCGTGGTAGCGCTGCGAGCGCGAGGAGCGGCGCACCGAAGCACGCGAGCCCGAGCCCGAAGTTCGCGGCCGTGCGCTTCCGGCCGACAAGCGCCAGCGCAAGGAGCGCTCCGATGATCGCGCCCACGCCCGTCGCCGCCTGCAGGAAGCCGACCCCGGCGTTTCCGAGGTCGAGCAACTCGAGCGCGACCACGACCACGAGCACGCTGTACGCACCCGCGACCATCGTCTGCGCGCCGTAGAGCCCGATAACGACGCGCAGGCGCGGCTCGCCGCGGACCGCGCGGAAGCCGGCGGCGATCCCGCCCGTCTCCTCGTGCGCATGCGGCGACGGTCTGGGCTGCTCGACCTTCGGGATGCGGGCGACGAAAGACGCGCTCCAGAGGTAGGTCAGCGAGACGCAGAGAAACGCCAGCGTGGGGCCGCCGGCGGTGTACAGCAGTGCGCCGGCCGCGGGACCTGCGAAGGCGCCGATGCTGTCGAACGTGCTCGACGTGACGTTCGCGGCGGTCAGCTCCTCCGGGGTCTCGGCGAGGCGCGGCACGAGCGACGCCTCTGCGGGACGGAAGGCGGTGCTGACGATGGAGGTGAGGATGGCGAGCGCGTAGACGAGCGCCGGCACGCCTGCGGCGGCGGACGCGGCGATCGCGGCGAGCGTCCCCACCCGGACGAGGTCGGTCGCGAGCATGACTCGCCGCTGCTCGTGGCGGTCAGCGAAGCCGGCCAGGAAGGGCGCCGAGACCGCGGCTGCCCCCATCCGGGCGAACATGACGAGGCCGACAGCCGTTGCGCCGCCGTGGTGGAACGCGTAGATCGAGACTGCGACGACGTTGGCGTAGATGCCGAGGATCGAGCCGAGGAAGGCCAGCTCGATGCGGCGGAGGCCGGTGCTCCGGAAGACGCCGCGCAGGGCGGCTGCAGATTCAGAGAAGTGCCCGCGGAGCGTCCCGATGGCCAGACAATCGCACTGTTTGACGGAATGGGGAAGGGCAGGGAAGATTTCCGCCATGACGCCCGTCTTGTAGGTGTCTCTTCCGCGAGGGGCTCGCGGAAACCCAAAGGAGGACTTCGAAATGTCGGACGAGAGCAACCACGAGAACGAGGACGTCGAGGGCCACGGAATGCAGGGCCACGGCGGGCTCCAGGGTCACGGTGGGCTGCAGGGCCACGGCGCGAGCGACGAAGGCGCCGAGGGCGACGACGTCGAGGCGCACGGGATGCAGGGCCACGGCGGGCTCCAGGGCCACGGTGGGCTGCAGGGTCACGGCGCAGCCGATGACGATGTCGAGGCGCACGGGATGCAGGGCCACGGCGGGCTGCAGGGCCACGGCGGGCTGCAGGGCCACGGCGCAGCCGACGAGGACGACGACGTCGAAGGGCACATGCTTCAGAAGTAGCTCTGCGGGTGGGGAGAGTTGCCGACGGGGCTCCGCAAGGAGCCCTTCGGCGTTCAGCGGAGCACGCGGGCGAGTGCGTCGAGCAGCGCGCGCCCGGCGTCGCGGCGCGGGCCTTCGAGGCGCTCGAGCGCACCGGCGACCGACGCGACCGCCACAGCCTCCGGGTCGCCCGCCAGCGCGGCGCGCGCACGGCGGGCCTTGCGGAGGAGCGCGAGCGCCGTCGCAGCCTGCGTCGCGAACAGGCCGAGCAGCTCCATCTCGGCCAGCGAGAACGTCGAGCGCTCCGGCCGGTCGAGCACCTGCAGCACCCCGAGCGGCTCCTCGTCGTGCAGGAGCGGGACCGCCATCAGCCCCTTCGGGGCGTAGCCGGTGTTCTCGGCGACGTCGTGCGCGTGGCGCGGGTCGCTCCGCACATCCTCGAGCACGAGCGGTGTTCGGGCCGACAGCACCCAGCCGGCGATTCCCTGCGACGACGGGAATCGCTGGCCGACGAGATGCTGCTCGCGCTCGTTCGCGACCGCGGCGAACACGAGCTCGTCGGTCTCCTCGTCGAACAGCAGCACCGACGACGCTTGCGCGCCGAAGATGGCGCGCGCGACGACGACGATCGAGCGCAGGAGCTCGGCGAAGTCCTCCTCCGCAGGCAGGACGGCCGCGGCGACCGCTGCTTCAAGCCGTTCCTCGGACATGTGCCTAGCCTCCCACGTTCGTCGAGATCAGGTACAGGACGGTCTTCACCTGGAACGGCGTCAGGCCCGGGTGCTTGCCGAGCACGAGTGCGGCGATGCCGCTCAGCGCCGGGGTCGCGAAGCTGTTGCCGGTCGCCTTGATAGAGCCGCCGCCGAGCCAGGCAAGCTCGACGTCGACGCCGCGCGCGAAGAACTCGACCGGCGGATCGGGGTTCGCATAGAAGACGAGCGGATCGGCCTCCTCGTGGCTCCCGACCGAGACGACGGACGAGAAGCGCCACGGGTACGACTCGACCGGCATGTTGTGCGCGGAGGCGATCAGCATCGTGCGCTGGAAGTAGGCCGAGTCGGCGAGCTCGTGGAGCACCTCGCCGAGCTCGCGCTTCGTCGTCGAGAGGCTCATGTTGACGATGTCGAATCCCTGCTCGATCGCCCAGTGGAGGCCGGCCAGGAGCGTCCTGCCGGAGCCTTTGAACCCGGCGCCGAGGACGCGAACCGAGTGGATCTCCGCGTCCGGGGCGAGCGAGCGGACGACGCCGGCACATCCGGTGCCGTGCCCGCAGAGATCGCCTTCGACGTCCTCCTCGGCGATCGTCTCGCCGTCCGGGCCGAGGGAGATCGCGGTCGCGCTCTGGATGTCGCCGACGAGCGGATGGCCGCGCTCGACGCCGCTGTCGAGGATGCACACACGGACGCCGGCCCCCGTCGAGCCTCCGATCGCCCAGGCGCGGTCGACCTTCTCGGGAAGGGGGTTCGAGAGCGCGATCTGCGCTGCGGCCTCGCGCGGCAGGGACCAGGCAGGAAAGAGCCGTTGCTCGCTCATGCGAGTTCAGCCGCGCGGCGAGCGCGCCGCGCACGCTCGTCGTCCTCGCTGACGACCAGGTTGACCTCCACGAGGTGTGCCGCGGCCTTCGCGGCGCCGCTCGCCAGGCGCGCCGCCGCTTCGAGATCCGGCCCGAGCGCGGGGTCGATCTGCTCCGCCAGCGAGCGCGCGAGGATCGCCACGTCGGCGCATGCCTCCGCGATCGCGAGCGGCGCATCGGCTGCGCGGTCGAGGATGCGCGCGAATGCAAAGTCCCGTCGGGGATCGGACGTCTCGGGCTCCGTGGTGGGGAACGCGGCCCGAGCCGCTTCGAGCGCCTCGGCGTCCTCCTGGGCGAGCCGCCGCAACCGGTCCGCCAGCGCCTCGGCCTGGCTCGCGCCCGTCGCGTCACCGGCAACGCGCGCCGTAGCGGCGACGACAGAGGCTGCCGCCGCACCCGCCTGCGCAGTGGCGGGCCCGGCGGCGGCCGGCCTTCCGGTGCGAGGGGCCTCCACCGTTAGGGGGAGCGCAACCGTTCGCGAACGTCGGCGAGCACGTGCCGTGTCGGCTCGATCCCGGCGTCCGCCAGGGTTGACTCGAGGTCGGCGAGGAGCCTCTCCCGCAGCGCGGTGTCGGCTTCGGCGCGGGCGAGGAGGTCGTCGAGCCCACGCCTCACCTGCGGCAGCTCCTGCGCCGCGCGCACCCAACCCTCAGGCGTCGGGGGAAGCGCCGCGATGAGGCGGCCGAGCTCTTCGATGTCAGTCGTCGCCATTTCTCAAGTCACCCGACTTCAGGACTGACGAGAGCCTCGGAATCTTCCATCGCACCCTTCAATTTCTCGAGGCAGCGCGAAATGCGGCTCGCGATGGTGCCGGCGGGCAGGTCGAGCTCCTCCCCGATCGTGCGGTAGCTCTGGTCGCGGGCGAAGAATCGGTCGAGCATGTCGCCGCACGGCTCTCCGATCCGGGCAAGAGCCTCCCGGACGGTGAGTGCTTCGTCGAGGTTCTCGATCAGCTCGTCCATGGCGTCCGGATCGAGCTCGTCGGCCGGGGCTTCCCGGGTCAGATCGCGCAGACGGTCGATGCACAGCCGACGGGTCAGCTGGGCGAGCCAGGGGCGGATCGCGTCGTCGTTCCGCAGCTTGGGCAGATGCTCGTACGCCCGCGCGAAGACGTCCTGGAACACGTCTTCGGCGTCGTGGCGGGAGAGCCGGAAGCCCTGGCTGCAGATCGCGAAGACGTAGCGCGAGAAGCGCTCGACGAGCTGCGCCCAGGCCGAGTCGTCTCCCGCGCGGCAGCGCGCAACAAGCGCAGCATCGGTCGGTTCCGGGCCGCCCATCAACCCCAGTCTGCGGCCGATCGCCCCTTCCCGCAACTCACCGGCCGTTCAGCTCCCCGAACGCCCGGAAGAGCTCACGCCCGCTTGCCAGCGCCAGCCCGAGATTGGCGAGTCGCATGCGCTCGTTGGGGGCGTGGACGTTCCCCGACGGTACGTCGAATCCCGTGGCTACCACCGGGATCTCGAGACGTTCCAGGAGCGGGAAGATCGGCAGTGAGCCGCCGCCGCGCAGGCGGAGCGGCAGCACGCCGGTCGCCCGCTCGATCGCCGCGCTCGCCAGCTCGATCGCGGGTGCGTCGGGAGGAGTGCTTCCGGGATCACACGAGGCGACGTGCATCACCTCGACGTGCGCGCCGGGAGGCAGGTCACGGGTCAGCTCCGTGCGCAGGATCGGCAGCATCCCGGCGACCGTTTGGCCCGGCGCCAGCCGCATCGAGAGATTCGCGCGCGCGGCTGAGGTAACGATCGTCCGCTGCAGCACCGGTGAGCCGCCTTCGATCCCGTTCACGTCGAGCGAGGGGAGCGCCCAGGTGCGGAGGTAAAACTCGCGCGACGCGGCCTCGTCCGACGGAATCGCGCCCTGGGCCGCGAGCTGGCCGTCGCCGCTCGGCAACCGCTCCCATTCCGAGAGCTCGGAAGGGCTTGGCGGCACGACGCCTGCCTGGAGCACCTTCGGCAGGCGGCCGTCCCGAGGCAACACCCGTGCGAGGACGTCGACGAGGACGTGCAGGGCATTCAGCGCCGCGCCGCCGTACGCACCGGAGTGGAGATCGCGCTCGCCGGTCCTCACCTCGACGTGCAGATACAGCGTCCCGCGCGTGGCGATTCCGAGCACCGGCGTCTCGTCGTCCAGCATCGGCGTGTCGAAGATCACGCACACCTGCGCCTGCCCGCGGGTTTCCTCGAGGTAGTCGAGGATCGATGTGCCGCCGACCTCCTCCTCGCAGTCGAGCAGGAAGCGGACGTCGACCGGCAGGTCGCCGACCGCCGCCAGGTCGAGCGCGGCGCGGGCGAGCGCCCAGGATCCGCCCTTGTCGTCGGCGACGCCGCGCGCGTACAGCCAGCCGTCGCGAACCTCCGGCGAGAACGGCTCGCTGTCCCAGAGCTCGAACGGTGCAGGGGACTGGACGTCGAAATGGCCGTAACAGAGGACGAGCGGCGCGCTGGTTGTGCTGCTTCGCACGAGCGCGTCGACGATCGGGCGGCCGTTGCGCTCGACGATGCGCGCATCCGCTCCCGCGGTGCGGAAAAGCGCGACGAGCCAATCTGCCGCAGCCCGAACGTCGGGCGCGTGCTGCGGGTCGGCGCTGACCGACGGAATGCGCAGAAGCTCGCTCAGCTCGGCGAGCTCGGAGTCTGAGATATCCGGTTTCTTCAAGTGGATTTGCGTGGGGACGTTAGACATACTTGGTGGTCGTCGTCCCCCCGAAAGGAAGCTTTATGAGAAAACTGACCAAGGCCATGATCGGCTTTGGCCTTGTGGCACTCGCCGTTGTCGCAGTCGCGTACGGCGCGAGGAGTCACAAGACTGCGAGTGACACGCTCGTGTTCGGTTCGTCGGCGGATCCAGTCGCTCTCGACGGCGCGCTGATCTCCGACGGCGAATCCGGTCGCGTGGTCATCCAGATCTTCGAAGGCCTCGTTGGGCTCAAGCCCGGGTCGACCACGGTCGTTCCGTCGCTGGCCACGAGCTGGAAGGGCTCCAACGCGGGCAAGTCCTGGACGTTCGCGCTTCGCAAGAACGTCAAGTTCACCGACGGCACGCCCTTCAATGCCGCCGCGGTGTGCGCCAACTTCAACCGTTGGTACAACTTCACGGGCTCCTTCCAGAACCCGAGCGCCACGTACTACTGGCAGACCGTCTTCGGTGGGTTCAAGAAGTACGACCCGAAGTCCGGCGCTCCGAAGGGGAGCCTCTTCAAGAGCTGCGCAGCGCACGGCACGTCGAGTGTCACGATCAACCTGACCGCTCCGTCGGCGTCGTTCATTGCCGGCCTGTCGCTGCCGTCGTTCTCGATGGAGAGCCCGACGGCGATGAACAAGTACGGCGCGAATCAGGGCAGCGTCGACGCCGACGGCGTCTTCCACCCGACGGGCACATACGCCACGCAGCATCCGACGGGCACCGGCCCGTTCATGTTCCAGTCGTGGACGCGCGGCGACAAGCTCACGCTGATCCGCAACCCGAACTACTGGGGCGCGAAGGCGAAGCTCAGCACGCTGATCTTCAAGCCGATCGCGGATAATGCGGCCCGGCTGCAGGCGCTGCAGAACGGTGAGATCCAGGGCTACGACCTCGTCGAGCCGCAGGACATCTCCGTGATCCAGCAGGACAGCAACCTGAAGCTGCTGTCCCGCCCGCCGTTCAACGTGGCGATCGTCGGCATGAACCAGGCGATCCCGCCGATGAACAACCTGAAGGTCCGGCAGGCCGTCGCGTACGGTCTCGATCGCGCGAGCGTCATCAAGGCGTTCTATGCAGGTCGCGGCGTCGTCGCGAAGGAGTTCCAGCCGCCGAGCCTGTTCGGTTACTCGAACACCGTGAAGCAGTACAACTACGACCCGGCAAAGTCGAAGGCGCTCTTGAAGGCCGCCGGCTTGAAGCTGCCGGTGAAGATCAGCTTCTGGTATCCGACGGGCGTCTCGCGTCCGTACATGCCGGACCCGGTGAAGAACTTCCAGGCGTTTTCCGCGAGCCTGACGAAGGCCGGGTTCAAGATCGTCCCGCACGCCGCTCCGTGGACCCCCGACTACCTCGGCGGCGTTCAGGACGGGAAGGCGCAGGTCTACCTCTACGGGTGGACGGGCGACTTCGGTGATCCAGACGACTTCGCCGGCGTGTTCTTCCGCACGCCGCAGAAGCAGTGGGGCTTCAACAACCCCGCGATCTTCAACCTGCTGACCAAGGCCCGCGACGAGACGACGCTCTCGAAGCGCATCGCGCTCTACAAGCAGGCCGAGAACATGCTCATGAACTTCCTCCCGGGCGTCCCGTACGCCCACACGAGCCCGGCGCTCGCGTTCCAGAAGAACGTCAACGGTTACGTGCCGAGCCCGGTCGACATCCAGTTCTTCTCCAGCGTGTCGATCGGCTAAGGAAGTTGCTCTGCTGTGGGGACCGGCGCTGCCGGTCCCCACAGCCCTTTTCTTCACGTCGGGCGGGAAGGAAACTCCACTAGACAGATGCTCCGGTTTGTCGTCCGTCGACTGCTCTTGCTGATCCCGATCCTGCTCGGGCTGTCGATCCTCGTCTTCGTCTGGATCAGGGCGCTCCCGGGCAGCCCCGCGCAGGCGCTGCTCGGTGAGCGAGCGACGCCCGAGACGATCAAGCAGATCAACCACCAGTACGGCCTCGACACGCCGGTCTACCAGCAGTACTGGAAGTACCTCGAGCAGACGGTGCAGCTGAAGCTCGGCACGTCGATCACCACACAGCAGACCGTCCTCACCGAGATCCGCCAGCGCTTCCCGGCGACTGCCGAGCTGGCGGTCGCGGCCGCGCTGTTCTCGGTCTCGATCGGCATCCCCCTCGGGTTTTTCGCGGCGAAGCGCCACATGCGCGCGTTCGATCAGATCTCGCTCGCGATCTCGCTGTTCGGCATCTCGATCCCGATCTTCTTCCTGGCGCTGATCCTCAAGTACATCTTCGCGGTGCGCCTCGGCTGGCTGCCGACGGTCGGGCAGATCTCGGTGCTCATCAACATCCCGCACCCGACGAACTTCTATTTGCTCGACGCACTGTTAGCCGGGAACCTCGGCGCGTTCTGGGATGTGGTCAAACATCTGATCCTGCCCGCGGTCGCGCTCGGCTCGATCCCACTCGCGATCATCACGCGCATCACTCGCGCGGCGGTGCTCGACGTGCAGAACGAGGATTACGTGCGGACCGCGCGCGCGAAGGGACTGCCCCCGCACACGGTCGACGCGCGGCATGTGATGCGGAACGCGCTGCTGCCCGTCTCGACGATCGTCGGCCTGCAGGTCGGGTTGCTGCTGTCCGGCGCGATCCTCACCGAGACGGTGTTCTCGTACCCTGGGATCGGGTCGTGGCTGCAGCAGGCGATTCAGGATCGCAACTACCCGGTGATCCAGGGCGGGATCCTGTTCATCGCGATCATCGTGGTCTTCGTGAACCTGCTCGTCGACATCTCGTATGCGTTGATCAACCCGCGCATCAGGCTGGGCAACAAATGAGCATCGCGCAACTCGAAGCCGCGGAGGTCTCGCTCGAGGCGAGCCAGGGCGGCCTGTGGTCGGAGGCGTTTCGGCGGCTACGGCGCAACCCGAGCGCGATCATCGGCTTCGTCCTCGTGGCGCTGTTCATCCTGGTTGCGATCTTCGCGCCGCTCCTCGCGCCGGACGACCCCCGTGCGCAGGATCTGCAGTCCATCTTCAACGGCTGCTGCCCCGGGCCGTCGTCGCACCATCTGCTCGGCGTCGACGATCTCGGCCGCGATGAGCTCTCGCGCATCCTTTACGGCGCGCGGCTCTCGCTCTTGATCGGCATCGTTGCCGTGTCGGTCGGGCTCTCGATCGGGATCGTGCTCGGTTCGATTGCGGGCTTCTTCGGCGGCTGGGTCGACACGATCCTGATGCGCTTCGTCGACATCATGCTCGCGATCCCCGGCTTCCTGATGGCGATCGGGATCGTCGCACTGCTCGGCCCCGGCTTGTTTCAGGTGATGATCGCGATCGGCGTCGTCAACATTCCGATCTTCACGCGTCTGTTGCGTGGTTCGGTTCTCGCTCAGCGCGAGAACGATTTCGTGCTCGCCGCGCGCGCGGTGGGTGTCAAGCGCCGAAAGATCCTCATCGCGCACGTGCTGCCGAACTCGATCTCAGTCGTGATCGTCGCCGGCACGCTCGCGCTTGCGACGGCGATCATCGACGCCGCCGGTCTCGGGTTCCTCGGGCTCGGCCCGCAGGACCCGGCGACACCTGAGTGGGGGAACATGCTCACGTCGACCGTGCGCTACCTGCAGACTGCTCCGTTCCTCGCGATCTTCCCGGGCGTCGCGATTGTCATCTCGGTACTCGGGTTCAACTTGATCGGCGACGGCCTCCGCGAGGCGCTCGACCCGAAGTTGCGGGGGCGCGCATGACATTGCGTGCTCCGCTTCTCGAGGTCGAGGATCTCGAGGTCCGGTTCTGGACGAGCCGCGGGCTCGTGCACGCCGTCAACGGCATCTCGTTCGACATCGCGCCGGGCGAGACGCTCGGCATCGTCGGCGAGTCGGGTTGCGGCAAGAGCGTCACGTCGCTCGCGCTGCTCGGGATCCTCCCGCGCGCGGGACGCGTCACGGCCGGCAGTGCAAAGCTCGACGGCAGGGAGTTGACGACGATGAGCGATTCGCAGCTGCGATCGATCCGCGGCCGGCAGATCGCGATGATCTTCCAGGACCCGATGACGAGCCTGAACCCGGTGCTCACGATCGGGCGCCAGCTGCGCGAGCCGCTCGAGACGCACCTCGGGTTGAACAAGAAGGAGGCGCTCGCGCGCGCGGCGGAGCTCCTCGACAGCGTCGGTATCCCGAAGGCGCGCGACCGCTTGCGCGACTACCCACACCAGTTCTCAGGCGGCATGCGGCAGCGCGCGATGATCGCGATGGCCCTCGCGTGCGAGCCCAAGGTCCTGATCGCGGACGAGCCGACGACCGCGCTCGACGTGACGATCCAGGCGCAGATCCTCGATCTGCTGCGCGGCCTCGTCGAGGAGCGCGACACCGCGCTGATCATGATCACGCACGACCTCGGCGTCGTTGCCGGCATTTGCGAGCGCGTCGAGGTGATGTACGCCGGCACGTTCGTCGAGGGCGGCACGGCTGACGACATCTTCGACTCACCACGCCACCCCTACACGCTCGGCCTGCTCGAGAGCGTCCCCCGTCTCCACACGCGCCGTGCCGCGCCGCTGAATCCGATTCCCGGCACGCCGCGCAACATGCTGTCGGCGCCGACATCGTGTCCGTTCGCTCCGCGCTGCCGCTACCGCAAGGAGCACTGCGACGCCGAGCTGCCGAAGCTCGAAGAGCTCGCTCCCGGCCATGCCGCTGCGTGCTTCTACCCGGTCGACGCGCAGGCGTGGGAACGCAGCCAGCTGGAGGCGAGCGCGTGAGCGTAAGCACGAACGGCGGTGCGCCGCTCGTCGAGGTCGACGACCTGCGCGTGTGGTTCAAGCTGACGAGCGGCGTCGTGCTCGACCGTCACGTCGGCGACATCAAGGCAGTCGACGGCGTCACCTTCTCGATCGACCGTGGCGAGACGGTCGGCCTCGTCGGTGAGTCCGGGTGCGGCAAGTCGACGCTCGGCCGCACGATCCTGCGCCTCTACAAGCCGACCAGCGGCCGGATCGTGTTCGAGGGGAAGGACATCACACAGTCGTCGGAGAGCGACCTGCATCCGGTGCGGCGGAAGATGCAGATGGTCTTCCAGGATCCGTACGCGTCGCTGAATCCGCGGCACTCGGTCGGGCGGATCGTCGCTGAGCCGTTGCGCACGCACGGCATCGCGACACGTCGCGAGGTCGGCCGCCAGGTCGCGCAGCTCCTAGGCGTCGTCGGCCTACCTGCCGATGCGGCGAACCGCTATCCGCACGAGTTTTCCGGCGGTCAGCGCCAGCGCATCGGGCTCGCGCGCGCGCTGTCGCTCAACCCCGACTTCGTCGTCTGCGACGAGCCCGTCTCGGCGCTCGACGTGTCGATCCAGGCGCAGATCGTGAACCTGCTCGAGGATCTCCAGCGCGACTTCAACCTCACGTATCTCTTCATCGCGCACGACCTTGCGGTCGTGCGGCACATCTCGACGCGGATCATCGTCATGTATCTCGGCAAGATCGTGGAGATCGCGCCCGCCGACGACCTGTACGAGAACCCGCTCCACCCGTACACGGTGACGCTGCTCTCTGCGATTCCGGTTCCGGATCCGAAAGTCGAGCGCACGCGGCGGGCGATCCGCGTCGGCGGCGACCTCCCGAGCCCGGCGAACCCGCCCGACGCCTGCCGCTTCCATACGCGGTGCCCGTTCGTGCAGCCGACACGCTGCGCGGACGAGGAGCCGCAGTTGCGCGAGCTGAACGGTCATGTGGTCGCGTGCCACTACGCGGAGGCGATCAAGGCGGGCGAGATCAAGCCTGCTACAGCCGCACAGTCTTGAACGAGCGGGGCGACGTCAAGGGTGGATGAACCTGGTTCCCGGCAGGGAACCAGGTTCAAGACTCTCGCTCGTCTACAGGTACGCCGGGTCGTCCGTGATGCGCCATTCGCGCACCGGGCCTGCCATCACGTTCAGGTAGTAGAGGTCGTGTCGTGCACCCGCTGCGACCGGGTGGTAGCCGCGAGGGACGAGGACGACGTCGCCGTCCCGGACGGCGATCGCCTCGTCGAGCGAGCGGTCGTCGGAGTACACGCGCTGGAACGCGAACCCGTCCTCGGGGCGGAGCCGGTGGTAGTACGTCTCCTCGAGGTAGGTCTCGCGCGGCGGGTCGTCGGTGTCGTGCTTGTGCGGCGGGTAGCTCGACCAGTGCCCACGCGGCGTGATCACCTCGGTCACGAGCAGCGACTCGGCGTCTTCGTCCTCCATCAGGATGTTCGCGATCCGGCGCTCCTCCGTGCCTTCGCCGCGGGTCAGGAGCCTCGGGCTCGTCAGGAGCCGCGGCGCCAGTTGCCCTTCAGCGGGAGCGGTGCAGAGCGCAAGCTCGGCGTCGCCCTCGGCTGTCCACACCACGCCAGGCGGGACGTAGAGCGCGGCCGGCGGCCCGTCGAAGACGTCGCTGCGGCCGAGCCCGCGGCCTGTGACGTCGCCCGCCGTCAGGTCGCACGTCCCGGCAAGGACGACGATGCACGTCTCGCGACCGGCCTCGCTCCGCTCGAGCCGGCCGGCGACGCGCACGACCTCGAAGCCGACGTACGTCCAGCCTGCCGTGTCGGGCGTCACGCGCACCAACCCGTCGTTGCTCTCGACCCGGAGTGCGATGATGAGGGCATTGTAGGTCGCCTGGACCGGATCGAAGGAGGAGCGACATGGCAACGCAGACCGACGTCAGGAGCCCGCTCCATGAGACGGTCGCGACGACGCAGACCGACTACTGGAACGACTCGTGCTCGATCGAGGAGCTCACGTACGCGATCGCCAACGGCGCCGTCGGCGCGACATCCAACCCGACGATCGTCGGCGAGGTGCTGCAGAAGGAGATGCATCTCTGGCGCGACCGGTTGCAGGCGATGATCGCTGCAGCGCCGGCCGGGACCGAGGACGAGATCACCTGGCAGTTGATCGAGGAGATGGCCGTGAAGGGCGCCGAGCTGCTGCTCCCGGTGTTTGAGCGCGAGCACGGGCGCAAGGGGCGTCTCTCGATCCAGACGAACCCGAAGTTCTACCGCGACCCGGCTCGGATCACCGAGCAGGCGATCAGGTTCGCGGGCCTCGCGCCGAACATGCAGGTGAAAGCGCCGGTCACACGTGCCGGGATCGCGGCGCTGGAGGAGATGACAGCCGCCGGCGTGAGCATCAACGCGACCGTCTCGTTCACCGTGCCACAGGCACTCGCGGTCGCGGAAGCCGTCGAGCGCGGCCTCCGGCGGCGTGAGGAAGCGGGCGAAGATGTCAGCACCATGGCGCCGGTCTGCACGATCATGGTCGGGCGGCTCGACGACTGGCTGCAGGTGGAGGCCGACCGGCTCGGGGTGCTGCTCACGCCGGGAGTCGTGAACTGGGCAGGGATCGCGTGCATCAAGCGCGCGTATGCGATCTACCACGAGCGCGGTTACCGCACACGCCTCCTCGCGGCTGCGTATCGCAACCACCTGCACTGGACGCAGCTGATCGGCGGCGACATCGTGCTCACGATTCCGTACAAGTGGCAGCTTCTCTTCAACGCGTCCGACCTCGAGGTCGTGCCGCGGTTCGACGACGAGGTGCCTGCCGCGGTCCTCTCCGAGCTCCAGGCGAAGCTGCCCGACTTCCGGCGCGCGTACGAGCCCGACGGGCTGACCGTCGACGAGTTCGACGCGTTTGGCGCCACACGCCGGACGCTGCGCGGCTTCATCGCGTCGTATCAAGACCTCGTCGCCGTCGTCCGCGACGTGATGCTGCCGAACCCCGACAAGGAGTGACGTGGCGACAGTTCGCTTGACGGCCGCACAGGCCCTCGTGCGGTTCCTGGCTGTCCAGCACGTGGAGCGCGACGGCGTGCGTCACCGCTTCTTCGGCGGGTGCTTCGGCATCTTCGGTCATGGCAACGTGGCCGGCATCGGTGAAGCGCTGCTCCAGCATCCGGAGCTTCTGCGGTATCACCAGGCGCGCAACGAGCAGGCGATGGTGCATACCGCGGCCGGATACGCGCGCATGCGAAACCGCCTCGGCGCCCTCGTGTGCACGAGCTCGATCGGGCCCGGCGCGACGAACATGGTCACGGGCGCGGCGCTCGCGACGATCAACCGGCTGCCGGTCCTGCTCGTCCCCGGCGACGTCTTCGCCGGTCACGGACCCGATCCGGTGCTCCAGCAGCTCGAGGTGCCGTGGGCCGGCGACGTGTCCGTCAACGACGCCTTCCGTCCCGTGTCGCGGTACTTCGACCGCATCTCACGGCCTGAGCAGGTGATCCCGGCTGCGCTCGCGGCGATGCGCGTGCTGACGAGCCCCGCCGACACCGGCGCCGTCACGCTGGCGTTTCCACAGGACGTGCAGGCCGAGGCGTTCGACGTTCCCGAGGAGCTGCTCGCCGACCGGACGTGGCACGTGCCGCGGCAGGCGCCCGATGCGGCGTCGCTCGCCGCTGCGGTCGACGTGATCCGGGCAGCGCGTAGGCCGCTCGTCGTCGCAGGCGGCGGGGTGATCTACGCGGAAGCGACGGACGCGCTGCGCACGTTCTGCGAGGCCACGGGCATCCCCGTCGGCGAGACGCAGGCCGGCAAGGGCTCGCTTCCCTACGACCATCCCTCGAACCTCGGTGCGATCGGTGCGACCGGCACCTTCGCGGCGAACCGCTTCGCAGCGGCGGCCGACGTCGTGATCGGCATCGGCACGCGCTACAGCGACTTCACGACCGCGTCGAAGACGGCGTTCCAGGATCCGGGCGTCCGCTTCGTGAACGTGAACGTCGCCGAGCTCGACAGCGCCAAGCTCGGCGCCGTGCGTATCAACGCCGATGCGCGCGTCGCGCTCGAGCAGCTGACCGACGCGCTCCAGGGCTACGCCGTCGACGACGCGTACCGGAGCGAGGCGGCGCGGCTCAACGCGGAGTGGGACGCCGAGGTGACCCGGCTCTATTCGCTTCACCACGAGCCGCTGCCTGCGCAGAGCGCGGTGATCGGGGCGGTCAACGACGCGACGGAGCCGACCGATGTCGTCGTCTGCGCCGCGGGGGCGATGCCGGGCGACCTGCACAAGCTGTGGCGGACGCGCGACCCGAAGGGCTACCACGTCGAGTACGGCTATTCGTGCATGGGTTACGAGATCGCCGGCGGCATCGGCGTGAAGATGGCGGCGCCGGAGCGCGAGGTGGTCGTCCTGGTCGGCGACGGCTCGTACCTGATGATGCCCGGCGAGCTCGTCACGGCTGTCCAGGAGCGGCTGAAGCTGACGGTCGTCCTCGTCGACAACCACGGCTTCAACTCGATCGGGAGCCTCTCTCGCTCGCTCGGGCTGCAGGGCTTCGGCACGCAGTACCGCTTCGTCGACGGCGACCGGCCTGCGCTCGACGGCGACGGCGACCCGCCGCCGACCCTGCCGCTCGACCTCGCCGCCAACGCGGCGTCGCTCGGCGCGCACGCCGAACGTGTCCACTCCGTCGCCGAGTTCAGCGATGCGCTCGCGCGCGCCAGGGCAAGCGACGGCATCAGCGTGATCGTCATCGAGGTCGACCGCTACGAAGGCGTCCCGTCGTACGAGAGCTGGTGGGACGTGCCCGTCGCCGAGGTTTCCGGTCTGCAGTCCGTGCGCGACGCGCGCCGTGAGTACGAGAGGGCGCGCGGCGTCGAGAGGAGGTTCCTGTGAAGGGGGCTCTGAGGCTCGCGAGCGCGCCGTGCACCTGGGGCGTGTGGGAGCGAACGGTCGACCGCGACGACCTGATTCCACCCGACCTGATGCTGCGGACGGTGCAGGAGCTCGGGTACACCGGCATCGAACTCGGGCCCCCGGGTTATCTCGGCGACGGGCCGGACGCGGTGCTCGCGACGCTCGAGCCGTACGGCCTCGAGCTGGTCGGTGCGTTCGCGCCGATCCGGATCGCGGACGAGGACGGCTTCCGCGAGGATCTCGACTTCGTCGACCGCACGGTGGCCGTGCTCGCTGCGACCGGCGCGCGCGGACCGCTCGTCCTTGCCGCCGACGAGAACGAGGAACGCCTGCGGGTGGCGGGGCGGCCCGATGCGCGCGCGGCGACCTCGCTCACCGGCGACCGGCTGAAGGCGGCCGCCGAGCGCGTCGAGCTCGCTGCCGAGCGCGCCCGCGCGGCCGGGGTCACGGCCGCGTTCCATCCGCACACGGCGACCTACATCGAAGGGCCGGAGGAGGTCGCCGCGTTCCTCGACGCCACCGATCCGGCACTCGTGAACATCGCATTCGACACCGGCCATTGCCTCGTCGGGGGTGGCGACCCGGTCGTCTTCGCGCAGCAGTCGGGCGACCGCATCGCACATCTGCATCTGAAAGACGTCGACGCGAGCGTGCTGGCGCGCGTGCGCTCGCAAGAGTGGACGGTCGAGGAGGCCTGGGAGCACGGCCTATTCTGCGAGTTCGCCACCGGCGCGGTCGACTTCCCCGCGGTGCTCGCGGCGCTCGGCGGCTTCACGGGCTGGGCGGTCGTCGAGCAGGACCGCGTCGCGGTGCAGGTCGACGACCTACCCGCCGTGCGCGCGGTCGAAGAGCGCAACCTCGCAGCGCTGCGGTAGGACTCGTTGAAGAACCTGGTTCCCGCAGGGAACCAGGTTCATGACTTTCCTTTACGGCTGGCTCGAGTCGCTCCGGCTCGACGAGCGGAAGTCATGAACCTGGTTTCGGCTGCGCCGCAACCAGGTTCGGCTCGGGTCAGGGCCAGGGCCAGTCGGTGCCGACGGCGAGCGGACGCCCCGCGACGGCGCTCGCGCGGGCGGCAACGCCCACTGCGACCGCCCGCCGGTCCTCGGCGAGGCCCGGGCCGGCCGGCGCGCCTGCCGCGACCGCGGCGACGAACGCTTCGAGCTCGGCCACGTACGCGTCGGCGAAAAGCTCGCGGTAGTCCTGCGGGAACCCGGACGCGTGCGCGTGCGTCGACACCGCGGCGGGCGCGGGCTCGCCGACGAAGATCGATCCCTCGTCGCCCACGACCTCCGCCCGGACGTCGTGCCCCCACGGGCAGGTGCGGGAGATGTGGAGAACAGCGAAGCCTCCACCGTCGAAGCGCACCGTCACCGCGGCGTTGTCGAGGTCGCCCAGCGCGTCGAGCTCGGGGTAGACGGTGCTCTGCCGGGCGGCAAACGCCTCCACCGGCTCCTGGCCGAGGAACCAGCACGCGGCGTCGTAGTCGTGCGACGCCATGTCGACGAGGAAGCCGCCGGTCGGGCGCGGATCCTCCGGCTCGGGCGTGCGGACGTCGCGCGCGACACCAACCACCAGCAGGGGCCGGCCGATCTCGCCGGCGTCGATGCGCCTCTTCGCCTCCTGCCAGCGCGGGTCGAACCGCCGGTGGTAGCCCACCTGCACCAGCGTCCCGGCCACGGCGGCGGCCTCGAGCACCGAGTCGTGCCCGGCGATCGAGGTCGCACCGGGCTTCTCGAGGAACAGGTGCTTCCCCGCCGCGAGCACCTCGCAGGCGCGCGCGGCGTGATCGATCGAGCGGGCCGCGAGCACGATCGCATCGATGTCCGGTGCCGCGAACAGCTCCTCGTAGCTGCAGGCGCGCACGCCGAGGCCCCGCGCGACCGACTCCGCCTGCTCGCGCCGGGTCGAGGCCACGGCCACGAGCTCCGCTTCTGCGAGGCGCTGGGCGTTGTGGGCGTGGAGGGTGCCCATTCCCCCGAGGCCGGCGACTCCGAGTCTCACCCTTGACACCGCGAACGCGACTATGACAGCGTCGCAATCGCTTGCGCAACCGTTTGAGGAACGGACATGTGGTCACCCTCGCGGACGTTGCGAGGAAAGCCGGCGTCTCGTCGTCGACGGCCTCGCGCGCCCTGAACGGGCGCGGCGAGCTGTCCGACCGGACGCGCGCAGCGGTTGCCGACGCGGCGCGGGACCTCCAGTTCCAGCCGTCCCAGCTCGCCCGGTCGCTGCGCACCTCGACGACGCACACCGTTGGCTTCGTCGTGCCGGACGTCTCGAGCCCGTTCTATGCGGCTGCGCTCAAGGGCGCCCAGACCACGCTCCACGACGCGGGCTACCGCACGCTGCTGATGGACTGCGAGCAATCAGCCGATCGCGAGGTCGAGGCGCTGCAGACCCTGCTTGCCCACCGTGTCGACGGGCTGCTCGTCTCGACGGTCGGGCTCAACCGGGAGCAGTTCGAGGAGGTCACGGGTGGCCGCGTTCCCTGCGTCTTCTTCGACAGCTCGATCGTCGACACCGGAGAGGGCAGCGTGATCCTCGACAACCACGCCGGCATCGAGCTGCTTGTCGACCATCTCGTCGGCCACGGCCATCGCCGGATCGGGCTGCTCGCGGGATCACCCACCGAGACCAGCGGCTTCGAGCGCCGGGCGGCGTTCGAAACGGCGATGGCGCGACACGCCCCGGACGTCGCGCTCGCCGGCGTCGCGGGTCGCGAGTGGAGCCTGCGCGAAGGACACCAGGCGACCGTGGAGCTGCTCGAGAGCGCGCAGCCGCCGACTGCGGTGGTCGCGTCGAGCGTCGAGCTCGCGCTCGGAGCGATGCGCGCGTGTCGCGAGCGCGGTGTGCGTGTCCCAGACGACCTGGCGCTCGCCAGCTTCGACGATGCGTACTTCGCCGCGCTCCTCGACCCGCCGCTCACCGCCGTCGCCTATCAACCGCGCGAGGTGGGAGAGGCGGCAGCGCGGCTCCTCGTCGAGGCGATGGGCGACGACGACCCGGTGCGGCGCGACCTCAGCTTCGGCGTGCGGCTCGTCGTCCGCGGCTCCTGCGGGTGCGCGGCATGAGCGCGGCCGCGGCGATCCGG
>DASXOW010000025.1:0-2164 GCA_036493955.1 Gaiellaceae bacterium
GGTGAAGGGCACGCTGCCGGCGCGGTCGCGCCAGAAGTCGAGCGCCTCCTCCGACCCGACGCGCCAGACGACGGTGTGGATCATCCCCGCGCCCGCGCGGCCGGGCGCCGCGCCGGGATACTCGAAGAACGTGATGTCCGCCCCCGGCGTCCCCTCCTCGTCGGCGTAGAAGAGGTGGTAGACGGACGGGTCGTCCTGGTTCACCGACTTCTTCACGAGCCGTAGCCCGAGCGTGCCGGTGTAGTACTCCACGTTGCGCCGCGCATCGCCCGTGATGCACGTGACGTGATGGATTCCGTCGAGGTTCATGCTCGGCACGGTACTCGACAGAACATGAGCGAGACGAGCGCGCCGACGATACCGACGATGAGGAGGACGTACCCGACCGTGTGGACGTTGAAGCCGGACGTCGTTACGTGGACGGCGAACGCGAGCACCGCACCGACGCTCCTTTGTTGGGCGGTCGCAACGGTTGCTGGAGCAGCAACGGGCGAGGAGTTCGGGGGGTACGGGACCGCCGAGCGTAACCGCGCGGCCCCCGGAACAGTTCATACGCGGAGCCATGGCGGACATGTCGATCGAACCGGAACCCGTCCGGAGCGCGCGCCGCAGCGGCGAACACGTCGCTCACAGCCGCGGCTTCGAGTGGTTGGCGCGCGCGGGCTTCGTCGCTCGCGCCGCCGTCTACCTCGTCATCGGGATCCTCGCGATCAAGCTCGCCGTCGGAAACGGCGGTGCGAATCCGAGCCAGCAGGGTGCGTTGAAGGCGGTCGCCGCGCAGCCGTTCGGTCAGGTGCTCCTGATTCTGATCGCGATCGGCCTCGCCGGTTACGCGCTGTGGCGGCTCGTCCGCGCACTGCTCGGCCATGGGCCGGAGGGGACAGACCGCGGGCTCGACCGCGTGGCCGCGCTCGCCAGCGGCGTCGTCTATTCCGTCCTCTGTGCGCTCGCCGTCGAGATCCTGCTCGGCTCCGGCCGCAGCGGGTCGGGCAGCGCAGAGAGCGCAACAGCGGGCGTCCTGGGCTGGCCCGCAGGCACGTGGCTCGTCGGGATCGCGGGCGCGGTGCTCGTCGGCGTCGGGCTCTACCAGGGGTACCGCGCCGTCACCAAGAAGTTCCTCGCGGACGAGAAGACGCAAGATATGAGCCCGGCGGTCCGCAGGGGGATCGAGTGGCTCGGCACCGTCGGGTACCTCGCGCGCATGGTCGTCTTCGGGCTCGTCGGCGTCTTCCTGATCCGGGCGGCGGTCGACTACAACCCCGACAAGGCGGTCGGCCTCGACGGTGCCTTGGCCAAGGTCGACCACGCCTCGTACGGCCCCTTCCTCCTCGGGATCGTCGCCGCCGGTCTGATTGCGTTCAGCGTCTACTCGCTCGCCGACAGCCGCTACCGCCGCATCTAGCTCGCATCCCTCCGACATCGAGGAGCCGCAATGACTCTCGCGAAGTCTCTCTGGGCATCAGTGCAAGGCGACCCGGTGTTCATGCGCCGGGTCAACGGCTGGCTGACGATGTTCTGGCTGGTGATGATCCCGGTCTCGTACACGATGCATTGGCTCAGCAGCGTGGTCTATGTGTCCGCGCTCTCACTATGGGCCTTGGTTGCCGGCCACTGGTCGTCGTGGCAGGCAGCCCGAGTCGAGGTCGCCCAGGACCGCGAGTCCCGGCGGCAACGCGAGGATCCGATCGAGGAGAAGATCGTCGCGAAAATCGTCAGCGAGACCAACGTGACGCCCGCAGAGGCAGGGTGACGTCGAGCCTCACGTGACACCTGCGAGCAGGAACGCGCGAGATTCCTTCAACATCTCGCGCGCGATGACGATGCGCTGGATCTCCTGCGTGCCTTCGTAGATCTGCGTGATCTTCGCGTCTCGCATGAAGCGCTCGACGGGGTACTCCTTGATGTACCCGTAGCCGCCGAGGATCTGCACAGCATCGGTCGCGACGGCCATGGCGACGTCGCCGCACTTGAGCTTCGCCATCGCGGAGGCCTTCGTCAGCTCGGCGTCGTCGGCGCCGTCGTCGCACATGCGCCCGAAGCGGTAGAGCAGACCGCGCGCCGCCTCGCACTCGGTCTCCATGTCGGCGAGCTTCGCCTGGATGAGCTGATGGTGCGCGATCGGCTTGCCCATCGTCTCGCGCGTCTTCGCGTACTCGAGCGCGTA
>DASXOW010000026.1:0-40384 GCA_036493955.1 Gaiellaceae bacterium
CAGGATCGTCCTCTTCCACGCTTCCTGGAGTTGCTCCAACTCGACGCGCAACGGTTCCGGTAGCTCGTCGGGCTCCGGTTCGGGGACGTCCGTTGCGCTAGTGGCAACTAGCGTTTCGCGGGGAAAAGGTTGTCCCTGCTCCAACCTGTCGAGGCGAAATGCCAAAGCCTCGCGTGAAAGATCCGCCGAGCTCCTGGTGACTTTCACGAGCGCTAGCTCGAGCGGGAGCCGCGGATCGCCGCCTTGCCGCATGTCGTCGACCGCGACGGCGAGGAGGTCGATCAGCCGGACGACGGTCGCCGGCGGCAGCTGGTTCGCCTGCTCGCGCAGGCGCTCCTTCGCCTCGTCGGTGACGGGGATCGACTCGGGGACTTCGTGCATGTGCTGAACGAGCAACAGGTGGCGCAGGTGCTCGAGCAGGTCGAGCACGAGCCGGCCGAGATCCTGGCCCTGCGACGAGAGCTCCTCGAGGAAGAGCAGTGCCTCGGCGGTCTCGCTTGCGGCGACCATGTCGACAAGGCGGAACAGCACCTCGTCCTCGACGGCGCCGAGGAGCTGCAGGACGTCCTGCACGGTGATCGTCCCGCCGGTCGCTGCGGCGAGCTGGTCGAGGGTCGACTCGGCATCGCGATAGGCCCCGCGGCCGCCGCGCGCGATCAGCGCGAGCGCCGCGTCGGGGACGTCGATCTCCTCGCCGTCGGCGATGAGACGCAGCTTGCGGACGAGCTCGGGCAGGCGCGGCCGCTGGAAGACGAAGGTTTGGCAGCGCGAGCGAACCGTCGCCAGCACCTTCTGCAGCTCTGTCGTACAGAAGATGAACATCAGGTGGGGTGGAGGCTCCTCGATCAGCTTCAGGAGCGCGTTCCACGCGGCCTCGGTCAGCTGGTGCGCCTCGTCGAGGATGTAGACCTTGTACTGCCCTTCGACGGGCTGGAGCACGACGCGATCGCGGATGTCGCGGATGTCGTCGATGCCGCGCTGCGAGGCGGCGTCCATCTCGATCACGTCGAGCGAGGTCCCGCTCGCGATTGCGAGGCACGCGTGGCAGGTGCCGTCGGGGGTGGGCGTCGGGCCGTGCGCGCAGTTGACGGCCTTCGCGAGGATGCGCGCGAGCGAGGTCTTGCCGGTGCCGCGCGGCCCTGCGAACAGGTACGCCTGCCGCACCTTGCCCTGCCCGACCGCATTCGTGAGCGTCCGCACGACCGCCTCCTGCCCGACCACCTCTGCGAAGGTCTGCGGGCGGTACTTGCGGTAGAGCGCGGCCACGGGTCGATTCTCGCAGTTACGGGATGGTCGCGACCGGCGCATCCGCCACGAACGGCGGTCCGGGCTCCGATGCCTCCTCGGCGTGGGCGGCATTTCGCAAGGGAATCCGAAGCTCGAAAACGGCGCCGCCGCCCGGCGCGTTCCGCGCGACACACGACCCGTCGTGGGCCCGAGCGATCGCCGCGGCGATCGACAGCCCGAGCCCGACGCCACCCTCTCGACGCGACCGAGAGACATCGGCACGAGCGAACCGCTCGAAGATCCGCTCGAGAACCTCGGGGTCGATTCCGGCCCCGCCGTCGGAAACGGACAGCACGACGTCGTCGGATTCGCCATGCGCCGACAGCTCGATCAGGTCGTACTGCGAGGTGTGCTGGACCGCGTTCTCGAGCAGGGCGTCGAGCGCGGCGCGGAGCCAGGTCTCGTCGGCATACAACACGACGTCGACCACCGGGCCGAGACGCCAGGCTCGAGGTGCCACGTCCGCCCACCGCATCACCACGTCTTCGACGAGAGGGACGAGCGGCACCGGCCCGCGGTCGAGCCATTCACCGCGCTCGGCACGAGTCAGGAGCAGGATGCGGTCGATCAGCCCCTCCATCCGGGTCAGCTCTTCCGAGACGACGTCGATCTCGCGTTCGTTCGGGCCGAGGCGCCGCGCCAGCAGGTCGAGATGCCCGCGAGCGATCGTGACCGGTGTGCGAAGCTCGTGCGAGACGTTCTGGACAAGGCGCTCCTGCTGCTCGAGCAGCGCGGCGCGTTCTCCGGCGAGCCCCTCCACGGTCTTGTGCATCAGTGCACGGCGCCGCGCATGCCACACCATCGCGAGGAACATCGCCGACATGAGCGGCACCTCGAACAGCTCCCCCCAGAGCTGCAGTCCCTCGAACGTGTCAGAGAGGATCGAGGCTCCGGTCCCGATGACCACGGCTCCGAGGACGATCCCGGTGACCGCCGGCGACCAGACCCGGAAGCCGTACAGCAGCGTCAGGGTGATCCAGATCACGTGAAACGGGATCGTCTCCCAGGACGGCCAGCCGATCATCGCCCCGAGGCAGACGACGGCCAGCACACCCCAGGCGATCTCGACCTTGTTAGGCGGCCACGCGATAGCCGGCATTCCTCACCGTTTCGATCGCCTCGGCCGAGCCGAGCTTCTTGCGTAGCCGCCTGACGCACACGTCGACGACGTTCGAGCCCGGGTCGAAGCTGTAGCCCCACACCTCGGAGAGCAGGCGCTCACGGCTCACGACCTCCCCCGGGTGGCAGACGAGGTGGTAGAGGACGCGGAACTCGCGGTCGGAGAGGTCGACGACGCGATCATCGACGTGGGCCTGCCGGCGTGCCAGGTCGAGCTGGACGACACCGGCGCGGATCCGCGACCCGTCGGTCGAGTCCCCGCCGCGCCGGAGATGCACCCTGACTCGCGCGACAAGCTCGTCGAACGAGAACGGCTTCGCCAGGTAGTCGTTCGCGCCGAGATCGAACCCGCGCAGCTTTGTCGGCAGGTCGGAGCGTGCCGACAGGATGAGCACCGGCACGTCGCCTCGTGCCCGCCGCAGCTCCGACAGCACGTGCAGGCCGTCGAGTCGCGGCAGGAGCAGGTCGAGGATCACGAGCTCGTAGAGCCCGTCGAGCGCAAGCCGCAGCCCCGCCGCGCCGTCCTCGGCGGCATCAACGACGAAGCCCTCTGCCTCGAGCCCTAGCCGCAGGAAGTCGAGGATCCTGGGCTCATCCTCGATCACGAGAATGCGCATCCCCGCGCCGACATTACAACGCGGCGCGGGGATGCGTGCAGACGACCTATGCCGCGACGCGGTCGCGGATGCGCTCGGGCAGCGTAGAAAGCTCGGCCACGCGCGTCGCACGGTGCCGACGATCGGCGTGCACGGCATGGGTGAGGAAGTGCGCGAGCGCGTAGACGAGCACGGCTGCCAGAACGATGTTGGTGATGATGAGGGTTGCGAGTGTCATGGGCTAAGGGTTCCCCGCCTCGATTAGGGACAGTCGAGAGAACGCTGTGAAGTGACTGTGAAATGACGCCCAGATGACACTTTCGTCACAAACAAGACGCGCTTGCTCGCCACGCGATATATCGCCGACCGATGCGCGCGAAGCTTGTGGTCGTCGTCGCCGGCGTCCTGGCGGTGGCGGTTCTGATCGGCTTCTACGTCGGGTTCCTGACCGGCGGGCCGACGCCATACCGCCCGCCGGCCGAGACGGCCGGGAGTCGCAGCGTCGACCTGACGCTGCAGACCGTCGCCGCCGTCGGCTCGAAGCTCTCGCCGAACAAGAACTGGGTCTCGTACCTCGTCCGCGAGAACGGGGTCTGGCATCGAAGCACCGTGTGGACGCTTCCGGCAAACACTCTCGTGCACGTCACCGTCTACAACTTCGACGGGCAGAGCGGCCTGCGGAATCCGTTCCTGGCGCAGGCGCGCGGCGTCGTCGGAGGAACGTTCGCCATCAACGGCAAGCGCACGTCGACGATCGACCCCGATGCCGCGTCGCACACGTTTGCGATTCCGGACCTCGGCGTGATCGTCCCGATTCTCGGCATCTCCGACGATGCGCCGAAGCAGTGCGACTACGCCCCTTGCCCGATGTCGAACGCCCACGAGACGATCACGTTCACGTTCCGCACCGGGAAAAAAGGCCATTACCGCTGGCAGTGCTTCGTTCCGTGCGCGGCCGGCTTCGTCTACGGCTTCGGCGGCCCGATGCAGACGGTCGGCTACATGGACGGGTACGTCAATGTGGTCTAGTCGCAGTCACGGCCAGCGCATCGGCGCGCTGACTGTGATCGGGACGGCAATCGTGCTGCCGCTCGTCGTCTTCGTGCTCGGGCCCAACATGCCGCCCGGGAAAGGGACGCCTGTTGCGTCGAGCCAGGTGACCGACAACACCGTGTTGCTCGTCGTGATGACCCCCTTCACGGTGTTCATCCTCGCGTACCTCGCGTACGCGTTGGTCGTGTTCCGGGCGACGAAAAACGAGGGGCTTGTCGACGGCGCGCCGATCCGCGGCCACTTCAAGGCGCAGGTCGCGTGGCTTGTGACGACCGCCGCTGCCGTTCTCTTCCTGGCGATCTTCGGCACGGCCGAGCTGCTCGCCGACAACGGCGCCGGCGGGGGCGGCGGCCCGAACCCCGTGGCGAAGCCGAGCGGCTCGGTCCTGCCGGTGCAGGTGATCGCGCAGCAGTGGGAGTTCACGTATCGCTATCCGACCTTCGGCGGCGTCGAGACGGCCACGCTGGTGCTGCCCGCGGGGCGCGAGATCGCGTTTCATGTGACCTCGCTCGACGCGATCCACTCGTTCTGGGCGTACCAGCTCGGCGTGAAAGCCGACGCGAACCCAGGTGTCGACAACGTCGCCTACGTGCACACGAAGAAGGAGTCGACGTTCCAGATCCGCTGCGCGGAGCTCTGCGGGCTCTGGCACGGCTACATGTCCGACACCGGTCGCGTTGTCAGCTCGACCGCCTTCGCATCCTGGATCGCCGCCCGGCGCCGACAGTTCGCTCCGGTCAAGAAGTACTTGCCGAAGTACGCGCCGTCGTACGCGCCCGACCCGACTTTCCGGGCTGGATGACGTTCCGTCGCCTTATCGGCTTCAACCTGCTGACGGGGATCGTCCTCGGAGTTGTCGGCTTCTACGTGGGGTGGTGGCTAGGCCATCTCGTCAAAGGCCCGAGCATCGACTACTTCGACGACACCGGGCAGAACGACATCGCGCTGTTCACCGCGTACTTCACCGGCGTCGTCGGGTTCCTCGTTGGGCTCGGTTTCGCGAACTACCCCGTCCAGCGTCTGCTCGGCAAGCCGCCGTCGCTCCGCGAGAAGGAGACGGAAGGGATCGGGCGCTACTTCGGGTTGTGCACGGATCACAAGGTGGTCGGAATCCAGTACCTGATCGGAATCGGCGCGTTCATCTTCATCGGCGGCCTGAACGCGATGCTGATTCGCTTCGAGCTCCTACGGCCCACGCACCTCGCGTGGAACGGGAACAACTACCTCACTCTGGTCGGGCTGCACGGCACGATGATGATGGGGATGATGACGAGCGGGATCCTCGGCCCGTTCGCCAACTACTTCGTGCCGCTGATGATCGGCGCGCGGCGCATGGCATTTCCGCGCATCGAGGCGCTCACGTTCTGGCTGCTGATGTCCGCCGGGACGATCCTGATGACGGCACTCGCGTTCGGCGGCTTCCCGACCGGCTGGACGGGCTACGCGCCGCTCTCAGAGCAGTCGAACATGGGAATGGACGCGTACATCGCGTTCTTCGCCCTCGTCGGCGTGTCGATGATGCTCCTCGGGCTGAACATGATCGTCACTGTGGTCACGATGCGCGCGCCCGGGCTCTCGTGGGGCCGGTTGCCGATCTTCGTGTGGGGCGTCGTGACCACGTCGGTGCTGATGCTCCTCGCGGCGCCCGTGCTCATCTCGACCCTCTTCATGCTCGCACTCGATCGCACTGCGCAAACGGGGTTCTTCAACGTGCAGGCGGGGGGCAGCCCATACCTGTACGAGAACCTGTTCTGGATCTTTGGTCACCCGGAGGTCTACGTCCTCGCCCTCCCGGGGATGGGGATCGTGCTCGAGATGCTGCCGGTGTTCGCCCGCAAGCCGCTGTGGGGCTATCGCCTCGCCGTGACAGGAATGGTCGGGATCATGCTGCTCAGCTTCCTCGTCTGGCAGCACCACCTCTTCGTGAGCGGGATCAACGGCGACCTGCGTCCGTTCTACATGCTCTCGACAGAGCTCATCTCGCTCCCGACCGGCTTCATCTTCGTATGCGCGCTCGGGACGCTCTGGGCGGGGCGGATCCGGCTGACCGTGCCGATGCTGTTTGCCCTGGCTTGGATCTTCAACTTCCTGATCGGCGGACTGTCCGGTGTCTTCCTGTCTGACGTCCCGAGCGATGTGACGACGCACGGCAGTTTCTTCTCGATGGCGCACTTCCATTACACGATCATGGGCGGGCTGCTCTTCGCGTTCTTCGGAGCTGTCTACTACTGGCTGCCGAAGATGACCGGCTTCGAGCTGAACGAGCGTCTCGGGAAGGTGCACTTCTGGGTGATGTTCATCGCGTTCAACTCGACGTTCGGCCCGCTGCTCGTGATCGGCTTCCTCGGGATGCCGCGTCGCGTCGTCACCTACGCCGGCTATCTCCAGGGCGCGAACGAGTGGGTGTCGATCTCTGCGTTCGTCCTCGGTGCGTCCATGCTCCTGTTCCTGGCGAACCTTGTGTGGACACAGGTCTTCGTCCGGACGCCGGCGGCCTCCAACCCGTGGGGTTCGAAGTCGATCGAGTTCCAGCTGCCGTCACCGGTTCCTGTCCATGACTTCGACCGCATCCCGACGTTCGGGCCCGATCCCTATCCGTACGGCGGCATCGAGGGTACCCGCCCAATCGTCGTACCCGCGAGGCCGACGGCGTGAGCGAGCTCGCCCGGCAGTCGACCGACTACGGTGTCGTCGAGCACGAGTCGCCGAAGATCGTCGAGCGCAACCTGGCGATCGGGTCCCGGCTCTGGGCGAGCGCGCTCGTGTTCTTCTTTTTCGCGTTTCTCTTCGCGTACTTCTATCTCCGGTCGCTGAACGAGAACGGTCTGTTCAGGCCGAAGGGCGTGAACGCACCGCAAGGGTGGGGCATCGCGATCGTCGTCTGCCTCGTCGTCAGCGCGGTGCTGCTCCACCTCGGCTCCGCCGACCAGCGTGCGGATCGGCGGACTGCCTGGCGGTCGAAAGGACTTGTCGCCCTCGTGCTCGGCCTCGTCGCGATCGTGTTGCAGATCATCGCGTGGGCGAGCATCGGCTTCGGCCCGACAGACGGCGGCTATGCCTCCGTGTATCTCGGCTGGACCGGGCTGTACACGATCTTCGTGCTCGGCACCCTGTACTGGTTGGAGACCTGCCTGGCGCTCTCGTACCGTTATCGCAACGAGCCGTTCGGGAAGGCGGAAGTCGAGCCCGGGGATGCATCGGGCGACCCATATCGCGAGGCCCACGACATCGCGAACCCGGTGCATCTGAACACCGCCGAGACGGCGGCGCTCACGTTCACCTGGTCGACGCTCGCTGCGATCGGCGTCGCCACATGGTTCGTGCTGTACGTAGTCTGAGATGGTCTTCGAGTGGCCGCTCGTCGGGCTCGTCGTCGCCGCCTTTCTCTATGCGCTGGGCCGGCGCTCGCGGGACAGGCTTCGTTGCGATGCGAGCTTCTACGGGGGGCTCATCGTGCTCGTGGCTGCGATCGATTCGCCTGTCGATACGTACGCGGACCGCCTCTTCTGGGTTCATATGGTGCAGCACGTGCTGCTGACGATGGTCGCGCCTCCGCTGATCCTGCTCGGCCGGCCCTGGCCGCGCTCGGTGCGGGCGCTCCCGCTCGGCGTTCGGCGGGTCGTCGCCCGCGGCCTGCACTCGTGCCGTGTGGTGGCGACGCCTCTCGTCGCCTTTGTGCTCTTCAACGGGGTGCTGCTCGCGTGGCATCTGCCCGCGCTGTTCGACCTGACGTTGCGGAACGAAGGCGTGCATGATCTCGAGCACGCACTCTTCTTCGTGACGGCGCTGCTCTTCTGGACACATCTAGCTCCGACGTCGCGACGGCCACGGCTGCGCGCCTCGCAGCGGATCGCGTACGGCGTCGGGGCGATCCTTGTCAGCTGGGTGCTCGCGGTCGTACTCGGTTTCGCGTCCCATCCGCTCTATGGGCAGTACGCCGCCCTCGCACATCGGCCCGGCGGCCTCTCCGCGCTTGCCGACCAGCAACTCGCGGCAGGGATCATGTGGGTGCCCGCTTCGATCCCGTTCACCATCGCGGTGCTCGCCGCCGCGTACAACTTGCTCGAGCCGGCCGGGGCGAGTGCGGCCGTGCGCGACCTGCAACCGAGGGAGACATGATGCTCGCTTCGTTCCTCACGGCGTCCCTGCTCACATTGCTCCTGCCGCTCGTGCTGCTCGTCGCGGTCGGCATCTGGTGGACGGTCGCGGCCCGTCGTCGCGACGAGGTCTGAGGGCGGTGCGTCGAGTCTTCGTCCTCGCTGTTGCGTCCGCCGCGATCGTGGGCGTGGCCGTCGGCGTGCTCCTGCACAACGTGTTCGGCTCCCCGCGCGCGTCGGCGGGTCCATCGCTGCCCGCTCTCTACGGACAGGCGACGTGGCCGAGCGGGAAGGTCCAGGCGCCGCCGTTCCAGCTTCGTGACCAGCGCGGGCGGATCGTGCGCATCACGGCGCTCAGAGGCAGGGCGGTGGTGCTCGCGTTCATGGATTCGCTCTGTACCTCGGAATGCCCACTCGAGGCAGCGCAGTTCAACGTCGCACTTCGTCCACTCCCTGCGGCGGCGCGCCCGCGGCTCGTCGTCGTAAGCGTCGATCTCGCGGACTCTCCTGCATCCGTTGCGCGCGCGGCGCGGAAGTGGCACCTTCCCGCCGGGTTCGAATGGCTGCTCGGAACTCACGCGCAACTCGCGCCGGTGTGGCGGGCATACGGAATCGCCGTACGGCCGACGAAGGACGGCGACGTCGAGCACAGCGACGCGTTCTACGTCATCGACCGTAACGGGGACGAGCGTGCGGGCTTCCTGTCGCCGTTCATCCCGGACCTTCTGACGCGCGACCTTCGGCGTCTTGCCGCCGAGCCCTAGAGCGGGTAGCGCTCTCCGCCGCGGATGGCGATCTGGAGCCTGTTCCCGGGCGGGGTGAGCGGGCAGACCCACTGCGGGTCGTAGCTGCAGGACGGGTTGTAGGCGAAGTTGAAGTCGAGGATCAGCAGGCCGCGCTCGGTGCCGAGGTCGGAGCCCTTGACGGTGTCGAGGAGGTACCGGCCGGCCCCGTACGTCTCGTCGCCGCTCGTCGCGTCGGCGAAGCAGAGATAGACGCCGCCGCCGTACCCGTCGAGCCAGTACAGGTCCAGGGACTGTCCCTGGCCATGCATGGCGAAGGCAGCGCGGGCGAAGCGGGTGAATGAGTACGGGTGCGCGCCCGAGGTTGCGATCTCGCGCTGCACGCGCTCGGCGGGCTCGACCGTGGCGAGCACCCGCAGCTCGGGGTCGTAGTCGAAGTAAGGCAAACCCTTGAAGGTCGCGCGCGTCTCGCCCGGCAGCGGCGTCTGCGGATGCGCCGCGAACAGCTCGTTGCGGGCGTCGCGCCACAGGTTCCACGCGGCCATCGAGTCGCGCAGCCGGCGCACCTCGGCATACAGCTCGAACACGCGGCGCTTCCAGTCGAGGAGGTCGAGCTCGTCCAGGGCACGAGTGTAATGTCGGTCCGATGACGCGCGAGGGAGAGCCGCTGCCTCGCGAGGTCGCGCTCGTCTGGACGCTCTTCCTGCTCGACGCGGTCGCGATCCTCGTCACCTACTCGCGCCTTCCGGCGCGCGAGCTCTACCACGTGTCGGGCTCGGGTCTGGAGGGAGGGATGAGCCGCGTGCTCGTCGACTCGAACTTCCCGATCGCGCTCGTCGCGATCGCGATCCTGCTCGTCCTGCTCGACCGGCTGCGCCGCCTTCGCCTCGCCGCCGCCGCGGGGATCGTGCTCTGCCTGCCGGTTTTCTGGCCGGGTGTGGTCGACGAGGCGAACCTCGACGCACGGCCGGTGAACGCGATCGCCGCGATCGGCGTACTCGTGGCGCTCGTGCTGTCGCTGCGCTGCTGGTTCGGCGGCTGGTCGCGCGGCGTGCGCGGAGACGGCTTCCGCGACGTGGTCGGGACGGCGGCCGTGCTGCTCGCGCTGCCGTGGCTCTTCGCGGAGCTCGGCTTCTTCCTCGACGGCATGCCGCTCCTCGACCGGGTGTTCGAGACCGGCGAGTACCGGACGCGTGGGGCGGAGGTAGCGGTGCATCACGGCCACCATCACGGGCTTGACGGCCTACTGCTTCTCCTCGCTGCGATCCTGCTCTCGCGCGTCGTGCCGAGCATCCGCGCGCGTGGATTGCGCATACTGACCGCGGTCTACCTCTCGTTGATGGCGGTATACGGCCTCGGCAACATGGCGAACGACTTCTGGACGGAGCAGATCTGGAAGCGCGGCTGGACGAACTGGCAGTTTCCGGACGTACTGCAGCCGTCAGTCTCCGTCGGCTGGGGACTGATCCTGCTCGGCGCCGCGCTGCTGCTCGCGATGAGTATCGAGTCGCCGCACAGTCGTATGGCCAGACATGCTCAGCGACGGAGGTGACGTGATGGGAACGATCGTAGTCACGGAGTTCGTCTCGCTCGACGGCGTCTTCGAGGATCCAGGTGGATCGGAGAGCTACGAGTACGGCGGCTGGACGTTCGAGTACGACCGGGGTGACGAAGGCAACACGTTCAAGCTCGACGAGCTGATGAACGCGAAGGTGCAGCTGCTCGGACGCGTCACGTACGAGGGCTTTGCGGAGGCGTGGCCGTCACGCGAAGGTCCGTTCGCGGAGAAGCTGAACAACGACCCGAAGGTGGTCGTCTCGACCACGCTCACCGACCCGCAATGGAACAACACGACGGTGATCTCGAGCGACGTCGTCGAGCAGTTGCGGAAGCTGACGGACGACACAGACGGCTCAATCCTCGTCTCCGGCAGCGGCACGCTCGTCGACACGCTGCTCGGCGCCGATCTGGTCGACGAGCTCAGGCTGATGGTGTTCCCGACGATCCTCGGCCGCGGTCACCGCCTGTTCCCGGAGGGGATCGACCGGCTGAAGTTCAAGCTCGTCGAGAGTCGGCCGGTCGGGCCGGACGGCGTTCAGGTGCAGGTGTTCGCGCGCGCTGACTAGGACGCTTCGCGCGACGGTGCATCGTCGTCTTCGATGTCGTGCGCCCAGGAGAAGAGCGGCAGCTCGGTCAGCGGCTTCGTCTCTTCTTCGAGGGCCACGCTGCGCGCGGCTGGAGGCGGCGTTGGCTGCGGCTGAGCTCGAGCCTCTGCCGCGCGGATCTTCGCCTGCTCTTCCTTCAGCGCGGCCTTCGCCTCCTGTTTCTGCTGCTGTTCCACGGCGCGCAGCGTTATTTGCTCCGCCTTGGCCGCCGACTTGCGTTCCCGTTCCGCTTGCTGCCGCGCTCGCTTCTCTGCTTCACGCTCCAACTTGAGTGCCGCTGCCTGCTCCTTCTCGTCGCGCTTGCGCTGAAGCTCCGTCGCGCGGCGATCGACTCTCGGCGCGATTCCGGTGACCTGCTCGTCGGCGACCGGCCCGGCCTCGGCCCGCGGGGCCGGCTGCGTCTCACGATACGGCTGTCCCTGCCGCTTCGCCTGGCGCATGAGCTGCATGTCGCGAACCCGGCGCTGCGCCTCGAGCGCGCGCAGGAGCTTCTGCTGTTCACGGATGCGCCGCTCCTCGGCTGTGCCGTCCGAGCCGAAGACGACCGCGCCGAGCAAGCCGGTCAGCAGGGCGCCCCCGACGACCAGTAAAACGGTGTGCGAAACCATGGTTTGCTGCAATCGTGACGTTTTGCGCGCGTCCGGGCACTGCCCGAACCGCTAACTACGCGCCCGACCCTCGGCTAGCGTCGGATTGACGTCGCTGAGTAGGCTTTCCCCGTGATCAAGTGGCTTCTTGCCTCGTGGGCGGTCAACGCGATCGTCCTGGGGTTCGTCGGGTGGATCCTGGGGAGCGTCACGTTCCACGGCTCGACGTGGACCGTCATCTGGTCGGCGCTCGTCTTCGGGATCCTCAACACCGTCCTGAAGCCGGTTCTGAAGCTCGTGACCCTCCCGTTGGCGCTGGTCACGTTCGGGCTGGCGTGGTTCTTCGTCTCGATGCTGATGCTCTGGCTGACGCAGAAGATCATCAGCGGCTTCGACATCCACGGCTTCTGGAACTACGTCTGGGCGACGATCCTCGTCTGGGCGGTCAACATGGTCGTCGACGGGGTCTTCCGCGAGACGAAGCCTGTGGCGCGCGCCTGGCGCTGATTCGAGCACCTGTGTGGGCCTCGGGTCGGGACCGACGAATTTGTCCGTCTCGCTGAGCGCGACCGAACTGGGGAAGCCGTCCGATCGACACCCGTAGCTCATGCCGACGGGTCGCGGCGCGGCCCGGAACTCGTCGATCCTGCGGTCGATATCGCCTGAGACTGGCTACAGTGCTGGGTAGGTGATCGGTCGCCGGCCGAGGATCGGGGGGTCGTTGCGGAAAGTCGTTGCCGTCGGCGCGCTCTTCGCGCTACTCGCCGTCGTCGCGGTCCTGCGCGGCAATGAGTCTTCAGCGTCGGCGACGGCGCCACGGCTCGGACCGCTCGCGGGTCACGTCCTTGCAGCACGGTTCCCGATCGAGCGCGCGGGCGCAGACGATCTCTGCGGAACTGCAGCGGGGCTTGAGTGCAGCCAGGTCGTCGTCCCGCTCGACCGCACGGGTGTCGTTCCCGGCACGATCTCGCTCCACGTCGAGCAACTGCCGACGGAAGGGATCGTTCGCGGCACGATCTTCTTGATCGCCGGCGGCCCTGGGCAGGGTTCCGCGCATGTATTCGGGCTCGGCAATCCGTCGGCCGACCAGCTCTACCGTTATCTCTTCCCGGGGTACAACATCGTCGCGTACGACGATCGCGGCACGGGCCAGTCCGGGCTCATCGACTGTCCCGCGCTGCAGGTCGCGACGACCGAGGAGGCGAACCGCTCAGGCGCCGAAGCTTGCGGGAACTCGCTCGGTGCGGCGGCGAGTCTCTACAGCACGGCGGCGCACGCCGAGGACTTCGAAGCCGTTCGGCAATCGCTCGGTGTCGACAAGGTCGCGCTCTACGGTGTGTCGTACGGAACGAAGCTCGCGATGGCCTACGCCCTCGCGCATCCGGATCACGTCTCGCGGCTCCTACTGGACTCGGTTCTGCCGCCGGAGCTTCCCGATCCCTACGAGGCGAGCGTGTTCCGGTCGATGCCGGGGACGCTCGCGGCGTATTGCGCCGTCGGGTGCAACGGCGCGCGCTACGCCTCCGACGTGATCACGGTTGCGAACAAGCTCGGCGTCAAGGCGGTGCGAGGCAAGGTGCTGGCCCCGAATGGCCGCAGCATCACGAAGTCGGTCGACGGCCAGGAGCTGCTCTCGATCGTCCTCGACGCAGACCTGAGTCCTGGCGAGGCGGCCGAGTTGCCCGCGGTCGTGCACGCGGCGCGCCAGGGGAACACGCAGCCCTTGCTCCGTCTCGCGGTCCTGCACGACATCGGCAACGCCGAGACGTCGATCGACCTGAGCGCCGGCCTCTACGCCGCGACGGTCTGCCGGGATGGCCAATTCCCATGGGCGTCGACAACTCCGCCGGCCCAGCGGCCGGCAGCCCTCCAGGCCGCGATCGCCGCGCTGCCCGCGGGGGCGCTCGGGCCGTTCGGAAGCTGGGCGGCGCGCTTCGGCAACGCCGACTTCTGCCTCCGCTGGCCCGGCCCGACGGGCGACGTGCCGTTCGGCCCCGGGCCGCTGCCGGACGTTCCGATGCTCGCCGTCAGCGGGGGGTTCGACATGCGCACTCCGACCCTTGGAGCGCAGTCGGTCGTTGCGCGATTCCCGCAAGGACATCTTCTGGTCGTACCCGGCGTCGGGCACAGCACCGTCACCGCAGATCCGTCGGGCTGTGCGGTGAATGCGGTGCGCTCCTGGATGCAAGACCAGTCGATTCCGACGGCGTGCCCGCTCACGAAGCCGCTCGTCGTGCCGGTGTCGGCGATGCCCGCGCCCGGCCAGGCACATCCGAAGCGGCCTTTGTCCCCGGTGGCGACGCTCGCGATCGCGAAGGAGTCGCTGCAGGACGCGCAAGCACTGTGGCTGATGACGGCAGGGCTGTCGGGCCAGACGACGTCGATCGGCGGGCTGTTCGGCGGCCGACTGGTCGCCACGGGGCGTGCGATTACGTTCAGGTCGTTCAGCGACAGCCGCGGGATAACGGTCTCCGGCCAGGTGACCTTGAAGAAGAACGGTCCGCCGCTGGTGTTCCAGGGCGCCGTCACGGTGGCCGGAGCGGCTGCAGCGCACGGCGTTCTCGGCCTCTCCGGCGCGACACTCGCCGGTTCGCTCGGCGGCCGCACCGTTCACTAGTCGCGCAGATTCGGTGTGGGGCTCCGCGCAAGCGCGGAGCCCCACCCATTCACCTAGTGGATCTTGGTGGTGAAGCTGTGCGCAAGAACGGTGCCCTTCAGGGTGATCGTTATCTTCCCGATCAGAGTCTTGTTCTTCGCCGTCTTCGGCACCTTCCAGAAGCAGCTCGCCACTCCGTTCGCGAGTGAGTGAGTCGCCCGGAGCTTGACGCCCTTGATCGATGCGACACACGTCACGGTTGCCTGCGCCACCGGGCCGGAGGTGTCGCTCTCGGTCGCGGCAAGTGTCGCGGAGAGGCGTGCACCCGCCTTCGCCGGCTTCGGTGTGTACGCGAACGCCGTCTGCTTCAGCGTCAGCTTGGTGATCACGCTGTAATTGAAGAAGCCGTGACCGGGATCCGGAGCGAAATCGTCGTGCGCGTTCGTGAAGTCGGCGTTCCCGCTCGCGTCCGTCGTGACGCCGGACGTGGCGTCGATTCCGAAGTTGAACGCCTTCGTGCCGCCGAGATCCTGGATGCCGACGCGGATCGTCGCCCCAGTGGCGTCGTAGCCGAAGGTGAGCGTCGTCGACGACGGTGCCGCCGAAAAGTTCGCCCCGTCCCACTTGAAGAGGCCGACCGCGCCGGGATCGAGTTCGATCGCATAATCGGCGCCGAGCGCCTGCGCGTCGCCGGTCGTGGCGTTCGCGTCCGTGTCGAGGAACACGAGGAAGTCCATATCAGGCGTGAACGTCGGTCGGTTCGAGATCGCGATGTGAAACGTAATCAGGCCGCCGTCGGTGTTCGAGACAGTGATGCCCGTGATGTCGGGCGCGGCCGCGTCCTCACCCGTCGAATCGGTGAAACTCTGTGTGTTCGTCGTCGTGCGTGAACTGCTGCCGAGTGCTCCGGGGGGGAGGGCAACGAGCACCGCTGCCGCCGCCACGACCAGAACCAACCTTGCTTTCAACGGAACCCCTTTCAAATTGTCTTCCGCCCTTGAGCGTAGCTCAGGTTTCGGTTGGCTTCCATGGCGCGAACGAGGCACGTGACGACCGGTTGAGCCGAGGGATGATGCAGTTGTGAGTGGTAGCCGGTCGCTTCGGGAGACCCTCAGCGGATCGAGAGCCCCGACGACCCGCACGTTCTCCGCCACTGGTCAGCGATCTTGCACGTGGCGACGCGGAGCTGAGCCCGGTCTCGTCGCGGCGTCCGGGCGCGGCGGGCGTGCGTCAACGTAGGTGTGCCAGGCGATCGCGGACCGTCCGCTCGAGTTCCGGCAAGGGCCGGCAGACGACGCAAGTCGCTTTCCAGCCTGCGCCGACCTGGTCGCGGGCGAGGATCGTCCCGTCGTCGTGGAAGCTCGCGTTGCTCAGCGGACTAGCTGCACCACGGAGGTATTCGACGAGCTGTCCCGTTTCGGTGTTCCAGAGGCCGGCGGTGAATTGGCTCGCAGTCACGATCCATTGGCCGTCTGGGCTGAAGGCGGCTGCATACACGGGGAAGAAGTGCCCTCGCAGCACGTGCACCAGGCGTCCCGTAGCGACGTTCCAGACGCGCGCATCGTGATCGAGACTGGCGGTGACGAGCAGACGTCCGTTCCCGGAGAACTCGGCGTCGGTAACCACCGAGCGGTGCCCTGACAGCACGTACAGCAGACGCCCGGTCTTAGCGGAGCGCAGATACGCGTTCCGACCCTTGCGCGTCGCGATCATGCGTCCGTCCGGTGAAGTGACCCGTGCCGGCGGTGCGGGCGGGATGCGCGCCTCTGTCGCTGAGAATCGGTCGCTCGGTTCGGCGTCCCACAGCCTGATCGTCCCGTCGTCGCTTCCCGTCGCGATCGTGCGGCCGGCCGCGTCGAACGCGATCGAGGTCACGCTGCCGCCGTGGCCGGCGAGCGGTGCAAGGACACGCCCGTCGGTGCCGTCGTAGATACGCGCATCTCGATCGGCGAAGGCGACGGCGTACTCGCTTTCGTCGGGCGCGATGGCCGCGGCGTTTGCTGCTCCGGTCGCACCGGTCAGCAGGAGCTTGCGCTCGCCGTCCGCGACCGTCCAGACCGCGGCGGTTCCATCCTGGCTGGTGCTGACGATTGACTCGCCTGACCTTGAAAACGAGAGCGCGAGGATGTGCCCGCGCTGGGCGAGCACGTGCACGAGCGCGCCGTTCGGCCGCCACAACCGGACAGTCTTGTCGGTGCTGCCGGTTGCCAGCAGATTGCCGTTCGGACTGAATGCCACGACGGTGATGCCTCGTTCCGGAAGCGTCTTCAGCACAGCGCGGTCGTTGACGTCGATCACCTGAGTGGTGACGCGCCCGGCGCGCTTCCATGCGACCGCGACCACGTTCTTGCGCAAGTTGAGAGCGGCCGCGCTGACCGCGCCGCCAACGCGGATCGTCCGTGTCGCTCCCTGTGTGCCGTAGACGAGTCGCACGTGCCCGCCGCTTCCCACGAGTAAGACCCGGCCGTCGAATTGCAAGACCGTGATCGGCGCGGGTGTGGTCACCGTGCGGAGGGCTTTGCCGGTGGTCGCATCCCATACCGTTGCCGTGCCGTCGTTCGACCCCGTCGCAATCAACGCCCCGTCCGCGCTCCACGCGACTGGCCCGAGCCCCTGCTGGCGCGGCAACGTGACCACCCGGTGACCCTGCAGATCGTTGACGCTCAGCGATCCGTTGCTGCTCGCAACCAGAAGCCGTTCGCCGCGGATGAGGGCCATCGTCGTTCCGCCGACGTGGATGACGCGTCTTTCGCGGAGTGCAAGTAGCGCGTCGCGGAGCACGTTGGCTGCCGGGCGATCGGGAGACAACTTCGCCGCTTGCAGGCCGAAACGCAGGGCGACGGCCGGATTCGAGGGGACGGCCCCAACGGCCTGCGCGACCAGTTCGTGGGCGTGCGACAGGCGGGCCTCGGAATTCGCCGAGCTGCGCTGCAAGAGCGCGTAGACGGCGACGGCTGTCACGAGAGCGAGCGCCGCGAGTGCCGCCGCCGCGACGCGGCGTGCGCCGGTGCGTGCCCGCGCGATCTCGACACGCTGCCGCCAGTTCAGCAACGGCTGCGCGAGGACGTCGTGGAATATCTGGTACGTCGCACCGCGATCGCCGAGCTCATCGACCGCTCGCAGGATGCGGTCGCGGCTCAGCTGATCGAGGAGCGGACGCAGTTCTTCACGCGCGACGCCGGCATATTCGGCGAGGTCGGCCTCGCCGAGCGCGATCTTCGTGCCCGAAGGGGTGACCAGCTGACGGATGATGCGACCGACGGTCACTCGGTCGCCGGCTGCGATCGAGTCGAGTGCCGCATCGACATGCGCGCCCGCAATCGCGCGGCTGCCGCCGAGCCGACTCAGTGTCGCGAGCCGCAGCTCGTCACTGCCGCTCCGCCGCTCCTCTTCCCAGAGCCGATCGAGCACGAGCTGGAGGAATGGGGTGCTGAGCCCGTCGCCGACCTCGGACTGCAGTGTCTCGACAAGCGAGCCCTCGGCGCTCACACGCTCACCGGTGACGTCGGTGAACGTCTCGAGCGGCTTGACGATCGCTTCGCCGGCTGCGCGCGGCCCGAGCGGCTCGAGGCGCAAGAGGTTGCCGAATGTCTCCGGCAACCTTCCCGAGAGGGCATCGAGCTGTGCGAGCGCGTCGTCGCGGACCGACAGGAGCACGCTCACGCGAAGTCCTGGTCGTCGGAGCAGGTCGTACAGCGCATCGACAAGAGGACCGCTTGAACCGTGGTAGACGAAGTACTCCTCGAGCTGATCGAGGAGGAGCACGACGTCACCGGAGCCGTCCGTCGCGGCCGCGATCGTGTCGGCGAGCCCTGCAGTCGGCCCGAGCGGCGGCGACGTCGCGTTGACCGCCTCGATCAACGCGTCGACCGGATGGTCGATCCAGGCTGCGTGCACGACGACGGTGATTCCTTGTCCGCGTAGAGCCTGGGCGACGCCCGCACGGAGCAGCGAGCTCTTCCCGACGCCGCTTGCGCCGTAGAGAACCGTCAACCGACTTGCGAGCACGTTCGCGACCAATGTGTCGCGCTCGGCGTCGCGTCCGAAGAACAGGCGTGCGTCGAGCTCGCTGTCGTCGAAGTTCGCGAGTCCCTTGTACGGGCGAAGGATCACAGCAGGCGCTCCAGCTCTGCGATGTAAGCGGCCGGCGACATGTCGACGAGCCGGACATCACGCTGGCGCCAGAACTCCCGCTCGACCGGATCGGGCGCGGCGTGCACCGACCACGATCGGTAGGGGAACGGCTGACCGGCGAAGAGACGCCCGAGTACGACGCGAAGCGTCCAGTCGGACAGCGTGTACCCGAGCAGGAGCAGGTGTGACCGTCGCAATCGGGCCGTCACGCTGACCGGCATCCGTGCGCCCGCGTCTCCATAGTGGATGAAGTCGTCCTCGGTGACGGCGAAGCTCTCCCACGCGCGTGTCGGGCTCCTGTCGATCCGTCCGTGGAGGCGGAGGACGATCGTGTTCCCCTCGAGTAGGTAGGTGTTCGGGCGCTCGACGGGCGTCGACTCGCCGTCAGCCGTGACGTGGAAGAAGTTGCCGCGTTGGGCGCCGCCTGCCAGATAGATGACGGCGTCGAAGGACTCGCCTGCTTCGGCGAGCGCCTGCTCGAGCGTCAGGTCATAGCCGGTGGTGACGAGCAGCGGTGGAGGCTGGCCACGCTCGCGCAGCCGGGCCGGCAGTGTCGCGAGAAAGCGAGGAATCGGCCCCGGCGCCGTTTGCGCCTCGAGCAGTTGGTGCAGCGCATCGTAGAGGCGACCTGAGCCATTCAACGTCGCGATCGCTTGCGAGATCCGTGCGAGCTCTGAGCGCTCACCGTCGAGGCCGAACTGTCGTGCGAGCTCACTCGCGAGCGGCTGGGCGTCCGACGTGAGAACGAAGGTCGCGCGGCCGTTGCGCACCAGATCTGCCACCTCCTCGAAATGCTCGCGCTCAGGCGCTGTGCCGGCGAGTTTCGGCGGCTGCTCCTGCCGCAGGATCGATGTCTGCAGCCGCTGCAGCAGAGGACTCGGCTCGATGCCGAGCTCGGCGACCAGCGTGTCGCGACCCTGCCGGTAGATGCCGAGCGCGTCCGCCTGGCGCCCCGAGCGGTACAGCGCAAGCATCAGTTGGCCGCGGAGCCGTTCACGTAGCGGATTCGCACGTACGGCTGACTGAAGGTCCTCGACGAGCTCCGCGTGCCGGCCGAGCGCGAGCTCAGCCTCTGCGCGCTCTTCGACCAGCGTCAGCCGGAGTTCGTTCAGCCGTGCAATCTCCTCCCGGGCGAACGGTTCGAAGTTGAGCTCTGCGAGCGATTCGCCCCGCCATTCGGCCAGCGCTTCTTGCAGAAGACGTGCCCGGCGAGGGAGATCTGCGGAGCGAGCCTCGTCGACGAGCCGCCGAACGCGCGCAAGGTCGAGGTCCGCCGATTCGAGTCGAACTCGGTAGCCCGGGGCTCGGGTCTCGATCGCCTCAGCCCCGAGTTGCTTGCGGAGCTGCGAAACGAAGTTCTGCAGGGATGCGTTCGCGGTCGACGGTGGCTGCCCCGCCCACAGCGCCTCGAGCAGTCGATCGACTGAAACAACGCGGCCGCCCTCGAACAGCAGTAGGGCGAGTAGCGCCCGCTGCTTCGCACCGCCGAGCTCCACCGCCCGGCTGTCGGCCAGCACCTCGAGTGGGCCCAGGATCCGGAACTCGAGCACGACCGGGTTCTACAGGCACGGTCGGGCTGCGCCAAACCGCCGTTAGCGGCCCGTTAGAGACCGGTTGGCAGTGCGGCCGAGCGTGGCGGCCATGCCACGCCTCACGCACTTCCTCGCTTGTCTCATCCTCGTGGCCTTGCTCGCCGGTTGTGGCGGCGCCCAGCGCGCGGCGTCGTCTCGGATCGACGACGACGATGCCCAGGGCAATGCCTCAGGGGGCCTGGCCTCCGTTCCGCCGAACGAGGGCGTCGAGGCAGCGTTCACAGCGCGCAGCTACGCGCCCGGGGCGACGGCGACCCTGCGGCTCGAGGGCCGGGCGGCGTCGGTTCGCATCGCCTTCTTTCGTGGCGGAAGCGGCCACGACGGCGTCATGCAAGGGCTGCAGGTCACGCCGGAGCGCGGCGTCGCGGGTACCGGCGCACTCCAGCTGAGGCTCGGCGCGTGGCCGAGCGGCCTCTACTACGCGCGAGTCGTCACGCCCGGCCGCGGCATCTGGGATGCGCCGTTCGTGCTTCGCAGTTCGCGGATCGGCACGAGCAGGATCGCAGTCGTCCTACCGACGAATACCTGGCAGGCGTACAACGACCAGGGCGACGACTCGTGGTACTTCAACTCGGACATCACACACGTCGATCTCGCTCGCCCGTACATTGATGCGGGAGTGCCACCACACTACCGCGGGTACGACCGAGGCTTCATCCGCTGGCTCGCGCTCGAGCACGTTCGCGCCGACTTCTTCTCGGACGACGATCTCGACCGGTTGACCGGCGAGCAGCTCGCACGTTCGTACAGCCTCGTTGTGTTCTCCGGCCATGAGGAATACGTGACCGCGCACGAGTTCGACACCACCGAGCGCTATCGCGATATCGGCGGCAACCTCGCATTCCTGTCGGCCAACGATTTCTTCTACAAGGTCGAGAAGAGTGGCAACACGATGGTCGGTCGCTGGCGCTGGCGCGATCTGGGACGGCCGGAAGCGTCGCTTGTCGGCGAGCAATACGTCGATTGGAATCACGGCCGTTATGCGAACAAGCCGTTCCGCGTCGTCGGCACCAAGAAGACTCCCTGGCTCTTCAACAACACCGGCCTCGCAGATGGTGCGCGGTTCGGCGTCTACGGGATCGAAGTCGACGCGACTGCGTCCGCTTCTCCTCCTCGGACGCAGGTTCTGGCCGTGATCCCGAACATCTTCGGCGTCGGTGAGACGGCCGAGATGACCTACTACTCGACGCAGGCGGGCGCCAAGGTCTTCTCGGCCGGCGTGATGAATTTCGGCGGCTCGGCGCTCTGGCCGCAAGTCCGGACGATGATCCGCAACCTCATCACTTACCTGCAGCAGCCGTGAGCGCATACAGGCGACCGAGGCCGACGAGGAACAGACGCTTGCCGTCGGTGACGGCGGGGGAGTACTTGCCGTCGTTCCAGGTGGCGACGCGTTTGCCGGTTCTTACATTCAAGGCGAACGTGCGCTCGCCGAACGTCGAGAAGTAGACCAGCCGACCGATGACCGTCGCCGCTCCGGAGATCCGGTCGCCGCCGTCGAAGCGCCATCGCGCTTCGCCTGTGCCGGCGTCGAGCGCGTAGAAGTGGTGGTCGTACGATCCGACCAGTACGAGGCCGTCGGCGACCGCGGGGGAGGCGTAGACGTAGGAGCCGGTCGGGCGCGACCAGAGGAGATGACCCGTCGCCACGCCGAAGGCGTAAACACCGTCGTCGAGCGAGCCGATGTAGACGCGACCGTACGCGACGGTTGGCGACGAGTAGAACGAGCCGTGCCCCTTGTTCGTCCAGAGGATCCGTCCGGTGCGTGGCGCGAGCGCGAGCACCTTGCCGCCGTAGTTGCCAATGAACAGGCGGCCGCCGCTGAAGGCAACAGATCCCTTCACGGCCGAGCCCGTCGGTGTCCGCCAAAGCGTCCGGCCGGTGCGCGCAGACAGCGCCCAGACGTTCCCGTCCCAATCGCCGACCACGACTTCGCCGTCGACGACCAGCGGCGACGACTCCGTCGGCCCCAGTTCGCGTCGCCAGCGAAGTCGGCCGCTTGTCGCGTCGTAGGCATCCAGTTCGCCGCCGGGTTTCGTCGAATGGCACTCGGCGTTTCCGATGAAGGTCACGTACACCGTGTCGTCTGCGATCGCGGGTGACGCCCAGCCGCAGCGGCCGGTGCGGTGCCCCCAGCGGACGCGGCCGGTCGCGGCCGAAAGCGCGTAGAAGCGCCCGTCGAACGTGGGGAGGTAGACGAGCCCGCGGGCGATTGCCGGCGGGAACTCGAGCAGCGCGCGGCCGTGGAAGACCCACCGCTGCCGGAACGGCGGCTTGAGATCGAGAGCGACTGTTCGGAGCCGCGCGTCGTCGAAGCCGTACGTCGGCCAGTCCACCGCGGGCGCCGAGGGAGCCGGGCGCTTCGCCGGTGTTGGCTTAGCCGGGACGAATTCGGTCGTCGTCGAGCCGACAACCGTGTGGGCGCCACGCGTCAGCAAATGCCGGACGAGCCATGCGCCCGGCACAGCGAGCAGCGCGAGAACTACCGCGAGGACGGCTAGCTTGCGGGCGATGTCTCAGTGTGCCGTGCGCTGCGGCGGGAGCGCCGACGCCAGAGGTTGGGCGGGTTTCACGTAGGCGGAGTCGATCCACCTCAAACGGCGCGATTTAGTTGCGCGGTATGGGTAACACCGGGGCATGGACGACGCCACAGCCGAAAAGATCGGCCGCAACAATGCCGTGTTTCGAGAGGCGAATGGCGAGATCGCGACGGCGGCGATCGAGCATGGCCTGGATCACGGGACGCCCTTTCCCGGCGCGATCGCTGCCGAGCTTGCCCGCGAACAGTCAACGGAGTAGCGTCGATGGAGATGGGCGAAAACCAGCGCAGGAAGGCTGCGAACGAAGCTGTCTTCCGCGACGTGAACGAGCGAATCGAAACGCTGCAACACGCCTTCGCCACCGCCGAGCACCAGCCGTTGCACATCATCTGCGAATGCGACCGACTCGATTGCAACGGCATGCTCACTGTCACGGTCGAGACCTACGAACGGGTCCGAAGTGATTCAGCGTTGTTCTTCGTGCGACCCGGCCATGACGACGGCTCCGTTGAGGACGTTGTCGATACCGGCGGCGACTACATGATCGTCCGCAAGCGGCCCGGCGAGCCTCAAGAGATCGCAGCACAAACGAACCTGCGCACGTAGCGAGTGGGCGAACGCGCGGTGGCGATCCCGGCCAATCGCCACCACTGCTGATCGTGGCTGCGCTCGCCGTGCGCTCAGTGTTTCTTCGCGGCTGCTTTCCCGCCCTTCCGCCCGGCAGCAACCTTCTGCGCGTGCGTTCCGCCCTGAGAGGAATCGCTCCTGGAGGAGGACGAATGTGACTTCTCGCCGCCGTGCTTCGACGCGCTCGGGGAGTTCGCGATCTTCGCAGCGCGCTCCTTCGACATGCCTTTGTCCTTGAGCGCTTCGTATTGCTTCTCGTTCTTGACGTGCACCTTCTTGTCAGGCATTTGACATCTTCCTTTCGTCGCTCCCTGCCTTGCCCTTCCCCGTTCCCACTCGTGACGTGCGCGGAAACATCGACTGCGACGCGTAACGGAAGCGCGGCCTCTGTCGTTGTTCAATTGCTTCCCGAAAAGGAGACCGCCGTCCTATCTTCTTCGTCTGGACATCGGGCCGCGTGGGTGGTCGATGGTCAGATGGAACCGGGTGGTCATTCGAGGAGCGCTTTGCTCAACACGCTCGTGGTTGCCTCTCTTGGGGATGAATCGATCATTGTCTGCGCCCGTCCGCACGCTCACGGGTCAGTGCCGGTGCGGCCGGAAGCCGAGGTCGCACCGGGCACCGTCGTCGCGTAACTCAACCGGAACCGAAGGGAGATCTGGTGTCTCAACCGATTGAACCCGATGATCATCCGCTGCTCCCCGAAGACGACGAGTCGGAATTGCGCTACGACGAGCGGACCACCGAGGCCGACCTCGACGAGTCCGACCCCGAAGAGCAGGGCACGTAGTTCGACGGCAAGCTTGGCCGCGGATCAGGACGCGAGGAACTCGAGGAGCAGTTCCGCAAGCTCGTCAGGTTTCTCTTCGCTCACGTGGTGCCCGGAATCGATTTGGGCGCTATGCACGTCGGTCGCCCAAGACCGCCAAATTTCCTTCAAGTCCGTCCCGTAATCGAGCTCCGGGTCATCCTTCAGGAGCGAGACAATCAGAGTGGGGCAAATGATCAACCGTCCGGCTGCACGATCGGCCTCGTCATGTTCGCGATCCTCACGGAGCCCCGCGCGGTAGTCCTCGAGCATCGCATGGACAACCTCGGGATCGTGAAGTGCCCGACGGAGGTCGGCGTATGCCTGCTCTCCCATCTGCTCGGGCGACGCCGTGTGCCACGCATCCGGATCGACATTGATCAGATCCTCGGCCGGCTTCTCGCGTTGACCGAAAAGCCACCAGTGCCACCACGAGGCCGCGAAGCGCCAGTCCGTTCGTTCGAGTCGCTCGAGGAGGGGCATCGCCTCGAGCACCACGAGGCGTTCGATCTCTGCTGGGTACTCCAGGCCCAGGCGAGTGGCGACGTACGCGCCCCGATCATGTCCGACTACTGAAAATCGCTCGTGACCAAGGGCGCGCATGACTCCAACGATGTCCTGAGCCATGGCGCGCTTCGTGTACGGCTCGACTTTCGACGATTCGCCGTACCCGCGCAAGTCGGGACAAACAACTGTGTGATGCGGAGCAAGGCGAGCCGCGACCTTGTGCCACGTGGCATGTGTTCGTGGATGGCCATGGAGAAGGACCACCGGCGACCCCGTGCCGCCATGGCGGACGCGCAACGTCGCACCGGCGCCCCCGTCCACAGCCTCGGGGACGAATCCTTCGAAGAAGCTCACGGGCCACTCGTACCTCAGCGGTGTCAAAGGCAATCCGCCCGCGCGGATGTTCCGAACTGAGGGGTCCGGGCAAACTCCTGTCATGTTCCGCACAGCTCGTACGAAGCGCCGTCGCCTCTGGCTTCTCGGGGTCGCGTCTGTGATTGCGGAGCCGCTTGCGATGAAGTTGCGCGGCTATCCGATCGGCGGCAAACTCATCGTCCGCTGTCAGAGGGGTCACCTCTTCACGACGTTCTGGCTCCCGGGGATCTCGTTCAAGGCGCTCCGGCTTGGCTGGTGGCGCTACCAGCGCTGCCCCGTCGGTAGGCACTGGTCGCTCATCACGCCCGTGCGACCTTCGGAGCTGACCGAGGCAGAACGCGAGGAAGCACGCATCCGATCGGACATCCCATTGCCGTAGCTCGGGCATGCCTCGACCCGCCACCCGGGTTGTTGGTGGCTCGTGTCCGCGACCGTCAGCCGGTTGGCCGCACCGAGAACCGATGGCGCGTCTGACTGAACGTGCCTTTGGCGAATGCCAGCACCTTCGCGGGCTTTACCGCGAAGACGAGGATCGCGCCGCTCCCGCCTTCGTGTCGGAAGCCGTTCTCGTGTACCTCGTAGCGCCACCGCCCGTCCCATTTCGCCACCCACGCCTCCGCAAGTCGTTCGAGGATGCTCTCGTCACTTACTTGGACGGCCTCGCCCTCGATCACGACGTCGAGTCCCTTCTCCCAGTCGTTGCAGCCGGTTGTCAGGATCACGTTCTGGTTGGTTCGCAGGTTGACTGCCTTCTGCTCTCCGACGCCCGTCGCGAAGTGGATCGCGTCGTTGAGCCAGACAGCGACGAGTGGCGTGACGTGTGGCCGCCCGTCGATCCGGACGGTCGTGATCCAGAACAGCTCGGCGTTCTCGAGTGTGCGGCGTGTTTCCTCCCAGTCGGTCGCGACTGCGTCCGAGTCGCTAAAGCGCGTGTCGAGCTCGGTCGTTGGCTGCTGCATTGGCGTCTCCTTGGATCCGGGTCGGCGTCGTTGTTCTCGTAGGTCGGCAGAGTTCGACGAACCTCGAGTCTGCCGAGGGTCAATGCGTTAGACAGCTGAGTAGGCACGAACTCATCGGCGTGCGTGGCGACGTATCCTTCACCATCTCTCGTCGTGTCGCTACACGGCTACGACCTCTCATTCATGGATCGATTTCTTAGCGGAGGCTTCGCTCGTGAGACGACGTACGGCTATGGCCGGCCGGCAACCGCGAAGCTCGGGAACGGCGTCGACGCACGCGGAGAAGTGAAGGACGAACTCGCAGCCAAGTCAGCGCTAGCCGATCAAGTCAGCGCTAGCCGATGCGGAGCAGAAGTCACGGAGGCGGAGTCACCGTCGCCGCAACCTCGAGGCTGAGTGCCGGCAGTTGCTGGAGCGCCGTCCTGCGCTCATGGTGGCGGCAATCGCGGACGCTCTGAACATCAGCGACAAGCGGGCGAAGAGCGTGGTCGATATCGCCGCGTAACGTCGTCGTTCGTCGTCGCGTATGCGCCTCGGGCGAAGGGGTGCCGCGCGGTCCGCCAGCCCGGCCCCTTCTCCCCTCAGGCACCGGGCTGGCGCATCGCGCACGCCCGATGTTCTTCCTGGCCTCAGCCAGTCGCTAACGGTTTGCTTGTGAGGATTTACTGAGCCCGAACACCTGACCCACGTAACGCGCTAAACGGGGGCAAGCGGCAGACCATGGGGAGAGGTCTGGCCGGCCGCCGCCCCGTCGTGATGCCTCCCCCAAACCTTGGGCTCGGCATCAAGACCGCTCCTTTCGGTTACCCGCTGGGCGCCTTGGCCACGCCCAAGAAGTGCTCCGGCTCCGCGACTCGCCACTCTCGAAATTCGCCAGTTTTCTGGCTCAACCATGCGGGTTAGCGGTGCACGTTTCCGCGATCTGGATAGATCGCCCGTCCTTCTGTTTCAGAGCCTTAGAACGGCTCACAGCTTCTCGGAGCGCTTCTCGTCGTCTGTCCGCTTCCTGGCCGATGACGGCTCCGCTGCCGGGATCTCCGGCGCGGTCGGTCGCAGGTTTCCAACTCCTTCCTGCGGTCGGGACGCGCGGTTGCCATTCCCGTGTGAGGACTATTCGCATCGGGAAGCACGTTCCAAAGCTTCGTCCATGCAACAGAGCGAGGAGGTCTGCCGAATGGCCACGCTGAACGAGAAGCAAGCGAAGCTCTTCACCGACCGGAACTGGGGAGTGATCGCAACAATCCGCGAGGACGGTTCGCCGCAATCAACCCCCGTGTGGATCGACTACGACGGGGACAACGTCCTCGTCAACAGCGCCCAAGGACGGACGAAGGTCAGGAACGTCGAGCGCGATCCGCGGGCGACTGTGACCGTCCTACCTGCCGAAGACCAGCAGTCTGGCTATGTGATGGTCAGCGGTCATGCGACGGTCGTCGAGGAGGGCGCTCTGGAGCACATCAACATGCTTGCTAAGAAGTACCTGGGCGAGGACAAGTATCCGTACCTCGGTCCTGGCGAAAAGCGCGTGATCATCCAGATCCGTCCCGAGCGTGTCGACGGCTACGGCGCCGGCGGGTAGAGCACTCGCCACCGGGTCGCCTCCCTAGCGGTTTGATTGGTCGGCAACATGCCGCGGCGGACGCTTGCGCCGGCTATGCCACTCCCGCAGCCGCCTGCGATGGTGCCGGTCAGCGTGCACGCCTGGGATGCCGAGCAGGAAGAGAAGCGTCCCGATCAGCCCCAATCCGAGCAGCACGTTGAATACCACGGTCGCAGTCGTCGACATACCGAGATAACGGGATCGGTGGCGCGGGAGTTACGGGACCGTCCCGGCTAGTCCTGCTACCAGACGAAAACGCGAGGTTCGAACCGCTCGCCGCTGCAAACTGCCAATCTATGCCAAAGCGGACCCCCGGTAACACGCGCGACGGTTGTCTGTTGGCGGCTCTACGACTAGTGGGCGCACCTGGGATCGAACCAGGGACCTCTCGCGTGTGAAGCGAGCGCTCTCCCGCTGAGCTATGCGCCCGGAAGAGGGCTCAAACGTAGCACCGCAACAGAATGCTTACCCCTTGGTCACCAGACCGGCCACTACCGTGGAAGCGGACCCACACCGAAAAGGAGAACCCATGGAAGGGATCGAGGGAACCGCACCGCACCAGCAGCTGCTCCACCTCGTCGAGGCAGCGCAGCTCGCCGGCTATTCGGAGCGCGAGATCGTCCAGATCGTCGAGGACGAGCTCGAGACGGACGCCGGGCTCGACCAGGCTGCGTAGATAGCCGCTTCTAGTACCCGCCGCCACCGCCACCGCACGCGGTGAGGAGCAGCGGCAGCGCGACCAGCGCGACGAGCAGGATGCTTCTGTAGAGGGATGACCGCATGGAGGGTGGTACGCAGCCCGGCGGCCACCGGTTTCCCGGACGCTAAAGTCGGCTGATGGCCAGCATTGCGATCTACTACTGCCCGGTCTGAAACGGGTACGACAAGCGCGCCGCGAGTCTCGTGGCGGAGTTGAACGGACTCGGCCACGTCGCCGAGATGGTCGCAGGGGAGAAGAGCCAGTTCGACGTGGTCGCCGACGGCGACACGATCTGGTCGAAGCAGCAGACCGGCCGCTACCCGGAGCTCGCAGATCTCCTCGAGAAGCTGAAGTAAGGCCGCGGCACCGGTGAGGGATCCTTAGGGCTGCTTCCTCCCGGATCTGACCCGGTTCGGAACCTCACCGCGCCACGGTCATCACAATGTACCCTTGGTTTCTCCCGGCGACGCGAAGGAGGTGCGGAGACATGACGACTGTGCTGTATGCGCTCACCGCGCCCTGCGCCGCCGCCCGCCACAGCGTCTCCTGACGCGTGCGTGACGGGCGCGACGCCCGTTCATTCACGCGCAAAGGAGCTTTTGGTTGACACTTCCGTCCACGGAGACGTTGCTGCACAAACTCGGGTGGGACGACGGCTGGGAAGCCTCGTTCGCCGACCATCGCGCCGCCGGGCTCGTGCCCGCCCGCGTCGCGATCCAGCACAGGGGCGCCTATGACCTGCTCGGTGAGGCAGGCGAGATGCGCGCGAGCGCGACCACGCGGCTCTTCAAGCTCGACGAGCTACCGGCGGTCGGGGATTGGATCGGTCTCGACCTGACGACGAACCTCGTCGAAGTGGTTCTCGACCGCCGCGCCACGATCTCGCGCAAGGAGGTCTGGCACGCCGCGCGCGAGCAGGTGCTCGCGGCGAACATCGACGTCGCGTTCCTCGTCCAGGCGCTGCCGCTCGACTTCAACATGCGTCGCCTCGAGCGCTACCTCGCGATGGCGTGGGAGAGCGGTGCGCAACCGATCGTGCTGCTGACGAAGACCGACCTCGTCGACGATGTCACCCGGTACCTCGACGAGGTTGAGTCGATCACGCTCGGCTCGTGCCCTGCGCTTGCCGTGTCGGCGAAGACCGGTGCCGGCCTCAGCGAGCTTCGGCCGTGGCTCGAGCCGAACCGCACCGCAGTGCTGCTCGGCTCGTCCGGCGTCGGCAAGTCGACGATCGTGAACGCGCTCGCCGGGGAGGAGCTGCTCGCGACGAACGAGGTACGCGAAGACGATCATGCAGGCCGTCACACGACTACGCACCGGGAGCTGATCATCCTCGCGGCCGGCGGTGTGATCCTCGACACGCCCGGGATCCGTGAGCTGCAGCTCTGGGACGCCGACCTCGAGCAGACGTTCGCCGACGTCGAGGAGATCGCATTGAACTGCCGGTTCTCCGACTGCAACCACGACCAAGAGCCCGGCTGCGCGATCCGAGCGGCGTTGGCGGACGGCTCGCTGTCCGCGGAACGGTGGCAGTCGTACGTGAAGCTGCAACGAGAGCTCGAGTCGATCGAGGCTCGGCGCAACCACCTACTGCGACAGGAGCGGCTCAGGGAGTACAAGATTCGCGCACGTCAGAACCGACCCAAGAAGCAGCGCTGACCCCGCCCCGCGTCCGTGAGGACGCGGTCGAGCTCAGCGTGCCCGACCCCGACCGCGGCTACGGCGAGGTCCTGCTCGCGCAGGAGGTTTCGCGCCCGCGGCTCGGCCCGCCGTTCGAGTGGCACGAGGGCGCCTGGCGGCTCGAGTTCGAGCGGCCAGACGTCGACCGCATGGAGTACCTGCTCGCGATCGACGGCCACTTCCTGCCCGATCCGGCGAACCCACGCCGTGCGCCCGGTCCGTTCGGCGATAAGTCGGTCGTCGAATGGCCGGAGTATCGAGCGCCCGAGTGGCTCGACTCGGTCGCCGACGCGGGCCTGATCGAGCGGCTCGAGATCCGCTGCCGCCGCCTGGTCGCGCGCGTGCACGTGCACCTCTACTCGACGCCCGATCCGCCCGGGGTCGACGCGCCGCTCCTGATCGCACACGACGGGCCTGAGTACGCGGAGTACTCAGGGCTCACGCGCTTCCTCGACGTCATGAGCTGGGAAGAGCGCATCCCGCCGCTGCGCGCGGCCCTGATCCAGCCAGTCGACCGCAACGAGACCTACTCGGCGTCGGCTCTCTACTCTGCTGCGCTCGCGCGAGAGCTGGTGCCCGAGATCGCAAAGCGCGCGCCGCACATGCGCCGCATCGGGATGGGGGCGAGCCTCGGCGCGCTTGCGATGCTGCACGCACACCGGCGGCATCCGAAGCTGTTCGACGGGCTGCTCCTGCAGTCAGGCAGCTTCTTCCGCCAACGGTCCGACAAGCAGGAGAGCACGTTCCCGAGGTATCGGCGGATCACGAGGTTCGTCGGCACCGTCCTCCGTGGGCTAGAAGGCGCGCGGCCGATTCCCGTCGCGATCACGTGCGGCACCGGCGAGGAAAACCGCGCGAACAACGAGGCTGTCGCGACGGCCTTGCGCACGCAGGGGTATCCGGCGTGGGTCGCGCTCATGCGCGACGCGCACAACTGGACGTGCTGGCGGGACGCATTCGATCCGCACCTGCCGGCCGTCCTCGAGGCTGTGACGTGAATCGCCGCGTCATCGACATCGACGGCGGCACCGTCATCGCGTACGGCAACTACGGCCGCCCTCTCGTCGCGTTCCCGTCGGAGAACGGAGAGCCGCACGACTGGGAAGACCGCGGCATGGTCGAGGCGATCGCGTCCCTCCTCGACGACGGCAAGGTGAAGCTGTACTGCACTCCCTCGTTCGACCGCGACAGCTGGACGCGCGGCGACCTCCCGCTCGAGGAGCGCGCGCGGCGGCACGGCCACTACGAATGGTGGGTGCTGACGAAGCTCGTGCCGTTCGTGCAAGCCGACTCGCACACCCACGAGCTGATGGCGGCCGGTGCGTCGTTCGGCGCCTACCACTCCGTCAACTTCTGCCTCAAGCGCTCCGACCTGTTCCCGCTCGCGATCGGGATGAGCGGCGTGTACGACGTGTCGGTCCAGGGGGGCGGGGAGCGTGGGGAGGCTGTCTACTTCAATAACCCGGTGGACTACGTCACGAACCTTCACGGCGACCATCTCGATTGGCTGCGCCGGCAGGCGTCCGTCCTGCTCGTGTGCGGCCAGGGGCAGTGGGAGGACACGACCGGCGCGCTCGACTCGACGAAGCGCTTCGGCGCGCTGCTCTCCGAGAAGGGCATTCCGAACGAGGTCGACCTGTGGGGGCACGACGTCCCACACGACTGGCCCTCCTGGCGACGCCAGCTCGCCCACCATCTGCCAAGGTTCGTGTCCTGATGGACCACGTGATCGGACTGCTCCTCGGCACCGAGGAAGACTGGCCGGCGGCCTTCGAAGCGCTCGTCTCGCGACTCGGCCCGGTCGAAGGGAACGAGCTGCGCACGGAGCGGATCGTCAACGAGCCGTTCGACCTGCGCTACCGCCCGCGTTACTCGATCGTCATCGACAGACTCGCCTGGTGGTACGACCTGCCGCGCGCGTGGCTGAAGAAGGTCTCGCTGATGGACGACGTCTACCTGTTGAACAACCCGTTCACGTTCCAGGCGATGGAGAAGCACTCCGCGTACTGCGCGCTGATGCGGCTCGGCATCCGCGTGCCGGAGACGTGGCTGATCCCGCACAAGGTGCCGCCGCAGAACCCGCGCTTCCAGCCGACCGCGGAGCGGTACAACACGCCGTTCGACCTCGAGTCGATCGGCGGCCACATCGGCTACCCGCTCTATATGAAGCCGTTCGACGGCGGCCAGTGGGTCGGTGTCTCACGCGTCGGCTCGCCGGAGGATCTGCGCGCCCGGTATGACGAGTCGGGCGAGCGGATGATGCACCTGCAGACCGCACTCGAGGACTTCGACGTCTTCGTCCGCTCGCTCTCGATCGGCGCCGAGACGATGTCGATGTGGTTCGACCCGTCGCGCCCGATGCACGACCGGTACCAGGTACGCCACGACTTCCTCACGCCGGAGCTCGGCGAGGAGGTGATCTCGATCTCACGGCTCGTGAACGCGTTCTTCCGCTGGGAGTTCAACTCGTGCGAGACGATTGTGAAGGACGGGATTGCGTATCCGATCGACTACGCGAACGCGTCGCCGGACGTCGCGCTCACGTCGCTCCACTACTACTTCCCGTGGGCGATCAAGGCGCTCGTGCGCTGGTCGGCGTTCTGCGCGGTCACGCGGCGAGAGATGCTCGTGAATCAGAACTCGCGCGACTACTTTGTCTGGGGCGACCGCGACGACCTGACCTACGAGGAGAAGCTCGCCAAGTACCGCCAGCTCGCAGACGCGTACTTCCAGGTGCCGCAGTACGAAGAGTTCTGCGCAACGCATCTGGCTCACCTCGACGACGTCGCGCACGAGTGGTTCACGTCGCCCGAGTTCGACGACGTGCTCGTGCAGACGGTGCGCTCGACCTTTCCGGCACACGAGCAAGACCATTTCGTCGAGCACTACCGCGGGCTGCTCGCAGCCTGGGCGCGCGACGACCAAGCGATGTAGGCTGGCGAGGTCGCTGCGGCTCCGTCCCTAGAGGAGGCCCGCATGGCAACCACAGAGATCGCGGCGCGCAAGCTCGGCAAGATCACCCCGCGCGTCGACGTCCGCACGCTCACGCTCTCGCGCTACGTCGACCGGGCGCAGCTGCCGGATGCGCCCCCGACGATCGACCTGACCGATCATGTCGCGGACTGGCCGATGTATGCGAACGACCGGATCGGCGACTGCACGACGGCTGCGGCGGCGCACATGATCGAGGCGTGGACGGCCGAGGCGGGCGGCTCGGCGGTCGAGGTGACCGAGTCGGCGGTGCTCACTGCGTTCGACCGGGTGAAGATCGTCGACCCGCAGACCGGGGAGGAGGGTGCGGTCGAGCTCGACGTTCTCCGCGATTGGCGCAAGCACGGAGTCGGGCACCACCGGATCGGGGCGTTCGCGCGCGTCTCGACGAGCGACCACCGGCTGGTGGAGACGGCGGCGTGGTTGTTCGGCGGTCTCTACATCGGGCTCGCGCTGCCGGTGTCGGCGCAGGAACAGGAGACCTGGGATTGGAACGGCTCGCTGACCGGCGACGACCGGCCGGGCTCGTGGGGCGGGCACGCGGTCGACGTCGTCCGGTACGGCGCCGAGGGCCTCACGATCGTCACGTGGGGCAGCCTGAAGACGATGACGTGGTCGTTCTGGGATCGCTATTGCGACGAGGCCTATTGCATCCTCTCGCGCGACTTCCTGGACGGCGATCGCGCGCCGAACGGGTTCGACGTCGCAGCGCTCCGTGCGGATCTCGAACTAGTCACCGCGTAAAGCAGTGCGCCGAAACCGAGCTGGAACACCAGAATGCCCGGGCTCAGGAGCCCGATCCACTGCGCTTGCGACGCACCGGCGACGAGGCCCGCCGCGATCTGCACCACATAGAGCTGCAGCACGAGGTGCGAGTGGGTCCGCAGCACGAGCCATAGGCCGACCAGCGCCTGGAACAGGAACAGTGCGACGCTCGCGACGATGTGCGCGACGTAGAAGAACTGGTCGATCGAGTCGGGCGTCAGCAGGATGAAGACCAGCAGCGCGACGTTGACCCGGAGGCAGCGCGCGAGCGACGGGTCTTCGATCGCGACCGCGTCGGCGGCGCGCCAGATCAGCACCGCCGCGGCGGCGATGCCGATCGCCCAGGGCAGGATCGTCGTCCACCGGCCGCCGTAGACGCTGAAGCCGTGGTTGTGCCCGAGTCCGCCGCCGGTCACTGCGAAGCAGAGCAGCACGCAGCACCAGAACGCGAGCTGTGCCAGCAGGAGCAGCCGACGCGCACCGTTCATTCTTGGAACTGTACGCCCGACCGAAAGACCGGAACCTGGTTCCGGCTGCGCCGCAACCAGGTTCGTCTGGACTTCGAGCCGAAAGACGTTCGTCTGCCCAGACCAACCTGGTTCTCGGGCGCAGCCCGAAACCAGGTTGCTGACTGTCCGTTCTCCCTTAGGGACACCCAGAAGCCACCGGGTGGCCGGCCCTGGAGATCGCGACGTGCTCGACGCGCGCCAGCCCGGCGAGGCGCGCGCGGTACGTCGTCATGTCGGCATGCGTCCAGTCGCCGTGGGTCTGACATCGCCACGGCGCGTAGCGCTCGCGGTGGTACGCGCTCGTGAGGCTCTCGCTGTGGCCGATCACGTTCGGCAGCGAGATGCCGTAGCGGTGCATCAGCCAGAGAGTCAGGCGAAGCGACGCAGCGAGCTGCTTCGGGTTGGAGAGAATCTGCGCGTCGCTGGTGCCGACGTGCTCGATCCCGATCGCGGTCCAGTTGAGCCCAACCGTGTGGCGGCAGATCGTGGTGAGCGGGACGAGTTGGTAGATCGTCCCGTCGCGGTCGATCACGAAGTGCGCGCACGTTCCGGGCAGCTCGTGCAACTCGACGTCGGGTATATCGCCGGCGAAGGTGTTCCACGCAGACGAGAACGTCGTGCTCGCCGTGTAGTGCTCGACGATTACGTGCGGGTGGGTGAGCCGCCAGGTGTGGAGGCCATAGTGGCGGGCGGCGTACCTGGCGGTCTCGGCTCGGCGCTCGGCCCCGAAAGGGATCGGCTTCTGCACGATCGCTGGCTTCGCCGGAGCGGCGAGCGCAATCAGAAGTAGAGCGAGGATCCGCATGTCGCGGATCCTCGCCGAAGTTGCGTCACGCCGGCGGCGGTCCGCCGTCTCCCGGCGGCGGCCCGTCGGGTCGTGCGGGCAGCTTGCCGTTCACGAGGTTGGTGACCCTTGATTCGATGTTCGCGGCCATGCCGTCGGCCTGGGACTGGGTCAGCCGGCCGTCCTTCACGGCCCGGGTGAGACGTGACTTCTCGTCGGCGACGAGTGCTGCGATCAGCCCTGCCTTTGCCTTGCCGGCGGTCGCATCGGCGATCGCGCCGAGCGTCTTACCGGACCGCAGCTGGTTCATCAGGTCACTCTGGGAGAGCCCGAGGTACGTGGCCGCGGCGTCGAGCCCGCCGTGCGGACCACCGCGGCCGTGTGGCTCTCCCGGCGGCCCGGTCGAGTTGACGCGGGCGGTGATGTGCTGCTTCAGGCCGGAGAGGATCCCGTCGGCCTGGGTCTGCGTGAGGCGGCCGCTCGAGACGTCGGCAGCGATGTTCTGCTTCGCCGCGGCGACGAGCGCGTCGATCAGCCCGTCAGTGGATTTGCCATCGGTCGCGTTCGCGACCTCGGCCATGGTCTTGCCGCTCCGGAGCTTGGTCTGGAGCTCGCTCTCCCTGAGGCCGAGGTACGTGGCGGCTACCGATAGGTCGTCGTGCATGCCGCCGGGGCCACCGGCGCGAAGGCCGTGCGAGAGCGTGTTGGAGTGCGAGTGACTCGACTCCGCGACCGCTGTGCCCGCCCCCGCAAGACTCGCGGCGGCGACGGCGATCACTACTTGGGACTTCCGTGATTTGGTCATGCGAAGCAGTCTTCGACCGCTCACTAAGACCGGCTTGTGATCTAACTAGGAGTTCGCCTCGAGCCGCGCGCGGATCGCCGAGCGGACGCGCGTTGCGACCGACGGCATCTCGCGTTCCATCTGGCGGAACTCGCGCTCGAACATGACGATCAGCTCCATCGGCGTCGTCGCGACCACCGAGGCGGTCCGGCGCTCCGTCTCCAGCAGGCCGATCTCGCCGAAGAAGTCGCCCGCCCCGAGCTCGGCGATCCGGTCGCCGTTCGAGATCACCGCGGCCGCGCCGTCCTCGATGATGAAGAACTCGTGCGCGAACTGACCCTCGCGTGCGAGCTCGTAGCCTTCCGGCACCGACACCTCGTCCGTCCAGCGCGACACGCGCTCGAGCTCACCCTTGGTGAGGTCGGAGAAGATCGCGACACCTGCGAGCCGGCTGGGATCCATGCGCTAGATCATTGCACGGTCGGCGCCTACGCGAAAATCAGGCCGTCAGCGTGGGGGGCGCGTCGTGCCGCGCACGACGAGGTCGAGCGGCAGCGTCTCGACGTGCACGGGCGCCGGCTGGCCAAGGAGTGCCTGGAGCAGCAGCTCCGCGCCGCGCCGGCCGCTTTCGAAGAGCGGCTGGCGGACGGTTGTGAGCCCGACGTATGACGCGATCTCGATGTCGTCGAAGCCGATCACGGACAGCTGCTCCGGCACGTCGATCCCGAGCCCGCGAGCCGCCTCGAGGACGCCGAGCGCCTGGACGTCGGACGCGGCGAACACAGCGGACGGCGGTTCGGGGAGCCGCAGCAGCTCCTCCGCGATGTTGCGCGCGAGGTGCCGGCTCTGCGTCCCCTCGCGGACGTAGTCGCGCCTGACCGGGATCGAGGCTGCAGTGAGCGCGCGCTCATAACCGATCGTGCGGTCGCGGCTCGACTGGCGGCGGAAGGGGTCGGCGGGCTTGTCGCCGATGAACGCGATCCGCCGGTGCCCGAGATCCAGCAGGTAGCGGGTCGCGAGCTCGCCGCCGCCGATGTCGTCGATCACGACGCTCGGCAGCCTGTCGTGGTGCGCGTCGATGAGCACGCATGGGATCGACCCGGCGCTGAGCCGCCGCACCTCTTCGTCCGGCGGGATCAGCGATACGACGAGCAGGCCGTCGGTGCGATGTGCGTCGGCGAGCAAGCGGAAGGCGCGCTGCTGCCGGTCGGCCGACTCGACGTCGTAGAGCGCGATGTCGTACGGCGACGAGGCAAGCGCGGTCACGACTCCTCGAACACGCTCGATCGGAGAGGCCTCGGTCAGGAACGGCAGCACGACGCCGATCACGAGCGTCCGCTTCAGCGAAAGCGCCTGCGCGACCGAGCTCGGCCGGTACTCGAGGACACGGATCGCCTCGAGCACGCGCTCGCGTGTGGCCGCAGCGACGCTGCCGCGCTCGTTGAGGACGCGGGAGACCGTGGCGATGCCGACGCCGGCGCGCGCAGCGACATCGGCGATCTTGGCGGGTGTCGTGGGAACCGCTTCCATCCCGAACTGGTGTTTTGCCTGCGATCGGGTGGGAAGTCAAGTCGGTACACGCTTGATTTCAGGCTGGTGAACGCGTTATTCTCGCCGCCCCGTGGTCGACTGGAAGCGGTTCCAATGAAGGACGAAGGAGGGGAATTCTGAAGTGAACGCGCAACGGACCACCCACGGTGTCCGCTGGCAGGTCGCGCTGTTGGCCGCCGCGGTCGCCGCGCTGGCCCTCACCACCGGTGTGGCTCTCGCAGGGCAGCAGAGCCACAAGGCCGGGGTCACGATCACCGCGCTGATCGGGAGCTCGGGGCCTGCGGAGACCTACGCCGTCAACAACGCTGCCAAGGCCTGGTCGAAGCAGACCGGGAACACCGCCAAGGTGATCGTCGCCTCGGATCTCGGGCAGCAGCTCGCGCAGGGGTTCGCGTCGGGCAACCCGGCCGACATCTTCTATCTCGGGAACGACCAGGTTGCGACGTACGCAAAGGCGGGCGACCTCGCATCGCTCGACAACCTCAAGAACGTCAACTCGTTCTATCCCTCACTGAAGTCGGCCTATATGTACAAGGGCCACCTCTACGCAGCGCCGAAGGACTTCTCGACGCTGGCGCTCATCATCAACACCGCATCGTGGAAGGGCGCCGGGCTGAAGGACGCCGACCTGCCCACGACGTGGAAGCAGCTCGCAGCCGTCTCGAAGAAGCTGACGCGCAACGGCCAGGTCGGCCTCTGCACGAACCCCGAGTTCCATCGGCTCGGTGTTTTCATGCTCCAGGCCGGCGGCTGGATCGTCTCCAAGGACGGCAAGACGGCGACGGTCAACAGCAAGGCGAACATCACCGCCTTCAACTTCGTCAAGTCGATGCTCAAGGCCGGCTCGATGAAGCTCACGAACCAGATCGGTGCAGGCTGGGGCGGCGAGGGCTTCGGCAAGAAGGCATGCGCGATGACGATCGAGGGGAACTGGATCTCGGGCGCGATGTCGCACGACTATCCGACCGTCGGTTGGCGGGTCGCACAGCTCCCGGCCGGGCCGACCGGCATCAAGGGGACGCTCCAGTACGACGGAGGCTGGGGCCTCGCGGCCGACTCGAAGAACAAGGCCGAGGCGATGGCGCTCATCACGTACCTGACCCAGACGAAGGTGCAGCTGGGCAACGCGAAGGCCTTCGGCGTGATGCCGTCGGTCAAGGCGGATCGCAAGCCGTGGAGCACGCTCTACCCGAAGTTCGCACCGTTCCTTGCCGGTGCCGACTACTCGAAGAGCATCCCAACCGTTCCGAACATCGGGACCGTTCTCGGTGACTTCAACCAGCAGCTGCAAGGGTTGCCGAACACCGATCCGAAGACGATCCTGAATCGCATCCAGTCGGAGTTGCAGTCAGTCCTGAACCAGTCGTAGGGGTCTGGACGCGTGAAGCTCGCGGCGGGCGGTTCGTGGCACCCCAGAAGCCACGAAGCGCCCGCCCGGGCGCTCGAGTGATCGTCGAGTGAAACGAGGGAGGCGACGGTGGTGAGCGAGTGCTGAGCCGCTTCATCCGGCTACGGGAGCCGGGGATCCGCGGTCACGAGACGACTGCTGGCTGGCTGTTCCTGTTGCCCGTGATCGTCATTCTCGGGCTCTTCCTCGTGCTGCCGATCCTGATGGCGGCGTGGGTCAGCCTCTCCGACTGGAACGGCAACGGCAGCCCCCTCGGCGCGAACGCGCACTACATCGGACTCGAGAACTATCGGCACCTGCTCACGGAGCCGGGTCTCGACCAGAACAACTTCGGCACGGCGCTCCGCAACAACCTCTACTACGTGATCTTCGTCGTCCCGATCCAGACGGCGGTCGCGCTGTTCCTCGCCGTGCTCGTCAACCGGCGCGTCAAGTTCGTCGGGTTCTTCCGGACGGCGTTCTACTTCCCGTCGGTCACGAGCTCCGTCGCGATCACTGTCCTGTTCCTCTTCCTCTTCGATCCGTCGGGCGCGATCAACAAGCTGCTGTCGTTCATCGGCTTGAATGGGCCGGCCTGGTTTTACGACCCGGACGGGCTCTTCCACATCCTCATCAAGCATTTCGGCGTCCACAACCCACCGTCCGGCCTCGCGAACCACTTCTTCCTCGGCGTCAGCTACTGGGACTGGCTGGCCGGCCCGAGCGTCGCCATGTGCGTCTTCATCGTGATGGCCGTCTTCACCACCTCTGGGACGTTCATGCTGCTCTTCCTCGCAGCCCTGCAGAACATCGACGATTCGATCAACGAAGCCGCCGAGCTCGACGGTGCGAGCGAGTGGCGCAAGTTCCGCCACATCACCGTGCCGATGATCCGGCCGACGATCTTCACGATCGTGACGCTCGGCCTGATCGGTACCTGGCAGATCTTCGACCAGATCTACGTCGGCACGAAGGGGAGCCCGTTGAACACCACGCTGACGCCGGCGTTCCTGTCGTTCAACGCGTCCTTCAACAGCAACGAATGGGGCGTCGGAGCGGCGCTCGCGTTCATCCTCTTCGCGATCATCGTGTTCTTCACCGTCATCACGCGAATCGCGACGCGCGACCGTGACTCGGTGCGCAAGCCGCGGTTCCGCGGCGCCCTCGCTTTTGTCGGCATCAGGGGCGACAAGTGAGTGCCTCCACGGGTGTGAGCGGGCCGCGCAGCCTGCCGACTGCGGCACAGTCGGAAAGGCGCCAGCGGGTCGCGCGCACGCTGACCTATAGCTTCCTGATCGCGGTTGCGATCGTCTACATCTTCCCGTTCGTGATCGCCGTCGTGACGTCGTTCAAGACCGAGCCGAACGCGACCGCGGATCCGCTCAGCCTGTGGCCGTCGCCGGTGACCACGACCGCGTTCCACGACCTCTACACCGGCCAGCACTTCCTACTCTGGGTCAAGAACTCGGTGATCGTCACCTTGAGCGTCACGTTCCTGCGGGTCTTCCTCGACAGCCTCGCCGGCTACGCACTCGCGCGGCTGCAGTTCCGAGGACGGGGCCTCGTGTTCGCGGCAATCGTCGCGGTGATGGCCGTGCCCGGCGTCGTGCTGCTGATCCCGAAGTTCCTGATGATCCGGCAGCTCGGGATGTACGACCACTACTCGGGGATGATCGTCCCGCTGCTCGTCGACGCGGCCGGCGTCTTCATCATGAAGAACTTCTTCGAGTCGATCCCCGTCAGCGTCGAGGAGTCGGCGAGGCTCGACGGGGCGAGCCTCTTCCGCATCTACTGGTCGATCGTGCTGCCGATGGCGCGGCCCGCCCTCGTGACGCTGTTCATCCTTTC
>DASXOW010000027.1:0-4584 GCA_036493955.1 Gaiellaceae bacterium
CCGACCCCGGCGACGAACTACTACCAGGTGATCCAGACCAGGGGCACCACGTACAACTTCGTCACGAACGGTGGTTGGTGTGCTGACTACTTCGACCCGTTCGACTACCTGAACGTGCTGTTCGACGGCCGCAAGCTCCAGCCGGCGAACAACAACAACTACGCGTACTTCAACAACGCCTCCTTCAACAAGGGGCTCGACCACGCCGCCTCGCTCTCCGGCTCGGCACGCGCGGCCGCGTACGCGAAGTTGGATCAGACCCTGATGACCAAGTACGCACCTGTGGTTCCGTACTTGCTGCCGACGAACCGGTACTTCGTTTCCTCGCGGACGAAGAACTGGATCTACAGCACGTACTTCGGCTCGCCGTACCTGAACGCTCTCGCGGTCGGCTAGTCGTTCTCGGTCGACGGGAGGCGCCCCTCGCGGGCGCCTCCCTTTCGACCCGGCCAGCTGACGACGCCCGTCGTGAACAGCGCGACCTCGACCAGCGTGATCGCGAGCCGGTTCAACAGCGTCACGCCGAGTGCGGGGCCGCTCGACGACACCGCGAGTAGGAGCGCGTACATCGAGGCTTCACGTGCTCCGAGCCCGCCCGGCAGAAAGACCGCAAGCACCGCCACAGTCGCGCCGACGGCGGAGACGCCGCCGAGGAACGGGATCGACGAGATCCCGGGGTCGCTGCCGAGGCTGCGCAGGAAGAAGTAGACGGCGATTCCGCCGATGAGCCACGTCCCGCAGTAGAAGAGGAGAAGCAGCATCGTCAGCGGAAACGGGAGCGGCTCGATGTTCTCTGCTCCGAACGGCTTCAGGATGCCTCGTGCGAGCGGTCTGAACACCCGCGGGTGCAACGACAAGGCGAGCAGGACCGCAAACGGGATCAGCGCCCACAGCGGGGCGTCGACGTTGCGCACCCACGCGAGGCTCACCACGAAAACGATCACGCCCGAGATGGCCGACAGCCCTGCCTCGACGAGGATCGACGCGAGCACCGTCGGTGTGTCCGTCACTCCCGCCGACTTCCGCAGCGCGATCGTGCGCGCGGCCGGCGTCCAGACGCCCCCGGGCAGGTACTTCGCGAGCATCGAGACCATCTCGGCCTGCAGGGCTGCCTGGTAGGGGACGCCGATCCGCCATGCGGAGAGAATCCTGATCCAGCCGAGGATGAAGACGAGGTAGTAGACGGCGATCATCACGAACGCCGCGGCGACGTACCCCAGCTTCGCGTGCGCGAGGCGCGGGCCGGCCTTGTGCCACTGATCGACGACCGCCCACGCGCAGAGCCCGATCGTGATCAGGACCAGAAGCGCCTCGAGCGCCTTCGTCAGGCGCGGGTGCTCACGGAAGAACGCGACCGCAGCGCGGGCGCGGCCGACGATGCCTGTCTCCGCCACGAGAACCGTAGTTAACCTGCCGGGGTGGACCAAGGGGAGCGCAGCCATCCGAACGTGACGCTGGCGGTGCTCTCCATCGCCGCCCTCGCCTACGCGATGCTCAGCTCGGCGGTCGTCCCGGCGCTGCCGACGATCCAGCACGACCTGCACACCTCGGAGAACGGCGTGGCGTGGGTGTTGACCGCATACCTGCTCTCCGCGTCCGTCGGCACCGCGATCATCGGGCGGCTCGGTGATATGTACGGCAAGGAGCACCTGCTCGTGTGGACGCTCGTCGTCCTTGTCGCGGGCACGGTGCTAGCCGGTGTCTCGAGCTCGCTCGCGCTGTTGATCGTCGCGCGCGCGATCCAGGGCGTCGGCGGTGGGATCTTCCCGCTCGCATTTGGGATCATCCGCGACGAGTTCCCGCGCGAGCGCGTCGCCGGCAGCATCGGGTTGATGTCCGCGCTGCTCGGGATCGGCGGCGGTGTCGGGATTCTCGCCGGCGCTGCGATCGTCGAGCACCTGAGTTGGCACTGGTTGTTCTGGCTGCCGCTCGTGCTGATCGTTCCCGCCGCGGTGTGCACCTGGCGTTTCGTGCCTGAGTCGCCGGTCCGCGTCCCGGGCAGGATCAACTGGCCGGCCGCGGCGCTGATGAGCGCCGGCATGACGCTCATCCTGATCGCGGTCAGTGAGACGACGGCCTGGGGGTGGGGCTCGACGCGGACGATCGGGATGCTCGTCGCAGGCGGGCTGATCTCCGCAGCGTGGGTCGCGGTCGAGGTCAGGAGCGCGCAGCCGCTGATCGACATGACGCTTATGCGCGTGCGTGCGGTGTGGACCGCGAACCTGACTGCGTTCCTTCTGGGCGCCGGGATGTATGCGTCGTTTGTCGTTTTCCCGCAATTCGCGCAGCTGCCGAAGAGCACCGGCTTCGGGTTCGGCGCGTCGGTGGTCGGCTCGGCGCTTTACTTGCTGCCGTCGACGATCGGCATGTTCATCGTCGGCTTCGCTGCGGGCCGAATCGCGGCGCGCTTCGGCTCGAAGCTCGCGCTCGTCGCAGGCTCGATCGTCACGGCATGCTCGTTCGGGCTGCTCGCCGCACAGCACGCCCATGTGTACGACATGCTCCTCAGCTCGACGCTGCTCGGGATCGGGATCGGGCTCTCGTTCGCTGCGCTCGGCAACATCGTCGTGCAGGCGGTCGATGATCATCAGACCGGTGTCGCGAGCGGCATGAACACCGTCATGCGCACGGTGGGCGGCGCGCTCGGCGGCCAGTTGACGGCGACGTTCCTCGCCGATCACGTCCGAGGCGGGTACCCGACCGTCACCGGCTTCACCGACTCGTTCGTGCTCTCGACGTGTTTCCTCGTCGTGTGCGCCGGCGCCGCGTTGCTGGTGCCGGGCCGTCACTCCGCGCAGTACGTCGACCACTTCGAGGAAGCCGCGGCGACCGACTGATGAAGCGCGTTCGGTTCGCGCCGAGCCCGACCGGGACGCTTCACGTCGGCAACGCGCTGAGCGCGGTCGCGAACCGGCGGCTCGGCGACTGGATGCTGCTGCGCCTCGACGACACGGACGCGGCGCGGAACGTCCCGGGCGGCGAGAACGCGATCGTCGAGGACCTGCGGTGGCTCGGGATCGAGTGGGACGAGGGACCCGTGCGCCAGAGCGAGCGCGCCGAGCGTCACGTCGCCGCGGCGGAGGAGGCGGGTCTGCCGCAGCGGTTCGACGGCGTCATGCTCTGGCGCGACGACGGATCGCCGACGTTTCATCTCGCGACGGTCGTCGACGACATCGACTTCGAGATCACCCACGTCATCCGCGGCTCCGACCATCGTCCGAACGAGGAGCTGCACGCGGCGCTGCACCGAGCACTCGGAACGCAGCCGCCGCAGGTGATCCATCACGGCCTGCTCGTCGGTGCGGATGGGAAGAAGCTGTCGAAGCGCGCGGCCGGGTCGACGGTGGCATCGCTGCGCGACACCGGCTATCCGGCCGAGGCGGTGCGGGCGTATCTGGAGGAGCTCGACCTGCCTCGCCACGACGTGCATCTCGATCTCGAGCGCGTCCGCTCGCTGTCTGTCGACGTCCTCGCGCAGCTCGACGACGAGGAGCTGGCAGCGCGCGCCGGCGTCCCGGTCGAAGCGGCACCGCTGATGCGCGGCGCCCACGACCTGGTCGAAGCCCGTCGGCTTGCATTGTCCGTACTGGACGATCCCGGGGACAGTCCCCGGGACGGGTCTCCGGAGACGTTGGCTCGTTTCGCCGAGCTCCGGGAGGCCATGCCTTCGACGGTCTCCAAGGACGAGGCGAAGGCGATCATCCGCGAGTTGAAGGCGGTCGGCGGGAATCTGAAGGCGCTGCGCGTCGCGCTCACGGGGGCGGAGCGAGGGCCGGAGCTCTGGGCTGTTCTGCGTGCGCTGCCGCGCGACGAGGCTCTCCGCCGCGCACTACCCTCTGAGTAGTGCGCCTCTACGACACGTTCTCGCGGTCGCTCGTCCAGCTTCCGCCGCCGCCGGGGCCGATCCGGATGTACTTCTGCGGCCCGACGGTCTACGCGCGCGCCCACATCGGCAACGCGCGACCGTTCGTGGTCGGCATGTGGCTGCGCTCGTGGCTGCGCTCCCGTGGGTACGACGCGCAGCTCGTCCACAACATCACGGACATCAACGACAAGATCTACGACGCAGCGCCCGGCGCGAGCGCGCAACTCGCCGCCGCCGCGACCGAGTGGTATCTCGAAGACACGGCTGCCCTCGGGTTGGGAATGCCGGATCATCTGCCGAAGGCAACCGATTCGGTGCCGCAGATCGTCGCGTTCATCGAGGAGCTCGTTGGCCGCGGCAACGCGTACGAGAGCGGCGGCGACGTCTACTTCAGCGTCGACAGCTTCGCCGAGTACGGACAGCTGTCCCGGCAGAAGCCCGACCGGGTCGAGCAGGGAGAGGAGCCGAGCTCGCTCAAGCGGGCCCCGCGCGACTTCGCCCTCTGGAAGGCGAACAAGCCCGGCACCGAGGACACCTGGTGGGAGTCACCGTGGGGGCGCGGCCGGCCGGGCTGGCACATCGAGTGCTCGGCGATGGCCGAGGCGCATCTGGGCGAGACCATCGACATCCACGCGGGCGGCAACGACCTGATGTTCCCGCACCACGAGAACGAGATCGCGCAATCGACGTGCGCGCACGGCGGCCGCATGTTCGCGCGC
>DASXOW010000028.1:0-92517 GCA_036493955.1 Gaiellaceae bacterium
CGCACGCGGTCTCTCCCTGTGTGCTGACCCGTAGCTGGTGAGCAAATCTCTCGGGCGTCATTCCGGAACACTGGCGCATGCGAGCGGTTCGCCGGACCGCTGACCGGCGCGCCGATCTTCACCGTGATCACGACGTGTACACCTGCGGCGCTCCGCAGCCTGGTGCTGTCCGCCGCGGTAGGGGGTGATGTTCCTCACCGGGCCGTTAGGCCCGATTGCCGCCTGTCCACTGATCAACTCGCTCCGAGCAAGAATGGTCTTCGTGATCGCTGCGGCCGGATACCTGCTCGGGTCCGCGCCCTTTGCCGCATACGTTGCCCGAATCCGGAACCCGAGCGATGCCGTTGCGCTGGCGCCCAACGCCGAACGCCCCTGATCGAATCACCGAACGAGAAGCGTGGCCTCTCGGCTCGGCGAGCGTCCTTCCGCCTGATCCGCATGCGGTGCGAGAAACCGCTTGCAGGTCGCAACGCCTGTCGTGGAGCCACGGCTCAGCGGCGCCGGCGATTCAACGGTGCGCTGAAGCCTCCGGCCTTGACGTCTGATCAATCGCTAGATGTGCCGATTTACTCGGGCTTTCGAGGATGCCCCCGACAAGAATCGAACTTGTGCACGCGGTTTAGGAAACCGCTGCTCTATCCACTGAGCTACGGGGGCGCGGTACGCCCCCAGTGTAAAGCGGCCCCGTCGCCCTTCCGGCCTACGGCGAGTAGGGAGCGCACCCTTTCTGCTGCTCCATTCGGGCGAGCGCAGTGGCGATCGGCCGGACGAGTGTGTTGAACCGAGTCGCGTTCGGCTCGCGTCCGAGTGCCTTGAACGAGTCCGCCCGGTAGCCGGCGCTTCTTGCCGTCGGGTGGAGGACGAAGGTCCGCACGACCCCGTCGTTCGACCGAACGAACGCGCTGAAGCGGTCGTAGAGCCGATAACGGCGACCGGAGCTCCATTCGCAGGTCGCCGTCCCGCCGCTGCCCACGCAGAATGCGTTCGCGACATGGAAGACGCGACCGTCCGTGAGCTGCATCCCGAACTTGGCGAGCTCTGACTTGCAGAGCCCCGGCGTCCAGTACCAGGTCGTCTTTCCGGTCTGCGTCTGTGCGCTCGACGGTGCCGAAACCAGCAAGGCCGCCGCTGCGACCACTGCGAGAAGAACCCCTGCCTTCATGTCTTTCGCCCCTTTTGAGTTGCCGCCCTAGCCGAGCGCGGTGAGCCGTCCCCGATCGCGCTCGATCGGGTTTGAGGGTAGGCCGGGATGCGACGCACGAACACCCCCGGCCGGGGGAATTCAGGCGCGCGTGATCGCACCGAGCAGGCCGTGCACCGACTGCTCGGTCGGGCCGCGCCACGTGTGCGGGCCGGCGGTGAAGAACAGCGTGTGCGACGACCCGGCGAGGCCGTCGTTCCCGAACGCGAGCGACCAGAGCCCGCTGATCGCAATCGGCTTGCGGTCGCCGCCGCGGAGGTAACCGTCGAACACCCACCGCTCGCGCGACCGGCGATAGGCACCGATCGTCCCGTCGCCGAAGTTGCCGACGAGCAGGTCGCCGGCGAACTGCCCGAAGCTCTTCGGTGCGCGGACGAGTCCCCACGGCTCGTTCAACTGCTCTCTCGGCAAGCGGGCGACCAGGCGCCCCGACGCGCTGAACTCGTCGACGTAGCCGCCTGTCGGCGCGTCGTTTCCGTTCACCGGCGCCCGCCACGCATAGGTGACGAACACGTGGCCGCCGATCGCCGCGATGCCGAAGGGCGCATACCAGTCGGGCACCGCCGGATCGACGAATGCGTCGCGCGCGAGTCGAACCGGTTGCCACTGCGAGCTCAGCACGACGACGCCGCCGTTGTGGAAATCAGTGACATAGAGCCGTGAGCCGAGCAGCGCGAGCCCGCGAAAGATCGCCGCCGGCTTGCCGCTGTAGACCGGCACCGCCCTGGCCGACCAGCCGGTCGGAACGGTCGGCGTCCACGCGCGCACCGTTCCGTCCTCGCACGCGTAGATGAACCGCGCCGGATCGCTGCGTCCGCCCCCGCTCTCGACGAATCCCTTGCCGATGTTGAACGCGACCGCGGTCGGCCCGCCGTCGACGTGCACGTCGAGGACCGTCTTGCGGCCGGTGCCCGCGTACAGCGTGCTCGACTCGCGCGCCTCGTTGCCGGTCCACCACTCCCCGGTCGGCGTCGCTGCGAGCCCCCAGGGGTTCACGAGCTGCGGATCGACGTGCGCGGCGCGCCCGGGCAGATCGGAAACGAGCCGGTGCACGACGAACGTGTCGGCCCGCGGCGTCGAGTGGGCGGCGACGACGAGCGCGCCCGCGCACGCGACGACCAGTACGACGAAGGCGACGTTACGGAGTCGCATCGCGCGGCGGCGCGGTTGACCCGCGCACGACGAGCGTCGTCGACAGTTCCATCCGCAATGCCTCGACGCGCTGTCCTTCCAGGAGCCGCATCAACAAGCTGACGCCGGTGCGGCCGAGCTCCTGCAGCGGCTGTCGCACCGTCGTGAGCTGCGGCCACACGATTCGCGACTGGAAGGTGTCGTCGAACCCGACGAGCGACAGGTCTTCTGGCACGCGCAGCCCGCGCCGGCGCGCGGTGTTCAGCGCGCCGATCGCGACGTTGTCGTTGAACCCGAAGATCGCCGTCGGTGGGTCGCGATGCGACAGGAGCTCCTCGGCTGCAGCTTCGCCGCCGCGGATCTGCCAGTCGGAGTACCGAATCAATTCGGGGTCGGGCAGGATGCCCGTGCGCGCCATCGCCGCCCGGAAGCCGATCAGCCGTTCCTCGGTCGCGTACCACCCTTCGGCGCCTGCGAGCGCCGCGATCCGCCGGTGCCCGAGATCGAGCAGATGCTCCGTCGCCTGCTTCGCACCCGACGCGTGCATCGCAGAGACGCACGGGATCCCATCCGGCGGCGGCTCCATCGGGTCGACGACCACGAACGGGTAGTTGCGCGCCTGCAGCTCACGAAGCTCCGCCTCGGATTCCGACGGCAGCATCAGGATCGCGCCGTCGGTCGACTCGCGGACGAGATGCTCGAGCATCGACACCTCCCGGTCGTGCTCGTGGAGCGTGGGGCCGAGGATGATGCGCATGTCCTCTTCGTAGAGCGCCTCCGAGGCGCCGCTCAGGATCGGTCCGAAGTACGCGTCGGCGATCAGCGGGAGCGTGAGCCCGATGAAGCCGGTTCGGCCACGGCCGAGCGACCGGGCGCCGCGGCTCCGGTTGAAGCCGTGCTCACGGACGACCTGGAGCACGCTCTCACGGGTGTCGGGGGCGACGTCGGGCCGGTCGTTGAGCACCCGCGAGACGGTCGCGATCGAGACGCCCGCCAGGTCGGCGATGTCGCGAATCGTCGTCCGGCCCCGAAAGCGGGGCCCGTCTCGGTGGATGTCAGCCTGTGCCATGGTTTCGGAAACGCTTCCGGGAAAGCCTTGCAGAAGGGGGGTCGCAGGGCAAGCAGATCCTACCTTGACATGTGGTTGGTAGTGGGTCTACGGTTCCCGGAACATTTCCGGAACACGCCGATACCGGCAGTCCCATCGAGGAGGTCACATTCCATGTCACGTTCTGCAGGGTCACCGAAGCGCCCGTGGCACATCGCCGCGGCAGCCGGTGCGCTTGCGGTGCTCGCGGTGCTCGTCGTCGCAGCGGTCTCGTCCGCGGCAGCCGCGCGTGGTACGGCCCCATCTTCGATCTCGAAGACGGCGGCGCACAAGTGTCTCGTCATGACCGGGTCGGGCGATCCGGCGTTCGTCAGGAACTTCAACCCGTACACCGCCACCGGCCTGCCGAGCGGTCAGTTCATCAAGGGAGCCATGTACGAGGGCCTGATCGTGGTCCCCGCCGGCGGCCTCAAGCCGGTCCCGTGGCTTGCTCGCACCTGGAAGTGGTCGAACGGCAACAAGACGCTGACCCTCAACCTCGCGCAGAACGTGAAGTGGTCCGACGGGACGGCGCTCACGTCCGCCGACGTCGTCTATTCGCTCAAGGGTGGAACGGGCGCCCAGTCGAAGGTGATGGACATCATCGGCTACACCCGCCCGGACACGAACATCTCGTCGATCACAGCGAGCGGAAAGTACGCGGTCGTGATCAAGCTCAAGACGATCGACTCGCAGTTCGTCTCGACCACCCTGAACGGCGCGATCGTCGTGCCGCAGCACGCGTGGGCGAAGGTCGCAAACCCGGCGACATTCACGAACCCGCACCCGGTCGCATCAGGCCCGTTCACGACGATCGCCCGGTTCACGACGCAGGACTATGTGTTCTCGAAGAACGCGCACTACTGGCAGGCAGGGAAGCCGAAGATCGGCTGTCTCGAGTACGTCCAGGCGACGTCGAACGACAGCGCGCTCGCGCTGATTCAGAGCGGCCAGGTCGACTGGACGCACAACTTCGTCGCCAACGTCGACAAGGCGTACACGTCCAAGGATCCTGCGCACTTCCATTCGTTCTACGCGACGACCGCATACCCGCAGTCGCTCGTGTTCGACACGACGCAGTACCCGTACAGCATGGTGCAGTTCCGCAAGGCACTGTCGCAGGCGATCGACCGGCAGAGCATCTCGAAGCTCGGTGAGTACGGCTACGCGCCGGCGACCAGCGCGCTCGGGATCGAATACCTCTTCCCGCAGTGGGTGACCGATGCAAGCGTCAAGGCACAGGCGAAGGCGCTCGCGACCTACAACCCGACGACGGCGAAGAAGACGCTGACCGACGCCGGCTTCACCTACAAGGGTAGCCAGCTGATCGACCCGAAGGGCAACCCGGTGAAGCTCGACATCCACGTCATCTCCGGGTGGTCGGACTGGGTTGCGTCCGATCAGATCATCGCCAAGAACCTGCAGGCGATCGGCATCGACTCGAAGGAAGTGCTCGAGCCGGACTGGAACTCGTGGTACCCGAACGCTTCGAGCACGAAGAACCCGACGCTGCTCTGGCAGGTCGGCGGCCAGGGCTCGCCGTTCGGTTTCTTCAATGCCAACCTCCACAACAACTCGTACATCGCTTCCGGTCTCGACGCCACGAACACCGGCAACTGGGAGCACTTCAAGAGCGACCAGGGGACGGCTCTGCTCAATCAGTGGAAGCAGACGCTCGATCCGAAGAAGCAGCAGGCGGCCGCGACGAGCCTCGAGAAGCTGTGGCTCCAGCAGCTCCCGATCGTCCCGCTGTTCGTCGGCCCGAGATGGTCGACCTACAGCACGCGGTACTTCCACTGCTTCGACTCGCCGAAGAACCACTTCGGGGATCCGATCTTCACGACGTTCCCCGACAACCTGCTCTCGTTCACACAGATCTGCCCGGGCGGAAAAGCCGGGCAGTAGCACCAACCGAAGGCCCCTCCATGCGGGCGGCGGACGGCCACTGGGGGTCGTCCGCCGCCGCATTTACGAACGTGCATAACTAACGAGCCATGCGCTTCTTCCTCCGACGACTCGCGTTCTACGTCTTCGCCGTCTGGGTTGCGCTCACGCTCAACTTCCTGCTCCCGCGGCTGATGCCGGGCAGCCCGATCGGCGGCGTCCTCCAGCATCTCTCGCCCGCGCAGATCGCTTCGAACCCCGGAATCATCCAGACGTACGAGGCGCTTCTCGGGGGCGGCAAAGGATCGATCTGGCACGACTATTGGATCTACCTGCACCGGGTCGTGCACCTCGACTTCGGCGTGTCGACATCCAACTACCCGGCGCCGGTGTCCGAGGTGATCGGGCGCGTGCTCCCGTATTCGATCTTCCTCGTCGGCGTCGCGTTCATCCTCTCGTTCGTCCTCGGGATCGCCATCGGGATGGTCGCCGCGTGGCGCCGCGGCGGCTCGTTCGACTCGATCGTGGTGCCGGTCTTCATGGCGCTGTCCGCGTTCCCCGCGTTCTTCACCGGGCTGCTCGGCGTGTACTTCCTCGGCCTGCGGCTGCACTGGTTCCCGATTCAGCACGCGTACGACAGCTCACTCGTCCCGGGGTTCAACTGGACATTCCTGTCGAGTGTCTTCCGCCACTCGCAGCTGCCGATCCTCGTCGTCGTCGCCGCGTACACCGGCGGGTGGGTGTTGAACATGCGCACGGTGATGATCAACACGATCGGCGAGGACTACGTCGCGATGGCGCACGCGAAAGGACTGCCCGACCGTCGCGTGATGACGCGCTATGCGGGCCGCAACGCGATCCTCCCCCCGCTGAACGGATTCGCCGCGCAGTTCGCAAGTGCGGTCGGCGGCCTCGTCTTCATCGAGTACGTCTTCAGCTATCCGGGCGCCGGGCTCACGTTGCAGCAGGCCGCTCTCGGCAACGACTACCCGCTCACACAGGGGCTGCTGCTCATCTTCGCGCTCACCGTGATTGCCGCGAACATCGTCATGGACCTCTTCAACCTGGTTCTCGATCCACGCGTGCGAGGGAGCTGATGTCCCAGCTGCAGCCGACGATCGAGCTCGCACCTGCGCTCCCGGCGCGCCGGACGCGCGTCCGCCTGCCCGGCTGGCTCACCTTGCTGCTGCGCAGCCCGAAGTCCCGCGTCGGCCTCGTCATCCTCGGCTTCATGATCGTCGTCGCGCTGATCGCGCCGCTCATCTCCGTGTCCGACCCCACGGCGTTCAGCCTCGTCGACGCGCGCCAAGCGCCGTCGTGGCATCACCTGTTCGGGACGACAGACCAGGGCAGCGACATCTTCTCGCAGGTCGTCGTCGGCGCCCGGCGTTCGCTGATCCTCGGAGCGGCGTCGGGCGCGATCGCCACTGCGATCGCGGCCACGTTGGGAATCCTCGCCGCCTACGCCGGCGGCATCGTCGACGACGCGATCAACTTCCTGACGAACGTCTTCCTCGTTATCCCGACGATTCCGCTGCTGGTCGTCGCGTCCTCGTACCTGACGAGCAGGAATATGAAGTCGATGGTGCTCTTCCTCGCGCTCACCCTGTGGGCGTTCGAGGCGCGCATCCTGCGCGGGCAGGCGCTGTCGCTGCGAAACCGCGACTTCGTGCTCGCGGCGAAGGTCGCGGGCGAGTCGACCTGGCGCATCGTTTTCGGTGAGCTGGTCCCCAACATGATCAGCCGGATCGCCGCTGGCTTCGTGCTCGTCTTCTATATCTCGCTCCTCGTCGACGCCGGCCTCACGTTCCTCGGGCTCGGCGACACCACACACGTGAGCTGGGGGATGACGATCTACTGGGCGCAGACGAACTCCGCCGTGCTTCAGGGTGAATGGTGGCCGTTCCTCTTCCCGGGGCTCGCGCTCGTGCTGACGGTGCTCGGCCTCACACTGATCCTCGCCGGCATCGACGAGGTGTCGAACCCGCGTCTCAGGGACGAGGTTCGTGTCCGGCGCCACTTCCTTCGCAGCCTCGTGCTTCCGACCCGGCGGGCGGCATGACGTTGGCCCTCGACGTCACGCCTGAAACGTCTCGGACGAGTTCGTCGCCGGTCGTCGAGCTCGAGAACCTGGTGGTCGACTACGTGACGCGCACGCGCACGACGCGCGCCGTCGACGGCGTGTCGCTGTCGATCGGCGCGGGCGAGATCGTCGGTCTCGCGGGCGAGTCGGGGTGCGGCAAAAGCACTCTAGGAAATGCGCTCATGCAGATCCTTCGACCGCCTGCGCAGGTCACCGGCGGCCGTGTGCTGTTCCAGGGCAAGGACGTCGTCGGACGCAGCCGCGGCGACCTGCGCCGCTACCGGTGGCGCAATGTCTCGATGGTCTTCCAGAGCGCGATGAACGCGCTCAATCCGGTGATGCGCGTCGGCGACCAGTTCGTCGACATGATGCGCGCGCACGAGCGCGTGTCCAAGAAAGAAGCCCTGGTCCGGGCGGGTGAACTGCTCGAGCTCGTCGGAATCGACCGCAGGCGGCTGCGCGCGTACCCGCATCAGCTCTCCGGCGGCATGCGCCAGCGCGTCGTCATCGGCATGGCGCTCGCGCTGCAGCCCGAGCTCGTGATCATGGACGAGCCCACGACCGCACTGGACGTGGTCGTGCAGCGCGAGATCCTGCAGCAGATCCGCGACCTGCAGGCCGAGCTCGGCTTTGCGGTGCTCTTCATCACACACGACCTCTCGCTGTTGCTCGAGCTCGCGAACCGCATTGCGATCATGTACGCCGGCGAGATCGTCGAAGAGGCGTCCGCAGAGGCGCTTCGCACCGACCCGCGTCATCCGTACACCGTCGGGCTCCTGGGCTCGTTCCCACCGCTGCACGGCCCGATCGAGCGTCTCACCGGCATTCCCGGCGCGCCGCCGGATCTCTCCGCGCCGCCGTCCGGCTGCCGCTTCCATCCGCGTTGCCAGTACTGCACGGGGAAGGACGCGGCGCTCCACGCACGCCAGGTCGGGGAGCGTCCGCTGCTTCACGTCGTCTCGGGCGACCATCGCGTCGCCTGTCACCGGGAGACCCCGTGACACCCATCCTCGAGGTGCGGGAGCTGTCGAAGCAGTTCCGCTCGGGCGGTGTTCTGCATCCATCGAAGCTGCACGCGGTCGACGACGTGTCGTTCGCACTCACGCCGGGCCGCATCACGGCTCTCGCGGGCGAGAGCGGTAGCGGCAAGAGCACGGTGGCACGGCTGATCCTCCGCCTCCTCGAGTCGAGCGACGGCGAGATCGTGTTCGACGGGCGTGACGTCACCCGCAAGCGTCGTCGCCGCGACATGCTCCGGTACCGCTCGCAGGTTCAGATGATCTTTCAGGATCCGTTCGGGTCGTTGAACCCCGCGAAGACGGTGCGGCATCACCTTGCGCGGCCGCTTCGGATCCACGGCATCGCCGGCCGCCGTGACGTTCGCGCACGCGTCGAGTCGCTGCTCGAGGTTGTCGGGCTCGTGCCGCCGACGAAGTTCGCCGACGCCTATCCGCACGAGCTGTCCGGCGGTCAGCGACAGCGCGTCGCGATCGCGCGTGCGCTCGCCGTGAACCCCAAGGTCGTGATCGCGGACGAGCCGATCTCGATGCTCGACGTCTCGATCCGCGTCGGGATCCTCAACCTGATGCGCGACCTGAAGGAGCTCGGCATCGCGTTTCTCTACGTGACGCACGATCTCGCAAGCGCGCGCTACGTCGCGGACGACATCCTCGTCATGTACGCAGGTCAGATCGTCGAGCAGGGCCCGGTCGACGACGTGCTCGCGAGCCCGCGGCATCCGTACACCCGTCTGCTGATCGCATCCGTCCCGGACGGCGAGCGCAACCTCGAGCCGATCGAGATCCGCAAGGGCACCGCCGCTGCCGCCGTCGACCCCGCGCCCGGTTGCCGGTTCGTCGATCGCTGCCCACTCGCGATCGATGTCTGCCGGCACGAGACACCCGAGCTTGTCGAAGCCGACCCGGGCCGCATCGCGCGCTGCCACGTCACTGCACCCCGTCAACGAGAGGACCTCCATGCCCAACCTGCCGCTTAGCGCGTTCCCCGCCGACTTCGTCTGGGGCACCGCGACCGCCGCGTTCCAGATCGAAGGCGCCGCCAACGAAGAAGGCCGCGGCGAGAGCGTGTGGGATCGCTTCTGCGCGACCCCCGGCAAGGTCCGGAATGGCGACACCGGCGCGATCGCGTGCGACTTCTACCACCGCTACCGCGACGACATCGCACTCATGCGCGAGCTCGGCATCGACGCGTTCCGCCTCTCGATAGCCTGGCCGCGGATCATCCCAGGCGGACGCGGGCCGGTGAACGAGAAGGGGCTCGACTTCTACGACCGGCTGATCGACGAGCTCCTGGGCAACGGGATCACGCCGTACGTGACGCTCTTTCACTGGGACACGCCGCAGCCGATCGAGGACGAAGGTGGCTGGCCGGTGCGCGGCACAGTTGACGCGTTCGGCGCGTACGTCGAAGCGGTCGCCGGCCGGCTCGGCGATCGCGTCGGGCACTGGATCACCCACAACGAGCCCTGGGTGGTCTCGTGGGTGGGCCACGGCTGGGGCCACCACGCGCCGGGCCGGACGTCGGACGCGGACGCGCTCGCTACCGCGCATCACCTGCTGCTTTCGCACGGCCAAGCAGTGCAGATCCTCCGCGAGCTCTCGCCGAGGTCGGAGGTCGGCATCACGCTCAACCTCGACTACGCCTACGCCGCCGGCGACGACGACGGCGACGAGGCGGCCGCAGCCTGGGTGGATGGTCTCCACAACCGCTGGTTCCTCGACCCGATCTTCAAGGGCGCGTATCCGACGGACATGGTCGAGGCGTGGCGTGACGTCCTGCCGGAGATCCACGACGGCGACCTCGAGACGATCGCGGCGCCCATCGACTTCCTCGGCGTCAACAACTACACCTCGCCGCTCGTCGCGGCCGACACTGACGGCAGCCGCTCCCGGATCGTCCGTCGCGCCGACGTCGACCGCACCGACATGGGCTGGGAGGTCGTGCCGGACGGGCTGCGCGACCTGCTCCTCCGTCTCGCGCGTGACTACGCGCCGAAGGGCATCTACGTGACCGAAAACGGCGCCGCGTACCCGGACGTGCGCGGTCACGACGGCTCCGTTCGCGATCCCGAGCGGCAGGCGTATTTCGAGGGCTACATCGGCGCTGCTGCCGAGGCCGCCGCGTCGGGAGTACCGCTCAAGGGCTACTTCGCCTGGTCGCTGCTCGACAACTTCGAGTGGGCGTGGGGCTACTGGAAGCGCTTCGGTCTCGTCTACGTGGACTTCGCGACGCTCGAGCGCGTACCGAAGGGGAGCTTCTACTGGTACCGCGACCTGATCGCGGCCCAGCGCGCGCAAGGACAGGACACGGACAGCGCGTACGCCGTCGCGTAGGATCGCGCGACATGGAGTGGGAGCGGGGGTTCACGCGCAGCCAGCTCGTCCAGCGCGGCGCACGTGCCGCGCTTGCCGGGACACTGCTCGGCAGCGCCGACCTGCTCGCGCGCGCGGGAGACGCCTTCGGCGCAGCCGGTGCGCCCAAGGACACGCGCCACTTCGTCACGCGGCCCGACCTGCACCCGCCGACGCTGACGATCCGCAAGCACGGCAAGACCGCGCCGGGGCACCTCTTCCTCGCGCCGTCGTCCGGGCCCGGCCAGCGCGGCGTCCTGATCGCGGACGAGACCGGTGAGCCCGTGTGGTTCCACCCGACGACGCCGCAGACCGCGATGAACTTCCGCACCGGCGTCTACCACGGCAAGCCGGTGCTCACGTGGTGGGAAGGCAAAGCGGAGACCGGCCTCGGTACCGGCACGCACGTGATCCTGGACGACACGTATCGCGTGATCGCGCGCGTCCCTGCCGGAAACGGACGGCAGTCGGACCTGCACGAGTTCCTGATCACGCCCGAGAACACCGCGCTGATCACGAGCTACGAGATCCGCGACGCCGACCTGACCTCGGTCGGCGGGCCGCCCAACGCCAAGGTGATCGGCGGGATGGTGCAGGAGCTCGCGCTGCCGAGCGGCCGCGTGCTGTTCGAGTGGAAGAGCCTCGACCACGTCGACATCGCCGAGAGCCATGCGGTGTGGATGGGCCACCCGCTCGATTACTTCCACATCAACTCGATCGATCTCACGCCGGACGGAGGGCTGCTCGTCTCCGCGCGCAACACGTGGGCCGTCTACAAGATCAGCCGTCGCACGGGCGACGTGCGCTGGCGTCTCGGCGGCAAGCGCAGCGACTTCACGATGGGGAAGGGAACTGTGTTCGCGTGGCAGCACGACGCGCGCCATCAGGGTCATAACCGCATCACGATCTTCGACGACGGCGCGATGCCACAGGTCGAGCCGCAGTCGCGTGGTCTCATGATTCAGCTCGACCAGAAGTCGGGAACTGCGCGGCTCGTGCGCAAGTACGTCCACCGTCCGAACCGGATCGTGACGCGCTTCATGGGAAACATGCAGGCGCTCGACAACGGCAACGTGATGATCGGCTGGGGTAGCGAGCCGTATTTCACCGAGTTCACGCCGAACGGCGAGATCGCGCTCGATGTGGAGTTGCCGAAGGGCGGCATGAACTACCGCGCGTTCCGGCTGCCGTGGCACGGTCGGCCGTCGGTGCTGCCGAAGGCGGTCTACCGGTTCGCGCACGGGCAGGGCAGGGTCTACGTGTCGTGGAACGGCGCTACCGAGGTCGCCTCGTGGCGGCTCGAGTCGGGCCGGCGCCCCGGTTCCCTGCGCGCCGGCAGCGCGGTGGCGCGTACCGGCTTCGAGACCTCGCTGCGCACCACGCCCGGTGACAAGTACGCGCGCGCGGTCGCGCTCGACGCGCTGGGGCACGTGCTCGGACGCTCCCACGCGATTCGCGTCTAGACGAGTCTCAGGAGCCAGAAGGCCGCCAGGCCGACCGCGATCGTGAGCGCCAGGTGACGCGTGCGCCACGCGACGACTCCTGCGAGCGCGGCGGCGCCGACCCTGATCCCGCCTTCGCCGCGTGAGCCTTCGAGCGACGGCGTGACGAGCGCCGCGAACACGGCGATCGGGACGAAGTGCAGGAAGCGGAGCCAGAACGGCGGCAGTCGCATGCGAACGAGCAGGCCGGTGAGTCGCGACCCGAAGGTCACGGCGAGCATCCCGAGGCACGTCAGCCAGAAGCTCATCGCGTGAGCCACGCTCCGAGGAGTGCTCCCGAGACGCCGGCGCCGAGGACAGGGAGGCCGCCGGGAGCCCACTTCGAGAGCAGCCATGCGGCGATGCCGGCCACCGCCGCGACCGCGAGGTCGACTCGGAGCCGTAGGAGCGGCACGAGCAGCGCGAGGAACGCGACCGGGAACACGAAGTCGACACCGAGACGTTCTGGATCAGGAATGACCCCGCCGACCAGAGCGCCGACGAGCGTTGTCACATTCCAGATCGCGAAGAGACTGACCTCCGTGCCGAGCACGAACGCGAACGAGCGCGCGCCGCGCGCGACAGAGACGCCGTACGCCTCGTCGGTCAGGAGATACGCACCGAGTAGGCGCTCACGCCGCGTCATCGGAACGCCGCGCCCCAGCGACATGCCGTACAGCACATGGCGCACGTTCAAGAGGAACGTCGTCAGCACGACCTCGAGGCCGCTCGCGCCGCGCCCGAACAGCCCGACCGCGCTGACCTGCGCACTGCCCGCGAACACGAGGATCGACAGCGCCTGCGTCTCTACGATCGAGAGCCCCGCATCGCGCGCGAGCACCGCGTACGCGAGTGCGAACGGCGCGACGCCGAGCCAGAGCGGCATCATCGCCCGGAACCCATGACGGAACCCCACGCTCATAGTCTCGATGTCAAGCGTGGGGCCGCGCTCTACGTCGGCGCACTGATCGGACCCGGCGTGCTGCTCGTGCCCGCGCTCGCGGTCGACTCGGCCGGGCCGGCGTCGATCCTCGCCTGGGCGGCGCTGCTCGTCCTGTCGGCGCCGCTTGCCGTCACGTTCGCCGCGCTCGGTGTCCGCCATCCGGTCGCGGGCGGAGTGACTGCCTACGTCCGCGAGGGACTGGGCGACGCTGCGGCCGCCGTCACGGGCGGCTTCTTCGTCGCGGCAGTGTTCTGCGGCGGTCCCGCGGTCGCGTTGATCGGCGGCTTCTACGTCGCCGACCTGACCGGCTCGGGGACACCCGTCGCAGCTGCTGTCGGGCTCGGCATGTTCGGGGCCGTGCTCGCGGCGAACGCGTTCGGCCTTCGCGTGTCGTCGGGCGTTCAGCTCGTGCTCGCGTCGGTGCTCGTCGTCGTGATCGCGTCTGCGATCGCGATCGCGCTGCCGTCGCGTGGCGGCGACAACTGGCACCCGTTCGCGCCTCACGGCTGGTGGGCGGTCGGGGCGGCGGCCAACATCCTCGTCTGGCTCTTCGTCGGCTGGGAGGCGGGCGCGCAGCTGGCGGGGGAATTCCGTTCACCTGATCGCGACCTGCCGCGTGCGATGGGCCTCGCGTTCGCGGTCGTGACAGTTCTCTACTGCGGGCTCGGCGCGGCGACGATCGCCGTGACGTCGGGTGCGGACTCGCGCGTCCCGCTCGCCGACCTGATCGCGGTCGGCTTCGGTCACGCGGGCCGCGATGCGACGGCTGTCCTGGCGGTCGCACTGACGATGGGGACGATGAACGTCTACATCGCCGGGGCGTCGAAGCTGATCGCGTCGCTCGGGCTCGAAGGCGCGCTGCCTCGCGTGCTGGCCGGCGACTCCTATCGCAGCGTTCCGCGCCGGCCGCTCGTGCTGATCGCGGTGCCGGGTGTCGTTCTGCTCGGCGCGCTCGTCGCCGGGTTCAGCAGCACGGACGCGCTCATCCGCGCGACGTCGGCGTGCTTCATCGGTGTCTACGTGCTCGCGCTGCTCTCGGCGGTTCGGATTCTCGAAGGCGCGACGCGCATCATGGCCGCGTTCACGTTCGTCCTCGTCGTCGTGCTTGCCGGCTTCTCTGCGTGGTATCTCGCCGTGCCGGTCGTCGCTGCGGTTGTGGCGCTCGCTGTGCGACAGGTCGTGTCGGCGGGTAGGGAGACGCCAGAGCACGGTTAGGCTTCCGGAATGCGTGCGGAGCCGCTAGCCGGAGGCGCTCTCGGTGCATCGGGCGACGACTTCGTCCTCGTGCAGTGGACAGCCGAGGTTGGCGACCACTGGGTCGCTCCACTGCACGTCCATGTGGACGACGACGAAGCCTGGTACGTGCTTCGAGGAAGGCTCGGCTTCCGGCTCGGCGACGAAGAGTTCGAGGTCGGGCCCGGCTCAGCGGTGTTGGCGCGTCGTGGAACACCGCACACTTACCGGAACGCCGGCGACGTAGAAGCTGAGTACCTGCTCGTGATGCCACCGAGAATCGCGATGTTGATTGACGCGATTCACGAGCCGGGCGCAGATGTGTCTGCGCTGTTCAGAGCGCATGCTTCGGAAGTCCTCGGCTAGGCGCCGGCGGCTTAGGTTTTCGACCATGAGTTTCGTGTCGCGGAACGGTCAAAACACTCGACCAAGATCAACCGACGCGTGACACCGAAAGAGGTGCGAAGTGGGTGAATGGAAGAAGCAGATCGGTGCGATCAATCTGATCGTCGGAGACGTGGAGCGCGCGAAGGCGTTCTACCGGGATGTCTTCGGGTTGCCGCTGCAGCACGAAGACGAGGACACCGCGATGTTCCGGTTCGCAGACACATACTTCTTCTTGCAGCGCGGAACGGCTCATCAGGACGGCGCATCAGGCGACGCACTCAGTCTCGCGCAGAAAGGGGTCGGGCAATTCGTCATCTTCGTTGACGACGTGGACGCGGTGCGCGCCGAGCTGGACGCGGCCCAGGTGGCGACAATCAGTGGCCCGGCTGATCGTGACTGGGGTATGCGCACGCTCACCCTCGCCGATCCGGGCGGCTACACGTGGGAGATCACGCAAGAGTTGCCCAGCGTTCCCGGCTCGTCGTAGCGCGGCCACCCTCGGTTGCGCCAAGCGTGATGCAGAATGACGGCTACCCGCGTCGGGCGCCGCTTTTCGGATCGCCCGACGGGCCGCTCGCGTGTCCTTGCGGTGTGACGTCGGTGCGCGACCTGTCGAACAGGTTCAGCCGACGTTCGAGAAGACGAAGACGACGATGCAGCTCTGACTCCGCCTTCGCCATGGCCGCCACTTTAGACGTGGGCTGCGCCACAGTTCCTTACGCCTGAGCTGCTCCGGTCGCTAGGCGACGACCTGATCGACGCCGGCCACGACCACGCGCTCGATCTCGATGCGGTCGTTCAACACGACGAGATCGGCCGGGAGCCCGACGTCGATCCGGCCGAGCTCGGGGTCGCCGAGCAGCCCGGCCGGCGCGACCGTCGCCGCTCCGACTGCGTCTTCGAGCGGCGCGCCGAGCTCGTGCAGGTTGCGCACCGCTTCGATCATCGTCAGGACGCTGCCGGCGAGCACGCCGTCTGGGCCGCGCACCGCGCCTTCGTGAACTTGGAGGTCGAGCTCGCCGAGCGTCGAGGGGCCGTCGTTGCGCGGCGCTGCAGCGATCGCGTCCGAGACGATGACCATCCGCTCGCGCGCCGCCTTCCACACGGTGCGCACGACCTGCGGAGCGAGATGGATGCCATCGATGATGATCGACACGTAGATGTCGTCGCGGGCGAGCGCCGCGCCGACAATGCCCGGGTCGCGATGCAGCAGTGGACGCATCGCGTTGAAGAGATGGGTGACGCCGCGGGCGCCGGCGTCGAACGCAGCGTTCGCCTGGTCGACTGTCGCGTCGGTGTGGCCCAGCGACACGACGACGCCGCGTGCGAGCAGCACGTCGATCAGCGCGCCCGCTCCCGCGAGCTCGGGCGCCAGCGTCATCAGCCGGACCGGCCCCGCGTCGAGCAGCCGCTCGAGCAGCGGCAGGTCGGGATCCCGCCGGGACGACGCCTCGTGCGTGCCGAGACGGTTGGGTGAGAGGAACGGCCCTTCGAGGTGCATGCCGAGGATCCGCGGCCGCGCGGCATCGTCGACCGGCACTTCGCGCATCGCCGCGAGCACCTGCTCCTCCGGGCTCGTGATCAGCGTTGGGAGATACGCCGTCACTCCCGTCTCGAGCAGGGCGTCCCCAGCGCGGCGATACGCAGCAGCGTCGGCGTCGAGGAAGTCCACGCCGCCGAAGCCGTTCACCTGCAGGTCGACGAAGCCCGGGACTGCGAAGCCGCGGCCGCGCTTACCGCCGAGGCCGAAGGCCGCGATCCGGCCGTCGACGATCTCGACGTCGCCCGCGACCAGGACCCCATCGATCAGCGCTGCTTCGACTCCCAACCGTCCCGGCATCGCACCAGTCTAGAAGCGGTCCCCTGCTTTGGTCAATACCAGTTTGGACAACTTTGCCGTGAGACCGCTTGTCTCTGGCCGAGCTGGTCTATACCATCGCGCCATGGCGGGGATCACGCTCGACCGGGTGACGAAGGCGTTCGGCGCCGTGAAGGCGGTCGACGAGGTCTCCCTCGAGGTGGGAGACGGGGAGTTCCTCGTCCTCGTCGGCCCGTCCGGCTGCGGCAAGTCCACGCTCCTTCGGCTCCTGGCCGGGCTGGAAGATGTGACGGCCGGGACGATCTCGATCGGCGACCGTGACGTGACCGAACTCGCGCCGAGGTCGCGCGACATCGCGATGGTCTTCCAGAGCTACGCGCTCTACCCGCACATGACCGTGCGCCAGAACCTCGGGTACGGGCTGAAGGCCCGGAAGACGCCCAAGGACGAGATCGCACGCCGTGTCGGTGAGGTCGCCGACCTGCTCGGCCTGGCCGACCTGCTCCACCGCCGGCCCGCGCAGCTCTCCGGCGGCCAGCGGCAGCGCGTCGCGATGGGTCGCGCGATCGTCCGGCAGCCGCAGGCGTTCCTCCTCGACGAGCCCCTTTCGAACCTCGACGCGAAGCTGCGCGTCGGGATGCGCGCCTCGCTGGCGCAGCTCCATCAGCGGCTCGGGGTCACGACGGTCTATGTCACGCACGACCAGACCGAAGCGATGACGCTCGGCCAGCGCGTCGCGGTCATGCGCGACGGCCACATCTTGCAATGCGACAGTCCGTCGGAGCTCTATGCGCGCCCGAACGACCTCTTCATTGCCGCCTTCATCGGCTCGCCGGCGATGAACCTGGTCGAGGCGTTCCCCGACGGTGAGACGATCCGTTTCGGGCAGTTCACGCTGCCCGCACCGCGGGTGCCTCGCGGAGACCGCGTCGTCCTGGGCATCCGGCCCGAGGCGTTCTCCCTCGGCAATCCCACCCTGCCGACCATCGACGTGCGGGTCGAGGTGGTCGAGGACCTGGGCTCCGAGATGCACCTGTTCTTCCCCGTCGACGCCCAGCCGATCACCGCAGAGTCGCTGGAATCGGCTTCAGAAGAGGGTTTCCTAAGCGTCGGTGGCGCGCTCTTCACCGCTCGGGTCGACGCCGGATCGGCCGTCACCGTGGGCTCGACCGTCGCGCTCGGCGTGGACGCCTCGCGCTTCCACTACTTCGACGCTGACAGCGGCGCGCGGCTGACGGGCGAGCCGATGGCGGCCCTCGCCGGGGCGCAGTCTTGAGCAAGCAGCGCGAGACACGTGAGAGCGTCCTCGAGCTGATCGACGAGCTCGGTGTGGGCGACGCGATCCCGTCCGAGCGGCAGCTCGGGATCGATCTCGGCGTCTCGCGCCTGACCGTTCGCGCAGCCCTCGACGAGCTGGTGCGTGAGGGCTACCTCGTTCGCCGGCGCGGAGCTGGGACGTTCGTCGCCGAGCCGAAGGTCGCGAAAGGGATCGACATCTCGTCGTTCAGCGACGACATGCGCGCGCGCGGGCTCACGCCGGCGAGCCGCACGATCGAGCTCAGGACGATCCCGGCGGGGGCGCGTCTCGGCCGCATCCTCCACGTCTCACCGTCCGAACCGGTCGTCGCCGTGAAGCGGCTCCGTCTCGCGGACGGCGAGCCGATGGCGATCGAGCTTCTGCACGTCCGGTCATCGCTCGTCCCGGGCCTCATTGGGTCCGACCTCGAGGAAAATTCGTTCTACGACCTGCTCGCGAGCCGCTGGGATGTGGCGATCGTCGGGGGCACCCAGACGGTGGAGCCGACCGTGACGAACGACGAGGAGTCGACCGCGCTCGGCGTACCGCTCCATTCACCGGCGCTGCTCTTCGAGCGCATCACGCGGGCTGCGACGGGCGACGTCGTCGAGTACACGAGCTCGACCTACCGAGGCGACCGCTACCGCCTCGTGACCGAGATCGGCATCGGCGGCCGTGCGCTCCAGCCGACCGCCGACATCGGACTAGACCAGTTGGCAAATTGGTCTTGACTTTTCGGTGAACGCTGTGACACCATCTGGATCGATGGCAAGTGGTCAGTACCAACTGAGCGGACCCCCGGAGGCTTCCAGATGAAGAGACGCAGCATCGCCGCCCTCTTGCTCGTCACCGTCGTTGCAGCGGCCGTCGCGGCCACGACGTCGGGCGCGACGAAGAAGGCAAACGCTTCGAGCATCACCGTGTGGCTGCAGACGGACGCGCAGTCGGGTTGGGCCGATCTCGTCGCATCGGTGAACCAGAAGTTCCAGTCCGACCACCCCGGCACGACCGTGAACATCCAGTACCAGAGCTGGGGCGACCATCTCCAGAAGTTCGACGCCACCCTCGCGGGCGGCGGCGGCCCCGACGTGATCGAGATGGGCAACACCGAGATGACGAAGTACATGGCGGCCGGCGCGTTCGCCGACCTCACCTCGGCCAAGAGCACGTTCGACAACTCGAGCAGTTGGCTGAAAGGTCTTGCCGCCTCGGGCATCTTCAAGGGCAAGACGTTCGGCGTCCCGTACTACGCCGGGTCGCGTGTGGTCACTTACCGCTCCGACTTGTTCAAGAAGGCCGGCATTGCCAAGCTGCCGAACTCGACGGCGGCGTACTCCGCCGACGCGAAGAAGCTGATGGCGAAGAACGGGAAGAAGGGCTTCTCACCGGTCTACATCGCGGGCACCGACTGGTATTTCGCGATGGGCTTCGTCTTCGACTACGGCGGCGGCATCGCGGCGCAGGTCAGCGGCAAGTGGAAAGGCCTGCTCACTACGCCGAAGTCGATCGCCGGTCTGACCGCCTACAAGAACTTCTTCGCGGCAGCCTCGCGGGCATCGAAGACGACGGATGAATCGCACCCGAACCCCTACGACGTCTACGCACAGGGACAGGCAGCCTCGATGATCGGGCCGAGCTGGTACACCTGCTGTGTCGGCGCCAAGTACAAGGGCTCGACCTCGCAGTTCGTCATGCCCGGCCATGTTGCCGGTACCTCGATGCCGGGCTTCCTCGGCGGCTCCGACCTCGCAGTGCCGATCACGAGCGGCAACAAGGCGCTCGCGACCGACTGGCTCAAGGACTTCACGTCCACGAGCTCCGAGAAGACTCTGCAGGCGAAGGGAAACATCCCGAACGCGACCAACCTGCTCGGCAACAGCATCAACGAGCGCGCTGCTTCCCGCAGCTGGTTCGTCCCGACCGCCAAGCACTGGGTCGACGTCGAGAACGGGAACATCCTCCGCAACATGCTGGCCCAGATCCTCACCGGAAAGCTGTCCGTGAAGCAGGCGGCACAGTCGGCGAGCGACAACATCGCCTCGGTGCTGAACCAGCCGTAGTTTGAGCGAAGGGACGAGTACGGCAACTGCCGCCGGGACGTTTGCATCGACGTCCCGGCGGCATCGCCGTCTCTGGGGGCGCCTCGCGCTGCCGTACGCGCTGATCGCCCCGGTCGTCGTCACGATCGGCCTGATCCTCGGGTATCCGCTGTACTACCTCGTCCGGCTCTCGCTGCAGCGGTACGGGCTGTTCGAGCTGATCCGGCACAAGGGCGTCGGCGTCGGGCTCGCCAACTTCCGGTCGGTGTTGCACGACCAGATCTTCTGGCACACGCTCGTCCGCACGATCGTCTTCACGGCAGCGAACGTGGGGCTGACGATCGTGCTCGGTCTTCTGATCGCGCTGCTCCTCGTGCAGGTCAGCAAGCCGGTGCGGCTGCTGCTCAGCTCAGGCCTCGTCCTCGTGTGGTCGATGCCCGTCGTGGTCGCGGTGCAGGTGTGGTACTGGATGACGAACTTCGAGAACGGCGTCGTCAACTACGCGCTGACGCAGCTCCATCTCGGCAGCTTCGAGCAGCACGATTGGTATGGCTCGACGTTCTCGCAGCTGTCCATGGTGACGCTCCTGATCGTGTGGGGTGCGCTGCCGTTCGTGGCGATCACGCTCTACGCCGGGCTCGCGCAGGTGCCGAGCGACCTGCTCGAGGCAGCGTCGGTCGACGGTGCCGGTGCTTGGATGAAGTTCCGCGACATCACGCTCCCGATCCTCCGCCCGATCCTGCTCATCCTCACGAGCCTCTCGATCATCTGGGACTTCGGCGTCTTCACGCAGCCGTACCTGCTGATCGGCCAGTCGAAGATCACGCCCGGCAACTTCCTGATGAGCATCTATCTCTTCGAAGAGGGCTACTTCAAGAGTGACTACGGCCGCGGAGCGGCGATCTCGCTGTTGATGCTCGCGATCGTCGGCGTGCTCAGCATCGTCTACGTCCGCCGCATGGTTCGCATTGGAGTCGAGACGTGAAGTCGCGGCAGCTCGGCTGGGACGCGCTCGGGATCGCCGTGTTCGTCGTAATGGTCTTCCCGGTCTTCTGGATGATCTCGACGGCGTTCAAGCCGAACGACCAGATCGTCAGCCTGACGCCGACGTGGTTCCCACTTCACCCGACGCTCGACCACTTCACCGACGCGATCCACCGTCCGTACTTCTGGACGGACGTCAAGAACAGCTTGATCATCGTGTGCGTCACGGTCGCGCTCTCGATCGTGCTCGCGTTCCTTGCGGCGATCGCGCTCGCGCGCTTCGGGTTCGGCGGCCGCAAGCTGTTCGTCCTCCTCGTGATCGGCATCCAGATGCTGCCGCAGGCCGGGCTGATCATCCCGCTGTACGTCGTGCTCGCGCGGTACCACCAGGTGAACACGCTGACCGGTGTGATCGTCACGTACATGACGTTCGTGCTGCCGTTCTCGGTCTGGACTCTGCGTGGGTTCCTGCTCGGGATCCCGAAGGAGCTCGAGGAAGCGGCTATGGTCGACGGCTCGACGCGCCTCGGCGTGTTCCTGAAGATCCTGCTCCCGCTGATGGGGCCGGGGCTCGTCGCCACGTCCGTCTTCGCGTTCATCACGACGTGGAACGAGTACATCTTCGCGCGCATCCTGCTCAACGACCAGAGCAAGCAGACCGTCACGGTGTGGTTGTCGTACTTCTACGGCACGAGCAGGCACACCGACTGGGGCGCGCTGATGGCGGCGTCGACGCTGACCGCGATCCCCGTCGTCGTCTTCTTCCTGCTCGTGCAACGGCGGATCGCGTTCGGCCTCACGTCCGGGGCGGTGCGCGGATGAGTCTCGGTGCGGCTCTCGTGCTGCCGAGCTTCCCGGGGTCGGAGCCTCCCGACTGGATCCGCCGGTTCCTGGCCGACGGTGGGCGGGGGATCGTCCTGTTTTCGTACAACGTCGACGACCTGCCGGCGCTCGCCGCGTCGCTCAGAGCAGAGCGTGAAGACGTGCTGCTCGCAATCGACGAAGAAGGCGGCGATGTGACCCGGCTCGAGTGGCGCGAGGGCAGTTCGTACCCCTCCGCGGCTGCCCTTGGCGCGCTCGATGAGCCGGCGCTCACGGAGGAGGTGGCCGCGGCGATCGCGGCCGACCTTGCCGCGGCGGGCGTCAACTGGAACTTTGCACCGGTCGCCGACGTGAACGTGCCGGCGAACCCGGTGATCGGCGTCCGTTCGTACGGCTCCGATCCGGCGCTCGTCGCGCGCCACGTCGCGGCGGCCGTGCGCGGGACGCAGCGTGTCGGAGTCGCGGCGTGTGCCAAGCACTTCCCGGGTCACGGATCGACGGTCGAGGACTCGCATCTCGCACTGCCCGCGCTGGTCGGGCCGATCGAGGCCGGGCTCGAGCCGTTCCGCGCGGCAATTGGTGTCGATGTGGCGTCGATCATGACCGCACACATCAAGGTGAACGCCGATGCTGCGACACTCGATCACGCAGTGCTGCATGACCTTCTTCGTGACGAGCTTGGGTTCCGAGGCGCCATCGTCGCCGACGCGCTCGAGATGAAAGGCGTGAGTGCGCGGCACGGCGTCGTCGACGCTGCCGTGCTGGCAGTCGAGGCAGGCACGGACGTCCTGATCGTCGGTCACGACGTCGACGAAGAGGACACGATGCGAATCGTCGCGGCGCTCGACGAGCGCGTCTCACCCGAGCGCCTCGAGGCAGCCGCTGCACGCGTCGGCACTCTGGCCTCGTTCGCTCGGCCCCGCGAGGCAGCAATCGATCGCGGTGCGGCGCTCGGTGCCGCCGAGCGGGCCGTCCAGATCGAGGGCGACATCTCGTTCGACAGCGATCCGTCGATCGTTGAGCTGCGGCCGGTCGCCAACATCGCCGCCGGGGAGGCCGAGCACGGGCTCGCCCCGCAGATCGTGCGTGAGGGAGAGCCGATCCCCGACGCGGACGTGTACGTCGTACGCGACGTTCATCGTCATCCCTGGATGGAAGCCGTCGATCGTCCCGGTGCCGTGGTGGTGGAGATCGGCTTGCCCGTGTGGCGGCCGCAGGCGGCGCGCGGCTACGTGTCATCGCTCGGCGGCGGCCGTGCTTCGCTCGAGGCGGTCGAAAGCCTGCTGTGACGACGCATCTCGAGCGCGAGCTGCGTGAGCAGCCGATGGCGCTCGATCGCCTGTTCGCCACGCAGCGCGAGAGCGCCGAGCGCATCGCAGCGCTGTTCCGCCGCGACGACGTCGGGTACGTGCTGATCGCCTCGCGTGGCAGCTCCTCCAACGCGGCGCGCTACGCGCAGTACGTGCTCGGCCGTGCGCACCGCGTTCCGGTTGCGTTCGCGACGCCGTCGCTCTACACGCTGTACGGGCAGCCACCGCGACTCGACGGCGCGCTCGTGCTCGGCATCTCGCAGTCGGGCCGGTCGCCCGACGTGAAGGAGGTGCTCGAGGAGGCGAAGCGCCAGGGGCGTCCCACGGTTGCGATCACGAACGACACCGCGTCGCCGCTCGCGACGGTCGCCGACGAGGTCCTTGCGCTCGAGGCAGGCGAGGAGCTCGCGGTTGCCGCGACCAAGACGTACCTGAACTCCCTCGGCGCAATCGCGCTTCTGTTCGCTGTGGCCACGAGCGACGAGGATGCGCTCCACGAGCTGGAGCGCATCCCTGCGCATGTTGCGCTGCAGGTCGAACGGTCATGGGACGACGCGCAGCGGCTCGACCGGCTCGGCGACCTGCACGGCGGCACTGTCGTCGCACGGGGCGTCAACTACGCGACCGCGTACGAGACGGCGCTGAAGATCCGCGAGCTGTCGGGCCTGCTCTTCGAGGCGTACTCGGCGGCCGACCTGATGCACGGGCCGATCGCGGCGGTCGGCCCGGGCTGGCCCGTGGTCGCGATCGCTCCGCGGGGACCGGCATTCGAGTCGATGGCGACGGCGCTGGACGCGCTCAAGGAACGCGGCGCGCGGCTGATCGTCGTCTCGGATGACGACCGCGCGCTCGCCAAGGCGGATGCGGCGCTGCCGTTGTGGACGCGCGTCCCGGAGTGGCTTTCGCCGCTCGTCGCTGTCGTGCCGGGCCAGCTCGCGGCGCTCCGACTCGCCCAGCTGCGCGGCATCGACCTCGACTCGCCGCTCGGGTTGCGCAAGGTCACGCTGACGCGCTGAGCCACTCGCTACCTTGCCGCGCGTGACGGTCGTCGCGGGAGAGCGCCGCTTCGAAGCATCGTGCGAGCGCGTGTTCGAGCTCCTGACGAGCCCCGACGTGATCGCGGCCGCGATGCCGGCGGTGAGATCGCACGAGGTCGTCGACGCGGATCACTGGCTCGCCAAGGTCAAGCCGCCGCTGCCCCTCGCACCGTCGCTGACGATTCGGTTCGAGGTTCTCGACCGGCGTCCGCCTCGGCATGCGCGTCTACACGCGCACGGCGGCGGCGCGGACGTCACCTCGACGTTCGACCTCGAGCCGGACGGCGACGTGACCGTGATGCGCTGGCGCACCGAGTTGCGGCTCGCCGGCGTGCTCGGAAGGCTTGCCGGCCCCGGCGGCGAGGCCGTCGCGCGTCGTCAGGCCGACCGCACGCTCGACGAGGTCACACGCCGTCTGTGATCTCGGCGTGGCGCTCCTCGACGCAAAGCCTGGCCCAGTGCCAGGCGCGCGCGAGCAGCTTCTCTGCGAGCTCTGGGTTGCCTTCGGCCACTTCGATCCGAACCTGGTGGATGACCGCCTCGCCGTGCGTGTCGATCTCGTGATGCTCTGCCGAGATGATCGAGACTTCGCCCACCTCGTCGAGTAGCCACTCGGCCAGGCGGTCGATTTCTGCGGGCGTGGCTGCGCGGCCGGCGAACACGCCGAAGTTGACGCGAACCTCGATCTTCGGCGGCTCGGGGTGGTCGACGATGAATGCGAGTGCGGGATCGGCCATCCCAGGTACAACGAGCTCGGACAGGCCTGGGTTACGTCAGCGCTCGCGCGGCTGCCAGCGAAAGCCGCGAACCGCTGCGACCGCGCCGATTACACCCCAGAGAACGACGACTCCAACGGAGCCTGGATCGCTCCAGACGTGGTGATCGCGCACCATCACGTCTCGCGTCAGCCTGGTGAAGTAGGTGAGCGGCAGTACATCGGCAATCGCGCGCAGGAAGCCGGGGTACTTCGCGGGGGAGAAGAACGTGCCGGAGATGATCGCCATCGGCAGGTAGACGAAGTTGACGACCGCGGACGATCCTTCTGCCGAGCGGACCGCGCTTGTCAGCCCGAGCCCGAGTGCAGCGAACGCGCCGGCGCCGATCGCGAGCGTGAGTAGCAGCGAAAGCGGCCGGTCGGGCACGCCGACCGAGAACAGCAACCGCCCGAGCGCGATGAGCAGCGCAGCTTCGATCAGGAACGTCACGAAGGTGGAGGCGAGCACGGCGGCGACGTAGGTCGCAGGCGGCAGAGGCGTTGCCCGGATGCGCTTGAGCACGCCGCTCTCACGACGGATCACCATCGTGATGGCGAGCCCCGCGAACGCGGTGGAGGCGACGCCGTACCCGATCATTCCCGCCTCGAGGTACGCGGCGCCCTTGATGCCCGAGATCTTGTCGTTTCCGTAGATCGAGCCGAAGACGAGGAAGAAGATGATCGGCAGGAAGAATGTGAAGAACGCCGCTTCGCGGTTGCGCCAGAACAGGACCTGCTCCGTGCGGAGCTCGTGCACGAACAGTCTCATTCGCCGGTCAGCTCCAGGTAGACGTCTTCGAGGGTCGGCCTGCGGACCTCGAGACCGTCGAGCTCTTCGCCGCGTGCGAGAGCTTCGCTCGTCAACTCGTTGAGGCGCCTCGTGGGCTCGCGGGTGCGTTCGGTGATCGTCTCGCCGGCACGCCGATAGCGAATCTCGGTCTCGACGTCGCCGCCGCGCAGGTCGGCCGGAGTTCCCACGCGGATGATCTCGCCGTTCCTCAGCACCGCGACCCGATCGGCGAGCTGTTCGGCCTCGTCGAGGTAGTGCGTCGTCAGCAGGATCGTCTTCCCGAGCTCCCGCAGGTTGGCGATCGTCTGCCACGCGGTGCGGCGGGCGCCCGGGTCGAACCCGGTGGTCGGCTCGTCGAGGAAGATCAGTTCCGGGTCGCCGATCAGCGCGAGTCCCAGATCGAGGCGCCGCTGCTGGCCGCCGGAGAGCGTCCGCACGCGCGCGTTCGCTTTCTCCGCCAGCTCGACGATCTCGATCACATCGCTCGGGTCGCGCGGCGCCGCGTAGTAGCCGGCGAAGGTCGCGAGGCTCTCGCGCACGGTGAGGTTCGGATACAGGGAGGACGACTGAAGCATGACGCCGACGCGCTCGCGCCATGCGGTACCTGTGCGCTCGGGATCCTCGCCGAGGACTTCGACGGTTCCGGAGTCGCGCTCGCGGTAGCCCTCGAGGATCTCGATCGTCGTGGTCTTACCGGCGCCGTTCGGCCCGAGCAGTCCGAACACCTCGCCGCGCTCGATCGTGAAGTCGATGCCGCGGAGCGCCTCGTAGTCGCCGTAGGTCTTGCGGAGACCGGCGACCGAGACGGCCGTCACAGGTCGAGCTCCGCGACCCCGGCAGGCGGGAAGCTCACGTCGCGCCCGGTCAGCTCGAGGACGATCTCGCTGCAGTCGGGTTGGTGCCCGACGGCGACGACCGTCTCGCCTTTGTCTTTCGCTGTTTCATGAAGGATGTCGGAGGTCGCGCCGGGGGCGAGGCCCTCGTCGGTGGTCGCGTCGAGCCCGCAGGCACGCGCGATCAGGTCGGCGGTCTCTCTGGCCCGAAGGAGCGGGCTCGAGACGACCGCAGTGGGCTGCTGGGTCGCGAGCCGGTCACCCAGCGCTCGCGCGGCGTCGCGGCCCGCCGAGGTCAGTGGACGGAGCTCGTCCGGCTCGCCCGGGGCGGCCTCGGCATGGCGGACGAGGAAGACGCGCACGCGGCTAGCGTAGACGGGCAGCGACTTCGCCCAGGACTGCCACCCGCTCCACGTCCTCGTGCTGAAGGTGCTGCAGCATCACGCGCTCGACGCCCGCGTCGGCATACGCGCGGAGCTGTTCCTCGAGCTCGTTCGCGTCGCCGGTGAGCTCGATCATCATCGAGAAGCGGAGCGGGTCGCGCCCTGCTTTCTCGGCGGCGTCGTCGAGGCGCTGTTTACGCTCGCGCGCTTCGGCAACCGTCGGCCAGACGGTGTTGTACTCGTCCGCGTATCTGACCGCGGCCGCGACGGTGCGCGGCTTCGCGCGACCGCCGACGATGATCCGCGGGCGTGGCTGCTGGATGGGCTTCGGCCAGATGTCGTCGGCCTCCGTCCACTGCCGCGTGATCTCCCCGAGCTGGCGGTCGAGCTCGTCGAGGCGTCCGGTCGTCGTCATGAAGTCGAAGCCGTACGCCGCGTGCTCGGATTCGTACCAGCCGGCCCCGAGCCCGAGGTCGACGCGGCCTCCGGAGACGTGGTCGGCGGTCGTCACGAGTTTCGCGAGCACGGACGGCTTGCGGAAGGTGACCGGCGTGACGAGCGTGCCGAGGCGGATCGTGCTGGTGATCGCGGCGAGCGCGCAGATCGTTCCCCAGGCATCGAGGGCGCCGTTCGGGTCGCCGCGGCCGATCGCGCGGTAGTGGTCGGATCGGAAGAGCGCGTCGAGCTGCGCGTCTTCGGCTGCGCGAGCGAGCGCGACCCATTGTGGCCAGGTGACGCCTTCCTGGCCCTCGATCATGAGGCAGACCTTCATTCAGGTGTGACGTACGCGGCGGTGAGGCCGCCGTCGACCAGGAACGTCGCGCCGGTGACGTACGACGATTCGTCGGAGGCGAGGAACAGCGCGCCGTTCACGACTTCCCGTGCCTTGGCGAGCCGGCCCATCGGCCAGTGATTGCGTCTGCGTTCGAGCGCGGCAGGGTCGTCGCCGAAGATGCGGAGCAGGAGCGGCGTCTCGACCGGGCCGGGGCAGAGGGCGTTCACCCTGACGGCCTGTCGTGCGAACTGCACCGCGAGCTCTCTCGTCATGCTCAGCACCGCGCCCTTCGACGCGGTGTACGAGATCTGGCTGGTTGCAGCGCCGACGATTGCGACGAAGCTCGCGACGTTGATCACGCTGCCGCCGCCGCGCTCGAGCAGGTGAGGGATGCCGTGCTTGCAGCAGAGGAACACGCCCTTCGTGTTGACCGCCTGCACGCGGTCCCAGGCCTCTGTTGTCGTGTCGAGGACAGAGGCGTCGTCGGCGGGGGAGACGCCGGCGTTGTTGTACAGGACATCGATCCCGCCGAAGTGGTCCTTCGTCGCGTCCATCATCGCGGCGACGCTTTCTTCGTCGGCGACATCGACCTGTTGTGCGAACGCGGTTCCCTCTGCGCAATGCGACGCGGTCTCCTTTGCCGCGTCGAGGTTGACGTCGGCGGCGCAGACCTTCGCGCCTTCCTCGGTGAAGAGCTCTGCGGCGTCGCGACCCATCCCGCCGCCTGCGCCCGTGATCACGCACACCTTGCCGTCGAGACGACCCATCAGCCCTCCGTCGAGTAGTAGACGTTCTTGACTTCCGAGTAACCGTCGAGCGCGTGCATGCCGAGCTCGCGGCCGAAGCCCGATTGCTTGAAGCCGCCGAACGGCGTCGAGACGCGGACGCTCGAGTTCGAGTTGATGCTCAGCACGCCGGTGTCGAGCGCTCGTGCGACTCTGATCGCGCGCGCGCCATTCTGCGTCCAGATCGAGCCCGACAGTCCGTACGGCGTGTCGTTCGCGATGCGGATCGCGTCTGCTTCGTCGTCGAACGGAATAAGTGCCGCGACCGGGCCGAAGACTTCGTCTCGGGCGACGCGGTCGTCGTTCGACGCCTCGACGAGCGTGCACGGGAACCAGTAGCCCTTGCCGTCGGGTGCATCGCCCTGGAAAAGCGGTGTCGTCTCGACGAAGCTCGCGACGGTGTCCTTGTGGCTCTGGGAGATGAGAGGGCCCATCTCCGTTGCCTCGTCGGTGGGGTCGCCGACTTTGACGTTGCGGGTGGCGTCGATCAGGAGCTCGGCGAAGCGGTCGTACGCGCTCTTCTCGATGAGGATGCGGGAGCGCGCGCAGCAGTCCTGGCCGGCGTTGTCGAAGACGGCGTAGGGCGCCGCCGCGGCGGCCTTCTCGAGGTCGGCGTCTGCGAAGACGACGTTGGCGGATTTGCCGCCGAGCTCGAGGGTGACGCGCTTGATCGTCTTTGCGGCGCCTTCCATCACGCCGCGGCCGACTTCGGTGCTACCGGTGAAGCCGATCTTGGCGACGTCTGGGTGATCGACGAGTCGTCGACCGACGACGGAGCCCTTGCCGACGACGACGTTGAGGACTCCTTCCGGGATCCCGGCCTCGAGCGCGAGCTCGGCGAGCCTGACTGCGGAGAGCGGTGTGAGCTCGGCGGGCTTGAGGACGATCGTGTTGCCGGTCGCGAGCGCGGGGCCAAGCTTCCAGGAGGAGATGTTGAGCGGGAAGTTCCAGGGGACGATGAGCCCGACGACGCCGAGCGGCTCGCGGAACGTCATGTCGATGCCGCCGGCCACAGGGATCGTCTCGCCGTGGCGCTTGTCGACGGCGCCGGCGTAGAAGTGGAAGACGTCGGCAACCATCCCAACCTCCCCCCGAGCACCGTAGATCGGCTTGCCGACGTTCGCGGACTCGATGCGCGAAAGCTCTTCGTGGTGCTCCTCGACGAGCGTCGCGAGCCTGCGAAGCAGCCGTCCCCGGTCCTGCGGGCTAACCGCCCGCCAAGCCGGGAAAGCAGCCTTAGCAGCCGCCACCGCCCGGTCAGTCTCGTCGACGCCAGCAGACTCGAGGGTCGCGATCGTCTCTTCGGTGGCGGGATTGATCACGGTAACGGTCATGTCCGGCGATCTAATCACGCGTCGCCCCTCTTCTGGTCTGACCACGGGACGGGGCTGTCCGAGGCGGCGCCAAGAGTGACGTGGCGTGTGTACAAGTCCTGGGCTCTTTTCGGATCGCGATGGAAGTGCGCGAGCGCGACCGATGGGCGGTGAAAGGCCCGCGGATATTCCATGCCGGCCGTTGCACGGAACCCTGACCATTTCCACTCTTCGGCCGCCGTCGCGAGCTCGGCACGGACAGGGTTGTTCGGCACGTACTGAAGCAGTTGAAGGAGGTACCGATCGTCCTCCACGAGCAGGCTCTTGAAGCGGTTTCGGACGAGGTGGCCGGCTCCTGTCAGCTCATGCATTTGGTTACTCCACCGCGAGTAGCAGCCGTTCAGCTCCCGCATCCCGTCCGAGAGACCGTTGTCGGTCAATTGGATCAGGAGGTGGTAGTGGTTCGGCATCAGGCACCAATCGACCACGATCCAGTTCCGTCGACTCGAGACTCGATTGAGGAAGAACATGTACCGCTCCGCGTGGTCGTCGTCGGGGAAGATCGTCGCGCGATAGTTGCCACGCGACATGACGTGGTAGAGACCTTGCGGATCGACGATTCTTGGTGGCGCCACCCCATCCAGGATGCGCACGCGCCACGACGCGCGCATCGTCTGTGGACGAATTGTTTCTGTTTCTCCGCTCTGGTCAGACCACTAGACGGGGCTCGACCAGCCCAGTCCATCGAGACCTAAGGCCGCAAAGCGCGGAACGCCACGGCCTCTGCGACCAGCGCTTCGAACAGCGCGCGGTCTTCGCCGGCTTCGGGATGCCACAGGACGCCCAGGGTGAAGCGGCGCGAGGGGTCCTCCAGCGCTTCCAGCGTTCCATCCGGGGCGCGGGCGGCTTCGCGTAGGCCCGACCCCAGAGCGCCGAAGCCTTGATGGTGATGCGACTTCACGTCGTGGCGGTCGCCGAGGATCGACGCCAGCCGCGTTCCGCCGACCACCGACACGTCGTGCTCCGAGAAGACGCCGGGAACCTCGCGATGCAGCTCCGTCCCGACACGGTCAGGCACGTGCTGCTCGAGGTCGCCGCCGAGCGCGACGTTCAACACCTGCGAGCCGCGGCAGATGGCGAGCATCGGCACGTCCCGCTCGAGCGCCGCGCGCATCAACTCGAGCTCGAAATCGTCCCGCTCGCGGATCACGCCGTTCGTCTCCGGGTGCGCGTCGGCCGAATACAGCGACGGATCGAGATCCGACCCGCCTGTGAACACCAGCCCGTCGACCACCGACAACGTCTCAGACAACGAAGACCCCGGCGGGATCATCACCGGCGCGCCTCCCGCAGACGACACCGCCCGCACGTAATCGGCGGGCACGAGCGCGGCCTCCATGTTCCACGCGCCCCAGGCCGCCGGCACGAGGTACGTCGTGATCCCGATGATCGGCCGGCGGCTACCCCCGCTCATACAATCGAGACCGCTCCCAGTCGGTGACGACGCGATCGAACAGCCCCTGCTCTGTACGTGCGTAGTTCAGGTAGTGGTCAACGACGTCGTCCCCGAGAGCATTCCGTGCGACCGAACCGCTCTCCAAGCATGCAACGGCTTCGCGCAGCGTTGACGGGAACCGCTCGACCGACGACTCATACGCGTTCCCCTCGAACGCCGGCGGCAACTCGAGCGAGTTCTCGATGCCGTACAGCCCGGCGGCGATCGTCGCGGCGAACGCGAGATACGGGTTCACGTCGCCACCCGGGATCCGGCACTCGACCCGCCGCGCTCCTCCCGAACCGACGATCCGAAAGCCGCACGTCCTATTGTCGAGTCCCCAGGCGAGTGTGGTCGGCGCCCACGAGCCGGCGGCATACCGCTTGTACGAGTTGATGTTCGGCGCGAAGAACACCGCCATCTCCCGTGCGCACGCAATCTGCCCCGCCAGGTACTGCCCGAACAGCACCTCATCCGATCCGAACGACGGCGCCCCGTCGCGCCACAGCGACGAATGGATGTGGCACGACGACCCGATCCACTCATGCGACGGCTTGGCCATGAACGTGATCGAGCAGTTGTTCAGATGCGCGATCTCCTTGGCACCGTTTTTGTAGACGACGTGGTTGTCCGCCATCGACAGCGCATCCGAGAAGCGAAAGTTGATCTCCTGCTGTCCCGGCCACGCCTCGCCCTTCGACGTCTCGACGCGCATGCCGGCGCCTTGCATGCCGTTCCGGATCTGACGCAGCAAGGGCTCGTCGTAGGACGTGGCAAGGAGGTGGTAGTCGAGGACGTACGGCACCGACGGCGTCAAATCGCGATAGCCCTTCGCGTGCGCCTCCTCATACGTCTCGCGGAGCAAGTAGAACTCGAGCTCCGAGCCGACCATCACATCGAAGCCCATCGCCGAAGCGCGATCCAGCTGAGCCCGAAGCACCTGCCGAGGCGACGGTCGGACCGGCGAGCCGTCGAGCCACAACACATCGCACAACACCAAGGCCGTCGCCTCGAGCCAGGGCAGCCGCCGCAGCGTCGACATGTCCGGAGACAGGTCGAAGTCGCCGTACCCGCGCTCCCACGACGCGATCTCGTACCCGGGCGTGGGCTCCATCTCCATGTCGAGCGCAAGCAGGTAGTTGCAGCCCTCCGTGCCGTGCCCTTGATCGACCTGCTCGAGGAAGAAATCGCGATGCAACCGCTTCCCGAGCAGTCGCCCCTGCATGTCGGTGAACGCCATGATCACCGTGTCCAGCGACGTGTCCGAGCGCAACTCGTCGAGCGTCAGCAACGCACACACCCTCCTTCGTGGCGGGAGCCGGGCCAGCCGACTTCCTCCGATCCGGTAACTGTGGCGATCCTACGCCGACGAGGGCGCAGCGCCAGCAGCGCCCGCCTCGTACTGCGCTGCACCTTCCGCGTCCTTGACTTGGCCGGGCGGGCAGCGTAGTTTCGCGCGTCTATCCGGCCATGCCTAGTGGGAAGGAACGCCACGTGAGCGCACCAGCGCGGCTATCCAACGACGAACAGCGCCTTGCCGAGCTGGGGTACAAGCAGGAGCTCGAGCGCTCGTGGAGCGGTTTCACGAACTTCGCGATCTCGTTCTCGATCATTTCGATCCTCGCCGGGTGTTTTACGAGCTTCGGCACGGGATGGTTTTACGGCGGCCCGGTCGCAATCACGTGGGGCTGGCCGATCGTCGCTGGGCTCATCCTCATCATCGGGCTCTGCATGTCAGAGATCGTCTCTGCCTTCCCCACGGCCGGCGGGATCTACTACTGGGCTTCCAAGCTCGGAGGTCCTGTCTGGGGCTGGTTCACCGGTTGGTTCAACCTGATCGGTCTGATCGGGGTCGTGGCGTCGGTCGACTACGCCGCAGCACAGTTCCTCTCGATCACGATCCAGCTCTTCCACCCGAGCTGGGATGCGCTGAACCTGAAGCGCGTCTTCGTCATCTACCTCTGCCTCCTGGCGGTCCACACGACGCTGAACGTCTTCCCGAGCCACATCCTCAAGTTCTGGAACAACACCTCGGCGTACTGGCACATCCTGGGACCGGCAGTGATCGTCGGGATCCTCATCTTCGTTCCCGACCATCACCAGAGCGCGTCCTTCGTGTTCACCGGTCGGGCCAACGGTTCGGGCTTCTTCCACGGCCACCTAGGCGGCGCGGGGTGGCTCTTCTACGTGCTGCCGTTCGGGGCGCTGCTCCTGACCCAGTACACGATCACAGGATTCGATGCTTGTGCGCACCTCTCCGAGGAGACGCGAGAGGCGGCGACCGGGGCCGCCAAGGGCGTCTGGCGGGCGATCTTCTACTCCGCAATCGGCGGCTGGATCCTCCTACTCTGCTTCTTGTTCGCGGCGACGAACGTCGACGCGATCAACAAGAACCCGTACGGCTACATCGTGATCGCGGTCTTCCAATCCTCGCTCGGCCTGACAGCGTTCAAGATCATCATGATCATCTCGACCGTCGGGCAGATCTTCTGCGCCGGCTCCGGCATGACCTCGGCCTCGCGGATGACGTACGCCTTCAGTCGCGACCATGCCATCCCCGGCTGGCAGCTCTGGTCGAAGGTGACGTCGTCGAGGGCGCCGCGCAACGCGACGATGTTCATCGCTGTCATCTGCGCGATCGTCGCGATCCCGGCGCTCAAGGGCAATTCCGCGAACACGCCGATTGCGTTCTTCGCGCTGACGGCGATCACGGTGATCGGTCTCTACATCGCGTACGTGATCCCGATCTTCCTCCGCTGGCGGATGGGGGATGCCTTCCAGCCGGGACCCTGGACCCTGGGCAACAAGTACAAGTGGATGGCGCCGATCGCGATGGTCGAGGTCGTCGTCGCTTGCGTGTACTTCTGCCTGCCGTTCGGCCCGCCCGGCATCCCGGGCAAGAAGGGCTTCGCTTGGGACAACGGCTACATCCAGTACGCGCCCGTACTCGTCGGCGGCACGATTCTGCTCGTCGGCATCTGGTGGCTCCTCTCGGCGCGACACTGGTTCACAGGGCCGATTCGCACGGTCGACCTGCCCGCCGCCGACACCGGGCCGCCCGCGGTCGCACCGACGTAGCAGGGGAACCCATCACGGCGAGAGCTCCTGGGCGCAAGCCCAGGTAGCCTCGAGCCGTGCGCCGCTTTCGCTACGTCATCGCCGACGTCTTCACGGACGAGCCGCTGGCCGGCAACCCGGTCGCCGTCTTCACGGATGGCCGCGACCTGAGCGAGGTCGACATGCAGGCGATTGCCCGCGAGACGAACCTCTCCGAGACCGTTTTCGTCCTCCCGGCGACCACCGACGATGCCGACGTTCGGATCCGGATCTTCACACCGGCGGTCGAGCTGCCGTTCGCCGGTCATCCGACGCTCGGCAGCGCCTTCGTCCTCGGTGGTCCGCTGCAAAAGATCGTGATCCGGCTCGAGACGGGTGCGGGAGTCGTCCCCGTGACGCTCGAGCGGGAAGGCCCCAAGATCGTGTTCGGTCGGATGGATCAGCCGGTCCCCACCTGGGAAACCGTTCAGGATCCCGCGCCAATCCTGGCCGCGCTCGGAGTCGAGCGCTCAGGCTTGCCGATCGAGCGGTACGACCTCGGTCCGGGCCACCTCTACGTCGCACTCGACTCGCCGGAGGCCGTCCAAGGACTGTCCCCGGACATTGGTGCTCTGGCCGCGGCCACGCCGGACGGCGCCAACTGCTTCGCCCACGTCGACGGCAACCGCTGGAAGACGCGGATGTTCGCGCCGAACCACGGCGTCAACGAGGATCCCGCGACCGGGTCGGCGGCCGGGCCGCTGGCGATCCATCTCGCCCGCCACGGACGGATTCCGTTCGGCGAGGAGATCGAGATCAGCCAGGGCGCGGAGATCAAGCGGCCGTCGACGCTCTTCGCAACGGTCGAAGGCGAGGGTGACCGCATCGACCGTGTTGAGGTTGGCGGGTCCGCCGTCCTCGTTGCGCGCGGCGAGTTCGGCTTCTAGAGCGCGACCGCCGTGATCTCGGGGAGCTCGCCCCCGATCGCGGCCCAGAACACGCCGCCGTCACGCGACAGATAGAGACGGTTGCGCGCGGCGTACACGAGCGTGTCCGGGTCGTCGCCGGCAACGGCGACCGCGCGGCCCGGGGGGAGCCCGCGACCCGATGCCCGCCAGGTCACCCCAGCGTCATGGGAAAGAAGGAGCGGCGGCTTCGCGTCGACGACCGCGGCAACGGTCGCGCCGGCGGCCGCAGCGGCCACGACCCGCGGCAGGTTGAGCACGGGCTCTGCGACCGGATCGAATCCAACTGCCGGCATCACATCCCCGTCGTCGAGATCGATCGCGAACGTCCCATCGACGGTGGCGACCAAGGCGATCACTGGCGCAGGAGGGACGCGACGACTGCCGTCGCCCGGCGGGCGGCCCCGACCGGCCCGAAGCCGGCGTTTCGACCGACGATGTATGCGGTCGCAAATGCGTCGCCGGCACCGGTCGGGTCGCGGTCGACCGGATGCGCGGGCACGTGCTCGGAGGCGCCACCGCAGTAGACCGTCGCGCCGCGCGAGCCGTGCGTCACGAGGATCTCGCGGACGCCGAGGGCGCGTACATCTCCGACGACCTCCGCTTCCTCGTCGGCGAGTTTCAGCACCCAGATGTGGCGAAGGATCGCGGGGTCGAAGTCGTCGTCGAGCACGAGCGGGCCGGTCCGTGCCGGTCTCACGAGTCCCTGTCCGTCGAAGGACACGCGGTACCGGCGGGCGAGCGCGGCGACGGTCGCTTCCGGCCACTCTCCGCGCGAGAGCGGCGCGACGTGGATCCAGCGCGCGCGGAGCTCGGGGACGTCGGTGCGCTCCCAGGAGTCGCCGAGCGCGTCGATGCTCATCGTGCGCCGGTCACCGTCGTACGAGAACGAGAACGTCGCGGTCGATTGGCCCGGGACGTAGCGCACCGGTGTCCCGAGTCGGACGAGGGCGGGAAGCAGCTGATCGCGGTCCGCGGTCGCGCAGCGCGCGATTACGCGCGCGGGCACGCGGAGCTGCCGCAACGCGCGGGCGCCGTGAAATGGCCCGCCGCCGGCCTTCGGCGGCGAGCCGGGCACGACGTCACGCGAGAGATTCCCGAGGAGCGCGATCACCGATGAGCACTCGGGCGAGTATCGCCAGTCCGAAGGCAATCGCGAAGCTCGGCAGCGAGGCGCCGCCCCACGGCAGAGCATGAGGGTCGAGATGGCCGACGATGCGTGTCCACCACGCCGGTCCGACCGGCGACAGCCATTGGTAGAGCGCGAAGCCGACCAGCCACACGCCAATCATCTCCGTTCGGATCTCCGGCACGACGAAGATGTCGTCGCGGTCGTAGTGGCGACCGGCAAGTAGCCAATCGGCGAACAGCACCGCGAAGAGCGGCACGAAGAACGACCCGAGCAGGTAGAGGAACGGCTGGTAGTTCCGAAGATCGATCACGAGCGAGCCGACGGTCGCGATCGCGGCGAACCCGGCGACGAGTAGCCGCTGTGGGACACCGGGCAAGAGGTTCTGCAGGCTCACAGCGCCGGAGTACACATTCGCGAATGCCTCGTCGCTCTCGTCGACGGTGAGCGCGAGCAGGGCGAGGATGCTCGCCGCGCCACCCGCGGCGATCGCAGTCAGCAACGCCGGCGCATCACTGATGTGACGCGACATCGCGATCACGGCGCCAAGCCCGAACAGTGGGATCGTCGGCACGAAGTAGCCGAGGCCGGCGCCCCAGAAGCCGGCCGAACGCGACCGTGAGAAGCGCGTGTAGTCGGCGACGAGCGGCGTCCAGCTGATGATCGAGGCGAGCACGAGATCGAAGCCGGGCCAGAACGCGTGTGCACCGTGCCGATGCCAGAGAGCGACCGGCCGCTGGCCGTGCAGCGACCACCACGTCAGGTACAGCAGAGACGCGATCACGATCCACACTGCAAACTTCCGCACGTACTTGCGGACGAAGCCGACCGGACCGAGGAACGCGAGGACCGTTGCGACGACGCCGAAGAGGATCTTCCAGAACGCGACGCCGCCGAACCCGAGCACCTGCTGCGAGAGCGCGCTCGCTCCGGTGGCGATCACGATCAGCTCGAACACCGACCAGCCGAGGCACTGCAGGACGTTGAGCCCGGTCGGCAGATACGAGCCGCGGCGGCCCAGCGGCGCGCGCATCAGCACCATCGTCGGCACGCGCGCGTCGGCGCCGATCAACCCGCCGAGCCCGAGCAGGAGGTTCCCCACGAATGCGGCGGCGACGATCGCTGCGACCGCTTCGGGGAGCGACATGGCCAACCCGAAGTCGCTCGCGGGCAGCACGAGGAACGCGCCGGCCACGATCACGAGCAGCGACACCGAGAGATTCGCCCAGAGCAGGAAGCCGTCGAAGATCCCGAGCACGCGCAACCGCTCGGGCACGGGCTCGATTCCCCAGGTCGGTGTGTCCGTTTCGCTCAAGTAGCTCGCCCTTCGCCGGCATGACCCGGATCAGGTTCGACGGGTGTGATCTCAGCCCCGACGGGCACCCCGGTCGCGCCACGTTAGCGTCTTCGGTATCGTCTTGCTGCTATGGCAATGCCCATGCAACAGTCGCTGGATCGGACAACCTTGCTTCGTCGCGGAGGAGCAATTCTCGTCGGTGGAGCGGCCTTCGGGCTCGTCCCGACCGCGACCGCGGCGGCTCCTGACGAGGACGTCGCGTACGCCCGGCTCCTGATCGGGGTCGAGCTCCTCGCAGTCGACTTCCAGACCCAGGCAATCGCGAGCGGGAAGCTCGACTCCGCGACACAGAAGGTGCTCACCGGGATCCTCGCGCAGGAGAAGGGGCACGTCGCGGGCCTGTCGAGCCTGGTCGCGGGCGCAGGCCAGGTGCCGGCGACTGCGGATGATGTCGACTTCGCGTATCCCAGGGAGACGTTCTCCTCGGCTGACAGCATCGCGAAGTTCGCGGCGTCGATCGAGACGCTGGCACTCGGCGCGTACTTGGGCGCCGTCGAGAACGTGCAGACCCCGCGGTGGCGGCTGCCGATCGGCCAGATCGCCGCCAGCGAGGCGCAGCACGTCGCCGCGCTCGCCGACGCGGCCGGAATGCCGGTGCTCGGCCGTGCGTTCGCGCCCGCCCTGCAGATCGACGCCGTCTCCGCAGCACTGGACGCGTACGAGAGCTGATGCCGAAGCAGTACTACACCGCGAGTGAGGCAGCCGCGGCGCTGGGGATCAGCCTCGACACGCTGCGCCGCTGGGACAAGGCGGGGCGCGTTCGTGTCGAGCGAGACTCGAGCAATCGGCGGATCGTCGCCTCCGAGGAGATCGACCGGCTGCGCGGCGACGGCGGCGGGACGCACATCAGTGCGCGCAACCGGTTCAACGCGGTCGTCACCGAGGTGAAGCTGGATGGGCTGATGGCACAGGTCGAGATGGTTGTCAGCGATCCCATCCGCCTCGTCGCCGTCGTGACGCGCGATGCGGTGGAGGAGCTCCAGCTGAAGAGCGGAATGCGGGCGACCGCGATCGTGAAATCGACCAACGTGATCATCCAGAGCTGACAATGCGGATGACGTTTGCAGTGATCGTGACGATGCTCGTCACGACTGGAGCCGTCGTCGCTGGGGAGGCGACGGCGGCTTCGTACGCTCACCAGGCTCAGCTCACGGTGTACGCCGCGGCGTCGCTCACCGACGCGTTCCCGAAGCTCGATCCTGCGCAGAAGTACTCGTTCGGCGGGTCGAACACGTTGGCGGCGCAGATCATGCAGGGTGCGCCCGCAGACGTCTTCGCCTCGGCGAACACGACCTTGCCGGCGCAGCTGTTTGCCAAGGGGATCTGCTCGAAGCCGGTCATCTTCACGCGCAACCGTCTCGTGATCGTCGTGCCGAAGTCGAACCCGGAGAACATCCACGGCATCTACGACCTGACGAAGAACGGCATCAAGCTCGACATCGCCGGGGCGGGCGTGCCGGTCGGTAGCTACACGCTGCAGATCCTCAAGAACATGAACCTCACGAGCGCCGTGCTCGCGAACGTTGTGAGCAAGGAGACCGACGTGCGCGAAGTGCTCGCGAAAGTCGCGCTCGGAGAAGCGGACGCGGGCTTCGTCTACTCGACCGACGCGAAGACGGTTCCCGGTCGGGTGACTGCTTTGAAAGTGCCCGCATGGGCGCAGCCCAAGGTGCAGTACGGCGCCTGCATCGTCTCGCGCAGCCAGAACAAAGCTGACGCGCAGGCGTTCATCAACAAGCTGGTTTCGAAAGCGGGCCAGGCGACGCTGATCTCGTACGGTTTCCTGCCCCGCGTAAAGCAGACGCCGAAGAAGTGAAGCGCGCTGTCATCCGGGTCGTCTATCTCGCGGCGGCGCTGCTGGCGCTCATCTTCCTGCTGCTGCCGATCGTCGCGATCTTTGTGCACACCTCGCCGGGGCACCTGTTCGATCAGCTCTCGAACCCGGTCGTGCGGGACGCGTTCGTCGTCAGCATCAAGACGAGCGTGCTCGCGCAGGTGTTGATCCTGCTCTTCGGGACCCCGACTGCGTACCTGCTCGCGACCCGCCGCTTCCCGGGGCATTCGGCAGCGGTGACGCTCGTCGAGTTGCCGCTCGTCCTGCCTCCCGCCGTCGCGGGTGTCGGGCTCCTGGTCGCGTTCGGCCGCGTCGGGCTGCTCGGGTCGAGTTTCGACGCGCTCGGGTTCTCGCTTCCGTTCACGCAGTCAGCCGTCACCGTCGCCGTGGCGTACGTCGCGAGCCCGCTCTACATCCGGCAGGCGATCGCCGCGTTCGAGGCGACCGATCCGAACCTCGCAGCCGCGTCGCGCACGCTCGGTGCGGGCCCGGCCCGCACGTTCTTCCGCGTCGTGCTCCCGCTCGCACGCGGCGGGTTGATCGCCGGGCTCGCGCTTTCCTTCGCGCGCGGGCTCGGCGAGTTCGGCGCGACGATCATGTTCGCGGGGAGCCTGCAGAAGGTGACGCAGACGCTGCCGCTCGCGATCTACGCCGAATTCGACCAGGACTTCAACGCGACGCTCGCGATGAGCGGCGTGCTCGTCCTGGTCAGCGCGGTCCTGCTCCTGACCCTCAGAATCGGATTGGTATGGCAGGGCTCGTCCTCGACGCGATCACGGTCCCCCTTCGGTCTTTCGATCTCAGCCTGAGCCTCGAGGTCGGCTCGACGACCGCGCTCGTCGGGCCGTCGGGCTCGGGGAAGACGACCGTGCTGCGCGCGATCGCCGGCCTCGTCCGGCCGACCGGCGGGCGAATCGCCTGTGGAGACGCGGTCTGGTTCGACGCGGCGGCCGGTGTGAACGCGCCGCCGGACCGGCGTCGCGTCGGGCTCGTCTTCCAGGACTACGCGCTGTTCCCTCACCTGACCGTCCGCGAGAACATCGAGTTCTCTCGCTCCGAGCCCGCCGACGCGTACCTCGCGCGCTTCCGCATCGACCACCTCGAGCGCGCACGGCCGGGCGAGCTCTCGGGCGGCGAGCGCCAGCGCGTCGCGCTCGCGCGCGCGCTCGCGCGTCGCCCCGACGTTCTCCTGCTCGACGAGCCGCTTTCCGCGCTCGACGCGCATACCCGCGTCGGCGTCCGCGCCGAGCTGCAGGGGCTGCTGTGCGAGCTCGGGTTGCCGGTCGTTCTCGTGTCGCACGACTTCGACGACGCGGCGGCGCTCGCAGATCAGGTCGGTGTGATCATCGACGGGCAGATCCGCCAGACCGGCACGCCGAGTCAGCTGGTCGCGCAGCCGGCAGATCCGTTCGTCGCGTCGTTCACCGGCGCGAACCTGCTGCGCGGGAACGCGGAGCCCGCGGGTGAGTTGACGCGCGTCAGGCTCGACGACGGCAACTCGATCGTCACGGTCGAGGAAGGGAGAGGCCCGGTCGTGGTCGCGGTCTACCCCTGGGACGTCGTCGTCTCCGCGTCGCGTCCGGACGACTCGGCGATGAACGTGATCGCCGGGCCGGTCCTGAGCCTCGTCGAGCTCGGCAACCGAGTGCGTGTCACGATCGGCCCGATCGGCGCCGACGTGACCGCCGACTCGGTCGCGCGCTTGCACCTTCGCGTCGGTCACCTCGCCTTCGCGTCGTTCAAGGCGACCGGTACGCGCCTTCTTTAGCTGAGCAGGCGCCGCAGCACGTAGGGGAGGATCCCGCCGTGCTGCAGGTACTCGCGCTCGCGCGGCGTGTCGAGCCGGACGCGCGCAGCGAACTCCTTGTCGTCGGCGCGCACGGTCACTTCGGTCGCTTCGCCGTTGTCGACCCCGATGATCGAGAACGACTCGCGGCCGGTCAGACCGAGCGACTCCGGCGAGTCGCCGTCCATGAACTGCAGCGGTAGCACGCCCATCATCAGCAGGTTCGAGCGGTGGATCCGCTCGTACGACTCGGCGATCGCCGCCTTCACGCCGAGCAGGTTCGGGCCTTTCGCCGCCCAGTCGCGTGACGAGCCCGAGCCGTACTCCTTGCCGGCGAGCACGACAAGCGGGGTGCCCTCCGCGAGGTAGCGCTGTGACGCGGCGTAGATCGTCATCTCCTCGCCCGACGGATCGTGCACCGTCCACGTGCCTTCCGACTCCGGCACGAGCTTGTTGCGGAGGCGGACGTTCGCGAACGTGCCGCGCACCATCACCTCGTGATTGCCGCGGCGGGCGCCGTATGAATTGAAGTCCTTGCGTTCGACGCCGTGCTCGACGAGGTAGTGACCGGCGGGCGAGTCCGGCTTGATCGAGCCGGCGGGGGAGATGTGATCGGTCGTGACCGAGTCGCCGAGCCATACGAGGCAGCGTGCGCCGTCGATGTCGCCGACGGTGCCCGGCTCGCGGGGCATCCCCTCGAAGTACGGCGGGTGGCGGACATACGTCGAGTCCGGCTGCCAGGCAAAGAGCTCTCCCTCAGGCACAGGAAGCGCGCGCCATTCGTCGTCGCCGGTGAAGACGTCTTCGTACGTCTCGGCGAAGTGCTCTGCGCGGACGGAGGTTGCGATCGTGTCGCCGATCTCCTGCGCCGCCGGCCAGATGTCCCGGAGGTAGACATCGCCCTCGATCGGCTCGTTCTCGAAGTCGATGTCCATGCGTCCCGCGAGCGCGTACGCGACGACGAGCGGCGGCGACGCGAGGTAGTTCGCCTTCACCTCGGGATGGATGCGCGCCTCGAAGTTGCGGTTGCCGGAAAGCACCGAGCAGACAACCAGGTCGCCTTCCGTGATCGCCGCCGAGATCTCGTCGGCGAGGGGACCGGAGTTGCCGATGCAGGTCGTGCAGCCGTAGCCGACGGTGTTGAAACCGAGCGCGTCGAGGTGCTCCTGGAGACCGGCCTGTTCGTAGTAGCGCGTGACGACTTTCGACCCCGGCGCGAGCGAGGACTTGACCCACGGCTTGCGCTGCAGCCCGCGCGCGAGCGCGTTACGTGCAAGCAGGCCGGCGGCGACCATTACCTGCGGGTTCGAGGTGTTCGTGCACGAGGTGATCGCGGCGATCACGACCGAGCCGTGGTCGAGCTCGTAGTCGGTGCCGGCGACCGGCGTGAGGTGGGGCGCGGGAGCCGCCGCCGTTGCGACCGGCGGGCTCTCGACCATCGCCTCGCCGCCGGGTTGCTGCTCGGTCGTCGGGTCGGAGGCCGGAAACGTGTCGGCGACCGCCTCGTCGCCGTTGGAGTAGTCGACTCCGAACGTGCCGAGCGTGTCGATGAAGGCGCGCTTCGCGGTCGTGAGCGGAACGCGGTCCTGCGGACGGCGCGGGCCTGCGATCGACGGCTCGACGTCGCCGAGGTCGAGCTCGACGACCTGTGAGTAGGTCGCGTGCTCGGACGGGTCGTGCCACAGCATGTTCTCCTTGCAGTAGGCCTCGACGAGCGCGATGCGCTCCGCCGGGCGACCCGTCAGGCGCAGGTAGTCGAGGGTCTCCTGGTCAACGGGGAAAAATCCGCAAGTCGCTCCGTATTCGGGCGACATGTTCCCGAGGGTCGCGCGGTCGGCGAGCGGCAGCGAGGCGACACCTGCGCCGTAGTACTCGACGAACTTCCCGACGACGCCGGTCTTGCGCAGCATCTCGGTGACCGTCAGCACGAGGTCGGTTGCAGTCGCGCCTTCCGGCAGCGAGCCCGACAGCTTGAAGCCCACGACCTGCGGCACGAGCATCGACAGCGGCTGGCCGAGCATCGCCGCCTCGGCCTCGATCCCGCCGACGCCCCAGCCGAGGACGCCGAGCCCGTTCACCATCGTCGTGTGCGAGTCGGTGCCGACCAGCGTGTCGGGGAACGCAGCGCCGCCGCGGTCCTCGACGACGCGCGCGAGGTACTCGAGGTTCACCTGGTGACAGATGCCGGTGCCGGGTGGGACGACCTTGAAGCCGTCGAACGCCGTCTGGCCCCAGCGCAGGAACAGGTAGCGCTCGCGATTGCGCTCGAACTCGAGCTCCACGTTGCGCCCGAACGCGAGGCGGGACGCGAACGCGTCGACCTGCACGGAATGGTCGATCACGAGCTCGGCGGGGATCAGCGGGTTGATCTTCTCCGGGTCGCCGCCGAGATCCGCCATCGCGTTCCGCATCGCGGCGAGGTCGACGACCGCCGGCACACCGGTCAGGTCCTGGAGCAAGACGCGCGACGGCGCGAACGAGATCTCGTTCGCCGGCTCTGCCTTCGCGTCCCACCGCGCGACCGCGTCGACGTCCGCGTCGTCGCCGTTCCGGAGCACGTTCTCGAGCAGCACTCGGAGCGTGTAGGGAAGCCGCGCGACGTCGTAGGAGGCCTGAAGCTCGTCGAGGCGATAGATCTCGTACGACGTGTCGCCGACGGTGAGCTTGGACGGCGAGGCCATGCCTCGATTGAAGCAGAACGTGGTCGGCCGCCCAGCCGGCTCGCGCATCCGATACAACTAAAGGACGGATGGCGATGGAGCGGCACATCGTCGGTCTTGGCGGCGGGGGCGACACTCCCGCCCAAACGGCTCTCCTCAATGACTACGTGCTCGGGCTCACCGGCAAGGAGCGCCCGCGGATGCTGTGGGTGCCGACCGCGATGGGGGACGACGCGTCAGTCTCGCTGCGGTTCTACGAAGCGTGGGCGAGCCGCGTCGAGTTGAGCACGCTCGGGACCTTCCCGTGGCCGCCCGAGAACCTGCGCGAGCTGATCCTCTCCCAGGACGCGATCTGCGTCTGCGGCGGCAACACGGCGAACATGCTCGCGATCTGGCGCGTACACGGAATCGACGTGCTGCTGCGCGAGGCCTGGGAGCAGGGGATCGTGCTCTGGGGCCAGAGCGCCGGGATGATCTGCTGGTTCGAAGCCGGCGTGACCGACTCGTTCGGCCCGCAGCTCGAGGGGATGGAGTGCCTCGGCTTCCTGCCGGGCAGCGCATGCCCGCACTACGACGGCGAGGAGCGTCGGCGGCCGCGGTACCACGAGCTCGTCGCAGGCGGCCTGCTCGCCGGGGTCGCCGCCGACGACGGCGTCGCGCTCCACTACGTCGGCACAGAGCTGCAAGAGATCGTGACGTGCCGGCCGGGCGCGGCCGCCTACCGCGTCACGAGCGCCGGCGAAGAGCAGCTCGACACCCGCGAGCTCGGCTAGTCGCCCAGGCCGTCCATCACGCGGCGGAGCTGCGCACGCTCGGGGCCGAGTGAGTTGTGGACCGCGGCGAGCTTCTCGGAGCCGAGCCGCGTCAGCGAGAGGTGGACGACGCGCCCGTCCTCCCGCGACGGCGCTCGGTCGACGAGCCCGGCGAGCTCCGCGCGTTGCACGAGCTCGGTCACTGCACTCTGCGTCAGCGACAGCGCGTTCACGAGGTCGGAGACCGTGGTGACGCCTCCCGGCGCGCCGGCGATCTGCAGCAGGAGCAGGTGCTGGCGCGGCGTGATTCCGTTCGCGCGCGAGCAGTCCTCGCTGCGGCGCAGGAAGCGTCGCAGCTCGGCCCGAAACACCGCCGCGACTTCGTATGAGTCGGCCATTCGCGGATCCTATGACGCGACGGCGCGGGCGAGGGCGGCGAGGTCGTCTTCGTCGTTGTAGGCCTGGACGGAGACGCGCATCACCCAACCGGCCGGCGTCTCGACGATTGGCACCTCGATCCGGTGCTCGACGTAGAGCCGGTGCTTGAGCGCGGGCGGGTCGGGATGGTCGACGCGGAAGCCGCGCATCTGCACGTAGTCGTCGGTGAGCGGTGCGAACGGGAGCTCGAGGGCGGCGAGCAGCTGGTGGCATCGCTCGCGGACGTCCGGCCAATCGTGCTTTGCCTGGAACGCGATCGCCGCCGGCACTGCGAGGTAGGCAGAGGGGTCGCGCGTCCCTTGCCACCGATGGCGAGCGGCGAACGGCGCGTCGTCGAGCCAGTCCCACGAGACGATCGCCGGCTCGATCAGGTCCTGTGCCTCGGGGCGCGCATAGAGAAAGCCCGAGCCCTTCGGCGCGCACAGCCACTTGTGGCAGTTGCCGGCGTACACGTCGGCGCCGAGCGCTTCGAGATCGAGGTCGAGCTGGCTCGGCGCGTGCGCGCCGTCGACGACGAGCAGCGCTCCGGCCTCGCGCGCTCGAGTGACGAGCGGCGCGAGGTCGTTGACGCGGCCGGTCGACCACTCGATGTGCGAGCAGAAGACGACGCGCGTGCGCGGCCCCGGCTCGAGCTCGCCGAACGGACGGCGCGTGACCGTGGCGCCCGTACGTCGGCGGACGAACTCCCACAGCAGCTCCATCCCGCCGTACTCGGCGTCGCCGAGCAGCACCTCGTCGCCGACGCCCAGCTCGAGCGACCGTGCGACCGCGTTCAGGCCGGTTGTCGCGTTCGGCACGAACGTCAGGTTCCCGGGTGCCGCGCCGACGTACGCCGCGAGCGTCCGGCGCGCGTCGTCGAGCCGCGCCGGAAACCCGCGCTCGAGCGCGAGGAACTCGACCGGCTGGCGCTCCAGCTCGCGTTGCCAGTGCTGGTACGCCTCGAAGACGGGCGATGGGCAGGCGCCGAACGAACCGTGATTCAGGTAGACGACGCTCGGGTCGAGGAGGAACGATTCCTTCACAGCTCTTAATCCTCTTGCAATGCTGATTCTTAGGTACGCGGGCTATAACGGATTCTGGTGGGACCTTCCCGCTTCCTCTCCGTCCGAGCCGTCGAGCTACTGGTCGTCGCACTGGTCGGCGCCGGCCTGGCGCTCGGCGGCGCGGCGCTTCTCGGGAAGCTCGGCGACCACACGACGACGACGATCCAGCAGGTCACGCCGTCGCCCGTCCCGGCGGCCGCGGCGACGCAGACCTCCTCGAAGGCCCTCACGCCGGAAGCGATCTACCGTCAGGACGGCACGGGCGTCGTCCAGATCACGGCGACGAGCGTCACGCAGTCGGCGCCAAATCCGTTCTTTCCTGCGACGCCGCAGACGTCGAAGTCGCTCGGCTCCGGCTTCGTGCTCGATCGCGCCGGTCACATCATCACGAACTTCCACGTCATCCAGGGCGCGCAGAAGGTGCAGGTCTCCTTCTCCGGCCAGGATCAGCTGCCCGCGACCGTCGTCGGCAAGGACCGCTCGACGGACCTTGCGGTGCTGAAGATCGACGCCCACGCGCGCGCCCTGACGCCGCTGCCGCTCGGTGACTCCGACGCAGCCCGCGTCGGCGACCCGGTCTACGCGATCGGCAATCCGTTCGGCCTCACGCGGACGCTCACCACGGGCGTCGTCAGCGCGGTTCAGCGCCAGATCTTCGCGCCGAACGGCGTGCCGATCGACAGCGCGATCCAGACGGACGCCGCGATCAATCACGGCAACTCGGGTGGGCCGCTGATCGACGCCGCTGGGCGTGTGCTCGGCGTCACCTCGCAGATCCAGACCGGCAGCGACCAGAACCAGGGCAACGTCGGGATCGGCTTTGCGATCCCCGTCAACACGGTGCGCGACATCGCCGGGCAGATCATCGCGAGCGGCAAGGCCGAACACGCATTCCTCGGTCTGAGCTCGGCGGCGGTGACGCCGCAGCTGAAGAAGCTGTTCAACCTGCCGACCGCGAGCGGGCTGCTGGTTCGTGAGGTCACGAAGGGCAGCGGCGCGGCCAAGGCCGGCATCAAGGGCGGCTCGACTTCCGTCGTCGTCGAGGGCGAGAGCTACATGATCGGCGGCGACATCATCACGGCGGTCGACGGCAAGCCGATGACCTCCGCCGATGAGCTCTTCGCCGTAGTGCAGCAAAAGCACCCCGGCGACACGCTGAAGATCGAGCTGTATCACGACAACTCGAAGCGCACCGTCACCGCCAAGCTGGGAACGCGCGCAGGCCCGTAGCCGAAGTGGAAGGCCGGCCGGAGCCCGTCTGCCTGCCCGGGCACGGCCGGTCTTCCAGTTCGGCTCCGTGGCCCGCCCGCGATCCGTCGCTACCTTGTTCCGAATGGAGCGCGGGCACACCGTCCTCGACTACACGATCGTCGAGGAGGAAGAAGAGCTCTGGCAGGAGGACGACGGCGACCACGACGGGTGGTTCTGCGTCCGGACCGACCCGTTCCCGTGCCCGGCCGACGGCTGCAGCTTCGTCGCCGAGTTCATGACCGCGGCGCACCTGATCCTCGTCTGGCAGGAGGTCGACGACCCGAATCTCCTCCGCCATGCCGCCCGCGCCCGTGACGTCGGTCGCAACCCGCGCGTCACCGGCTACCGCTCGGAGTACGGCCCGAGCGCGTCGTACTACGCGTGGATCGCAGCCGGTCGCCCGGTGCACGGCGTCAAAGCCGCGAGGTGATCCCGCACCACTTCGGCGAGAGCGCGCCGTTCTCGCTCGGGGTCGAGGAGGAGCTGATGATCCTCGACGCCGCGACGCACGAGCAGATCGCCGCCGTCGACCGGATCCTCCGGGGCGTCGACGGCGTCGAGCTGCCCGGGCGGCTGAAGACGGAGCTCTTCGCGTCCGTGTTCGAGACGAACACGAACGTGTGCGCGAACGTCGGCGAGGTCGATGCGGCGCTGCCCGTCCTGCGGCGCGCCGCAGCGCAAGCGGCCGGGCGCGAGGGGCTCGCGATCGCCGCGTCCGGTACACATCCGTTCGCCCGCCCCGAGGCGCAGCCGATCGTGAAGGAGCAGCGGTACGTCACGTTCCTCGGCTACGGCGGCATCTCGGTCCGCCGGCAGGGCGTTCAGGGCCTGCACGTCCACGTCGGCATGGCGTCGCCCGAGGACTGCTGGCGCTGTCTCGACGCGATCCTGCCCTGGCTCCCCGTCGTGCTCGCGCTGTCCGCGAACTCGCCGTGGTTCGCGGGCGAGCTCACCGGCATGGCGTCGAACCGTGCGCCGATCCTCGCTGAGCTGCCGCGCGGCGGCGCGCCCGCGGCGTTCGCGTCGTACGCAGAGTGGGAAGACTGGGTCGAACGGCTGGTCGCGATCGGCGTGCTGGAGGACTACACGCGGATCTGGTGGGACGTGCGTCCGCACCCCCAACTCGGGACGCTCGAAGTTCGGGTGCCGGACCAGCCGACCGATGTCGGGCTGTCCTCGGCGTTCGCCGCGCTGATCCAGGCGATGTGCGCGTCGGCGCTCGAGGGCGGGCTGCCGGGCCGGTCGCTGCGGGTCGACTACGTCCAGAACCGGTGGGCCGCGGCGCGGTTCGGGCCGCGCGGCAACCTGATCCATCCCGACGGGCTCTCGTTCCCGACCGCGAGCGAGCTCGCCGCCGAGCTCCTCGAGCTCGTGCGCCCCGCCGCCGAGCGGCTCGGCGGGGCGGAGGTGTTGGCGCGCCTCGACCCATCGGCGTGCGGCGCAGACCTGCAGGTCGGTGCCGACGCGCGCGAGGTTGCGGCCCAACTCGTCCTCCGCTCGCTAGCCTGACGACATGGCAGTCGTCTCGGAGACGATCCAGGTCAGCGGGATCCGCTGTGAGAAGTGCGTCATGCGCCTTGCGACGACGCTTGAAGGCGCCGACGGGCTCGAGTTCGCGAACGCGAACCTGATGGGTCAGGTCATGCTCAGCTACGACGACGAGCGCACCACACGGGATGCGCTCGTCGAGCTGATGGCTCGCGGCGGGTTCCGCGAGCAACTCTTCGCGTAGTTCGCTTAGTGAGTTCCGCCGAGCGTCGGGTCGAGACCGGAGGGCGCCTCGGTCCTCGGATCACTTGGGCGGACCGCGTCCGGGTCGGGGTCGACGACGTTCACGTCGATCAATCCGTAGTGCATCTTCACGGCGTACTCGTCGAGGGTGTCTCCGTCGATCTTCGGTGAGTCCTGAACAACGTCCTTGCCGACGGTTGCGCGCACGATGTCCTCGTGCTCGTGCAGGAACTCGTTCGGGATCGCGTGCCGAGACTTGAACATGTGCCCGGACTCGACGATGACGAAGCCGTCTCGCTCTGCGACGACGGTTCCGAGCTTGTGATCGTCGCTCGTGACGACGGGCCTGCCTTCCATTGGGTGACCTCCGGGGTTCGCTTTCGCTCTCTCCCTTCCCAACGGTCGAGAATGGGAATCCGATGCGGCTTTTGGTCGTTTAGGGCATTGCTAGGGTGGTTGGCCGGATGAGCGACAGCGCACCGACGACCGCCGACGCCCGGAGGCTCGCCCGCGACGCGAGGGATCGCGTTCGCTTCGAAGAGGAGGCGCTGGAGTTGAGCGACCAGGTCTATCGCGTGGCCCGCAGGCTCGTCGGTGGGCGCGAGGAGGCCGAGGACCTCGTCCAGCAGACCTACGAGCGGGCTTTTCGCTCCTGGCGCCAGTACACGCCGGGCACGAACCTGCGCGCATGGCTGCTCCGGATCCTCACGAACCTGAACATCGACCGCGGCCGGCGGCAGCAGCGCGCCCCGCAGACGACGTCGATCGACAGCGAAGCCGGCGACTACTTCCTCTACGACAAGTTGGCCTCGCAGATGCCGGACGAGAACCCGGACGAGGAGCGCGTGCTCGAGCGCCTGTCGCAGGATTCGATCGTCGACGCCCTCGCGGACGTCCCGCACGACTTCCGCGACGTGATCGTCCTCGTTGACATCGGCGAGTTCTCCTACGCGGACGCCGCCCAGATCCTCGACATCCCGATGGGGACCGTCATGTCGCGTTTGCATCGCGGCAGGCGTATCCTCAAGAAGAATCTCGCGGACAAGGCCGTGGCATGAACCACATCGAAGACCCGTGTGAGGAGTGCGAGGAGATGATGCAGCCGTACCTCGACGGCTCGCTCTCCGAGGAGGAAGTCGCACGGGCGCAGAGGCATCTCGAGACGTGCAGCTGGTGCGCGAAGCGGTACAAGTTCGAAGAGCAGCTCCGCCACTACGTGCGCGTCGCGGTGAGTGAGCCGATGTCGCCCGAGTTGAAGGCGAAGCTCGCTGCGCTGCGGACCCCGCTGTGAGCATGTCGCCGAGAGGGCGCGCAAGGCAGAGCCTGCAGCGCCGCGCGGGGATCGTCACGGCGATCGTCGTCGTGCTCGCGGTGATCCTCTTGCTGAGCGGGCACTGGATCCTCGGGATCATCTTCGGCGTCGTCGCGGTCGCAGCCGTGGCCGCGTTCCGGCAGTTGCGCACCGTCAGGTAGTCCCGCTGATCGCCGCCTCCGGCCGGAGCGAGTCGCCGTGGCTGTGGCTCGTGATCATCGGCGGCGGCATCGCGCTCCATTTCGTGACCCGCGCGCTTCACTGGCAGCGGGCTCGTAGCTGGGCCGACGTCAGCGACTCCCTGTTGGGGGCCGGCCCGGCGTGGCAGCTCCGGGCGGTGTATCTCGCGATCATCGGCGCGGGCTCGCTCTACCACCTCGCGACGGGGAACCACCGGTGGTATTGGTGGCTGCTTCCGATCGTCGCGTGGGCGGCGTTCGCCGAGGTCGTCGTGAGGCGGAAGAGCTAACCGCGCATGTCGGTGAAGCGCGATTCCGGACACGTCCTCCGTGCGAAGCGCACTACACGGTGCCTGGCACCAGACGTGGCCCGGGTCGCCTCGTTCCTAACCGTCAGTCGCGCACGTCGACGTCGCCGGGGGGACGAAGGTCCGAGCAGTTGACGAGCACCGGCTCACGAACGCGGAGGCCCTCGTCCGGGATGTCTGCGAATTCACTCCGCGCGAGCGCGACCGGGTGGTCGCGCGTGCCGTCGTAGCTCGCCGCGGCGAACGGCGCCGGGTGGGCCGCAAGCCGGTCGACGGCGCGCGGATCCAGTTCGGGCCCGTCGGCGAGGACGATCACCGCCCGCGTGACGTCGGCGTCGAGCGCCGCCAGGCCACAGCGGAGCGACGCGCCCGGACCGCGCTCCCAATCGGGGCACGGCACGACGCGCACGCCGGGAACGGAGAGTGCGTGCGCCCCTTCGACGACGACCACCTCTCCAACCGCCGTCTCCCGCAGCGCGGCGAGCACGGCGGGGAGGAGGTCGTGCTGCTTGACGCCGCCGTACCGCGTCGACGCGCCCGCGGCGAGCACGACCGCGGCAACCCGATCAGTGGACGTCGACGGTCGCCTTCTCGATCTCGATCAGCCGCGTGATCGCGCCGGTGCTCGGGTCGCCGAAGGTGCCGATCGTCTTCGCGACATCGAGGCCGTCCGTCACCTCGCCGAGCAGCGCGTAGTCCGGAGTCAGGGTGGCGGCATCGGGCCCGATCACGATGAAGAACTGGCTGCCCGCCGTGCCGGACGCCTCGGACTGGGTCTTCGCCATCGCGACGACGCCTTCCTTGTACTTCGTCGAAGGCGGCGGTGCCTCGACCGTCTCGTATCCGGGACCTTCGTTGCCGGTGCCGGTCGGGTCGCCGCCCTGGATCACGAAGCCCGGAATGATGCGGTGGAAGACCGTGTCGACGAAGAAGTGGCGGCGGACGAGGCTGACGAACGACGCGGTCGTCTTCGGCGAGTCCTTCACGTCGAGCCTGATCGTGATGCTGCCGCAGTTCGTGACGAGCGTGACGTCATAGGTCTTCTTCGGATCGAGGGTGAGCGTCGGCTTCGGCACGTGACGCACAGCGGGATCGGGCGTCTTGATCGGGTGGCACGGATCGGTGCCTGCCGTGGCGGTGTCGGGGATGTCCTTCTTGCCGCCGCAGGCGGTCAGCGCGACGACGGCGACGAGGAGGAGAACGAGGCGCTTCATGCGCCGATCGTCGCGCGCGCGCGCTTCACGAGTGCGCGGGCGACGTCGACCTTGTACGCGTTTCGCGGCAGCGGTGTCGCGTCGTCGAGCCCTTCCGCAAGGAGCCACGGGATCGGCGCTGCGCCCGCGAGCGCCACGCGGGTCTCGCCGGCCCGGCGCACGGCCGCGACGCCGACGAGTGGGAACGCCCAGCGCTTTCGCTCCATCGCCTTCAGGTAGACGCTCCGGTCGCATTCGTCGAACGTCACCTCGAGGATCACCTCGCTCGGCTCGAGCGTCGTCGTCCGGCGGTCGTCCTCGGTCGGCAGGCGATAGAGCTCTGCGAGCGGCAGCTCGCGGGTGGTCGTCCGCACCGTTGCGTCGAGCGCGAGCAACGCAGCAGCGACATCGGAGGGATGCGCGGACGCGCAGAAGTCATTCGCGTAGATCGCGTGCTCGCGATGCTCGCCGTCACGGGCGAAGCACTCGTCGCCGCCGTGCAGGCGGCACGGCCAGTTGAGGCGCCAGTACCAGCAGCGCGTCGACTGCAGCAGGTTCCCGGCGAGCGAGCCCATGTTCCGGAGCTGAGGGCTCGCCGCGAGCCGGCATGCCTCGCGCAGGACGTCCGGGATCTCCGGGTCGCACTCGAGCTGCGCGAGCGTGGCGCCGCCGCCGATGCGGCCCGGTGCAATGTCGCGCGGCACGACGCCGCGAATGTCGACGAGCGTCTCCGCGTGGAGCAGCCCCGCGCGCAGCAGCGGCACCACTTCGGTGCCACCGTGGACGGGAAGGCCGTCGATCGTAGTGCTAGACGCCCGCCGGAGCTCCAACCTTCTCCTTCTGCCGCGCCTCGGCCTCGCGCAGCGCGCGCAGCATCTCCTCGCGCGAGATCGGCAGCCGGCGCACGTCGGCGCCCGTCGCGTCGCGGATCGCATTCGCGATCGCCGCCGCGGTCGGGATGATCGGCGGCTCGCCGAGACCCTTCGAGCCGAGGTTCGTCAGGTGCAAGTCCGGCTCGTCGACCAGCTCGCTGACGATCTCCGGGACGTCCGCGATCGTCGGCAGCTTGTACGCGTCGAGCGTCGTCGTCAGCAGGCGGCCCGTAGCCGGGTCGTGCAGCCGCTCCTCGGAGAGCGTGTGGCCGATCCCCTGGATGATCCCGCCCTCGATCTGGCTCGACGCGCCGAGCGGGTTGATCACGCGGCCGACGTCGTGCACCGCGGCGATCCGCTCGACCCACACCTCGCCGGTCTCGATGTCGACCGCGACCTCTGCGACCTGCACGCCGAACGTGAGCACCTGCATCCCGGCCGGGTTCGGGCCGCGTGCGCCCTTGCCGAGGATCTGCGAGTCCTCGAGCACGTCGACGACGTCGGCCACCGATGCACCCTTCAGGCCCCGCTGTTCGGCGATGTCCTCGATCTGCTCGCGTGCGTCGGCTGCAGCCGCGCGGACCGCCGGGCCCATCGACGGAGTCGTCGACGAGCCTGCACTGATCGCCGCGTACGGCCCGCGATCGGAGTCGCCGAGCGTGACGGTCACGTGGTCGAGCGGGATGCCGAGCTCCTCGGCTGCGATCTGCGCCATCGCCGTCTTCGTGCCGGTGCCGATGTCCTGCATCGCCGTTACGACCGTGGCGCGTCCGTCGGAGCCGACGCGGATCCACGCGTAGCTCGGCGGGCCGCCGCCGCCGTACCAGATCTGCGACGCCATCCCGACGCCGCGCTTGACCGTGTCCGTCGACCGCGCGCGCACCTCGTGCCGACGCTCCCAGTGCGGCTCGGCGCGGCGGTAGCACTCGAGCAGGTTCTTGCCGCTGTACTCGTTGCCCTCCGGCGCCTCGGCGGTGTGGTTGCGCCGTCGCAACTCGAGCGGGTCGAGATCGAGCTTCGACGCGAGCTCGTCGAGGAGTGCCTCGAGGCCGAACGTCCCCTCGACGAACCCCGGTGCGCGGAACGCCTTCATCGGCGGCAGGTTCAGCTTGGCGCCGTAGGTCGTCGTCTTCACGTTCGGGCACGCATAGAGCATCTGCATCGGCCCCTCGGTGCCGGACGACCAGCCGTCCCAGCCGACGGCGTTCACGAACTCGCCGCCGAGGGCCGTCAGCGTTCCGTCGCTGCGCGCACCGACGGTCAGGCGCTGGATCGTCGCGTTCCGATTCCCCGCCGCCGTGTTCTCCTCGCGCCGCGTGAGCGCGCACTTCACCGGGCGGTGGGTGCGCTTCGCGAGCTCCGCCGCGATGAACGTGTAGTCGTCGGGGCCGTTCTTCGAACCGAAGCCGCCGCCCATGTAGTGGCAGACGATGCGCACCTTGTCCGGTGGCAGCCCGAGGCCCTGGGCGACGGCGTCCCGAATGCCCCAGATGTACTGCGTCGAGATGTGCACCTCGATGCCGTCGGCGATCCACTCGACGACAGCCTGGTGCGTCTCCATCGAGTTGTGGAGGACGACCTGCGTGCGGAACTCGGCTTCGACGACGACGTCGGCTTCCGCGAGGCCACGCTCGTAGTCGCCGCGCGAGCGCTCGCGCGGCTGGCCGAGCAGCGACCCCCGCCGCACGGCTTCGTCGGGGTCGAGCAGCGGCTCGAGCACCTCGAACTCGCAGGCGATCGCACGCAGCGCGGTGCGCGCGTGGGCGAGCGTGTCGGCGCACACGGCCGCGACTGCCGTGCCCTGGTAGGTGCAGTCGCCGGTCAGTTGCTCGATGTCGCCCGGCCCGATCGCCGCATGCACGCCCGGTGACGCGAGCGCGGGTGCGAGGTCGATGCTCGCGACGCGCGCGCGTGGGTGTGGGGAGCGGAGGACGGCGGTGTGCAGCATCCCGGGCTTCACGAGATCCGCCGTGTAGACCGCCTGCCCGGTCGCGCGCTCGCGGCCGTCGAGGCGTACGGCGTCGCGGCCGACGATCTCGCGCGGGCCTGCCGGCCACTGGTCGAGCGAGTCTTCCTCGACGACCAGCCAGACCTCCTCGTACCGGCCCTCGACCTCTTTCTCGGTGCGGATCAGTCTTGCCACGTGCGAATCGCCTCCTCGATCTTCGGGTACGCGCCGCAGCGGCACAGATTCCCCGCCATGGCGTGTCGAATCTCCTCGGTCGTCGGCGCGGGCTTCGACTCCACGAGCGCGACCGCACTCACGATCTGGCCCGGTGTGCAGAACCCACATTGCAATGCGTCGCTGCGCACGAACGCGTCGATCATCTTGTGATCGCGCAGACCTTCGATCGTGGTGACGTGTGCGCCGTCGACTGCATGGGCGAGCGTGATGCACGAGAGAACCGGCTCGCCCTCGACCAGCACGGTGCACGCGCCGCAGTGACCCTCGCCGCACGCGATCTTCGTCCCGGTCAGCGACAGCTCGTCGCGCAGCGTTTCGGCGAGCGTCGTGCCGACCTCGCCGTGCACGTCGTACCGGTGACCGTTGACCGTCAGTTGCACGTGATCGCCTCGATCTGCGCCATGTGCACGAGCCGGTGTGTGAGCCGCATCGTCTGCCGCGCCTCCACCTCTTCCTCGATGTGCGGCACGGTCGCCCACAGATCGCGCGCCGCTTCGAGTAGCTCGCGGATCTTGTCGACCTCGTCGCCGTGCCCGTTGCGCTCGGCGCATGTGTTGATCGCCAGCCCCAGCACACCGACCTGGTCGGGCTGGCGCGACCACAAGAGCGGAGTGGCCATGGACAGGTACTGCGCGATCCGCGCGAACTGCAGCGGCATCGCGATCGTGTCGGTGCCCATCGGCTCGGTCGGCTCTGCCAGTTCGGCGCCGTCGGCGAGCGCGTTCGCGTTCCCCGCGAGCATCAGCCGCAGCTGGTCGTCGGTGTATCCCGCGCGGACCGCGGTCTTCACGGAGAGGAGGAGCGACGACGGCTGCTGCCCGTAGGGGTAGTCGCTTGCGTACACGACCTGTTCCGGCGGGACCTGCCGGTAGAAGTCGAGCAGGTCGACCGGGCTCCACGTCGACGTGTCGAAGAACACGCCTTTCCGGCCGCGCATGCACGCTGCGAGCGCCTGCATGTCCGCGATTCCCGCATGGGCGAGGATGAGCTTCGAGCCGGGGTTGCGCTCGACGAGGCTGCGGAGCCCGTCGGCGATCGGAGGCAGCCCGCGGCCCGCGTGGATGAGAATCGGGACGCGCCGCTCGGCGGCGAGCTCGAAGACCGGGCCGAGCCGATCGTCCGTCGCCGTGAACTTCTGGGCGCGCGGGTGGAGCTTGATCCCCTGCGCGCCTGCATCGAGGCAGCGCCGGGCCTCCTCGATCGGTGACTCGTTGAGGTCGAGCCGCACGAACGGGATCAGCCGGCCGTTCGAGCGCTCCGCATGGGCGAGCGTGCGATCGTTCGCCGCGGTGAAGGACGGATGGCGATCCGGCTCGTCCAGGCAGAACATGAACGCGCGCGAGATCCCGTAGGAATCCATCAGCTCGAGCAGCTGGTCGTAGTCGCCGACCATGCCGTCGATGTCGTGCCCGAGGTGCAGGTGGGCATCGAAGATGTCGGACCCGGCAGGCAGGAGCTCCTGGAGCTCCCGGTGCCACTGTTCGACCAGTTCGAGCGCCCTGGCGCGCGCGTCCATTCGTCGCACTCTAGATAAGGTCAGAGCCATGCCCGACGCTTTGATCTACGCCGATACCTTCCGCTCGCCGGAGCTGCGCCACGAAGTGCCGCTCGGCGTGCCGGACCCGATCCTGTACGCCGAGAAGGACGGGACGAAGCACATCGTCACCCACTCGATGGAAGCCGTGCGCCTGGCCGAGCTGAACCTCTACGAGCTGCACCTGATGGACGACCTCGGGATCGACGAGCTCCGCAAGGCGGGCCTCGGCATGACCGCGATCCGGGCCGAGCTGGCACTCCGTGGCGCGAATGCGATCGGCGTGAAGAGCGCCGTCGTCCCCGAGACGTTCCCGCTCTGGCTCGCCGACCACCTGCGGGCGAACGGGATCGAGCTGACGGTCGACAAGGACTTCTTCGACGAGCGCCGCCGCGCGAAGAACGAGGCGGAGCTCGCGGGGATGCGCCGCGCGCAGCGCGCCGCCGAGGCCGGCATGGACGTCGCGCGGGAGCTCCTGCGCACGCGCGTCGCGAACGGCAGGCTGACGGTCGAAGAGGTGAAAGCCGCGATGGGCGTCGTCTTCGCGGAGCACAACACGAGCTGCGACGACTTCATCGTCGCGCCGGGCCCGCAGGGCGCCGTCGGTCACGACATGGGGTCAGGGCCGATCGCGGCGGGCGTTCCCGTGGTGATCGACATCTGGCCGCGCGACAACACGTCGTACGTCTACTGCGACATGACCCGCACGTTCGTCGTCGGCGATGTGCCGGAGAACGTCGCGACCTGGCATCGCCTGTGCAAGCAGGCGCTCGACCGCGCGATCTCGGAGATCAAGGACGGCGCGAGCGGGAGAGACATCTTCGACGGCACCTGCGAGATCTTCGAGGCCGCGGGGGAGGAGACGCCGCGCACGAAGAAGGACGGCGTCCCGCTGGCCGACGGCTTCTTCCACGGGCTCGGCCACGGCGTCGGGCTCGAGGTGCACGAGGAGCCGGGGCTGGGGCTGATCGCCGAGTCGCCGCTCCGTTCCGGCGACGTCGTCACGGTCGAGCCGGGCCTCTATCGGGCGGGGTACGGCGGCGTCCGGCTCGAGGATCTCGTCCTCGTCACGAAGGACGGGGCGGAGAACCTCACCGAGTACCCGTACGACCTCGAGCCGTAGCGAACGTTTCGGGTGCGGGGCAGCGGGTACCGCCTAAAAATCGGTTCCCGTTGCAGCCGCGTGCGGCTGAACGCGCGCGGCGAGAGGAGGAGACATGGCAGTTACTGCCGAGGTCGCTCCCACCCGCGTGGTGGTCGAGTCGACACCTGCGGCTGACCCTGCACCGCTCGGTCTGGGCGCTTTTGCCCTGACCACGTTCATGCTCAGCGGCCACAACGCATCGTTCATCCCCGATCTCATCTGGGTCGGGTGCGCGCTCTTCTACGGTGGGCTCGCGCAGTTGCTCGCCGGAATGTGGGAGTTCCGCAACCGGAACGTGTTCGGCGCGACCGCATTCTCGACCTACGGTGGGTTCTGGATGTCGTTCGGCATCTTCATCGTGCTCGCCGAGGTATCGAAGTCGTTCGCATCCGGCGTTGCCGGGGCAAACGCACCGAACGCGGGAGCATGGTTCTTGATCGCGTTCGCGATCTTCAACACCTACATGCTGCTGTGGGCGACGCAGGTGAACGTGGGCGTCTTCCTCGTGTTCCTGACCCTGGAGGCGACCGAGATCATCCTGGCCATCGGCAACTTCGACGCGGCCCACAACGGCAATGCGAACAACTACTGGACCCATCTCGGTGGGTGGGTCGGAATCGCGACCGCAGCCGTCGCGTGGTACGTGTCCGCGGCCGGGGTGATCAACGGCATGAAGGGCCGTGTGATCGTGCCGGTCGGCGCGCCGCTGCATCTCGGCAACGGTCACATCCACCGTCGCCACCAACCGGCGTAGGCTCTCCCCATGAAGACCGAGACGCAGACGATCGACACGCTCTTCCTCGAGGAGCGGCGGTTTCCGCCCTCCGCTGAGTTCGCCGCGCAGGCGAACGCGAAGCCAGAGATCTACGACGAGGACTTCGAGTCGTTCTGGAGGCGAAACGCGACCGAGCGAGTGTCGTGGCTCGAGCCGTTCTCGACGTTGTACGAGTGGGAGCCGCCGTATACCAAGTGGTTCCTCGAGGGGAAGCTCAACGTTTCGTACAACTGCGTCGACCGTCACGTGGAGCAGGGGCGCGGTGCCAAGGTCGCCTTCCACTGGGAGGGCGAGCCGGAAGGTGACCAACGCGCGATCACCTACGAGGACCTTCAGCACGAAGTCGTTGCGTTCGCGAACGCGCTGAAGGACCTCGGTGTCAAGAAGGGCACGGCGGTCGCGATCTACATGGGCATGGTTCCCGAGCTTCCGATCGCGATGCTCGCGTGCGCCCGCCTCGGTGCGCCGCACACAGTCGTGTTCGGCGGCTTCTCCGCCGACTCGCTGTCCGATCGGATGAACGACATGGGGTGCGAGGTGCTGGTCACGCAGGACGAGGCGTGGCGGCGCGGCACGAGCGTCGCGCTCAAGCGTATCGCCGACGACGCGATGGCGGACGCCCCCGGCGTCAAGAGCTGCGTCGTCCTCCGGCGCACCGGAAACGACGTGCCGATGACGGAGGGCCGCGACCACTGGTATCACGATGTCCGTGGCTCGGACGACCCGGCGACGTGCCCGCCGGAGCCGATGGACGCCGAGGACCTGCTGTTCCTCATGTACACGAGCGGCACGACCGCGAAGCCGAAGGGGATCGTGCACACGACCGGCGGATACCTCGTCGGCGCGGCGACGTCGCATTACTACGTCTTCGATCTGAAGCCGGAGACCGACGTGTACTGGTGCGCCGCCGACGTCGGCTGGATCACCGGCCACAGCTACATCGTCTACGGGCCGCTCTGCAACGGCGCGACCTCGGTCATGTACGAGGGCACGCCGGACTACCCGGACAAGGACCGCTGGTGGTCGATCATCGAGCGGTACGGGGTGACGATCCTCTACACGGCGCCGACCGCGATTCGGTCGCACATGAAGTGGGGCCCGGAGTACGCCGCGAAGCACGATCTTTCATCGCTCCGGCTGCTCGGTTCGGTCGGCGAGCCGATCAACCCCGAGGCGTGGATCTGGTACCACGAGAACATCGGTGCCGAGCGCTGTCCGATCGTCGACACGTGGTGGCAGACGGAGACCGGGATGATCCTGATCACGCCGCTGCCGGGCGTCACGACGACGAAGCCCGGTTCTGCGACGCGGCCGTTCCCGGGTATCGAGGCGGCGATCTACAGCGAGGCAGGCGACGAGGTCGGGCCCGGCGGTGGCGGCTACCTCGTCCTCAAGCGGCCGTGGCCGTCGATGCTCCGGGGTATCTACGGCGACGACGCGCGGTACCGCGAGACGTACTGGTCGAAGTACGACGGCGTCTACTTCGCCGGCGACGGCGCGCGGGTCGACGAGGACGGCGACTTCTGGCTGCTGGGGCGCGTCGACGACGTGATGAACGTGTCGGGCCACCGCATCTCGACGATCGAGGTCGAGTCGGCGCTTGTCGACCACAAGGAGGTCGCTGAGGCGGCTGTGGCCGCGCGCAACGATGCTACGACTGGCCAGGCGATTGTCGCGTTCGTGACGCTCAAGGGCGGCAAGGAAGGCTCGGTTGAAAAGCTCGAGGAGCTGCGGAACCACGTCGCGCACAAGATCGGGCCGATCGCCAAGCCCGCGAACATCGTGTTCACGCCCGAGCTGCCGAAGACGCGCAGCGGCAAGATCATGCGCCGCCTCCTCCGTGACGTCGCGGAGAACCGTCCGCTCGGCGACACGACGACGCTCGCCGACCCGACGGTCGTCGAGGAGATCCGCTCGCGCGGCCAGTCGGAGGCGGGCAAGGAGGACTGAGCGGCTTTGGCCGAACACCGGATCGTCACGCAGGAGGAGTGGCAGGCCGAGCGTGAGGCGCTCCTGCAGGAGGAAAAGGACCTCACGCGCCGCGGCGATGAGCTCGCGCAGAAGCGCCGCGACCTGCCCTGGGTCGCGGTCGAGCACGACTATCGCTTCGACACGGAGGACGGCGAGAGGGCGCTCACCGAGCTGTTCGACTGCCGCGCGCAGTTGATGGTCTACCACTTCATGTTCGGCCCGTCGTTCGCGTCCGGCTGTCCCGTCTGCTCGTCGATCGCGGACACGCTCGCGCCCCAGGTGCCGCATCTGAATGCCCGGGACACGACGCTCCTCCTCGCCTCACGCGCGCCGCTCACGAAGCTGCTCGCGTTTCGCGACCGAATGGGGTGGGGGATCGACTGGGTCTCGAGTGGCGACAGCGACTTCAACCGCGATCTCGGGTTTTTCCACACGGAGGGAGAGCTGAGGCCGTTTCTCGACGGCGAGATCCCGCCGACCGTCGTCCAGAACGCGAAGATGTGCGAGACGACCGTTGCCGGGTACGTCGCCGAGGGGCCGGGGTTGAGCGTGTACGCCCTGCGAGACGGCGCCGTCTATCGCACGTACGTTTCGACCGCGCGCGGGCTCGAGCCGGCGATGGCGTACTACGGGCTGCTCGACCGAACGCCGAAGGGTCGGGACGAGAGTGCCACCGAGCCACATTGGATCCGGCGGCACGACGAGTACGAGTGATCGCGGCACTTGCCGCTGCGCTGGTACTCGCGGTCCCGGCGCAGACCGCGACGGTGCGGGTGCCGGTCGCGAACGTGTGGGATGCGCCGAATGCGGGTCACCTGCCGCTCGACCCGCACGCCTGGCCGACGGCGGCGGTTACGTTGACGCAGCGGCTTGCGCTCGTCGGGCGCATGCCGACGCAGGTGCTGTATGGCGAGCGCGTGCGCGTGCTTGCGCGGCAGGGCGGTTGGACGAGGGTCGCGGTTCCGGACCAGCCGTCACCGCTCGATTCGCGCGGCTACCCGGGCTGGGTCAGGTCGTGGCAGCTCGGGCCGGCGTTCTCGGCGCCGCTTGTTGTCACGACGAAGGTTGCGAGGCTGCCGACCGGGACGCAGATCGGTTTTGGCTCGCAGGTCCCGGCCGGTGTGCTGCCGGCAATCGCCACGCGAAAACTTCCGGTGACGCGGGCGGGGATCGTGCAGACCGCCGAGCAGTTCCTCGGTCTCCACTACCTCTGGGGTGGACTGTCGCGCTGGGGGTACGACTGCTCCGGGCTGACGTGGGCCGCCTATCGCGCGCACGGCATCACGATCCCGCGCGACGCCGACGCGCAGTTCGCCGCAGGCCGCCCGGTCTCGCTCACGCAGATGCTGCCCGGCGACCTCTTGTTCTACGAGCACCCGGTCGTCGGCCATGTCGCGATGTACATCGGCGGCGGCAAGATGATCGAAGCCCCGAACTCGCGCAGCGAAGTGCGCATCGTCCCGGTGCGAACGTCGGACTTCCGTGGCGTCCGACGCTTCTAGGTCTGACCAAACGATGAGCCGCTCGCAGCAGGGCTTTTCACAGTTTCCTAACGCTGGTCTGACCACCTGACGTGGCCGGAGGGGCCCCGCCTAGAGGAGCTCCCGGAACTTCTCCTCGTCGTCGAACGGCCCGATCACCGCGCAGCGGAGGCCTGAGCCGCCGATCACGTCCTGCGCGACTCGCTGCACGTCCTCGGCCGTCACGGCGTCGAGGCCGGCGAGGATCTCTTCCGGCTCCGCCGCCTGACCTTCCAGCACCTCGCGCCGCAGGCCCGAGACGAGCAGCCCGTTCGGGCTCTCCGTCGCGAGCACGAACCGACCCTTCGCGAGCGCGCGCGCCTTCTCGAGCTCGTCCGCGGGAACCTGTTCGTCCGCGAGCTTCTTGAACTCGTCCGCGATCACCTTCACGGCCTCCTCGGTGCGCTTCAGGTCGACGCCCGCCTGCGCGTACAGCGTGCCCGCGTCGGTGAACGAGTTGTTGAACGCGAACACGTAGTACGCAAGACCGCGCCGCTCGCGCACCTCGAGGAACAGCCGTGACGACATCCCGGTGCCCAGCACAGTGCCGAGCAGCTGCAGCACGTACCGGTCCGGATGGCCGATCGGGTACGACGGGACGCCGAGCGCGACGTTGGCCTGGTCGGAGTCCTTGCGGTGGATGCGCACGCGCGGCTCCGTCGTCTGCTCGATCGCTGCGCCAACCGGGTCGCCCGTCGCGCCGTCGGGGATGTCGCCGACGAGCCCTTCGAGCATCGGCAGGAGGTCGTCGCCGACCGCGCCCGCGCACCCGACGACCATGCGCGAAGGCCGGTACCACTCGCCGAGGTAGTCGAGGAACGTCTCGCGCGATGCGCCTTCGATCGTCGCCTTCGTCCCGAGCGTCTCCCAGCCGAGCGGGTTCGATCCGAACAGCAGCTCCTCGTACACCGAGCCGATGTAGTCGCGCGGCGTGTCGACATACATGTTCATCTCCTCGATGATCACGCCCTTCTCGCGCTCGAGCTCCTCGGAGTCGAACTTCGAGTTGCGCAGCATGTCGACGAGCACGTCGAATGCCTGGTCGCGGCGCTCGCCCGCGCAGCGGATGTAGTACCCCGTGTACTCCTTCGAGGTGAACGCGTTGAACTCGCCGCCGATCGAGTCGACTTCCATCGCGATGTCGCGCGCTGTCGGCCGGCGCTCTGTTCCCTTGAAGAACATGTGCTCGGCGAAGTGCGCGATGCCGCGGTTCGACGCGTTCTCGTAGCGCGAGCCTGCGGCGAACATCACGTAGCACGCGACCGACTGCGCGTGACCGAGTGGCGCGGTCAAGACGCGCAGGCCGTTCGACAGGGTGTGACGCTCGTACACGCTCATTCGTCTCTCAGTCTCCTTAGCTGGTCGTCGGTCAGCGGCGCACTCGCGCCCACCGCATAGTCGTAGCCCACCATGACACTCTTCGCATCGGCGACCTTCCGGTCGCCTGTCCAGATCTCGTGCTCCAGGTCGAAGCTCTTCGTCCCGATGCGCGAGCACCGGCTCCGCACCTCGATGTCCTCGCCCGCCCGCAGTTCGGCGCGAAAGTCGATCTCGACGCGCGCGAGGATGAACGTGTCGAGGCCGCCGACGATCGCGATGCGCGCTTGCTCGAGGTACGTCGAGAAGACGGCGTTGTTCACGTGGCCCATCGCGTCGCAGTCGCGGAAGCGCACGTGCTCGTGGATCGTCCACGTCATGCGAACTTCGCGACCAAGTCCGCCGGTGGCAGGTCGGCGAGCGAGTCGACGACGAGATCGGCCGACGCCTCGAGTCCGAGGTCGGCGGTGACCGCGTTCGGGATGCCGACGACGTAGATGCCCGCCGCCTTCGCTGCGCCGGCGCCGTTCGGCGAGTCCTCGAACGCCACCGCCTCGGCGGCCGGCACGCCGAGCTCGTCGAGTGCCTCGAGGTAGAGGGTGGGCCGCGGCTTGGCGCGCTCCGCGTCGTGATCGGCGGTGACGATTGCGTCCCAGCCGACCGCTCGCTCGAGTCGCTCGAGGTGCATGTCGACCCAGCGGCGCGACGCGCTCGACACGATCGCGCGCTTCAGTCCATGCTGCTCGGCGTATGCGAGGTAGTCCGCGATTCCGGGCCGCAGCTCCTCCGCCTCCAGCAGCGTCAGCTCGTGCGCGTAGCGCTTCTCGTCCCAGCTCGGGCGGTCGAGAGGCTCGCCGACCTGTTCCTCGAGGTTCCCCCAGATGTCCCAGCCGTCCAGCGTGCCGACCATCAGCGCCCACTTGTCCGGCGGCAGCTCGTGGCCGAGCTCTTGGTACACCCACTGCCAGCCGGCGCGCGACGCGGTCTCGGTATCGAGGATCAGCCCGTCGAAATCAAAGAGAAACGCGCGGACGGGCACCGCGGCGATGGTATAGACACACCTATGGCAGGCGAGACGACACGCGCGGTGCACGCGCAGCCGGACTGGCTGCGCCAGGTTCCCACCGACAAACGACTCCCGGAGGACGCCGTCGTCGTCCACACCGGCTGCGGCACATCGTTCCACGCCGCCCAGACCGGCGGTTGGGCGGTGCAGGCGCTCGAGGCGGTGCTGCGCCCGCCGCGCGCCGATGTCATGGTCTGCGTGTCGCACGAGGGCGGAACCGAGCTGACGATCGAGGCCGAGCGTATGTTCGGCGGCGACGTGTGGCTCGTCACCGGTAACCCGGACTCCGAGTTCGCCCAGCAGGTCGATGAGGTGATCGTCTGCACGCCGGAGATCGAGCGGTCGTGGTGTCACACCGCGAGCTACACGTCGGCGGTCGCGGCGATCGCCGCGTTGCACGGCGAGGACATCTCGGAACTGCCGGCGGCTGTCGAGCGTGCGCTGGAGCAGACGGTCGAGCCGTTCGAGGAGTCACGCGTGCTGTTCGTCGGCGCCGGCCGCGCATGGGCGACGGCGCAGGAGGCCGCGCTGAAGCTCCGCGAAGGCGCCTGGGTCGACGCGTCCGCGTACCAGACCGAGACGATCCTCCACGGCCACCTCGCCGCCGTCGACGGGTCGGTGCGTGCGTACGTGCTCGAAGGAGAGGGCCGTGCGGCGGCGCGCGCCGCGGACGCCGTTGCTGCGCTCGAGACGCTTGGCTGCCGCGTCGACCTGTTGCCGACCGTGCACCCCGTCGTCGACGTGGTCTTCTTCCACCTCTTGACACTCGCCGTCGCGGAGGCACGCGGGATCGATCCCGACCCGATCCGCCGCACCTCCGGCTCGCCCTGGGCCGAGGCGGGCGGCGAGGCGTATCCCTACTGAGCTGAATCGTGCCGCCCTGCTCGGCGCAGCGACTGTGACAGATCCCGATGCATCGCGCCGTGGTGGTATCCCGGAGCGTCTCGAGCAGCCGGTCGACTTCGTCCAGGCGTCGATCAGCGCGGCGGCCGGATCGTTGTCGGCTGGTCGAGCCGCACGTTGTCATCACGCATGAAGTGCGCGGGCGCGACCATGTCGAGGCGCATCAGCGCGTGCGTGCGTGCGTCGGCGGTCACCACGAACCACGCCGGCGTCGAGCGGTCGAGGAAGGCGATGCGCTCCACTGCTTTGCCCGCGATCGTCGCCGGCGAGAGGAGGACGGCGTTCGCCGGTGCTCGAGTCCACGGCAGCTGCGGCTGCGCGACCCGGGGATCCTGCGGCGATGGCTGCCACGGCCCATTCGCCTGCTTGTCCCAGCGGCGGCTGCCGATGATCACGCCGGAGCTTCCATCTGACGCGACGAACGACAAACTCGAAGGCGCCTGGAGGAGCCACGTCGACGTGACGGTCTGTCCCGGGCCGGACGAGAGACGCTCGTCGAAGGAGATGGTCTTCGCCTCGAGGTACCGCAACCCGATCCGACGCAGCATGGCGAGGCCGCTGCGAAACGGTCTCGGCGGCAATGCAAAGGAGAGGGAGCGGTGGCCGACGGCAACGCGGACTGAGCCGGCCTCCGGGATCGACGTGGCGTAGCAACCGAATCCACATCGCGTCGTCGAGTGCCCGGCTACGAGTACCTCCAGGCCGTCGACACCGTCTCCGCTACTGCCGAGGACGGTGACGCGTGACGCAAGCTTCGTGCCCGCCGGGGTGACCGAGAGGGCCACGCCGCGCGACCCGAGCTGCCCCGCGATCGTCAACGCTCGCCCGGGCGGAACCGGCGGCGGCCCGGAGCCCGTCTCGCGCGCGGCGCTCTCGTGCTGCGCCGCGAGCACGCGCCCTGGAGCGACCGACGTCAGAACCGCGATCGCGACGACGAGGATGCCCGCGACCACCAGCTCCGCGGCTCCCGAGCGGCGCAGGAGATGTCGGCGCGTGAGAAACCGGGAGCGATTCGCGTAGCCGATGCCGATGAGGGCGACGAAGAGCGCGCTCTTCGCGATGAGCGCGCGCCCGTAGCTCGTCGAGAAGACCTGCCCGACGCTCGAGAGCTCCGACAGCGCCCGCAGCACGCCGGTCACGGCGACCAGCGCGACAGACGCAAGTGCGAGCCGCGAGAAACGTGCAGCGACGCGCGAGTCCGCGTGAGGGAGCGCGACGACGAGCGAGGCGAGGCCGCCGATCCACACGGCTGCTGCGGCGAAATGCGCGACGTCGACGCCGACTTCGAGGCGTGAGACGCCGGCGTCCAGCACGTGCCCGCCGAGCGAGGCGGCGACGAGCGCGACCGCCGCGGCCGGAAGGGGCGCCCAGACGAAGGTCGAACGCCAAGCGGCCAGCACCGCGAGACCGGCGCCGACGGCCGCCGAGACGGCAACGACGAGCATCGCGTGGCCGAAGCGGGTGCTGTCGGGAACGCGCGACCACTCGAGCAATGCGCCGGCTCCGGCGACGACGAACCCCGCGGCCGCGAGCACCGCGACCCGCCGGAGCCGGGCAACGGCCGCGCCGAAGACGCTTGCTCCTGCCGCGAGTAGGATGCCGCCGACCAGAAGCCATCGTTCGAGGACATCGAGAGCCGACGGGCCGTTGCCGCGGGCACTCAGCGTGGCGTGCGGCACCGCCGCTGAGCCGACCGCGAACGCGATCACCCCCGAGACGTCGTGGCCGTCGTCGGAGACGACGCTCCAGCGGACGGTGAAGCTTCCGTTGCCGCGCGCGGAGAGCGGAATCGTCAGCACGTGGCCGTGCGCGCGCGGCACGCCGCCCAGGATCGACGCACCGGACGCGTTCACCGCGGCGTTACCCGGGCCGACGGCGACGCTGTCGTCGAATCGCAGCACGGCGGCGGTCGGCGGCGCGCGCAACACCTCGCCGTCTGCCGGAGACGAAAAGAGCAGACGGGCATGAGCGCTCGCCGCGGCCGGGAAGACGAGCGCGGCGGCGAAGACGACCGCGACGACGCGTCTCACGGTTCGACCTCGTAGGAGACGAGCTCGAGGTGCGCGTGCTTGCGGTTCCTCACGCCCGCCGCCACGAACATCCGTCCGTCCGCAACGGCTGGGCATGCGTTCACACCGGCTCGCGCCTTCGCGCGCCAGAGCGTCGTTCCGTCGCTTGTCCGGAACGCGTACAGCGTCCCGTCGTACGTCGACGTGAGGACGACGTCATCGGACACCGTCGCGCAGCCGAACACGGGTGACGGCAGTCGTCGTTGCCATTCGACATGCCCGTCGTCGAGGCGGAGCGCAACGAGCCGACCACGGCCGGTCGCAGGATCCACCTTGGTGAAGCTCGTCGCGGCAGTTCCTATCGCGTTCTCGGCGTAGCAGAGATCGACGACCGGAACGAAGACGCGTCCGTGTGCGACGGCCGCCGGCGTCTCGACGCCTCCGAGTAGCCCCGGGCACACGGTGGTGATCCGGACGGGCAACGGCCCGTGGTCGTTCCGGTGTGTTCCGACCGACTGCTCCCACACGCGGCGACTGCCGCGCCACGCGATGACGCGCCCGGACTTTCCCGATCCGATCACCAGATCGCCCGCCACGATCGGTGGGTTCTGGAAATCGTGGTCGCGCACGTCGTGCGGCGTCACCTGGTCGCCGAAGCGCACCGCACCGGTCTTCGCGTCGAGCGCGAGCAGCGAGTCAGTCCAGCGCGCCGGGCCGGCATAGGCACCGCCGTTCGGGCGACTGCGGGAACCACCCCACGGAAGGGGGTTGCCCGTTCCGATGTAGAGCACACCGTTGGAGAGTGTCGGCGTCTCCCAGGCGCCACCGCCGCCTGCTTCGTCGGGGTGTGCCCACGGGCCTGCGATCGTGTCGAACTTCCAGCGGGTCGCGCCCGTGCGTTCGTCGAGTGCGTACACCGCACCGCGCGTGCCGGGGCCGTAGCCCGTCGTCGCGGTGTACACCAGATGGCCGGCGACGAGTGGCGCGATGTCAACGAAGCTCTCGTGCGGTGTGAGGATCCGATGCGTCCACCGGACGCGCCCGGTGGACGTGGCGAGCGCGAACACCGTCGTGTCGGTGCTGCCGACGACCGTGTCCCCGTCGAGCGCGAGCCCGTTGGGGCCTGGGTTACCCGCGTTGAACTGCCGCCGCCACAGGACCTGCCCCGTCGATTCGCGCAGGGCGTAGACGTTGCTCTCGAGATCCTGGAGATACACGACGCCGTCGCCGACGACCGGCGTCGCGGCGGCAACGCCTGACTCCCGCGGCCGGATCGGGATCGAGAACCGCCACGCGACTCGGAGGCGACCGACGTCGGCAGCGTCGATCGACGACTGCAATGCGGAGCGCGTGCCCTGGACGTCGCCGTTCGGCTCCGGCCACGCCGCCTTGCCGTGGCCGCCGCAGCCCACGCACAGGGTTGCAACCAGCAGCGCGAGGCTACGATGGATCCAATGAGGAACGCACTTGCTCTTGCCGTGCTGATTGTCGGCGTCGGGGCGTTGCTCCCCGCTGCCGCGCAATCGCGAGACGAGACGACGACCCCAGGCGTCATCTACGTCCTCAAGGTCAGCGTGGACGACAAGGGGATTCATATCCCGAAGGATCAGTTCACGAAGAACGGCATCACCCGCTATCCACGCGGCGCCGAGATCCGCTACGAGTTCACGAACAAGGGCTCGAAGCCGTACGCGGTGTTCATGTGGGCGGCGGACACGGTCGTGATGAAGGCCCATGGTGGGAAGGCGTCGATGTTCGTCAACTGGCAATACCGCGACACCTACCACTACTGGCGCATCCTGCGCGGTCACAAGCTGCGCCCCATCGGCACGATCATCATCTTCTGAGTCGACAACGACGACGGGCGGGCGCAAGTGGCGCCCGCCCGTCGGATCCTGCCCCAGGTTCTTCAGCTGCTACTTGACCTTGAACGAGCTCACCATGCCGAGCTGGATGTGCCGCGGCACGTCGCAGACGACCTGGAACGTTCCCTTCTTCTTGAAGATGACCTTCAGGGTCGTCTTCGCGCCGGGAGCGATGATCGCCGACCGCTTGTTCAGCGAGACGATGTCCATGTTGTGCTGGACCGAGCCCGCGTTGCGGACGGTGAAGACCACTGTCAGGGCCTTGACGCCCTTCTTCACGGACGGCTTGCTGAACGTGAAGGAGTAGTCATGCAGCGTCACGGTGACCTTGGTGGGCGCAACGACCTTCGAGCTCGATGTCGACGCAAGCGCGACGCCCGAGACGGCGAGCGCAGCGGCGACGGCGAGAAGTGCGATGAAACGACGACGCAAGGCAGAAACCCCTCTCGATTGTGCGTTGACTGAAGTACAACGTAGCGCCACTTCGGCACTCTGAGAGGCGGCGGCCGGAGCCGCCGCCTCTCGTTTTACGAGCGGCTTACAGCGAGAAGCCGTAGACCAGGCCTCCCGCTCCGAGGACGACGATGTACTGCTTGCCGTCAGCGCCGGTGTAGGAGACGGGCGGCCCGCCCGGGGAGGTCGTCAGCTTCGGCGACGTCCAGAGGGACTTGCCGGTCGCCGCGTCGTACGCCTTCACCTGATTGGTGTTGGTCTGCGACGCGAACACCATGTTCGCGCTCGTCGACAGCACGCCCGTGCACCGCTGGCTCGGAACCTTCTTGCTGGCCGGCAGCGGCTGCGTGACCTTCCACGCCACCTTGTTCGTCTTCATGTTCATCGCGACGAGTTGGGGTGTGTCAGGCGTGTTCGGGCTCGGTGCTCCGAAGTTCGCACCGAGGGAGAGCTGGCCTGGAATGACCGTCTTCTCCGCGTTCGGGATCGCGCCGATGGCCGTCCCTGCGCCCGTGATCGAGCAGAGGTACATGTAGTTCGTGTTCGGGTTGTACGCGGAGGGCTGCCAATCCACGCCGCCCTCGGCCGACGGTGCCGACGCGACGAACGTCGACGCTGTCTTCGAGTAGCCGTACGGATGGAAGATGCACCCAACGAGGTACGGCTTGCCGTCAGGCGCGGGCTTCGGCCATTCCTTCCGCGTATTGCACTGAGCCGTGAACGCGTCTCCATTCACATAGGGCTGCGTCTTCGAGAGGTTGGCGTACTTCGCCGCGGCACCCTTCAGCTGCGGCACCTTCTTCTCGACGATGCCGAGGATCGGCTTCCCCGTCACGCGATTCAGGATGTACACCCAGCCCGTCTTCGACGCGAGCCCGACGGCCGGCGTGATCCCGGTGCCGTAGTCGAGGTCGAAGAGGATCGGCGGGTTCGTCACGTCGTAGTCCCAGATGTCGTGGTGCACGGTCTGGAACCCCCACTGCTGCTGGCCGGTCGACACGCGCAGCGCGAGGATCGAGTCCGTCCAGAGGTTGTCGCCAGGCCCGCGGCCGTTCCATGGCACCGGGTTCCCGGTCACGACGTAGAGGAGGCCCGTCATCGGGTCGATCGACGGGTAGATCCAGATGGCACCGCCGGAGCGCTGCCACTCGTTGATCCCCCACGACGCGGTGCCGAGCTCGCCGGGAGCCGGGACGATGTAGTGACGCCAGATCTCGTCACCCGTCTTGGCGTTGAGCGCGATCGCGTAGGAGCGGCCGCCCCAGTCGCCGCCGGTCGCGCCTTCGATGACCATCCCGTTGTAGTACACGGGCGCCGAGCTGAACGAGATGCCGTCTTTCGGGTCGCCGACCTTGGTCTCCCAGATCGGCTTGCCGGTCGTCTGGTCGAGTGCGACGACGTTGCCGTCCAGCTGTCCCTCGTAGATCTTGCCGTCGCCGATCGCGAGGCCGCGGATCGCCGGCAGCAGTGCGGGCGAGTCGGGCACCGGCTTGTAATCCCAGAGCGTCTGCCCGGTGATGCCGTCGAAGGCGCTCACCTCGCTGAGGCTGTTCGGGATGTACAGGATGCCCTTGTACGCGATCGCGCCGCCCTCTTCAGGCAGAGCCGCCGCGGCCTTGGGCAGCTTGAACGTGCCTGTCCACGCGAGATGCAGGCTCGACACGTTGCTCTGGTTGATCTGGGTCAAGGTCGAGTTGCGGTAGTCGTTGAGACCGCCGCCGACCGTGATCCAGTCGTTGCCATCCGACTGAGCGCTTTGCTGTTGCGTCGGAGTGAACGCCGGCGCAGGCGTGATTGGCGTTGCCGCCGACTTCGCCCCGATCGCGGACGCGACCGCGAGCCCAATGAATGCAGCGAGCGCAGCTGCCGGGACGAGCATGCGAATGGGACGCATCTTCCCCCTTCTTCTCCGTTGGTGATTCGACCGCGCCTCCGGTCGGCGCGACGCCTAGATGTTACGCCGTGTAACAACTCTTGTGCCGGGGAATCGCGCACTGCGTACGATTGGTTTCGTGGAGGGCCGCCTGCAGCAGGCGCACGAGGCCGCGGCGCGGCTCCGGGCGAACGTCGAGACGGTGATCGTCGGCAAGTCGGAGCAGATCCGGCTCATCGTCGCAGCGCTCGCGTGCAAGGGCCACGTCCTGCTCGAGGACGTGCCCGGCACGGCGAAGACGATCCTCGCCCGCGCCGTCGCCGGCAGCATCGAGGGTGCCGTCACCTCGCGGATCCAGTGCACGCCCGACCTGCAGCCGACCGACGTCACCGGTCTGACCGTCTACGACCAGCGCGATCGCACCTTCACGTTCCGCGCCGGACCGGTCTTCGCCAACGTGCTGCTCGTCGACGAGATCAACCGGGCGATGCCGAAGACGCAGTCGGCGCTGCTCGAGGCAATGGCCGAGCAGCAGGTGACCGTCGACGGCGTCACGCATCCGCTCTCCGCGCCGTTCCTGCTGCTCGCGACCGAGAACCCGATCGAGCAGGAGGGGACGTTCCCTCTGCCCGAAGCGCAGCTCGACCGGTTTCTCATCCGAACAGCGCTCGGCTATCCGGACGCGGACGAGGAGCTCCAGATCGTCGAGGCGCAAGTCGGTGGGCACCCGCTCGAGGCGCTTGGGACGGTGCTCGACGAGGCGGCGGTCGCGACCTTGCAGGACGCAGTGGACGACGTGTACGTCGATCCGCTCCTGCGCCGCTGGTGCGTTGATCTCGTCCGCGCGACCCGCGGTCTCGAGTTCGTCGCTCTCGGCGCATCGGTCCGCGGCTCGCTTGCGCTCGACCGCTGCATCCGGGCGATTGCCCTGATCGACGGACGCGACCACGCGGTCCCCGACGACGTCGAGCGCCTCTTCGCACCGCTGATCCTGCACCGCCTCGTGCTCACGCCGGACTACCTGGCGGACGAGGAGCCGACGGTCGAGCAGGTGGCGGAACGGGTCTGGGCCGGCGTTTTGGCGACAGCCCCGCGGCCCGAGCCGCAGTGGGACGAGTCGCGCGCCGTGCACGGGCCGTGAGCGCGCGTCGCACGTTCCCACTCGTCCCGCGACGGCGGCTACAAGGGACGCCGTTCGGCGAGCGGCGTAGCGCGCGCCGTGGACGCGGGACGGATGTCGCAGGCACGCGGCCCTACATCCCTGGCGACCCGGTCTCGACCATCGACTGGTTCGCGTCGGCGCGGCTCTCCGCCTCGAGCGGTCGCGACGAGTTCGTCGTCCGGGAGACGTACGCCGAGGAAGCACCGCGCGTCCTCTTGGTCGTCGACCGCAGCCTGTCGATGGGGCTCTACGGGGGCGAGTTGCCGTTCCTCGACAAGCCGGCGGCGACGATCGTTGCCGCCGAGGCGGTCGCGCGGGCCGCCGCGCAGGCGCGGTCGGAGCTCGGGCAGGCCGACGCCGAGGGCGGCAGAACCCATTTCCTGTCGCCCGGCGGGGTGGCTCCGCGTCACGTGCTCGACCGTGTCCGGCGCGCGAGGTTCGACGCTCCGGCGGGGAGCCTCGCGCGCACGTTGTCTGCGCTCTTGAACCGGCGCGCCGAGCTGCCGCAGGGAACGTTCGTGTTCATTCTCTCCGACTTTCTCGAGGAGCCTGGTGCGCCGCTCCTCTCGCGTCTCCGCAGCACGCTGTGGGACGTCGTCCCCGTTGTCATCCAGGACCCGGTGTGGGAGCAGAGCTTCCCGCGGATCCCCGGCGTCGTCGTGCCGTTCGCGCTGCCGGGCGACGATACGCAGGTCCTCGTCCGGCTGAGCGAGACCGAGGTGGCGCGGCGTGCGCGCGAGAACGAGGCGCGTCTCGACGGCCTGCTGCGGCGCTTCAGGTCGCACGAGTTCGATCCGGTCGTGCTCGGGACGTCGGCGGCGGCGACGGTGGACGCGGCCTTCCTCGAGTGGGCGCAACGGCGAAAGCTCCGCGGTAGGCGGCGGCGATGATCGCGCTCGCCGGAGTCGTCGCCGTCGTCACCTTCTCGCCGAACCCGAGCCACTTCGGTCAGCTCGTGCACGCGCACGTCCAGTCCGGTGGCACGCCGAGCTTCAAGCCGTTCATCGTCCGCTCGCAGCACGGCGACGACTACGTCCTCCAGTGCCTCGACGCCGCGTGCCTGCCGACGAACGGCCCGCGCACCATTCACGTCGCCGGCGCCAGCGTTGTGATCGTTCCTCGCGTGACCGCGGCCCAGGTGCAGAAGCCGCTGCGCTCGTTTCACCGCGAGACTGCGGTGCCTCCGACGAGTTATCGCATCGCGCCCCGCACGGTACGCACCGTCAGCGCCGTCGCCATTCTGCTCCTACTCGCCGCTGCGTTCGCGCTCCTCTGGCCGGTGCTGCGGCGCCTCGTCCCGAAGCCGCGCGACGAGCGCACGCCGCTCGAGCGGGCGCTCGACCTGCTCCGTGCGTCGATGGGCCGAGACGTCCCAGACCGGCGCCGGGCGCTGGATCTGCTGGCACGCGTCGCCGAGACGCCGCCCGTCGCGGAGGACGCGCTCGACCTTGCGTGGTCCCGTCCCGCGCCGGACGAGCGCAAGATCGAGACGCTGATCGAGCGGGTCGGGAAGGGCGCATGAATCTCGTTCCGCTCGCAGATCTCCCACGCCTCGAGCAGGCCCGGCGGAGGACGGCGCGGGTCCGCGTGCTGCTCGCCGTCGTGCTCGTCGCGCTGGTCGCGGTCGCCGCCGCGTCTTCCGTGCACGCGCAGACGCCCACGCTGCGGTTTCTCCCGCGCGGAGCGAGCGGCATCGTCGTGCTCGACCTCTCGGCGAGCATCTCGACCGACACGTACCAGCGCATCGGGCAAACGCTGCGCGAGCTTTCGTCTACGAACGGGCGCTACGGCCTCGTCGTCTTCTCCGACGTCGCGTACGAAGCGCTGCCGCCGGGAACACCGTCCGCCGCGTTGAAGCCGTACGCCCGCTACTTCACGCTGCCGCCGGCGCACGGCGGCTTCCTGCCGGAGTTCCCGCTCAACCCGTGGACGAACTCGTTCAGCGGCGGCACGCGCATCGGCGCAGGACTCGCGCTCGCGCTGCAGTTGATCCGCGAGCAGCACGTCAAGCATCCGGCGGTCGTTCTTGTCAGCGACCTCGACGATGACGCCGGCGACATCAAGCAGCTGGCCGGCGTGGCGCTCGCCTACCGCCAGGAGGACATCCCGGTGCGCGTCGTCGCGCTCGATCCGCAGCCGAAGGACGAGCAGCTGTTCGCGAAGCTGCTCGAGCGCGCCGCGACCGTCGAGCAAGGCCGGTTGCCGGGCGAGCGCGCCAAAACGACCGGCTCCCCGATTCCGCTCGTCCTCGGAGCCGCCGCGGTGGCAGTCGCCCTGCTGCTCGCAGCGAACGAGCTCTGGGGAGCGCGGCTCTCCTGGGGCCACGCATGATCCGCGTCGTCGCTGCGGCCGCTGCGATCGCGGGTGCGCTCGTGTTGGCGGGTATCGCGATCGACGCTGGGCGCTGGACGCACGCGACGACCTCGCCGCCGCGGACGCTCGTCGGTGGCGTCGCCGAGAACCTGCTCGGCACCTCCGACGACCTCGCGCTCCGCCGCGCGATCCGGACGTTCGAGGTGGCCGAGCGCACGCCGTACGGCCTCGACAACGGCGCGACGCAGGCGCGGACGAGGGCACTCGCCCAAGGCGTGCTGGCCGATGTCGCGAGCGGGGCGGACGCCAAGCAGGCTTCGCAGGCCGACGACCTCCTCGGAGTGCTCGCGTGGGGCGGAACCCAGGCACCGGTCGGCGCGGTCGATCCTGCGGATCGCGCGGTCGGCGCGTTTACGGATGCCGTGCGCCTCGATCCCACGAACGTCGATGCGGCGTTCAATCTGGAGCTCGCGCTCCGCGCCTTACAGAGCCGCGGCGTCCGCTCTGGCCCGAGCCCGTCGAGCGGGCCGCGAGGGACCGGCCACAGCGGCGCCGGAGCCGGCACACCGGGGCGTGGTTACTGATCGTCGCGTTCGGGATCACCTTGCTGACGCCGCGGGCGGGGCTGCTCGCGGCGGCGTCCGTCGCGCCTGTCGCCGCGCTCGCGCTTGCGGCGAGTCGGGTCGAGCGGGCTCGAGTCCTTCTTCGCCTCCCGCCGCCGGAGCGGCGAACCGTCGTCGGCCGCGGCCTGCTCCTTGCACTCGTCGCGCTTCTGCTCGTGCTCGCAGCTATGCAGCCGGCGGTGCGCACGCACGCGTCTGTGCGCGCACGGACAGACGCGGAAGCGTTTGTCGTCCTCGACACATCACGCTCGATGCTCGCGTCCCACCGACCGGGCGGGCGTACGCGACTCGCGCGCGCGAAGAGACAGGCGCTCTCTCTCGCCGCGACGCTGCAAGGCGTCCCGCTCGGAGTCGCGACGTTCACCGACCGCGTTCTGCCCGACCTCTTCCCGACCGCGGATCGCGGCGCCTTCGATTCGACCGTCGAGTCGGTGACGATCGAGTCGCCGCCCCCGCGCGACGTCGGCACCACCGCCACGAGCTTCGACGCCCTATCCGCGCTCGCGACCGAAGGGTTCTTCCCGCCGGCCACGCGCCGTCGCGCCGTCGTCCTTTTCACCGACGGCGAAAGCCGGGCGTTCGATCCGGGGACGCTCGCCGAGACGCTAGCCGGCCAGGGCGTTCATCTCGCCGTCGTCCGCGTCGGCGACGGCGCCGACCGCGTCTGGCGGAGTGACGGCAAGGCGGAGGCGGCGTACCGCCCCGATCCGTCGGGTGCGCGCGAGTCGGTCGCGCGTCTGCGGGCCGCGACCGGAGGTGCAGCCGACCCGGCAGCGGCCGTTCGGGAAGCTCTCGGGACCGGCCCGACGACCGTGGTCGGGGTCGAGCCGCGCTCGCGGACGCTCTCGCCGTTCGTTGCCGTGCTCGCGCTGATCCCGCTCCTTCTCGTTCTCGGGATTTCCCCTGGATGGTTGCGCGGCGTAACATCATTGAAATCCAAAGGAACGCTCTCAGGGAGTTGACTCGATGAGGAACGCTGTTCTGCTCGCACTGTTGGTTGGACTGGTCGTCGTTGTGGCGTCCGGTGCGTCCGGTGCAGCAACGCCGAACGGCGACTGGCTGTCGTTCGGGCGCACGACCGACAACATGCGCCACTCGCCGTTGACGCAGATCGACCGCGCCAACGTGAGCCAGCTCGGGCGGGTCTACAACCTGGACCTTCACAGCCTCGACTCCGACGTGCGCCGCGGCGAGCAGTCGTACCCGCTCGCCATCGGCGGCACGCTTTACGTGACCACGAACGACGCGCAGGTGTTCGCCCTCGACGGCGCCACCGGCAAGGTCATCTGGCATTTCAAGCCTGCGAACAGCGGTCTCTTCAAGAACTTCGGAATCGTCGCCAACCGCGGCCTCGCCTACTGCGACGGCGCGCTATACCTCCTCACGCTCGACATGCACCTGAACAAGCTGAGCGCGAAGACCGGCGCATTGCTCGGCCGCGTCGCGATCTCTAAAGCGGTCCCGGGAGCGGCAAGCAACTACGGGTATTCGGAGACGAGTGCGCCGATCTGCGCCGACCACCGGATCTTCGCCGGCGCCGCCGGCTCCGAATACGGCGTCCGCGGTTACGTGATGGCGTGGACGACCGACCTGCGGCCAGCGTGGCCAAATCCGGTGTGGACGATCCCGCCGGAGCGGCAGAGCTGGCGCTCGCAGAGCCGCATCGTGGGCGGCGGCGCCGTGTGGACGCCGGTGACCGCGGATCCGACGACGGACACCGTGTTCTTCGGCACCGGTTCCGCGACGCCGCTGTACTTCCCGCAGCTTCGACCGGGGACGAATCCGCGTACCGACTCGCTCGTCGCGGTGGATCTGAAGACCGGGCAGCTCAAATGGTGGCGGCAGCTGATCGCCGGCAACCAGTGGTCCTACGACGTGGCGCAGCCGCCGCTCGTCTACGACGGCAAGGTGGGCGGCCACGCGCACCGGATCGTCTCGGTCGCCACGATGGAGGGTGTCTGGTTCGCGTTCGATGCGAAGACCGGTCAGCCGTTCCATGAGCGCGTGAAGGTGATCGACCGAGTTGAGCATCCGGCGCTTCGGCCCGGACAGCCGGTGACGGTCTTCCCGTCGAGCATCGGCGGCCTCAACTACTCGCCTGCGTCCTACGACCCGGCGACGAACTACGTCTTCAACGCTGCGGCCGAGACCGCCGCCGTCGAGATCCAGGCGAAGCTGACTCCTACGCAGAAGAAGAACAAGTTCGTGCTCGGCGACGTCTTCCTCGGCCTCTCGAACGGCAACTTCGGCTCGGAGCTCGCGGGCTGGCACGACCACGGCTCGATCAGCGCGATCGACGTCAGCACCGGGAAGCGCGTGTGGAAGTTCAACACCCCGGAGCCGGAGCGTGGCGGCGTGACGACGACGGCCTCGGGACTCGGCTTCGCCGGCGACGGCGACGGCAACCTTCGCGCGTTCGACGTGCGCACCGGCAAGGTGCTGTGGCAGTTCCAGACGGGCCATCAGATCGCAGCCGGGCCGACAATCTTCACCGGCACCGACGGCAAGGAGTACATCGCGATCACGGTCGGCGGTACTCCGACGTCGTCGAACGGCGGCGTGTTCTCGCAGCTGCAGGTCTTCGCACTCGGTGGGTCGACGAAGCAGTCGCCTTCGTTCGACCGCCAGCTGCAGTCGGCAGCACCGGCGCCGCAGCTCGTCATCCGGACGCCCGCGGCGGCCAAGCAGACGCGGCATACGGCCGCAACCGGTGGCGCAGCGATCTCGACGCAGGGGCCGTTCACCGTTTCGCAGTGGAGCGTCGACAACCCCAACAACAAGGTCGTGAGCGGCCGGCTGCTGCTGCATGGACAGCCGGTGCGCGGAGCGCTCATGCAGGTCGACGGCTACACGATCCAGAACCGCACCACCGCGTCCGGGACGTTCCACTACCGGCTCGACGTGACGCTTGCGCGCCGGCACATCGTCACGGTGCAGCGTCTCGCTTCCGCGACGGTCGGCGGACACGCGCTCACCGCAGCCGAACGCCATTCGCTGCTCGCCGTCTCGGGTGGGTTCAGCGTCGGGTACAAGGTGAGCGATCTGCACGCGGCCGCGCAGGGCGGCAACGTCGTGCTGACCGGCCGGATCGGGTACGCCGACGGCCGCGCCGCCCCGCCCGCGACGCTCTACACCTACCGCCTGCAGGGGACGATCACGAACGCGGCCGGCAAGCCGGTCGTGGGCGCCACCGTCGTGACGCGCACGCAGGACCGCGACTTCTGGACCTTCTCCCAGCCGAGCGATGCCACCGGGCATTACGTCTCGTTCTTCACTGCCTCGGACGAGAGCGGTGCAGATCCGGTGCCGCTGACGGTTCAGGTCGCGTCGGGCGCGATCTCATACGCGTCCGCAGTTGGGAAAAACGTCAACTTCGGAGCGCTGCACAGCGCAACGATGGACGTCCGTCTGCCGGCGTCCGGCACGACGCTCGCGTTGCCGACCGCTTCGTCCTATCCGGGCGCGGTCTACGAGGGAACGCTCGTCGGCGTGTCCGGGCCGAGCGGCGTCGTCAAACCCGTCTCCGCGACGTGGCCTGACGCTCAAGGTCGCTTCAAGCTCGTCCTGCCCGGCTCCGTCCGTGGCAAAGCATTGCGGGTCTGGGAGGACTCCGCGACGTTCTTCCAGTCGTCGGCGGCGAGCCCCGGCGGTGCGATCGACGTGTCGATCTGGCCCGGCATCCCGCCGGGTGGAGAGCCGCAAGGCCTCGCAGTCGTGCGGGTGCCTTAAGCGTTACGGCGTGAGCAGGGCATGACGCGAGACGTCGTCATGCCCTGTCTCCGCGCGCAGCGACGCGTTGAGTCGTGCCAGATCGGCGATGAGCCGCGCGGGCGTGTCGGAGGCGACCGTCTCGACGACCTCACGTAGCAAGTCGCGCCGTGCATCGGCCCAGCGACGGCCCTTGCGCGTTACGTCGACGAGCACGCCGCGTTTGTCGTGGGGGTCTGCGAAGCGCCCGACAAGGCCCGCGTCCTCCAGCGCGTCGACGGCACGCGTCGCAGTGGCGCGTGTCGTGTCCATGCGCCCGGCGAGCTGCCGCAGCCGGATCGGCCCGGTGGCGCTGATCTCGATCAGCGCCAGCCGCTGCGTCGACGTGATCGCCTCGTCGCCTTCGGTGGAGTGCCGTGCGATGCGCAGGATGATCGCGTACAGCTCGGCGATCTCCCGCATCAAATCCTCGGCCCGATCAGGCGCCGGCATACAGGCTCACTATAGGCCGCTTCGAGCGCGGCCGTCAGTAGCCGTAGATTCGAGCCGTCAATTTTCCGACTCCCCGAGCGACGGCATTCACGTAGAGATCGCACTCGACGCGGTTCTCATAGAGCGTCGGATAAAACGCGCGCGTTCCCGTGATGGTCGCATGGCCACTGTGGGGATAGGGGTATTCGCGGTTCTTGTAGCACTGCGCGAACCACGTGACGTGCGTGGTCAGCGCCCGCGGCTGGTCGATCACGAACGCCATGCGCTTCGGGATGGGCGCAACCGCGATGACACCGGTTCGGGGTCCGAACTCGGTGACGGGAGTCCAGCGGACGAACAGGTGCATCTGCGGGTTGCGGCCGGTCGCCGTCGCGTGCTTCACGAGGCGCCACGGTCCCGGGACGAGACCGGTCGGTGCGGCACTCGCAGCGCTTACGGCGATCAACAGGAGGCCGGACACAAGCAACGCTGCGCCCTTGCTCATGCCCGTCAATCGTATCGACCTCGTTCCGGCCGTCACCCTGTTACGCGAGAGCGGCGAGCTCTTCAAGCAGCCGATGTACCTCGTCCCGTGTGTTGTAGTGGACGAATCCGGCCCGGACAGCGCCTTCTTCCAAACCAAGCCGCTTGAAGATTTCGACGGCGTAGTAGTTCCCATGCCAGACCGCAAAGCCGCGGTCGCCAAGACGGGTGGCAGCCTCCTCAGGTGGCAGCCCGCCAACGTTGAAGGCGAACGTCGGAACCCGTCCATCCATGCCGTTGATTCCGTAGAGCTGGCAGTTGTCAGGGAGCCCGTCGAGGAAGGTCTGACCGAGCGCACGCTCGTGCTCCTCGATGAACTCCCACCCGATTGAGTCGATGTATGCGACACACGCCACGAACCCCGCGAGCAACTCATGAGCGGCGGTTCCGGTCTCGAATCGGTAGCCCACGGGCTCATCCGGCGCGGGGCGAACCTTGTACGGTCGCCAACCCTCCGCGACCTCCTCGCGGACATACGCCAGGCCCAAGTGCGGGCCATAGAACTTGTACGGAGAGCAGAGGAGGACGTCGGCCCCCACCGCAGCGACGTCGATCGGCCCGTGCGGGCCGTAGTGGACTGCGTCGACCCACGCGAGCGCGCCGGCGTCGTGCGCGATCTCTGCGATCTCCGCGACCGGTGTCACGGTGCCAACGGCGTTCGCCGCGTACGGGTAGGCGACGACGCGCGTGCGCTCGTTGACGAGCGAGAGCAGGTGGTCGAGGTCGATGCGGCATTCGTCGTCAACGCGCGCGAGCTGCACGGTGAAGCCGCGGTCGTGTGCAAGCTCCAGCCACGGCGAGATGTTCCCGTCGTGATCGAGCTGTGTGCAGATGATCTCGTCGCCCTCGTGCCAGTCTCGCGATGCGGTGCGTGAGAGCGCGAAGTTGAGCGTCGTCATGTTGGCCCCGAACACGACCTCGTCGACGGTCGCATTGAGGAAGCCCGCCGCGGTTGAGTGAGCTCGTTCGATCAGGGCATCGGAGAGCCGCGACGTCTCGAACGGCCCGCCCAGGTTCGCGTTCTCCGTGCGCAGGTAGCCGGCGATCGCGTCGATCACGGAGTCGGGGACCTGTGTGCCGCCCGGCGCATCGAAGAACGCGATGTCCCGCTGCAGTGCGCTGAATCGCGCACGCACCGTCTCGACAGTCGTCAGGACACGTGCCACTCGTACTCCGGCTTGACGGTCAGGGATGCGCCGACGAAGCAGTCGCGCTCGGCCTTCATGATCAGCGGTGCCGGATCGTTGGTGCGCGGCGTGAGCTGCACGTCGAGCCGCACGTCGATCGCGACGAACCGGTAGCGCCCGTCGTCGTCCGTCTTCGTGATCGTGCCGTGCGCTGAGCCTGTACCCGTGACGGAGTGTCCCGCACGGCGAGCGTGGTATGCGAAGCTGTCGATCGAGCAGCGAACGAGTGCAGCGAGCAGGAGATGGTCGGCGGACCACCCTTCGGGCGTCACGAACTGACCTCCGCCGGGGACGGTCAGGCGGCCGCCTTCGTCGAGCTCGACGGCGTACTCCAAGGTCTTTGCGGCCACGGCCACGCGCTAAAGCTATCCGTCCGGTCCGGGTCCTAGGGTGCGGGCCATGAGGCTCAGGCCATTGTCCGAGGCGGAGTGCTACGCGCGCTGCTACGGCGCGCAGCAGAGCGAGCAGTTCAGCCAGGTGCGGCTGATCCCGAGGCCGGTCCCGCGGACGACGGTTCGCGGTGAGGACTTGCGCATGTTCTTCGAGCAGCGTCTCGACGAGCGTGGGATGGAGGCCGCATGACCCGCGCCTGCCGGAACTGGACCTCGCACCGGCGCCCGCCGGCGACGACGCTTCGCCGCCCGGTGGCGCCACTCCCCAGCTCGTGGGTCTGCACGGCGACGTGGACGCAGCGCATGCCACGCTGTCGGCCGCGTGGCAAACCCTCCTAGCTCCGTCCCCGACGTTCTCGCCCCCGATCTCGCGTGCGTCTTCTGCGGGATCAATCCGGGGCGCGTGTCCGCTGCCGCGGCGGCGCATTTTGCGAATCCGCGAAACGACTTCTGGCGCCTCCTCCATGACGCGGGGTTCACGCCGCGTCTCTACGACCCGCAGGAGCAGCATGCGCTGCCCGAGCTCGGCTTCGGGCTGACGAATGCCGCCTACCGCACGACGCCCGGCTCGGGCGATCTGCGCCGCGGCGACTTCGATCAGGTCGAGTTCGAGGCGCGCATCGAGGCGGTGTCGCCGCGCGCGGTTGCGTTCGTGGGGAAGGAGGCGTACCGCGGGCTCTGGAACGAGCGGCCGGAACTCGGCCCACAGGAGCGCGTCATCGGCCGCACAGGTCTCTTCGTGCTTCCGTCGACGTCACCGGCCAACGCAGCTGTCCCGTATGCCGAGCGGTTGCGCTGGTTCGAAGCATTGCGAGAGTGGCTGGTGCCCGTGGAGCGCCTGGCAGTCCGTGCGCTCGTGCTCGACGCGGACGACCGCGTGCTCCTCGTGCAGTTCCGCCGTCCGATCGGTGACCGGACGTGGTGGGGCTCACCGGGGGGCGGCATCGATCCCGGCGAGACACATGAGGCAGCGCTACGGCGCGAGTTGCGGGAGGAGATCGGGCTCGAGGAGTTCGACATCGGGCCGGTGCTCTACGAGCACGTGGGCCGGTTTCCGTGGGCGAAGGTGCTCTACCACCAGCACAACACGACCTATCTCGTCCGCGTGCGCGCCCACGAGCCGGCTCCGACCATCGACCTCGACCCGGAAGGCGTCGCCGACCTCCGCTGGTGGAGCGTCGACGAGCTTGCGACGTCCACGGAGCAGTTCGCGCCGCCCGACCTCCCGGAGCAGGTGCGTAGGCTGACTGAGTGACCGCGCTCTTCGTCACTGTCCACCTGCTCGCCGCCGGCATCTGGTTCGGAGGGTCGACGGCGCTCGTCTTCGTCGGCGTCCCCGCGATCCGGACGCTCGAGGGCGATCCACGCAGCCGTGCGATGAAAGAGCTCGGGCTTCGCTGGCGGCCGATCGGCTACGGCGCGCTGCTCATCGCGGCGGTGACAGGCGTCGTGCTCGCTGCGCGCGACTGGCAATCGACGACGTCGTTCAAGGTCGTGCTCGCCGCCAAGGCGGCGGTCCTCGTCGCGCTGCTCGTCGCGTCGTACCTCCACAACTTCGTCTACGGCCCGCGCGTGCAAGCCGAAGTGCGGGCGGGTGGCGAGCAGCCGACGCGGCCGACCCTCGTCGTCGTCGGGTGGATCAGCTACTCGTTGACGTTGACGCTGCCGGTTCTCGGCGTCGTGCTCGCGCGGCTCGTGTGAGCCGAAAGACCTCAACCTGGTTCCGGCTACGCCGGCAACCCGGTTGCGGCTACTTCCGGCCATCGAGGCCGGAACTAGCCGGGCCAGCGGTTCGTGATCGGCGTGCGCCGGTCGCGGCCGAATGCCTTTGGCCGCAGCTTCACGCCGGGCGGCGCCTGGCGGCGCTTGTACTCGGCGCGGTCGACCATCGCGAGCGCGCGCTCGACGACGTCCGGGTCGAAGCCATCCTGCGACAGCTCCTCCCGCGAGCGGTCGAGCTCGACGAACGCCTCCAGCACTGCGTCGAGCTTCGGGTAGGGCGGCAGGGAGTCCTCGTCGAGTTGCTCCGCGCGGAGCTCCGCGCTTGGTGCGCGCTCGATGATCGAGACCGGGATCAGCTCGCGACCCGCGCGCGCGTTCAGCCACTTCGACAGGCGGAAGACGTCGGTCTTGTAGACATCCTTGATCAGCGCGAACCCGCCGGCGAGGTCGCCGTAGAGCGTCGAGTAGCCGACGGACAGCTCTGACTTGTTGCCGGTCGCGATCACGAGCCAACCGAACTTGTTCGACATCGCCATCAGGAGCGTGCCGCGGACGCGGGCTTGCAGGTTCTCCTCGGTGAGATCGGCGGCGCGTCCCTCGAACGATGGTGCGAGCGCGCCGGTGAACGCCTCGACGACCGGCTCGATCGCCACCTCGCGGAACTCGATACCGAGGCCCTCGGCGAGGCGCCGCGCATCGCTACGCGTGCCTTCCGACGAGAACCTCGACGGCATCGAGACGCCGTGCACGCGCTCGGGGCCGAGCGCTTCGACGCACAGGGCGGCGGTGAGCGCGGAGTCGATCCCGCCGGAGATCGCGATCACGACGTCGCGGAAACCGTTCTTGTCGACGTAGTCGCGCAGGCCCAGTTCGAGCGCAAGGCGCATCTGCTCGAGGTCGCCGAGCTGTTCGGCCGGCGTCGGGTGCGCAGCCTCGGACTGCGCGCGCGGCGGCGCGAGCTCGACGCTCGTCGCCTCGACGCGCTCGCGCGCGCGCGCGAGCGAGCGGCGCCGCACATCGCGCAGCCGACGGCCGATCGCCGCCACCGGATCCACGTCGACGACCAGCAGCTCCTCCTCGAAGCCTGCGGCGCGCGCCAGGATCTCGCCCTCGTCGTCGAGCACGACGGAGTGCCCATCGAAGATCAGCTCGTCCTGGCCGCCGACCGCGTTGCAGAGCGCGAAGAAGCACGAGTTGTCGCGCGCCCGCACCCGCAGCATCTCCTCGCGCTCGCGATCCTTGCCGACGTGGAACGGGGACGCGGAGATGTTCGCGATCAGCTGCGCACCGGCAAGCGCCAGATCGGTCGCCGGCGGTCCCGGCTGCCACACGTCCTCGCAGATCGTCGGGCCGACGATCACGTCTCCGAACCGCAGGAGCTGCAGGTCGTTCCCGGGGGCGAAGTAGCGGTCCTCGTCGAAGACGCCGTAGTTCGGGAGGTAGCGCTTCCGATAGACGCTGCGAACCTCGCCGCGCGCGAGCACGAAGCAGGCATTGAAGAGATCGGTGTCGAGATGCGGCGCGCCGACGAGCGCCGTCACGCCGTGGGTCGCCTTCGCGATCTCCTCGACGGCATGCCGTGCAGCCCGCACGAAGCCGGGGCGAAGGAGCAGGTCCTCGGCGGGGTATCCGGTGACGCAGAGCTCCGGGAACAGGACGAGATCGGCGTTCGCCTCGCGGGCGCGGCCGAGCCACTCGACGACGCGTCCGGCGTTGCCGTCGATGTCGCCGACGACGCTATTGATCTGAGCGAGTGCCAGTCTCATCGGTTTTCGCCTCTCGGTCGAAAACTCTAGCACGGCGCTCCTCGCGCGCCGTGCGGCGCCACTGGAAGTACAGGACGACCGAGCAGAGGAACAGCACGAAGCTCACCCAGCCGATCCACGGTGAGTTCGCCTTGTTCGCGACGATGCTCACGATCGCCGCGACGGCGAGGAGGCCGATCAACCAGAGGCGGAGCGCGTGGGCCTGCATACGATGGCCGCAGTATGGCCATCGTGATCAACCGCCGTTTTCGCGGCCCGAACGACTCGGGAAACGGCGGCTACTCGGCGGGGCAGTTCGCGCTCGCGCACGGGGGCGACGTGGTCGAGGTGACGCTGCGGTTGCCCCCGCCGCTCGAGACGCCGCTCGAGCTCGACGGCGAGCGGATCGTGGACGGCGACGCCGTGGTCGCCGCCGTGTGTGCAGTCGAGCTCGGCATCTCTGCGCCCGACCCGGTCGCAATGGGGGACGCGATCGCGGCGGCGGCGCCCGATCTCGACTCGCCGTTCCCACAGTGCTTCGTGTGCGGCCACGCCCGCGGCGACGACGGGCTGCACATCCATGCAGGTCCGGTGCCCGGCCGGCCTGTCTTCGCCGCGCCATGGACGCCCAGCGACGACACCGTCGGCCCGGAGTTCGTCTGGGCGGCGCTCGACTGCCCCGGCGCCTACGCGACCGGCGTGCCGGGCCGTGGCGTCGTCGTGCTTGGCCGCCTGGCGGCGCGGATCGACCGTGTTCCCGACGCCGGCGAGGAGTGCGTCGTCGTCGCACGCCACCACGGCAGCGACGGGCGCAAGCACGGCGCCGTCACGGCGCTGTTCACGGCGTCAGGTGAGTTGCTCGCGCTCGCGCGCGCCATCTGGATCGAGCCGCGCAGCTGACCGCACCTCGCCGCCGGCGACGAGCCACACGGCATCGCCCTCTTCGACGAGCTCGATCGGCTCGCCGAGGTCGACCGGCTGCCGGTACTCGAGCGTCGCCCGAGGTCGGCCGTCGAGGCGGGACGCCCAGCGGTCCTCGAGCGGCACCCAGTACGCAGCGTTGTTGACGTGCCCGAGCCGATCGATGTCGGTCGAACGGAACGACCATGCAACGCCATTCACCGTCGTCGGCGCAACCAGCGTGAAGCGGGTCGGTGCACGCCGGCCGGCCGCCGACGCGCCGTACGTCTCGAGAAAGCGCGAGTCGTGCCGAAGCGGCCGCAGGCCGTGGTCGAGGTGGATCCAGATGCTTTCCGCCTCGACTCGCCCGCCGCCCGCGCCCGTGATCGAGTAGCGGCGCGCGGCCGACGAGCCGGCGATGCCGCTGCACCAGGTTCGAAGCTCGATCGCAGCTTCCGGGCGAAAGGGCTCGAGCACGCTCAGCTCCGTGCGGCGGACGACCCACACGTGCGAGTCATGGTCGAAGCCGGCGTCGAGCCAGTCCTCGGATGCGACGTCCTGCAGGTAGCGGGCGATCGCGTCGAGTCGCAGGCGGCCGGTTGCGTCGGTATCCGAGAGGCTGATCCGCCGGTGCGTCGTGAAGACGCGGCTCACGAGAGCTGTTCGGCGACCGCATGCGCCACCGCCGCATGACCGTCACCGTCGAGATGCTCGACGTCTCCGTTCACGACCGGGTACGACGTGACGCCGTCGAGGTCGATGAGTGGACAGTCGAGCTCCTCGGTGAATGACGGAGCGAGTGAGTGCCCATCGAACGGCGGCGGCACGACCACGAACGGCTCCGCGTCGCAACGCCGAACGATCTCGACAAGCCGGGCGACGCAACGCGCAACGCGTTCGTCGTCGACGAAGTTGACGTCGTTCGTGCCGAGGAAGATGACGACCACGTCGACCGGCGCGTGCGAGTGCAGGCACGGCAGCAGGTAGGGAAGGCCGTTGCGCCCCTCGGAGTCGGGCCTCTCGATCGTCGCCGTCCGGCCGTTGAGCCCTTCCGAGATCACGTCCCACTCGTCGCCGAGCAGGCGTTGGAGCTGGGTCGGCCAGCGCACATCGCGTGGAAAACGCTCGCCTTCGGAGCCCGGGATGTAGCCCCACGTGTTCGAGTCGCCGAAGCAGACGGCCGTCTTCATCGGCGGAGGCGGATCGCGTTCAAGTCCTGGTCGCGGATCTCGTCCGCGCGTGCGAGCAGTTCGTCGATGTCGTCGTGCTCGGCGTGGATGTAGCGGCCGGCGAGCTCGTCGTACCGGCCCGTTCCGATCTTGCGGACGAGCTCGGGCGCCAGCTCAGGCGGCGTCCACGGCAGATCGTCCGCGAACGACGAAGTCATCTCCGTCTGCACGAGACCCGGGCTGAACACGAACACCGGGATTTCGAGCTCGTTGTTGAGCGTCTCCGCGTAGCGGCAGATCGCGGCCTTCGATGCGCTGTAGGCCGTGTTCGACGCGCCGGGGAGATACGCCGAGCCGCTACCGGTGATGACGATGCGCGACGCGCCTGCCGCGACCGCCGCTTCGCAGCAGAGGTGCACGCCGAGGACGTTGACCTCGAACGTGCGCCAGAAGTCCCTGTCTCCGCCGATGCCCGCGTTCGCGACGAGCAGGTCGACATGGCCGATCTCGGCGAACGCCTCCGCAACCGAGTCGCGCGACGCGACGTCCATGGTCACGGCCCGCCCGCCGGTCTCCGCGGCGACGCCGGCGATCTGATCGCGCGAGCGTGCGGAGACGACGACCGACCATCCGTCGCCCGCCAGCGAGCGCGCGATCGACGCGCCGATTCCCCGGCCACCGCCGGTGATGACTGCCACTCCGTCAGGCAACTGCTGCTCCGATCTGATCGAGGGATTCGGGGTTCTCCAGGGACGACAGGTCGCCCGGATCGGTTCCGAGCGCGGTCGCTTTCACCGCGCGACGCACGATCTTCGCCGACCGCGTCTTCGGCAGTGCGTCGACGAAGAACACGCGGTCGGGCTTGAACGCCTTGCCGAGCTCGTCGGCGACGTGCGCGGCGACCTCGGCCTCGGTCACGGACGCGCCGGGCAGCAGGCAGCAGAAGATCCACGCGGTCTCGCCCTTCACCTCGTGCGGCACGCCGATCGCGGCCGCTTCGCGCACCGCGGGATGGCCGACGGCGGCGGACTCGAGCTCGGCGGGGCCGATCCGCTTGCCGGCGATGTTCATCGTGTCGTCGGATCGGCCGTGCAGGAACCAGAAGCCGTCCTCGTCGACGGATGCCCAATCGCCGTGCACCCAGACGCCGGGAAAGCGTGACCAGTACGTCTCGATGAACTTGTCTGGGTCGCGCCAGAAGCCGCGCGTCATGCCGGGAAACGGCGCGCGGCAGACGAGCTCGCCGACGTCGCCGGTGCCGACGAGCGACGTCCCGTCGTCGGCGGCGACGTCCATCGCCATCCCGAGCGCCGGCCCGCCGACGGAGCACGCCTTGATCGGTGCGATCGGTGTCGGCGAGAGGAAGCACGCGCCGACCTCGGTGCCGCCGGTGCAGTTGATGATCGGGACGCGCGAGCCGCCGACGTTCTCGAACAGCCACGCGTACGGATCCGGGTTCCACGGCTCGCCCGTCGTCACGAACGTGCGCAGCGACGTGAGATCGCTCGTCGGGTCGCCGTGCGGCAGCAGCGCGCGCGTGAGCGTCGGCGAGATGCCGAGCGCGGTCACCCCTTCGTGCTCGATCGTCTCCCAGATGCGGTTGGGCGTCGGCCAGTCGGGCGCGCCCTCTGCGAAGACGATCGTCCCGCCGAGTGCGCCCACGCCAACGACGGTCCACGGGCCCATGATCCAGCCCATGTCGGTGGCGAAGTGCACGACGTCGCCTTCGTGCACGTCGGCCTGGTAGGCGACCTCCCGCGCGATCGAGACGAGGAAGCCGCCCTGCACGTGGACCACGCCTTTCGGCTTGCCGGTCGTGCCGGATGTGTAGGTGAGGAGGTATGGATGCTCGCTGTCGACCTCGAGCGCCGGCAGCATGCCGGGCTGTGCGTCGAGGTCGTAGGGAGCGAGCACCACCTCGGCCTGCGAGCCGGCGATGCTCATCGCCTCCTCGAGGATCGCGAGCATCGGGATCGACTTGCCGCGGCGCGACGACTCGTGCTGAGTGATCACGACCTTCGCCTCGCTGGCTTCGAGCCTCTGTGCGACGGCGGGCGCCGCGAAGCCGGAGAAGATCGGCACCTGGATCGCACCGATGTGCGCGATCGCGTTCGAGGCGATCGCGACGTCCGGCGACATCGCCAGGAAGATCCCGACGCGGTCGCCCGGCTCGACGCCGAGCTCGATGAGCAGCTCGGCGAGGCGCGTCACGTCACGCGAGAGCTCGGCGAACGTCGTCGTCCGCCGCGAGCCGTCCTCGCCGAGGCCGACCACCGCCACGGCGTCCGGCCGCCGGGCGGCCCAGCGGTGCACGCAGTTGTGCGCGATCGACACGGTGCTGCCGACGAACCAGGTCGCCCACTGCGGGCCGCGGGAGTCGTCGACGACGCGTTCCCACGGCGCAGAGAACTCGAGCCCGATGTCGTCGATGCAGAGCGGCCAGAACCACTCCGGCTCTTGCCACGATCGGCGCTGCAGCTCCGCCCAGCTCGCGGCGCCGGACCGCCGCAATAGCCGCGTCGCGTTCGCGTGCTCGATCGTCGCCTCGTCGGGCCGCCAGACCACCTCCGCCACGCGGCAAGCGTACTCGCGAGGCCCGGTTAGCATCTGCTAACTTAGCGCGTACTAACTTTGACGGGGAAGGTGATCGGATGAGAGCGCGTCTCGTGACGCCGGAGAACAAGAAGTGGTGGACGCTCGCCGCCGTGTCGGTGGGGCTGTTCATGATCATGCTCGACAACACCGTCGTGAACGTGGCGCTGCCGTCGATGCGGCAGTCACTGCACATGTCGCTGTCGGAGCTCGAGTGGGTGGTCGCCGGCTACGCGCTGACGTTCGCCGCCTTCATGCTGACCGGCGGCAAGCTCGCCGACTACGTCGGCCGCCGCCTGATCTTCATGGTCGGCCTGGCCGTGTTCACCGGCGCGAGCCTCGCCTGCGGGCTTGCCCCGAACGGCGGCTTCCTGATCGGCGCGCGGGTCGTGCAGGGTCTCGGCGGCGCGCTGATGAATCCCGCGACGCTGTCGATCATCACCGCGACGTTCCCGCCGCGTGAACGCGGCAAGGCGATCGGCATCTGGGCCGGCGTGTCGGGGATGGCGCTTGCGATCGGGCCGCTCGTCGGCGGCCTGCTGACCGAGCACGTCAACTGGAACTGGATCTTCTTCATCAACGTCCCGGTCGGCATCGTCGGGCTGCTTGCAATTCCGCTCTTCATCGACGAGTCGCGCGACACCTCGAGCGAGCAGCGTCTCGACCTCCCGGGGCTCGTGGCCTCGGCGGTGGGTCTCTTCTCGTTGACGTACGCGTTCATCGAGGCGAACCAGTACGGCTGGGGCTCGGGCCGGATCCTCGGCTCGTTCGCGGTCGCCGCGGTTGCGCTCACCGTGTTCCTGCTGCTCGAGCGGCATCAGCGGGCGCCGATGCTCGACCTGTCGCTGTTCAGGAACCGGACGTTCTCGGGTGCGAACGGCTCGATGCTGTTCGTCGGCCTCGCGATGTTCGGGACGTTCTTCTACGTCTCGCTGTACATGCAGAACGTCCTGCACTACTCGCCGGTCGAGACGGGCGCGAGCTTCCTACCCATGACGCTGCTGATCATCGTGATCGCGCCGCGCGCGGGTGCCCTGACCGACAAGGTCGGCTCGCGCTGGCTCGTCGGCCTGGGCATGACGCTGCTCGCGGTGATGCTCTTCTACTACTCGCAGCTAGGTGCGAGCGAGAGCTTCTGGGCGATCCTGCCCGGGCTGCTGATCGGCGGGATCGGGATGGGCATGACGATGACGCCGGTCACCGCAGCGGCGATGAGTGCCGTTGCCGTGGACAAGGCGGGCATCGGCTCGGCCGTCCTGAACTCGTCGCGCCAGGTGGGAGGGTCGCTGGGGATCGCGGTGATGGGCGCGATCGTCGCGACAGGTTCCGACTTCCTGAGCGGCTTCCACGACGCACTCAAGGTCGGCGCGCTGCTGTGCCTCGTCGGCGCGGGCGTCGCAGTGTTCGCGGTCCGCAAGATCGAGCATCCGCACCACGCGCATGACGCTCCGGCCGCGGTCGAGGCGGCGTGACCCAGACGGCCAAGCGCCTGACGGCCGACGAACGGCGGCAGGCGGTGCTCGACACCGCCTGCCGTGTCTTCTCGCGCTCGAGCTATCGCGGGGCGACGACAGCCGAGATTGCCCGCGAGGCGGGCATCTCCGAGCCGATCCTGTACCGGCACTTCGGCTCGAAGCGCGACCTGTACCTCGCGTGCATGGACGAGGCGTGGCGGAGCTTCCGCGCGATCTGCGAGGAGGCGCTCGCCGGCGACCCTGAGAAGTCGCTGGGCGCGATCGCGGACGCGTACATGGTGCGCGGCCGCAAGATCCGCGTGATCGACCTGTGGATCCAGGCGCTGAACGAAGCGTCCGACGACAAGGTGATCGCGACCGCAGTGCGCAAGCAGATCCGCGAGGTGCACGCCTTCTTCGCCGACGTGATCCGAGACGGCCAGCGCCGCGGGCACATCCATGCCGACCGCGACCCGGTCGCGGAGGCGTGGATCTTCGTCGCCGGCGGGCTGCTCGCGACGATCGACGGGCGGCTCGGCGGGTTGTTGGGCGACGATCTGCTCGCGGTGCGCGACGCGCGCCGCGAGTGGATGAGCGCCTAGCCCTTTCCTTCCCCTTTATTTGTTCTGCCGGAAAGTGGAGGGGTTGTCTGTGCTCGGGTGGTCGACTGGGCGTCATCGACCGCCGCCCCAGCGCAAATGACCCCGGAACGTGAGAAAGCCCCGGCTGCGGCACCCGGGGCTCTCCCTGGTCAGGCGGGCGCCGGTTGGGCTGCTCCGACACGGCTCTGCGGCCCAGACGCGTCGGATCTTGCCTCCATGCGCTCCTCCCCCCACAC